>CP054182.1:3611058-4212902 GCA_015709675.1 Ignavibacteriales bacterium
CACTCAGTATCTCAAGGATATTAACCTGAGCGGGATAGTGAATCTCTTTATTATATCTTTTATAATAGTCTATTGCCTCCTGCTCTGTCACGGTAACAGAATCATAAAACTGTGAGCGGAGAGATTGAAACAGATAATTATCCCTCCACATCGTAATATCGGTCTGAACCTCCGGCAGATTCAGCAATCCCAGTTTTCTTGCCTCAACAGCAAGCTGGTCATACTCAATAAATTTTCTGATGCGCCGGTGGAAGTTGCGGAAGAGTTCTTCAGCACGGATATCCTCAAAATTAAGACCGTTAAATGCCTCAAGCAGGAAATATTTTCTAAGAGAATATACCCGGTCGTCCACCTGAATAAAATTCATCTGCTGGGAGTCTGCCGGGATGGAGTTCAGAAAACGGTTAACATCGCGTGCTGATACTTCAAGTTTTTCCCAGTCTGTTATCTTTTCTTCAATCTGCTTCTGCATCATGGCATCATGCAGTTTAATGGAGAAGTATTTCAGGAATGGGGCAGAGATAGTTACCTGCTTCCCTTTCATAAAGCCGGTCAGATATTCACGGAATCGCTTCTGCTCTTTGCGGGCACGGAGGATTTTTTCTGCATCCTTCAGTTCATCCTCCGGGGTCATGGTTTGAGAGGTTTGCAGCACTTTATTCCGGACGAAGAATATATATAAACCGTCAGGCGATTCAAGCGGGCCGGTAAACATTCCCGGCTCCATACTGAAGAGTGAATCTTCAATCTCATCAGGCATCTGCCCGTAAACAATTTCAACCGGTCCCGGCTGTTCTTCATTTTCAGGACGGGCGCTCAGGATGGTATCGAACGGAACACCCTGCTTCAGCAGATTGTGAAGCGCGGCTACTTCTTCATCATCCCAGGTGATCAGATAATTCACATAATATTTTGTCCTGTACTTCTTTAACGAAGCAAAGAGCTCTTTATCCGTTATACTGATTTTTTCCCGGATTTCTTTTTTATAAAGAGCGTCACGAAGAAACATATTTTCTAACGATTCAGCTGCGATGAGCATCGCCTCCGTTGAGTCAAGACCAAGAGACTCTGCCTCGCGTGCCCATAGTTTTTCAGCAATGAGCGACTGCAGGAACTCGAGCCGCACACCAAGATTTTTATCCTTAGGTTTCATTCCCGGTTTGGGATTCAGCTCATAGCGCTGTATAAACTCATCCGTAGAAATAATTTTACCTCCAACAATGCCGGCTGGTTTTCTTTCGGAAAATTGCTGAGCTCCGGCTGAGAAGGAGACAACCGCCAGAATGGAGAAAATCAGAAATGTCTTATGCGTCATTTACAGAATAATTTGAAAATAATCAGGTAAAATAGCCCTTTTTACCTAAATTCCGGGGTTAAATGAGGGTACCGCACAACAATAAAAAAGCGGAAAGAAGCAATGCTTCTTTCCGCTTAAATTTATGAGGAACTTAGATTATGCTGAGAATCCCCGTCAAAACTCCAGCGATACTCCAATTGAGGGAAGTATGCCGATTGAGGAGTTTAGTTCAGCTTTCTGCTCTCTCGGGTTCCAGCGGACGCTTCCGGTCTTGGTGTTGTTATAAACATTCTGCACATCAAGGTAGGTAATAAGGGTCAGGTTTTCAAAAAACCATCTCTTATCAACCCGGAGATCCAGAGCGTGAGGATTGTCACTGCGGACTGTGTTATAAAGCGCGACGCTCTGAGAGCCGTCAGCATTAAACGGGGTTCGCGGCTTTGCGGTCGCATATCGGAATTTCATGCTCATCTCCCATGCTTCATTAAACTTGTATCCGCCGCTCAGATTAAAAATAACCGTCTGATCATAGGTACCGGTTCTGGCGATTCCGTCACGAGCGGTGAATTTAGCTTCACCAAGGGTGAAACTCATGATTCCATAAGCCCGTATATCTGAAAGTTTCTTCTGGATGGAAAACTCAATTCCGCGGGCATACCCTGTTCCTTCACTTGAAAGCGGTTCGAGGCCAAATGATGAAAAATTATCCTCCGAACCGGAGAAACCGGCTCCGGTATTAGCCAGCACCAGATAGGGCCTGACCAATGAAGCAGGATAATCGCTATAGTCTTTGTAATATCCCTCAACTTTAAGCTGTGCGTCTTCTCTGAGGCGGTAGTCGAAGCCGAGTATATACTGATCGGTCCGGATACTTTTAAGCCGCTTATTCTCAGGGAATGATGCAAGCCAGATATATGAAGGTGACTGACGGTAAACTCCCGCAGAAAAATTCACGCTGAACAGCGGCGAAAACATGTAGGAAAGTGCAAAGCGGGGGCTTATATACTGCTTCGTCTCTATTTCATCAAAATAATCAAGACGTACTCCGGCATTTGCTGTCATGCGGTCGGTAAGCATGTACGTATAATTGGCAAAAAGCCCGCCTTTCAGAAAGTTCTGAGCAACGCTGGTGGAATCCAATGGGAGGATGTCACCAAACGTGGTTCTGAACGATGCGAGCTTTATATCCGCTCTGAACTTGATAAGTTTTATATCTCCACCGATGTTCAGTTCAGTTTTCTTGCCGAACTTCAGTACTGCTTCAGCTTTCAGTTTATTTTCTGCTTCGAGCGACTCATTAAGGAAAATCGGATTCAGCAGTGAGTCCCGCTGTGAGGTATTAAAGTCAGTAAAATTCCTTGAAAGCAGCACATCAAAGAAACCATTGCTGAAAAGTTTCCGGTAAGAGAGACCTGTCAGATACTGTATCTGGTCGCTTCCGAGCACTCTGGAATTTTCAAAACGCTGATCTTCCGTTTCGTTGAAATAACGGACATTATCAAAAGCCGATACAAAAAGATATGAAAGCTTTGAAGTCTTGTCAATATTCCATGAGTACTTTCCGAGAACGTCATAGTATTCCGGAACAAAACCAAAACCGGCAGCTTTAAATATAAAATCAAGGTAGCTTCTTCTTGCTGAGAAAAGCAGCGAAGAGTTGGATGTAACAGGGGTTTCAAGGTTTAAACCAAACTGCGAGGCCGAGATAGTTGCCTTGCCGCCTGCCCGGTCATTTCTTCCCTCGCGCAGTTTTATCTGCAGTACAGATGAAAGTTTATCACCATACATAACAGGGAAACCTCCTGTGGCAAATGAGGTTTCATCAACAAAGTCAAGATTGATAAAACTGAGCGGACCACCGGTAGCCCCCTGATTGCCAAAATGGTTGATATTCGGCACTTCAAATCCGTCCACCAGATAAAGATTTTCTGACGGGGCACCACCGCGGACGATCAGGTCGTTCCGGCCAGCCTCGGCAACGGCCACTCCCGGCAGTATTGAAAGGGCACGAACAACATCCTCAAATCCCCCCGGAGCACGGCGGATCTCCTCGTATCCGAAATAGGTAACACTGTTAATTTCAGTAAGACTGCGGGAAAAATAGTCGGAGGTTACCGTTACCCCTTCCAGTTCAATTACCGATGGCATAAGTTCAAAATTAATGACCGCTGGCTTTGCGTTTGATACCGTAATATCCGTCTTGGTTACGGTAGTATACCCAACCGCTGAAACCCTTACCCGGTAACTGCCGGGTTCAAGCCGGGTAATGGAATATTTTCCGTCCAGATCGGTTGCCGCACCGCCGCTGGTTTCAACAACAAAAACGTTGGCAAACGGCAAGGGCTGTTTAGAGGTTGCGTCAATGACGGTTCCTGATATCACTCCCTGATTATTCTGGGCATGAAGAACTGTAAGTGCTAAAAAGAAAATTAAAACTGCTTTTTTCATCTGATTTCTGTTTGTTTACTGATAACTATAACCCTGAATAAGGCCTGATAGTTCACTCAGAAACGGTAAAAAAGTACACGGGGGCAGGTCTGGTAATCTATTCCGAAAGTTTTTTTGAATCCCCCGCCTGAATGCCGGCATCATACTTTTTAGAATTTTTAATAATAAGGAACACAATGAAATACGCTATCGAAGGAACTGACTCAACATTTGATGAACTGGTGCTCAAATCAGACAAGCCCGTGCTTGTTGACTTCTGGGCTCCCTGGTGCGGCCCCTGCAGAATGGTTGCCCCGGTTGTGGAAGAAATCGCTCAGGAATATAAAGACACCGTAAAAGTGGTCAAAATTAACACTGATGAAAACCCGATGATTGCAACCCAGTTTGGCATCAGAAGCATCCCGACAATCGGCATCTTCATGAACGGCAAAGCAGTTGACGGAGTTATCGGTGCAGTCCCCAAGCAGCACCTCGTTCAGAAACTGACTCCGTATATAAAGAATTAAAATAAATTATACTTTTCCCGGCGGCAGATTCAGGGTAATGAACTCTGCCGCCCCATTATTTTAAACTACTCCACACCGTAATTACCGCCTGCTCCCAATAATTAATTTCCGCAATTCAATAAGAAATCATCTGGTTTCATCAGACCATCTCTTCAGCGCCAGGATCAGCTTGTTTTCACTTTCACCGGTGAATATTATGAGTGACAAAAACCCCAAGAGCACCAAAGATTCAAGCAGATAACTGAGCACAAAAGCATTTTTCGTCCCGTGAAGAAGAATCAATATTACCGGAAGTATCAGCAAAAGAATATCCGGTGCCGGGAATCTTTTGATTAACTGCCTTGCACTTTCAGTGCTCATAATGATAAAAACGGGAAATGCCGCAACAATAAGCCTCTCTGTATTATATGCAAACGCGATTGACATTAAGCTCAGTAAATACAATGGGAGGAATCTTAGTAAAGATTTGTAATTACTTCGCAAAAACAAAAACGGTAGTAACAGTAAAGAAATCCCAAATGTACCGGCAGAAAAAGTGATCAGATCCTTTAAGCCGAAGTCATTAAGTCTTAGTAGGGCAATATTCTTAATCATGTATTCTAAAGTATAAATATGCATCTCTCTTTGATCCGGAGGAAGTGACAGAACATATTCATCATCGCCGTTTAAGGATGGTACAGCCAGGCGTAATAATAACAGGACTGTAGCTGCAGGGACTGCAAGAAGAACCGTACGCAAAAGAAGATGCCATTCAAATGTGCGTCCGGTCTTTATGGTAAAATAAAGCGGAGCAAGAAAAAATACTGTTTCCTTTGCTGTTACCCCAATCGTAAGTATGAACAAAAACAATAAATCGTTCTTTTTATAAATAGCCCAGAGACCGGCAGTTATAAAGAAAAACGCCAGAGAATCCGTCAGCCAAAAATTGTACAGATTATAACTGGTTGCCCAACCGAGTGAAATAAAAAGTAAAGCACCAAACAATGAAAGTATTCTTGTGAATCCGATTGTCCTGAGCAGCAGGTAAAGAAAAATGGATGCCCCAAGCAGTGCAATAAAACTTAGAACACGGAAATTTGTCTCTAAAGAAAATGGCATTAGTTTAGCCAACAAAGGATTCAGGATTCTCCAGCAATACGGAGAAATGTAGAACTCAAACAACGGGTGTTCAGCCATATACATATAATGGTGATGATCCCACGAAAGTGAAAATGCCGGATGCTGTGATGTAAAAGGAGGTGTAAAAAAGTAAAGATAGAGAAGGGCTAAAAACAGAACAGAACCAACGGCAAAAAGTTCTTTCAATCGCATTTTTGAAGGCTCCCTAATACAGCGCTAATAGAAGAACCCCTACTTTATCAGCAATATCTTATGATAAACATTGTATCGGTTCTGTTTCAGATGAACGAAATAGATACCTGAGGTAAGGTCACCCGCATGAAAATTTTGCAGATGCCAGCCTGCCGGCAAATTTTCATCCAGTAGTACCCTGATTTCTTCACCAGCAACGTTATAAATGCTAAGCTTCGTGTATCCAGATTCTATTAATCGAAAATGTATCGTAGTTACCGGATTGAACGGATTCGGATAGCTCTGCAAAATCATCATCTTCTCAGGTACAAGGGCAATTTCCTCCCTCGTGCTGCTCATCGGCCCGCGGAATGATGCAGCTGCCTGACTCACCGTCCGGTAGCGCACTTTATTGCCGTATTCTGCGTTTACCGAATCAAGCAGTTCACCTGTCCACCGCAGCACGATGCTGTCCTGATATGCCGGACGGATAAAAGGATCATGAAGCAGCAGGCAGTAGTATCCGGCAGTCTGCGCTTTGCTTCGTATATCCGCAAGTGCTGATGTAAGGCGGCTCTGATACTGTTCGGGCGTAATCTGCCAGGTATATTCGTTGTGGGGTGCAAGGTTGTAGAGATTCTTATATATATTCTGCTTTGTTGAGCCGGTGGTTGAGATGAACTGAAAGCTGCTGTCCAGCAGAACCTGAAACGTAACTGAGTCCACCTGATGCCCCGGCGGAACAAAACTGACAGGCACAACACCGACTGAGTCACGCAACAGTTCCAGCCCCTGCCGTATCAGATCCATCTGATTCTGATAAGGAAAATGATAGGATTGCGTCGTGCAGAACATCTCATGACTGGACTGACCGCAGCGCTGGCAGATATGGATATATCCGTGCTGGCTGATCTCATGACCGCCCGCAATGGTTGCGCGCAGTTCGGCTGAAAGTTTTCCGCTTAAATTCATATCTTCAATAAGCCGGTGAGGCATTACCGCCCATGTTACTTTACCGCCCCGCTGTTCAACAATGTGCTGAAACGGCAGAATTCCCGCAGGGTAAGTTACGTTCCGTGAGTAAATATCGTCAACGTGGATTACAAAAAGAAGGCTGTCCTGAGGAAAAAGTGTCAGCGTAAATATATACAGGGCAAACAGATACCGCATCATACAGCAGGATTCCGTATTGCACTATATATCCGCATCTCTTTACTCCTCGCGAAAAGTGGTAATGGTCATAGTCTGATTGTGAAGTTCACATCTGCCGGCGTGAAATCCGGGGGAGATTTCACCATAGGAATAAAATCCGGTCAGTTTTGTCTTTCTTCCAAAGATGCTCCTGACGCTGTCAACTTCTTTTTCAATCTGACGGTCAAGCACCAGTTTACGCCCAACACAGCTTATCAGGATTGCAAGCTCCGGCTCTGATGCGCCAAGCGGTTCCCGGCTTATAGAAGCGGCTTTGGTCGCTCCTTCAATAAGCCGGTCAAAATTCGCTCTCATCAGACGGGCATAAGTTCCTTTTGGCATATTGCCTGCAAAGGTCATGCTCTGATCTTCTTCTGATATATTTAGTACCGTGCGTACTATTGCTTCACTTCCATCGGGTGTTCTGATGCTGAGCGGAAAAAGCAGAGCTGTGCCCGGTAACCCATCGGCTTTATCGCCAAGATAGAGTTTATAGAGCTCAAGGGCGGAGTGATTATCAAGTTCATACAGAATGTTTTTTTCTGCTTTGGTGATCAGCCTCTCCGGACCGAATGGGTCCCATCCTCCGAAGGAACCGTAACCAACCTTTAAATGACTCCCGTAAAATCCAACAGCAACAAGATTTCCCTCAGAGGGAGGGGCATCAATTCCAACAAGAGTTTTACTGAAGTTGGCTCCGTCCCCGGCAAGTCCGCCGGTAATAGCAACCTGCGGGGGAAGTTTTGCGGTCATCCCATTAATAAGTTCAGTGCCATTGACCATCTGGCCGTCAGAGATTACAAAAACATGAACGAGTCCGTCAGCGGGGAGTTTTTCTGCCAGTTTGAGACCGGCAATATGGCTGTCTCCACACTCTGACATGGTCACGGATGAAAAATGCAGGCTTGTTTTCTGGAAGTATACTGCGGTCAGGGCAAGGGTGTCGTCCGTTACACGGGTATCAAGAATCTCCCCGGAAGTAGTGTTGAGCAGAATTCTTGCGTGCGGATACATTTTTTTAATCTCAAAAAATCTATCACTATTTTCCAGCTGTGCCCTGCCTCCAAAAACCAGAACCAGTTGCGCGGCTGAATCAGAAAGCGGCTCAGAGATAGTCTGCCAGCCACGGAGGGCCGTCCATCTCTTTTGTTCAATTTTCATGCAGATAGTGAATTATGATGTAAAATGCTAAAAACAACATGAAAGATACTGTTTTTTCTCTTAAAACGGATATGGGTTGGGGCACTAATTAGAATTTTGAATATTCACGGCTAAATTAAGGACTTTGCCGATGAGCACTCCGGAAGACGGGATTCTAAGAAAAAACCCGCCACCTGGATGCTTTTCATTGAGGAAATCAGGTTTATTAACCATAATTTTTCGGATTACCGGTAGTGTCATGAAACCTTACGAAACTTGCATTAAAACGGAAATCAATAAAAAGAGCTCAAGCAAATAGAATTTTTTTGCTCGAATTTTGATTCGAACCCAATATCAAATTACCAAAATTCTATGTTGCGAAAATATTTAGAACAGACAGCCCCGGAATATTCTTAAAATCTTCGAGATTTGCTGTAACAAGTGTCAGATTGCTAACAATAGCAGTTGCTCAATAATGGCATCAGCAAGTTTTATCTTTCTGTACTTTCTGATTTCTATAGTTTTATTGACGATTGGGTTGGTAAGAGGAATTACATTTATAATTTTAAAGAAGTTCAGAAACTCGTCAAACTGGGTTCTATCTAAATTATGATACCCTAACACTTCCATTTTGGTGATAACTGAAACACTTGGAAAGGTCTCAGAGATAAATTCTATTGCGGCATTGTGCTTCCCTATAATTGCATAAATAATAATGTTACTGTCCGCTAAAAAACTCACGATCCTCCCTTTCCTTTTTTTGCCAGTCAATTACATCGGGCAAATCAGAAAAAGCCAATGAATCTCTTAATTTTAAAAGGACTTCTTTGAATTGCTTCCTTTTGTTCTCTTCTGATGGAGCATGATCCACAACGATTACCCGAATCTCTTTCCCTTTAAGTTCTTCGGCGGAAACATTCTGAAGAAGGTGCAGCACTCCGTCTTTATAAGTGGCAAGGAGGGGTGTTGAATCGCTCAAATTTGACCTCTTTTCAATTCCTGGATGCTTTCTTTGAGAAAATTGCTTGGGTAAATATATTGAAAAGGTAGGAATTAGGATATAACCGGCATAGTGAGGCATCAAGCAAGCTTTCTAAATTTGAGACCGCTTACCTTAGGTTTTGAAGAAAAAAGGCTGCTGTTTAAGCTACCTTTTTCCTGCAGTAGAGAGGGTCCCGAGACTTCGGGAAACCTACATCCCGAAAGCCTTCGGATTATGAGTCCGACGAGCTACTCCCGATTCTCGGGACTCCACCCCGCGATGTAAAACTTTTTTACCCCATAACTTGAACCTACATTCCGAAAGCCTTCGGGTTATGAGCCCGACGAGCTACTCCCGATTCTCAGGACTCCACCCCGCGATGTAAAGCTTTTCTAACCCCACCCTGTGATGTAAATTCTTTTTGAACCACCACTTGAACCAACATCGCAAAAGCTTTCGGAATATGAGCCCGATCCTTTAAAACAAAAAAGGCCGTCTTACGACGACCTTTTTTCGTGGTAGCGGGGGCAGGACTTGAACCTACAGCCTTCGGGTTATGAGCCCGACGAGCTACCAATTGCTCCACCCCGCGATGTAAAACTTTTTTAACCCCACCCCGACGAGCTACTCCCGATCCTCGGGACTCAACCCCGCGATGTAAAACTTTTTTTACTCCACCACGACGAGCTACTCCCGATTCTCGGGACTCCACCCCGCGATGTAAAACTTTTTTTTCCCACCCCGACGAGCTACTCCCGATTCTCGGGACTCAACCCTGCTCTGTAAAATTTATTTTAGAAAACAAATATACCATTTTCTGCCGAATTATACCAGATTTTCTTTATCTTTTCTGCTCTGACACTAAATTTTTCCACTTAATCTCAATAGAATTATGAATACCCGGCTTTTATGCTTCTTTTTTGCGATTTTCTACGGATTGCAGATTTCTGTATCCGCGCAATCAATCTACCCGGTAAACGGACCTACAGACGTCAGGGACGTGACTTATGCACTGGTGAACGGTCAGGTGATTTCTTCCTGGGATTCTGCCCCACAGAAGGCAACTCTTCTCATAAAAAACGGCAAAATACTGAATGTCGGGGCTTCAGTTTCAGTGCCGGCAGATGCGGTCATCATTGACTGTTCTGGCCGTATTATTTATCCGGCCTTTATTGATATCTATTCCGGCTACGGACTACCCGCTCCCGTAAGGCAGCCGCCGACATCCAACCGTCCTAAATACGAAAGAACTTCAGACAAACAAAGCTACTGGAATGAGGCAATCCGTTCTTCATTCTCAGGAGTCAGTTCATTTACCGTTAAAGAAAAAGAAGCAGAGGAACTGAGAACTCTGGGTTTTGGAGCCGCTCTTCCGGTTTATAAAGATGGTATCGTAAGAGGTACCTTTCCAATTGTTCTGCTCGGTTCAGGGCATGAAGTTGAGAATATCCTGCAACCGGAGGCAGTTACCGGGTACTCTTTTAATAAGGGCACTTCTCTTCAGGCAAATCCAAACTCACTCATTGGCGCCATAGCCCTTATGCGTCAGTTTTTTTATGATGCTGATTGGTATCAGAAGTCAGGCACAAAAGAATATTACCAGTCGCTGGATATATATAATAAAACAAAATCACTCCCCCGCTTCTTTGAGGCGGAAGGTTGGCAGAATTCACTCCGCATCAAAAAGATTGCCGATGAATTCAAAATGCAGTTCGTGATAAAAGGCGGCGGTAATGAATATCAGCGGATTGATGAAATAAAGAAAACAGGTTTCTCCTATATCCTGCCTCTAAACTTCCCGGCATCCTTTGAGGTTTCTAATCAGTTTGACGCTGATCTCATTCCTTTCTCAGCGTTAAAGCATTGGGAACTTGCTGCCTTTAACCCGGCACGCTTTGCGGAAAAGAATATTCCGTTTGCCTTTACTCTTGACGGTTTAAAGGATAAAAAAGAATTCAGAAAGAATCTGCTTAAAGCAATTCAGTATGGACTCACCCCGGCTCAGGCGCTGCGTGCTCTTACTGAAACTCCGGCAAAACTTATTCAGGCAGAAAACATGCTCGGTGCAGTAAAACAGGGATATATTGCCAATCTGATAATAACAGACGGTGATTTATTTGATGAAAATGCTTCGATGCTTGAAACGTGGGTCTCAGGCAAGCGTTATCGTCATGCGGAAATTCCCGAACAGGAAATCCGCGGCACCTACCGGCTCAGTTATCTGAATAATGAACTCACAGCAGAAATAAAAGGCAAGCCAGGCAAGCCGGAAGTAAAACTTATCGGAACTTCGCTAAGCACAAAAGCTGCATTAAATTCTCAGCTTGTGACAATTCGCTTCACCAATGCAAAAGGAGATACAGTATATACGCTTTCCGGAACTTTTACCGGCGCCAAAACGCTGAGCGGGACTGGCACGGATGCAGGCGGCAATACCTTCACCTGGAAAGCAGCGCGAACCTCAGACTTTGTTTTCACACCATCGCCTGTTAAACCAAAACCCGAAACCGGCTCTATTATTTATCCGTTTGAAGCATACGGTAAAAAAGAGTTGCCGACTGGCTCAGGGTCATTGCTTATAAAGAATGCAACCATCTGGACAAATGAAAAGGAAGGAATTCTTGAACAAAGTGATATTCTGGTTGAAAACGGACTCATCAGTAAAACAGGTAAAAATCTTACCGCTTCCTCAGGTGTTCCTGTAATTAATGCAAACGGAAAACATGTAACTCCGGGAATCGTTGATGAACATTCACATATTGCTATTACCGCGGGTGTTAATGAAGGCACTCAGTCTTCAAGCGCGGAAGTTAGAATTGAAGATGCAGTGAACCCTGAGGACATTAATATATACCGCCAGCTTTCAGGCGGGGTAACTACCATACAGCAGCTTCACGGCTCTTCCAATCAGGTAGGAGGGCAGTCATCCATCATTAAACTTCGCTGGGGCAGTACTGCTGATGGTCTGAAGTTTAAGGATGCTCCTAAGTTCATCAAGTTTGCGCTTGGGGAAAATGTGAAGCAGTCAAATTGGGGTGATAACTCAAACGAAAGATATCCTCAAACCCGCATGGGTGTTGAACAGTACTATTTTGACCTCTTCACCCGTGCAAGAGAATACGCTGCAAAGAAAAAGACCGGGGGAATCACATTCCGTGTTGACCTTGACCTTGAAACTATAAATGAAATCCTTGAAGGTAAACGAAACATTACCTGTCACTCTTACGTGCAGTCTGAGATAAATATGCTCCTGCATGTGGCCGACTCTATGGGCTTTAAGGTGAATACCTTTACTCATATCTTAGAGGGATATAAAGTTGCTGATAAAATGAAACAGCATGGTGCAAGCGCTTCTTCATTTTCTGACTGGTGGGCGTATAAGTTTGAGGTATATGAAGCAATTCCGCATAATGGCGCTATCATGCATCAGGCAGGACTGAATGTCGGGTTTAACTCTGATGACGCAGAAATGGCACGCCGGCTTAATCAGGAAGCAGCCAAAGCAATTAAGTACGGAAGTATATCCGAAGAGGATGCACTGAAATTCGTCACTCTCAACCCGGCCAAGATGCTTAAACTTGACCATAAAATCGGAAGCATTAAAGTCGGCAAGGATGCAGACCTGGTTATCTGGAACGGACATCCCCTCTCAGTTGCAAGCCGGGCAGAAAAAACTATTATTGACGGAGTTGTCTATTTTGACCGTGAACTGAATAATAAATCTGCAGATGATGTAAGAGCAGAGCGAAACAGAATTATATTGAAAATGCAAACAGCACAGAAGAGCGGTGAACCCGCCGTAAAACCTGAAATTAAAAAGGAGATGCACTATGAATGCGAAACGCTCCTTGATGACTATACCGCGGAAGGAGGTTTCTGATGAAAAAGACATATATAATCATTACTTTACTGCTCATAGCAGTATTTTCCTTGAACGCGCAAAAACCTGTTCCTGCCGTACCGCAGTCAGAACCAATCCTTATTAAAGGAGGTACCGCTCATCTCGGTGACGGAAGAGTCATTCAGAATGCACTGATAGGTTTCAGCGGAGGAGTAATTTCACTGGTTGACTCTCTTAGCGGTAATGCTGATTTATCTTCTTATAAAAAAGTGATTGATGCCGAAGGCAAACATATTTATCCTGGTTTTATTGCGCCTAACACACTACTCGGACTAACAGAGATTGAAGCTGTCCGTGCGACACGCGACTTCACAGAAACAGGATTTTTTAACCCTAACGTCCGTTCTCTGATCGCCTACAATACAGATTCTAAAATCCTCCCGACCGTTCGAAACAATGGTGTGCTGATTGCAGAGTCCACCCCCACAGGAGGATGGATTTCCGGCTCTTCTTCCCTGATGCAGCTTGACGGCTGGAACTGGGAGGATGCTGTGCTCCAACCGGATGCTGCAATTCAACTCAGGTGGATGAGTGAAACCGATTTCAGAGCTCAGGAAATGAAACTGCAGACTGGCGAAGGATATAATAATTATCTCAGCCAGGTACGTGGCTTTTTCCAGGAAGCTGCAGCGTATGCTAAAACAAAAAATCCTGCAGTACCGAATATACGTTTTGAAGCAATGAAAGGGCTTTACTCCGGCGAACAGATATTGCTTATTCATGTCAACAATGCTAAGGATATCATCACATCCGTTGAACTTGCAAAACAGTCAGGAATTAAACGCATCGGCATAGTCGGCGGCGCAGAGTCATACAAAGTGACTTCGTTCCTGAAAGAGTATACTATCCCGGTTCTCATCAGAAAGATTCACTCACTTCCCTATTCCTCATCAGAGGATATTGATATGCCTTTTAAGCTGCCGTATATACTCAAACAGAATGGCATCTTGTTTGGTTTTGAATCTGGTAGTGAGGGTTCAGAAGTGAGAAATCTGCCATTTATCTCCGGAACTGCGGCAGGGTACGGACTCACGTTCGAAGATGTAGTGCAGGGTTTAACGCTCAACACAGCCAAAATATTCGGTATTGATAACCGTGTTGGCTCTCTTACCAAAGGTAAAGACGCGACTCTGTTTATCTCTGAGGGCAATGCTCTTGAGATTACCGGTAATAAACTTACCTATGCTTTCATTCAGGGCAAAAAACTTGACCTGCGTAATGAACAGACCGAACTTTATGACCGGTATATGAAGAAATACGGACTGGATAAATAGTCCTAATTTCCGCGAAAATCTGCGTGATCTGCGGGAGAGAAAAGTTTCCCGCAGATCACGTTTATCAACGCTGATTCCTTTTTTTATGCCAAAATCAGATTATATCGGATTTGTAAAGTTTTCCTGTAGGCAAACACAAAATCCTCTTAATTCACTTGAAAATATTTCAAGTTTCGTTTATTTTTGCAGAAAAAGTATCAAATAAAATGAACCCGATCCGAAAAATTCTGAATGTTGAAGACGATGCCATCCTTATAAAAATGCCTAAAGGTATGAATGGTATGAAAGTTGAAGTTTCAATTACTCCCGTTGAAGATGAACTTGGTGTAACCGAAGAGACCATAAAGTATGATTTTTCTGATCTTGCAGGCAAACTAACATGGAAAGGTGATGCTGTAAAAGAACAGAGAAGATTACGTGATGAGTGGTAAAAGATACCTGCTTGATACAAATGCAATTATTTTACTTCTTAGAGGCAGCAAAGAATTATCCAAACTTTTAACTTCTGCAGAGTGGGTTGGCATTTCAGTTGTTTCAAAACTTGAATTTTTATCATTCAGGGATATTTCTCAGTCAGACAAAAATTTATTCAGTAATTTCCTTGAGAAAATTAATGTGCTTGGATTGCATTCTCACGATCAGCTTCTTCTTGACCTGATTGTTCGCATAAGAACTGAAAAATCGTTAAAGTTACCCGATGCAATTATTGCCGCAACTGCTATAAATAATCAAGCTACATTAGTCTCAAACGACAAATCATTTTCTGGAGTAACCTCCCTGAATATTATCTCAAATAGCGATGATTTGATAGTCAACTAACATATTGAATAGGTCTGCAAGCAAAATTTTCCTTTTGTTATTCTAAACTAATTGATGTATAAAAAAAGGCGGCCAGATTCGGCCGCCTTTTTTTTGAGAATAGTTTCCGTAGAGACGATGCATGCATCGTCTCTACAAATTATTGTCACTTCTGCAAAATCATCTTCATGGTTCGCACATAATTACCAGCGGTTAACCGGTATATATACGTACCGCTTGCTGACTGCACTCCCATGTTGTTCTTGCCGTTCCACATAATTGAGTAAGTTCCCGGAGCCAGTGTGTTTTCTGCCAGGGTTGCTACTTCCCGCCCGTTAATGTCATACACCTTCAGAGTAACAAATTCTTCTTTTGGTAATCCGAACCGTATCATTGTTGACGGATTAAATGGATTCGGGTAATTCTGTTCCAATGAAAATTCACTCGGAACAGTTGTCTCAATCATCACATCAGTTGCCGGGGTCTCAATTGAAGCACGCATAAAATAGGTTTCATTCCAAGGCTCCCAAACCAGTGAACCTTTATCCCACGCTCTGCCGTTGTTAATCTGATCGTAACCAAAGAGCGGTTTATTAGTGCCGTCGTATTCCATTCCAACATAAAACTCATCATTAACGATCACATTAAGAGAGGATACATCAATATCGTCCCAGCCGGGATATCCTACCGCGGTTCTGAATGGCAGGGAGGCCAGATTTGCAACCGGTCCGCTTGTGCCTCCGCTCATCAGCAACGGTTTGTAGCGAGCAGTTGTTGCACTGCTGACACCGAGTATATACATACTGATCTTTACTACTTTAGAATTCGCAACCGTTGCGGTAATCCGGTTGGCGCTTGCCTGACCTGCCGTACCCCAGAAATATCCTGATGATGGAGTGCCATCATCGTAGAGCAGGTTAACGACCGTTCCGCCTCCACCACCTCCGCCTGAGGTAGAGAAGGATGCAGAAAACATACCGCGGCCGTGTGTTGAAGCATATAACTTATTATCTGATGCACGGTAATCCAGATCAAATACCGGCACGTTTGCCATTCCGTTATTCTGTTTTACCCAGGAAGTTCCCCCATTGGTCGAACGGAAAATTCCAAGATCAGTGCCCACCACAAGATCAGAAGCGCTTGCCGGATTGATTACAATGCAGTTTACCGGAATATTCGGCAGATTGCCGGATACATTTGACCAGTTCACACCGTAATTAGTTGTTTTATATACCTTCTGTCCGGAGGAAAATCCTGAAAAAGTAGCATAAGCAGTACCCGGGTCAGAATCAAGTATCGTAATCCTTGTTACATATAAATTTGGCAGACCGCTGTTGCGCAAATTCCAGGTGCTTCCGGTATTAGTAGTAACCTGCACTCTGCCGTTCGAGGTACCGGCATATATCACGGCAGAATTACCTTTTGCGGCAATAACCGTTGAAATAGTAGCTCCGTTCGAACCTGTTCCGTCACCGGTTAAATCTGAACTGATGGCTGTCCAGTTGCCCGCGCTGTTAGTAGTGCGCCAGACCCGGTAAGTTCCTGCTACCAGGATACTTGAGTTATTTGGATCCATAGAAAATGGCGTAATAAATAATGTGCGGTCAGTTGTTCCCGAATAAGTCCCCGAACCGGTTGGCACACCGTTCATGGCCTTGAAGAAGGTTGAACCGCCGTTGGTTGACTTAAAGAACGCCCAGTTCACATATTCTATATATATATTATTCGGATTCGCGTAATCAACCTCGGTAGCTCCTCCGTCACCGCCGAAAATCTCACCCCAGGTGGTTGAACCTGTTGATTTGAGCGTACCGTTATCCTGAGTTCCTGCGTAATATTTTGATGCCGAGGGGTCCACAGCTCCATAATATATCTGCGTTATATAAAGACCGTTATTCAGGCTGTTCCAGGTCTCTCCTTTATTTGTTGATTTATAAACACCGCCGTCCGTTCCGACATAAACAATATTTGCATTATTCGGATCAAAAACAATGGCATGATGATCAGCATGCACATAAGGAGGGGCGCCAGACTCTTCATACCAGTTGGTCTTCTGTGTCCAGGAGGAGCCATTGGAAGTTGACTTCCATAAATCAAGCCCGGCAGCGTAAAGAATTCCGGAGTTATCCGGATCAACAGCCAGGATGTTATTATACCATGCCTGCCCGCTGGTGTAGGTTGTAGCGCCAGAATATGCAGGACCAGGTATGGTAATGGTTGACCAGGAGGAACCTCCGTTGGTTGTTCTGATCATCAGACCGCATTCGCTGGTGCTCAGATCAAGAAATGAAGCATACGCCACAGAGGGATTTGATTTTGAAACTGCAACCTCAACCCTGCCCATTCCTGACTGTGTATATACCTGCGAAAAAGTGCTGCCGGCATTGGTTGAACGCTGAATGTTGGATGTGTTAAACAGTCCGAATGCAGCGTAAATAGTAGTCGGAGATGTTGACGCTATTTCAATATCAGTGCAGTGTACATCTGAGTTGTTTGATCCGGTCAGAACCGCTGTAAATGAAGTGCCGCCATTGGTTGACTTAAAAAGCCCTTTACGTGTAGCAGCCCACAGAGTATTGGTGGTTGCATCATAATCCAGATCATTTACGTAGTGATACGATGAATTCATGGTGGAACTGAGCTGGGTCCAGGTGCTTCCGCCGTCCGTGGTCTTAAATATACCTTCTCCGCGAATAGCATCAATGTTAAAAAATCCTTCACCGGTGCCGGCATAGATGATATTCGGGTTGGAGGGATCCATAACCATTGAGCAGACTGCCAGATTTTCCATTTCATCCTTGCAGGGGAACCATGAAGAGCCGCCGTTAGTGGTTTTCCAGACGCCGCCGGATACCGATGCCGCATAGATGATGGATGTATTATTCGGGTTTACCAGAATGCTTCTGACTCTGCCTCCGATGTTGCCCGGGCCAAGCTGAGTCCAGGTAAACTCATTCTGAATCTCTTCGTAGGTTGCAGAAGTATTATTTACCCTGATGTGCTCCATTGCTTCTTTGCGCCAGTTTTCCGGTATGGTTGTCCCCGGATAGGCACGCTGGCTGATATACCACTCCATCGCCTTATCCGGATAACCGGCCTTGGCTTTTTTAACACCTGATTTTTTCTGCTCAATTTTCCAGCTAATATAATCCTTTAAGGAAATTCTGCCGTCCTGGTATCCTGCGTGCTGCAGCAGCAGCGCTGCAGGAAGAAGAATCAGCAGAGCAAATGCTAACACCTGTTTTTTCATGGCTGCCTCAGTTCTTTATTAAATAATCTTTTATATACCATCCTTTTTTCAGCACATAAAATGCGTGCACACGGATGGTTGTGCCTTTTTTAATCTTGCTTAATTGCTTCAGTCTGGCGTTTACCGGATCATCGGCAATTTCTCCTTTTTCATTAATAATGAAATTCGGGGTAAGAAAAATTTCCTCACCGAGCACTGCCATATTTTCATTTTCATCTACTTTAGCCACCACCGAAGTTCTCATTTTCAGGACGAAGTCAGTCTCATCCTCCCGGTAATTTGCCAGAACTTCCCCTTCTATCATGCTCAGGTTATTCTTAATTTCCTGACGCGGTTTCAGATTTTTTGTGTCATTTTGTGAAATTTCCTGGTCCTGCCGCGGAACGGAATTATCACCGCCCGAACAGCCGGATACAATAATGAAAAATGGAATCAATAGCAGTAAACGAAGTTTCATGGTGCCTCTATTAGTTATTGGAATTAACCGCCGCAAAGAATACATTGAAATATAAGGAGTTCAACTATAATATGTTAGTCTTAAGGGCAGTTGTTCCGGAAAGTCTGCACTGCATCACATTGACCGTAAATATCACCAGAAATGACCTCCGGCCAGGTGTTTAGCAAGGATTTTTACGATTTCCTGGAATCAGTAACCCCCGGATTCTTCTCAAATGAGGAAAAAGAGCGGATTCCGGGACTCTTCCTCAGCAGCAGGGATACTGTACTTCTTACCAGAGAAACAGAAAGCAATCTCCTCCGGATTCTAAAGGCATTTTATGACCCCCGCACCCTGCTGAGGGAATGCCTGCGCTTCCCCTGGTTTCCAAACACTCTTATGCAGATAGCAGGTCACAGTAACTATCTGACGGATATCGTTGTCCGTGATCCAGGCCCACTTTACGGTTTCCTTACTGAGGGATTGCTTGAAACACCCCTGGATGAAAAAGAATTACGAACATCAATCAAATTCAGTATTCAGAACTATTCCTCTCTCGAAAAACAGATTGCTTATCTGAAAGGAATAAAGCGCCGTGAAATGCTGAAAATTGCCCTGAGAGATCTTCTAAAAATGGCGGAACTTGAGCAGCTTCTAAAAGAAGTATCCGGTCTTGCGAGAGTTATTACCGATACCGTATTTACGCTTTGCCATTCACATGAATCACTCCGGATTTGCGGAGCGGAAGTACCAGCGGAATATACCATGATCGCTCTCGGAAAAATGGGAGGCAATGAGCTGAACTACAGTTCGGATATTGACCTCATGGTCTTTTATAAACGGAATAAAAAAGCAGGGCGAAAAATTGAATACTACGAACTGCTCTCATCAGTTATCCGGCTGTTCACCTCGCTTATGACAACCCCTGATGAGAATGGTTTCCTCTACCGTGTTGATTTCCGGCTCCGGCCGGACGGCAAGTCCGCCCCTCTCTGCCGGACACTGACAGATACACTCCGGTACTATGAGTCCCGCGGGGAACACTGGGAGCGGCAGATGCTCATTAAAGCCGGATATATATCAGGAAGCAAAAAACTTTTTAGTGATTTTATCTCATACGTAACTCCGTTTATTTATCCCACTTCCTCGTTTATCTCGCCGCTCGAACAGATCCGCAAAATCCGGGGAAATATCCTCAGGGCAAATCAGAATGAACTGAACATCAAACTCGCTTCAGGGGGCATCAGAGATATCGAATTCGGCGTGCAGGCGCTGCAGCTTCTCGCGGGAGGAAAAAATCCGGATATCCGCACGGGCAACACCCTGAATGCTCTCCTTCAGCTTCGCGCTAAAGAACTTGTCTCAGAAGAGGAGTATTCCGGCCTTACTGCAATTTATATATACTACCGCAGGATTGAACACTATCTGCAGCTTATGAACGATCAGCAGACCCATACAATTCCGTCAGGCGGAGAGCAGCTCGAAAAACTTTCCGCATTTTTCAGTTATGAGTCATCCGGGGAATTTCTGTCTGACCTTGCCCGGAGGAAAGAAATCGTAAAACAATTCTTCCGGTCGGTTACCGGTGAGGAGGAAATAAAAAAAGAAGCAGATCAGTTTGAGATCATCCCATTTACAGATCCCGTATCAGCAAAAAAGCAGTATGCATATCTTAAGGAGGGAAAAAGTCTTATCGGCGAAAGAAATTTTGACACGATCTCCCTTCAGGCTTTCGCATCAGTTGAACCGATGATTATCAGCTTACTAAAAAAAGTATCTGATCCTGATACATTGCTTGCCAATATGGTAAAAATACTCCGCCAGGCTGCTTTTCCCTCAGTATGGTATGAGCAGTTCAGGAATGAAAAATTCCTTGAAGCATTTTCGGCGTTGTGTCTTCACGACAGCCGCTCAATGAATCTGCTCCCCGGAGATCCATACCTTCAGGAAAAGTTTTTAACCGGACGGGTTTTTGAACCGGATGCTTTACAAAATGCCTCTAATATCCGTGAAATGTATTTTATCCAGAGCATTCAGCTGCTTTTGGGTATGATTACAACCGATGAGTTCTCCCGCAGACTCTCCGCGGCTATCAGAAAGAAACTGATTATGTTTCTTGAAGAACAGATTTCCGATAACAATGAGAGGGATAATATCTGCGTTATCGCCGCGGGCAGCATTAGCACAGGAACCATGTCCTTTTCCAGTGATGCTGACCTGATTTTTATCAAATCGGAAAATTATAATCCGCCTGATATTCAGGAACGTTACTTCACTCTGCTCCACGAACTGAAGGTTGCCTCTTTTCCGATGGAAATTGATGCGCGTCTGCGGCCGGAAGGAAGAACCTCAGTCATCATATTCGGTTTAGGCGCTTACCAGGAGTATCTGCAAAAAAGGGCGAGGATATGGGAATTTCAGGCAATGACCAAAATGTCCTGTCTCTTTGGCAATAAAGAGCTTTTTGACCGCCTTACCATCTCTGCTGCTGTCTGCCTGCAGCGTTTTCCGCCTGAGCAGATCAGAGCAGAAATGCTGGTAATGAGGAAAAAACTCATTACTGAGTCCTCAGCGCTGGGCAGCGCTGTGGAAATTAAACGGGGAAAGGGGGGATATGTGGATCTTGAGTTCATTGCCCAGTTTTTGATTCTGCGCAATTCTGCTTATTTTGCGGCAATTCTTGGTATGGAATTCAGCAGTCTGATATCCTTTTTAGCAGAAAAGGAGATAATTTCTGCTGAAACTGGCGGGCAGATTCAAAGAAACTACTCCCTGCTCAAGTCCGCCGAGATTTTTCTGCAGATACTTGAACCGGCGGCAAAAGTAAGATTCCGAAATGAGAGCAAATCACTGCCGGTACTTGCGGGATTCATGGGTTATGACTCCCCCGAAGCACTCAGTAAATCAGTCAGCAGAATTATGAACGAAAATTCCGATTTATTAAGCAGATTCCTGAATAAGAGTAATGATGAATCCCAGACTGCAATATTTCCTTAAATACTATCATCCATTCCTTGCCGGAGCGGTTGTTCTGGCATTCTATGCCATAACTATTGCGCCCTCGGTAATTCAGATTGATTCAGGCGAGCTGGCTGCTGTTCAGCTTACACTGGGTATTGCTCACCCAACCGGGTATCCCCTTTTCACCATTCTTGGCTTTATCTTCTCTCACCTTCCCATTCCGGTTGCGCCTGTTGCAAAGATGAATATCCTTGCCGCGCTCTGGGTGACAGGAGGGGTGATTGTCTTCATATATACCTCTGAACTGATTTTAAAGCATCTTTCATCCTTTGTTTCAGACAAATCTGAAAAAGAATCCTTAAAACAGAAGAAGTCAAAAAAGAATAAAAAAGAAAAGGAAGAGCCCGCTGCCTCAGAGGTAAAAAAATCAGGTCTCAAGCATAAACCCTCGCTTTATATATTCACCGCCACTTCAGCAGGGCTTATTCTTGCATTTAACAAAACAGTCTGGTTTCAAAGCACATCGGTGGAAGTATATTCTCTCCATATCCTGCTGATTCTGCTGATTATTCACCTTCTGATCCGTGCCCGGTTAAATGCCCTGAGTGAATACCCGCACGATGTTCACTGGTTTGCTTTTGCATTCATGCTGGCCCTTGGGTTCACCAATCACATGACCACCCTGCTGATCCTCCCCGGGGTGGCCTATATCTATTTTATAACTTACAAACTGAATAAAGAGTCATCCATCAGAATTCTGAAGATGCTTTTTATTTTTTTCACAACACTCTTTCTTGTTTATTCATATCTCCCTATACGGGGTCTGCAAAATCCTTCCCTTAACTGGGGAAATCCGGTTAACCTTGAAAATATTATACGGCATATCTCAGGAAAGCAGTATCAGGTATGGATTTTTTCATCAACCGAAGCTGCCCGGAAGCAGTTTGAATACTTCATCAGCCAGATACCGCTTGAGTTCACTCTGAATCTGGTTTTTGTGGCTATCGGGCTGGTTTACTCCTTCCTGAAAGCACGGAAGATGTTTATCTTCCTTCTGATTTCTTTTGTGAGCACGGTTCTCTATGCTATTAATTATGATATCGTTGATATAGATTCTTATTTCCTGCTTGCTTATATCAGCATGGCCTATTTTGCGTTATTCGGATTATATAAGGCCTATCAGTGGCTCGGTGATAAACAATTGCAGCTGGTTCTGCCTGCCTCACTGGTTGCTATTTTCCTGGCGGCTCAGATCTATCTGAATTATGAAAAGATAAACCAGAAGGATAATCTCTCGGTAAAGGATTATACAACTCACGCGCTTCTAACCGCGGATAAACATGCCATCATTTTTACCTATCAGTGGGACTTCTTTATTTCCGCTTCCTACTATTTTCAGTATGTCGAAAAAATGCGGACTGATGTGAAAGTGATAGATAAAGAACTGCTCCGCCGCTCATGGTATTTTCCCCAGCTCGATTCTTTCATGCCGGATATTATGGCGAAAATAAAACCTGAGCGCGAAACTTTCCTCCGGCTGCTGGCTCCGTTTGAAAAGGATCTTCCGTTTGATCCCCAGCCGCTTGAAACTGCTTACCGGAACCTGATGCTCCGGCTTATTGAAACCAATCTCGGGCAGAGGCCTGTATATATTGGCTCCGAGCTGGTTGAAGGGGAGTTAAAGCGCGGCGAACTGATTATGCCTGAAGGTGTGATCCTTATTCCCGACCTCTTCTTCTACCGCGTTACCAAAGGAAATAAATATATCCCCGCTTCTGATCTGCCTGAAGAACCTATACGGTTTCCTGCTTATAAGACATACTATACCAATTTCATCTATCAGAATGCAGCAGCCATGCTCACCCGCAGAATCTTTTATGAACTGCAGTTTAATAAGATGGAAAAAGCAAAGGCATATTATAATTATCTGCGGACTAATTACCCTGAATACACCCCGCCGGCCGGTCTGACCGAAACAATGGAAAAAAGCCCGTAGGAAGTATGAATTTTGAGGTATGAATTATGATTAATAAAAAAGCGCAGGTAACCAGATGAAGTTGCCTGCGCTTTTTTTTGTAAGAAAGCTGCTTCTTAAAAATTACTTTTCTAATGCAGAAAGTTTTTCCTTAATTTCTTTCTCCGTCATCTCAGATTTCAGTCTGAAGGACTGCAGCACCACATCCGCCTGCTGAATCAGATTCCTCTTATAATACTTTGGCGCATAAACTGAACCGTCAAGCATATAGATTCTGCGTGAGGATTCATCATAAAATGTGTAGCTCAGAAATGGTCCCCCCATGAACTTATCCGTCATGTGCCACAAACCCTGGGTAAGGAGTGCGTACCGCCCGTTGAAGTTTGTTTCGGTTACGGTATACGCTGAATCACCAACCACAACGTAATCCTTATCATCACTGGTGCGGATATACTTTTCTGTTATCCGGTTACGGATGGCATAGACGCTGTCCTTATCGAGAAGGGTCGGATCAGCATTATCTATCCAGTGAATAAATATCCAGATCTCAAGCTCGGTATTTGGTGTTCTTCTGATCCAGGCAAACTTATTTTCCGTATCAGTAATGGCAATCTTATAATCTTTCTGCACATAGATTGTCCAGTCAAATTTTTCAAGAAGAGCAGCACCGGCTTTTTTATCTTCAAACTTAGAGCCCATAAGCCCGGCTTTCAGGCGCTCATCACTTGCCTTCTGAAAGCCATAAAGAAGCTTGTCTGAATTCCTGAGAAGTTCATATTCCAGCGTCGCCATATCCTTCGCGGTGATAATCATCATGAGCTGCCCTTTTGCCCAGAAGTTCTTTCGTGAGATAAATGCTCCTTCGCCCCGTTCCATTTTTTCACGGGCACTTGAATCCAGCACTGTTTCTATATACCTGGAAACCTGGCTTCCGCTGTTGAGCGGTGCAATAAAAACCACATTCTTAAACGTCTTTAGATTGTTCAACTGCGTTATATCAGCGCGGCGTATGGTAAACAGCCGCTCTGGCTGCGGAGTTTCAATTTCTTTTTCAAATACCTGGCTGAGTGATTCCTGCAGCTCGGCAAACTCCAGAGAATCGGCAAAAACAAATATTTCATCTTCAAATCCGCGTGCGGGCTGCTGGGTTGTCTCGCAGCCGGAGAATATAAGAAGAGTAGCAGACAGAATGAGACTGTATATATATTTCATGGCTTTTACCTCGGAACGTTTGGCAAAATTAGCTGTACTTCAGGCATAAAAAGAATGAACAGACCCCACATAACAAAGCCCACCGTCATTGGAATAGACAGATTATCATCGGCCCAGCCGTGGGAGATATTCTCAATGATTGCTGCTGCTGCTGCGGCAGCGGCGGCAATAAGATATTCACCAATACCCGCGCCAAGTTTTGGAGTGAAGAGAATTACGATAAGCGCGCTGATAAAGAAAGCAGTGGTTCCGCCCAGACTTTTTTTAAGAAACGGGCGTATCCCATATTTTCTTCCGATGAGCGCCGCGGCAGAATCAGAAATGATAAGAATGGGAAAAGCGGTAAGGAAGAGCACCTTCGGGAAAATAATAACACAAAGCAGCGCTGAAATAAAAACATACGTGGCGCCGTTCAGATTTTTCTTCCTCTCATCAAGCTCATGTTTTCTGAGCATGAATCCGAATACCGTAAGGAAAAGTGATTTTATTCCGGGAGAAAGGTAACGGGCAAGGTCAAGGATGAGGGCCGCGGCAGTTACACCGGCGAGTATATATACAGCGGTTTCCCGGGTAATAAAATAATATATAACAGGAATAGAGAGACTGCAGAGATGAATGCCCTTGCGGATCAGTTCATCTCTGTAGTTAATCTCAGGAGCTTCAGTTCTCAGGCTGCTGTTCATCGGGCTGAGCATCTTCAGGAGATTTTTTTCTCTGCTCGAGCAGCGTCTTTACATGCTCCGGGAGTTCGTCTCCGTTTGACGGGCCCGGTTTTACGACAGCAGGAAGCTTTTCACCCTTCATCAGTCTGTCAATCTCTTCTGCATCAAGAATTTCCCTTTCGAGAAGTTCAAGTGAAAGCGTATGAAGCATGTCAATATTTTCCCGCAGCAGACGCTCGGCAGTGTCCATGCAGTTGTTTACTATTGCTCTTACTTCATTATCTATTTCAATAGCAGTCTGGTCTGAATATTCCCGGGTCTTCTGAATTTCGCGGCCGAGGAAAACTTCTTCTTCTTTCGTGCCGTAATTGAGCGGACCAAGTTTTTCACTCATACCCCACTCGCACACCATCTTTCTGGCAAGTTTGGTCGCGCGTTCGATGTCGTTTCCGGCACCGGTGGTGTAATGATTAAAAACTATTTTCTCAGCAGCACGTCCGCCGAGGAGTACGGCAATTCTCATCTCAAGATATTCTTTTGAGTATGAGTGCTTTTCATCCACAGGCAGATAATGAGTTACGCCGAGTGCTCTTCCTCTCGGGATGATGGTCACTTTGTGAACCGGATCTGACTCAGGAAGCATTTTTGCCACAAGCACATGACCAATTTCATGATAGCTGGTGGTCTTTTTTTCCTGGTCGGAAATTATCATACTCTTCCGCTCCATCCCCATCATTACTTTGTCTTTGGCTTCTTCGAAATCAGACATATCAACTCTGTTTTTATCCTTTCGGGCGGCAAGCAGAGCTGCTTCATTCACCAGATTTGCCAGTTCGGCACCGGCAAGTCCGGGTGTGCCTTTCGCAAGCACATCAAGTTTTACATTCACATCCAGCGGAATCTTTCTGGTATGAACTTTAAGAATTCCTTCCCTGCCTTTTACGTCCGGGCGTTCAACCACAACCTGGCGGTCGAATCTTCCCGGTCTTAAGAGTGCCGGGTCAAGCACGTCAGGTCTGTTTGTCGCGGCTATGATGATAACACCGTTATTCTGCTCAAAGCCATCCATCTCAACCAGAAGCTGATTCAGAGTCTGCTCACGTTCATCATGACCTCCGCCAAGTCCGGCACCGCGCTGGCGGCCGACTGCGTCAATTTCATCAATAAAGATGATACAGGGCGCGCTCTTTTTACCCTGTTCAAACAGGTCACGCACACGGCTTGCGCCCACACCTACAAACATTTCTACGAAGTCAGCGCCTGAAATCGAGAAAAATGGTACTCCGGCCTCACCTGCAACCGCACGCGCAATAAGAGTCTTTCCTGTACCGGGAGAACCTACAAGCAGCACTCCGCGTGGAATCTTTGCGCCAAGTTTCTGAAACTTAGCCGGTTCTTTTAAAAATTCAATAATTTCCTGAAGTTCTACTTTTGCTTCTTCATTGCCTGCCACATCCGCAAAAGTAATTTTGTTATTCGACTGGTTTATCAGTTTGGCTTTGCTTTTGCCAAAGGAGAAAATTCCTCTGGTTCCGCCGGCACCGCCTCCGCCCCCCTGCATTCTTCTCATAAATGCAAAGTAGAGAGCAATAAGGAGCAGCCAGGGAACAAAGGTAATAAGCAGGCTCATCCATTCATTGGACTGTTTGTCAAATGAATAGTTAATGCCCAGCGCTTTCCATTTCTCTTCCTCTGCAACAATCATCGGTTCGGGGAGATAGACAGAAATGTTTCTGACCTTGATTTCATTGATCATTTCTTCCTGTTTAAGCTCTCCCTTGAAGTAGTAATCGTTCAGGTCAGACTTGGTAATGATTGCTTTTTCAATCTTCTGTTCCTGAAGAAATCTCTTATAGTCGTTGTAGCTGACTTCGGCATAATTAACTCCAGTTCCGCGCATCATCTGAATTACGATAACTGCAGCTACAATTACCAGACCCCAGGTAAATACCGTACGGATTATTTTCGTCCAGTCAAATTCATCGTCAGGACGGTTTGAATAGTTTTTATTTCCATCGCCGCCGGAATTCTTGCCGCTCTTTTTCTGGTTTCCGGAATCCTTGGGCGTGTTATCTCTTTTTTCTGTCATAAATTGTTTATTCGTTTCATTATCCATTTTTCTGTTCCTCGCTCAACACATAGACTGCTCTCAGGTTCCGGTACTTCTGAGCGTAATCCAGACCAAAGCCTATAACGAATTCGCTGGGAATAGAAAAGCCAATATAATCAATTTTAAGGTCATATTGCATACTTTTCGGCTTAACCAACAGCGAGACAACGCTCACGCTTGCCGGGTTATGCTCTTTTATCAGGTCTAAAATGTATTTTACGGAAAGCCCTGAATCAACGATATCTTCAACGATAATCAGGTGTCTTCCTTCAATCGTGCAATTCAAATCCTTCAGAAGAGTTACCGAACCTGATGAGATTTTTGCCTCACCGTAGCTTGATAATTTTAAAAAATCCACCTCGCAGTCACCTTCAAAGTGTCTGACAAGGTCTGAAAAAAACATGAAAGATCCGTTAAGCACTCCCACAAAAATGGGGGTCTTTCCTCCAAAATCCCTGCTCAACTGTGCGGACATTTCCTTTGTCCGGACTGCAATCTGCTCTTCGGAGAGCATGGGAACAAACACATCACCGTTAATAACTATTTTATCTTTCATGGCATTGTATCCTGTAATAAAAATTTTCTGATCCGGTTACCTTAAACTTTTCACTCAGTCTCCGTCCCGCAATTGCTGCAATCTCACCCCCGGCTATGATCACCGCTTCCTGCTTCTTTTTGTAAAGCGGAATTCCCGCACTGTTAAGAAAGTCACTGACCAGGACGGTTCCTTTCATACCCAGCGGCTGAAACCGGTCGCCTGCATGCCAGTGTCTGACGGAAATCATGGTGATTTCATTCGCGCTTTCAATAAACTCAGTCCGGGGAGAGCCGGAAAAATCAGTATCCTCTTTTTTTACCCGCTCAAAAGAAATCTCTTTACCCGCAAATATGACGCTTTCTCCGGGTGAAATCCTCACTTCTTTCTCAGAATTTTCCGTTTCCCTGAAGATGATCACATCTTTGGGGGAATAAAAGAGGGAAAAACCTCCTCCAATCTGATACACTCCGGTCTCCGCGGATTCAATAAGCCGGTCACAATCTGTAACAAGAGAAGACGCGGGTTCTGTTCCGGTTTGAGTCAAAATCCTGCTTAAAGCATGTTTTCTGAGCACGGGTTCAAGTTTTCTTACCACCCCGGCATCATATACTGTTTCATTTTCAGCATGCTCTTTACGGGGCAGAACCGCTTCAGCAGTCATTCTGTCAAGAAAATCATTGATTTCCGATGAGTATCCGGCAAAACGGCTCAGTGACTCTTCAGGAGAAAGGTGCAGTTTTTCCCGCACCAGGGGGAGAATTTCATTCCTGATGACATTCCTTGCGTATTCGGAGGAATCATTGCTGGCATCTTCCCGCCATATATATCCTTCGGAGGCAAGCCATTCCCGTATCTCTCCCGGAGTAAGTGAAAGCAGCGGTCTGATAAAACTGCCTCTGAGAGGAGGGATTCCGGATAACCCGCGCAGACCGCTTCCTCTGAAAAGATGAAAAAGTACTGTTTCAGCTGAATCATGCTGATGATGCCCTGTCGCGGTTTTGGTATATCCGTCATGCTCCATCAGTTCTTCAAAAAACTGATAACGCAGCTTTCTTCCCGCCTCCTCCTCCGATAACCTGAAGTCGGATGCATAGTCCCGCACGTCTGCTTTCCGGCAGTAAAAGGGAACTTCATATTCAACGGCAAGCATCCGGCAGAATTCCTCATCGGCATCAGAATCACTCCCGCGCAGTCCGTGATTCAGATGGGCGGCTCCGAGTTCCAGATGATATATACCTTTCAGTTCAAGAAGAAAACGGAAGAGAAAAACCGAATCAGCCCCGCCGCTCAGTGCAATCAGCACCTTATCTCCCTTGTGAAGGAGTCCCTTTTTTTTCACAAATCCTGCGGTTCTTTTAAGCAGGGGGTGCATTTACCAGCCTTGTTCCTTCAGCCACTCTTCAGTAATCGCCGGTTTTTCCTTTATGCCTGCAGCGTTCAGTATATACTTGCCCAGCAGGTCAAACTCAAGATTCACACGGTCACCGGTTTTCCGGTCTTTCATGGTGGTCACTCCCCAGGTGTGAGGAATAATTGCTACGCGGAACCAGTCATCCCCTTTTTCGGCCACAGTAAGACTGATGCCGTCAATAGCTATAGAGCCAACCGGGATGATATATTTTGAAAACTCTGCCGGATACTGCACCGTTACCAGCCAGCTGTTGCTTAATTGCTGCAGTGATGTAATCTGACCGCGGGTATCAACATGGCCGGAAACAAAGTGTCCTCCAAGCCGGGTAGTTGGGAGCAGGGAGCGTTCAAGATTTACTCTGTCCCCCTGCTTCAATAATCCAAAGGTGGTTTTTTTCAGAGTTTCCTCAACAGCCTCAACGGTAAATTCACCGGGAGCGGCATGAATTACCGTCTGGCATGCACCGGAGACATTAATACTGTCACCTGTTTGTATATCTGATGTAACAACTGATGCTGCTATGGTAATTCTTCTACCAAGCCCCGCGTTCTGAATCCTGCTGATAACCCCTGTTTCTTCAACCAGACCGGTAAACATGTTTTAAGCTCTTTTCTGTTCTGAATGTCAGGCAGATATCTGTACCGCTGCTGCCCGTGGCGGTGTGCAAAAGCTGCGAACCCTGAGGAACTCCCCCAAACTCGGGATGGATAAAATTTTCCCCTCCGGCGATCATCTCAGTGGTTATATATATAATAAACTCATCAGTAAACCCGGAAGCAAGCAGGGATGAAGTAAGACGCGGTCCTGATTCCGCCATCACGGACCCGATTCCCTTTTTTCCGAGAACTGAAAAAACTTCATGAAGCAAAAGAAAACCCCGTTCATCCTTGCCGACCTCAATAACCTCAGCACCTTTCTCTCTCAGAAGCTCAGCTTTGGCACGGTCCTGATCCATGGCAGTGAATATATATACTTTCCGGCCGGCAGCAAAAAGCCGTGCAGAGGGAGATATACTAAGAGAGGAGTCAAGAATTGCAACCGCGGGATTCCTCCCGGCTGCTTTTCTGACCGTAAACATCGGATCATCAGCCGTTACGGTGCCGGAACCGGTGAGAATAAGATCATATTCACTACGCAGCCGGTGTACCATGGCTGCCGACTCGGTACAGGTGAGCTGTGCCGGCCTGCCCGGCTCACGGTTTACTTTACCGTTGAGTGACGCCGCGGTCTTGACCAGTATATACGGCATGCCGGTTGTGATATGTTTCAGGAAGAATTTTATTCTTTCCTTACATTCATCCTCAAGCAGCGGAACGGTCACATCAATACCCGACTCAATAAGTTTTTTAACCCCTTTGCCTGAGACCAGCGGATTCGGGTCCAAAGCGCCAACCACAACGCGGCTGATTCCTTTACTGATAATCAGATCGGCGCAGGGGGGTGTTTTTCCGAAATGGGAACAGGGTTCAAGGGAGACATACATTACTGCCCCGGTGAGATCTGCTTCGGCTGAATTGATGGCATTAACTTCGGCATGGGGTCCGCCATATTTCTGGTGGTACCCCCTGCCAATAACTTTTCCTTCTTTAACGAGCACACATCCTACCATCGGGTTCGGACTGACCTGACCCGCCCCCTTGCCGGCTAATTCTAAAGCCAGCCGCAGGAAGTGTTCATCGTTCAAAAAGTCTGCCTTAGTTTAATGATAAAATTTCCACCTCGATGGTACCCGCGGGCACTTTAATCGAAAGTTTATCCCCGAGCTTTTTGCCCATCAGCCCCTGGCCAATCGGACTGGTCACGGAGATTTTACCGCTGTTCATATCTGCTTCCTCGGGGGAAACCAGAGTATATTCCATTTCCTTATTCGTCTTAAGATTACGGATTTTTACCGTAGAGAGAATATGAACCTGCCCCTGCGGAAACTGGCTGAAGTCAATAACACGAGCTCTGCTGAGAAGGCCTTCCAGTTTGCTCAGGCGCATCTCAAACAGGCCCTGGGCTTCTTTGGCGGCATCATACTCTGCATTCTCTGATAAATCTCCATGGGAGCGGGCCTCAGAAATTTTCTGAGCCATCTGGGCTCTCCCATTGGTTTTCATCAGTTTAAGTTCATTTTCAAGCTCAATAAGGCGTTCCTGAGTCAGGTAAACCACATTGTTATCAGACATAGCTACTCTCAATAAGTATGAATAGGTGTATTTAAAAAAAATACCACCGCTTTTGGCAGTGGCAGTACAAACTTACGGAAAATGTTACCCTAAAGCAAGGTCAATCAAAGGAAACGCACAATTTACGATGTACGATGTCCCCCTGGGTGCAATTAGGGGAAAACCCGCCTGATCGGCAGGCGATAAGGTAATACAATATCCCTCAGAATGTAACCGCGGGGAGTGAAACTGTAAGCCCGGTACCGGCCGTTTTTTAAGAGAAGCCCCGTCAATTTCGGGAATGAGGATAAAGGATAAAACACCGGATTAGCAGTTTTTTTGCTGCTCATGAATTAGTGCAACACCTCTTGCGACGCCGCTCACAGCGGAATGAAATTCAATCTGCATCACACAAAAAAATTTTTGCAATTTAAAATATTCTTCTATTTTTACTCCCGGTTGTATTACAATTACCGTTTCACACTTTTACACTTTTTGTAGTCCTTTAGGTTCGCTGGTTCCCGTTGTCTGAGATTTAACCTTTAAGAAAGGATTCACCCTCTTGTTCGCTGTCAGTTAAAACCGCTTTTCCATGCAAGCCCAGGAAATGCTATGCCCATACCGGGGAGTGCATTTGTGCATTCTCCGTACAACCATATTTTTCCCATCCGGACGGAGATAAACTATGTTCTTTCCCCCGCGCAGAATTCTTTTGTTCTCACTTTCGATAGTTATACTTTTGGCTTCAGGAGTAAAGCCCCAGTCATGGAGCTGGAAAAATCCTCCCGCCGGTTCAGGTTTTATCTATGATGTAGAATATCTGGGTGGCAGCCGATGGATAAAGGGGGGAGAAGCCGGAGCAATTTTTCTTAGTACCGATGACGGCACTTCCTGGTCACAGGTTTTTAACCCCATGGGTAACCGCGCAATCAAAGATATTTTTCAGCTCAGTTCATCCGTGCTTTATGCTGCAGGATACGGTACTCCTGAAGCTGAGCCTTTCCGCATAATTAAAAGCACTGACTCAGGCAGTTCATGGAACGCGGTTTTTACCGGCTCACACGCGGGAGAAAAAATCTGGGTTTTCAGTGAAGATGTGTTTCTTGTGCTTCTCTCAGGAGGAGGCTTAATCAGAACCACAGACGGCGGCGTGACTTTCTCAGACAATATATATATGGGGGCCTCTGATAATTTTAACGAACTCTTTTTTATTAATAATCAGACCGGGTTTGCCTCCGGTGCGTCAGGTTATCTGGCTAAAACAACTGACGGCGGACTGACCTGGACTGCCGTATTCGCCGACCTGAACGCGGGCTTTAACTGTATCTGGTTTACTGATGCTCAGACCGGGTATTTCGGAAGCAGCTTCGGACGCATCATTAAAACTACAAACGGAGGGCAGACTTTTTCTCTTTATGAAACCGGCACCTTCGACTCATTCAGCGATATCGTTTTTTCCGGCAGCTCAACCGGCTATGCGGCGGGTTTGTTTGGTGCTGTCTACCGCACCACCAACAGCGGTGCAACATGGGTGAAGGAATCTGAGCAGTCCGGCCAGTTTTATGATATATACAGCATCAAGGCAAAGAGTACCGGTACAGCCATAGCCGCGGGTGCTTATGGGAACATGATTAAGCGGAACAATTCTCCTGACTGGTTCTTCCTGCAGCATACTCCGCTGGCTTCAGTTACTTCAATGGACTGGGCTGATTCACTCCGGGGATTTGCAACTATGTCAACCGGTCATCTACTCCGCACAAGCAACGGTGGTGAAACCTGGTCATCAGTTCTCATGAGGGAGGGTATATATGCTGACAAAGTCATCTTTGCGAATCAGAATCAGGGAACACTATTCATAGGCGCGGATTCAGCTTTTTATACATCAAACGGAGGAAATACCTGGAGCCGCTTTGCTCTTCCTGAAGGGACTTTTTCAATTGCCGAAGCACACTTCCCTGATAATCAGACAGGATACGCTGTAGGGCTTGCCGGAACGGTATTAAAAACCACAAACGGAGGTGCTTCATGGTTTTCACTGCCAATGGCTCAGGGGGTAAATCTGGATGATGTCTTTTTCCTGACTCCTCAGAAGGGCTTTGTGACCTCCTATTTCGGAGGCACTTACCGCACAACAAACGGAGGCACTTCATGGCAGCTTATTTCCGGTCTTGAGGGAACTGCTTCAAGTCTCAGCTTCCCAACCCCGATGATTGGATACTCAATAGGCGCGCCGGGCTATGCATTTAAAACAACTGACGGCGGTGATACCTGGTTTCCCATTACCGTTCCTGACAACAACCACCATTCTGTTGAATTTACTTCAGCAGAAACAGGATATACTGCCGGAGGCACAGGTTATATATACAAAACAACCAATGGCGGAGCATCCTGGGTGCTTGAACGTGCGGGAATCGGCACGCTTGACCAGACAGTCTATGATCTTGATCTCAATCCGGACGGCGGGCTCTGGGCAGTAACCGCATTCGGAGGCATACTCAAAAAAACCGGAACCGATATACTGGCAGTACAAACGCTTTTTTCTCCTTCAAATATGAGCACCGGTCTGCCCCTTATGCTTTTATTCCAGTGGAAACCTTTCCCTGATGCAGAGTACTATCAGATTCAGTATTCAGTTTATCCTGACTTTTCCGATTCGGTTACTGAACTGATAAGTACTTTTACATTTTATCAGATGATTGATGAACAGCTTGATTTGGGCAGAAGATACTACTGGAGAGTGAGGCCGGTGACTTTTGGTGAGCCGCGCAGTTTCTCGGATACATGGTGGTTTGAAACCTACGATCCTCCTTTGTTTCTGGGCGATGTTGATCTGAACTCAGCCGTGCAGTCGTACGATGCATCAATGATACTCCGGCATATTGTTTCTGCAATTCTGATAAACAAGCAGCAGAAAAGAAACGCGAATGTCACCACAAATGAAGCAATAACCTCCTTTGATGCCTCTGTTGTGCTCCGTTATATAACAGGTCTGGTTACTTCGCTTCCCTACGCCGAAACCGGAGCCACATTGGCGCATTTTCATTTCCTTAATCATCAGCCAGTGAATGATACTGTATCGGTGATTCCATTGCAGCTTTCAGACGGGGCCGGTATTTTCTCACTTGATTTGCTGGCTTCAGCCGGAGCCGGAATGCGGATAGACAGCATCCGTTCAAGAAGCGCGAATGTTATGAAAGCTGATAAGGCTGGATCAGACAAGGCAGGAATTGCGCTTGCCTCAGCATCTCCCTTCTGGATTGATTTCACCGGAGAAGCAGTGTGGATATATATCACCCATCCCCCCGGTCTTGAACCTCAGTTAACGGTTTCTTATCAGTTTAATGAATCAGGCGCGCAGATTATTACGTACGGAGCACCAGCCTCATCTGAAACGAATTCAGTACCGGCTGAGTTTTCCCTGTTTCAGAACTATCCGAATCCTTTTAATCCTGAAACCATTATCCGGTTCTCACTTGCCCATGAAGGATTTACCGAAGTCAGGATATATGATATACTCGGGAACGAGCTGACCCGCCCTGTTTACGGCATAATGAAAAGCGGTGCACATGAGATCCGGTTTGACGGCAGCAGTTATCCTTCCGGAATATACTTATGTGAACTGCGGTCAGGGGGTAAACGCTCTATCATCAAAATGCTACTGGTGAGGTAATTAGTATGAACAGACAGATACGTTTTCTGCTTTTAGTTCTTTTGCTCATTATCTGTGATTCACAGATTTCCGCCCAGCAATGGACGTGGAAATTCCCTGCCGCCAGCAGCAATTTTCTCTATGCGATCAGGCATATATCCGGTGAAAGCTGGATTACAGCGGGCGAACAAGGGGTAATTTTTAAGACAACTGATAACGGAAGTTCATGGAGACAGATACAAAACCCCGCAGGGAACAGGGATTTTACCGACCTTTACGCCGTTAATGGTTCAGTTATCTATGCCGCAGCGAACCGGAGTGATGAGATACCGCACCATATTACCATTAAAAGCACGGACGGAGGTGAAAGCTGGTTTGAGATTGCCTCAGTAAGTGATGCCTATTTTTATAAACTGCAATTTCTTACCGAACAAACCGGCTATGCATTGGCTGGGGAAAGAATCTACAAGACCACAAACGGCGGCCAGAGCTGGTCTGCACCTGTATATATCTCAACCGTTTACAGCATCTCTGATTTTCATTTTATCAATGAAACCGACGGATTTGCAGCAGGAGCATTCGGCGCGTTTGCCAAAACAACAGACGGCGGTGCAACCTGGACCACTTCAGTAAGCCCCTTCTCTTCCGGCCTGTATACTGTCTGGTTTATCAGCAGCACAACCGGTTTTGTTGCAGGGCTTTCCAATCAGATAGGAAAGACCACGGACGGCGGTGCAACCTGGAGCGAAACTACGTTAGCTTCGGCAACCGCATTTAATGAGATACAATTTTCCGGCAATACAGGAATCGCCGCCGGGTTCTTCGGTATGATCTACCGCACTACCAATGCAGGCCAGACATGGTTGCCTGAGTCAGTGCCCGGTTCGGCTGGCGAATATATACTGTCAGTCTCCATGAATGGTACAGGAACCGCAATGGCCGCCGGGCAGTACGGCGCAATCTACCGCCGCACAACTGAACCGGTCTGGTATGAAGTTAACCCCAGAAGACTTGCCTCAGCTACTTCAATCACATGGCCAACTGTGCAAAAAGGATTTGTAACACTTTCCAGCGGTCATCTGATGTCAACCAGCGACAGCGGCAACACCTGGAATGAACAGCCGCTGATTGAGGGTGTGTACGCAACCAAAGCCGGTTTCTTTGACCCGGACCATGGCGTTGTTTTCACCTGGTCTGATACATTCTTTTATACATCAAACGGCGGAACCTCTTGGATCAAACGCGTTATTCCCTCCGGTGCCACACCGCCAAATGCCGCAAGTTTCCCCGGGCTTTTTACTGGTTACGCGGCAGGAAATAACGGTTCAATTCTTAAAACCACTGACGGCGGACTTAACTGGGTTTACTCACGCGGACCTGACGGCGCCAGCATCCATGATATACATTTTATCAATGAAACAACTGGCTTTATTACAAGCGCGGGCAACGGCATTCATAAAACAACCGACGGCGGTGCAACCTGGGTCAGGAAAGCGTATTATCTGGCGCTCTCAATTTCATTCCCCACACCGTCAACCGGTTACGCTGCCGGGAGCGGAAGTTACGTACTTAAAACCACTGACGGCGGAGAAAACTGGGTATCCGTTACGGTGCCCAATACCGCGCTCAACAGTTATTCCACGCTCTTTGTTACGGATAAGATTGGATATATCAGCGGGCCCCATATATACAAAACCACTGACGGCGGCATTAACTGGTTTGCCGAACGGGACGGAATGGGTTACTCCGACCGGGTTGTCTATGATATAGACCTTTCACCTGACGGCAGCATCTGGGCGGTAAGCAGTTCAAGCGGTATACACAAATTGAACGAACCTCCCGCAACGGGAGGAACTCTGATACTCCCCGTAACTCAGGCAGTGGCAGGTGACAAGGTTCCAATTGATGTTTTTATAGATGTACCATTGAACAGGAATTTTCTCTCAGCACAATTCAGTTTTAACGGTTACGGATCAAACCTTATCTTTGACTCGCTATCCACATCAGGCAGCATCAGTTCGAATAATGACTGGTATACCTCGGTTAACAGTGCTGATAATACCATACGCTTTGCCGCTTCCGGAACCTTCCCTCACCGGGGCGCGGGCATCCTTGCCAGACTCTGGTTCACTGTTGCACCTGGTGCATCGGGTATTCTGCCGTTAAACTTTCTCTCTGCTCTGATTGATAACGGTGCTGCCACAACGGATACCATGAACGGAAGCATCTCACTGCTTGTGCCCAACTACGGCGATGTGGACCTGAACGGGTTTGTTCAGGCTTACGATGCATCATTAGTACTACAATACTCCGCCGGAATAATCCCTCTGAATCTCCAGCAGAAACTGAACGCAAATGTCACTACTGATGCCACAATTTCAGCATTCGATGCATCTGTTATCCTCCGGTATATCACCGGACTGGTTACTTCCCTTCCCTACTCAGGAAGTTCGATGACCCCCGCGCGTATTTTTGCTTCCGGACCAGAATATATACAGGACGGAATCGCCCGGTTTATTCTTTACGCAAATCAGCCTGAGAATATATTTTCACTTGATACAAAAATTTCCATGTCCGGAAGCGGATGGGAAGCAGACAGCATAAGTTTTCCGGCGCTTAATTCGCTTGTTTCCTCTAAGAAAACACATGATGCATTTGCTCTCTCCGTGGCCGGTACATCACCCCTCTGGAACAATCAGGCAGTCCCTCTTGGTACAGTATATGCAATTCGCAGGAATCACTCTGCAGAACCACCCGTGCTCAGCATTCTGTACCGTTTTAACGAAGAGCCGTTTACCGAATACCTCTCCCCGGGTGTAACCGGGTTACATGAGGAAAACACGATTACTGAATTCACTCTGCGGCAGAATTATCCTAATCCTTTTAATCCCTCTACACGAATAACCTATACTCTTCCGGCTGATTCTTATATCCGAGCTGAAGTATATGATAATCTCGGAAGAGTTGTTTCAGTTGTTGATGAAGGATGGAAAACAAGCGGAACGCACACTCTTCAGTTTGAGGCAAAAAATCTTGCTTCAGGAATATATCATCTGAGAATTGCAAAAGGGGATGAAACAAGAATTATTAAAATGATTTACTTAAAATAAGGAAATACAAATGAAAAAGCTTCTTTGTCTCTGGCTGTTCGTTTCCGTAACCCTGTCTGCACAGTTCAGCTCTCAGGCACTTAATCCGAATCCATACTACGGCAGAATAAAAGCTGTAAGCCATCGTTCTGATTCAGTGCTTTATTTTGCTGCCGAGCTGAACGGAGTGGTATCAATTTACAAGCATAATCCCATGGTTCCGGGAGAGCCGGTTCGTAAACTGAGGGAGATTGGCTCAGGATTACCAGTTCTTATAAATCAAATGAACTTTAATTCTTCCGGATTCGGATTTGTAGTTACTGCTACTTTTGCCAGCTCCTACACATATTATCTTTGGATGACTACCGATGGCGGCATAACATGGATTCAGCGGTTGTTGAATGACGATTTCGACCGGCTTGAAATGAAAAGCCCTGAGGAGGGTATATATGTTTCTCTGTCTGGTAAAATTTCAAAAACCACTAACGGCGGCAATACCTGGTCTGCTCTTTCCTCACCCGGGCTCTCCGGCAGATTTATACGGGATATTGCTTATAGCGCCAATGGACTGATGACGGCTGTAACTACGGATACGATTCTCTGCAGCAAAGATGGAGGTGACACTTGGGATTTTATTCAGTCATTTGCGCCGGACAACTGGATTGTAAAGGCACAAAACCGGCTCTCCTCAGTTAATGCAGTTCTCACCGAGAAGGGCAATATCGTTAATATTATTCTGACCGGCGGTACCGGGGGGATGTACACGACTTCAACACTAAACACCGGTATCACTGCTATTACCCGTTCTGACCTGGGAGAACAAAATATTATTCTGTTCTCTGATACAAAAGATTCTCTTTATTTATTTTCCTCTGAAGGTGTACAAAACCGTTATCCCGCGCAAAATATTTCTTATCTCTATTCAGGCGGCTCTGCAAGATTTGCTTTTGTTTATTTTGAGAATACAATTAGACTGACTGAATCCGGAATTCTTAACTTGCGTAATTTCAACGGACGAATCAATAACATATACCATCTGGATTTTTTCAATGCATCGGTAGGATACTCAGCAGGATATAACACGCCTGCACTAAAAACTACCGACGGCGGAAAAACCTGGTCCGAAATTTTTGGAGGGGTATCAGGATATGTTTCAACCCGTGTGCAAACGATTTCCGAAAATCATGTTATCATGCATTTTCAGCAATCAGGAAGCGGATCCGGAAAAAGCTTCCTCGTTGCAACCAATAACGGCGGCATGAGCTGGCAGGACATAACCAACCCTGATCATTTTAATGTCAGAGCATTTCAATTTCTTACTCCTCTATTAGGTTATGCAGTGGGAGACAATGGCATACTTTTCATTACACAGGATGGCGGGAATAACTGGAGTGTATTGTCTCATATAACTGATGGAAATCCCTTACTGCTTTACTTTTTCGACAGAACACACGGATGGGCTCAGATTGGTGCAAAACTCATGCGCACTACTAACGGAGGAGTGAGTTGGGATTCTACTGCAAGCAGTTATTGCATGAAACTTGCTTTTGTAACTCCTCAAATTGGTTTCGGAGTTTTTGGCTTTTCTGAATCATCAATCTTCAAAACCACGGACGGCGGAACAACCTGGTCATACAGTCCCTCATTCAGGGAAAGTGATGTGCTGCCGGTTGACGAAAATATCGTATACAAAGCAGATGTTTATGGTCAGGTAAAGTACTCAACGAACGGCGGGAGCACCTGGGCTGAAATTCTTACCACTCCTGCCGCTTTTGGCAATAAACTGGACCTCATTAATAAAAAGACTATTATCAGTTATTACTCTCAAAATAACACTGTTTTCAGGATAAGTAACAGTGCCGGAAATATCATTTCAATTCCTGAAATGTATGCATTAAACGAAGATACCGTTGAAATTCCGGTTCAGTTAATCATCCCGCCTGGCAGAAAGTATCAGTCGGTACAATTTAACATCAGCGGATATACAGACAAGCTTACCTTTATTGATGCCCGCTTTAACAACACTTTGCTTTCCGGTTCCGACTGGCTGCACAGCATTAACCCGGCATCAAACACCATCCGGTTTGCCGCCTCTGCACCCGTTTCGATGTCAGAGAGTGGTACTCTGGTTAAACTCCGTTTCAGAGTAAACTCAGCCTTGAATGAATATATACCGCTGAACTTTTCTTCGGTACTTTTTAATACAGGACTTGTGCCCACAGATACCCTGAACGGCTGGGTGAAGATTCAGCAGGTCAATCTTGGTGATGTTGATCTTAACGGAAGCGTTCAGGCATATGATGCATCCCTGGTACTTCAGCATATTACACTGCCTGGCGGACTGCCTTTAAGCCCCCTGCAGAAAAGGAATGCAAACGTTACCACTGACAACACAATTTCCGCACTGGATGCTTCTGTCATATTGCGGTTTATAACAGGAATCGTAACTTCGCTTCCATACGGCGGCAGCGGAGCAGCAGCAGGTGCAGCAAATATGACAAACATACAGGCAATCCCCGGACAGTCTGTGGACATCCCGCTTCAGCTTGCCAACGGAAACAATATTTACTCGTTTGAAGGTAATTTCGCCTACGACGAAAACCTGCTTGAATTCACCTCACTGCAATGGCCTGCAGCGGTTGTCTCCTTCGTGAAGGAGTTCAAACATTCTGACGGACGTATATATATTGCCGCTGCCGGGGTAAATAAACTTGACAACCTGCAGGGAGCACAGATTGCTGTACTTCGTTTCAGGGTAAAGCCGGGTGCTGCAACGGCATTAACAGAGGTAACCCTCGAGAAACTCCGGCTTAATGAAAATCCGGTTGTTGTTAACGCAGCGTCATCGATAATTTCAATCACCACTGGTTTGGAAAATGAAACCGGAATACCAGTTCAATATTCATTGGGACAGAACTACCCGAATCCGTTTAATCCTTCTACCACTATTAGTTTTGCGCTCCCTCAGGAAGGCAGAGCAGTTCTAGAGCTGTATGATATTATGGGCAAGCACATCGCCGTTCTGCTTGATGAATACAGGCAGGCTGGATATCATTACTACACTCTGAACACTTCAGAGATAACCGGCCTCACTTCCGGAATTTATTTCTACCGCTTGCGTTCAGGCGCTTTCACCGATACGAAAAAACTTATTCTGCTGAAATAACCATAAAGCACAAAAGGCCGGAAAAACTTCCGGCTTTTTTTATTTTGAACAGTTACGTTACTATTGTGAGGTGGTAAACAATTGGGAAATAATTTATTCGGATTTATTTAAGGACATAAAGGATAGTAATGACAGCCAGGATAAATTTTCCCTTTCAGATTATAAAAGCAGTAAGTATTTCGAATCCGTTTTCATCCGCGTTGCCTCTGCATCCGTTTAAAATCTGCGTGCCATCGGAGGAATATCGTGTTAACCTCAGATAATTGGCCACCCACGCTACGGGTTAAGAGAAGATATGGTGAAATTTGGTACTAATAATAGATTACCTATACACGGTTCAGCGCACGGTATGATGTTGAGATTTTCTAAAAATTCTTGATGAGTCTTAAACAAGGTTATTCAACCAGTGCATTCACCAGTCCTACTTTGCTTCACCTCTACGGGACACTATTCCTCCGGCACTTCTTCCCTTTCCCTCACCCGGCAGATATCATGAAACGCACAGTAGCTGCATGGTGCCGCTGAGGGTTTATAATCCTTCAGCAGGGTAAATTTGCCGCTATAGATACTGCCGGCGTATTCCAGTATTTTCTCCCGGTTTTGAGCCATCATTTCTGACTGATACTCCTTCATGGCAGCAAGATGATCCGGTTTTTCTAAGTTCTTCCGGCTGGTGCTTTTATCCCTGATTTTCTTTTTCTCAACTTCTCCCTTCCTTTTGTCAATTCTGTATATATACATTTCCGCCGGTTCATAATCCCCCGTAATTCCTGCCTCCTTAAGCACCCTTCCTGCCACCGACATATAGAGAGGAAGCTGCAATGACCTTCCCTCCTTCATATCCGTTGCTCCGGGAATTTTACTTCCGGTTTTATAGTCAACAACCGAACAGATGCCAAGTGTTTTATTAACCTCTATGCGGTCAATTACTCCTTTCAGAACAAACGTATGCTCCTGACTTCCGGGTAGTGTATATTCTGCAGAGAACTCCTTTTCAAACAGAACAGGCTTAAAAATCTGTTCACGTGCCTCATTTTCCAGAAACTCGTAAAGCAGTGTACCGGTATCATTATTATCCCCGCCAACAATTTTTAGCCGGTCATACATGGTTACCGGTGTATCAAAATTGATGCTGCTGAATACCTCTTCAGCAATCTGTCTGATAACGGGGTAATCCTCATCCGGCACAACCTCATTGCCGTTCTTTCCCTCATAAAACCTGCGGAATACCTCATGCAGCAAATTACCCAGTTCTACTGCCTTTATACCGTCTTCCGGCTCCTCATGTTCTTTAAGACTGAGTATATACTGGTAGTAGTACATCTGCGGACACTTCTGATAGCTTTCAAGCGAACTCACCGATATCCTTGGCTTAAGCTTCCCCGCGGCAAGAATCTCCGGCGGAATAATTCCGGCATATTCTTTTGCTGCTGTATCATTATTCCTTCTCAGTTTTTGCAGTCTGATTTTTTCTGCAAGGTCCGGTTCACCAGGTATATCCGGCACTGCATTACCAGGAGAGTAGAGCAGCCGGGAATTATATTCAGCCGCTTCCAGCGGGGCATAAAATTTCCCGCCTCCAGCCGAAGGAGTCAATGGTGTCAGTTCAAAATCATTTTCAAACTCCCTGAGCAGCACTGATGGCGAAAACTCTCCCCTGCTTCCGCGTACAGGTGAAGAAAGAACCAGGGTTTCCTTCCAGGCAAGCAGCATCTGGTAAAAAAGGAATGCCTGTCCGCTTGCATGAATACGCTCATCACCCGGGATCTCCCTTCCGAAAAAGAGCTTTTTGCGGTATGGCACCGGAAAGTTACCATCATACAGTCCGAGCACAATCAGCGCTTTGAACTCAAGCCCTCGTATCTCCTCCGGTGTGGTCACCAGCACCTGTGCATCCGGCTCCTCACGAAGGTTAAAACGGGTGGTGCGTATAATTGTCTGCACCATTTCGCGGTAATGTGAGGGGGGAAAAACCGTATCCGGCTCCTCTGATATATATATATCAAGCGCTCCGAAAAGCTCCGAAAGAAAATACTCAAAACCGGCAATGACCAGCTCGGCATCTGCTCCCGCGGTAAGAATTTTTCTCTTAAAACCTGAAGCGGAAATAAATTCACTGAAAAGTTTTCTGAACTCAGCCGCGGTGCGGTTTACTCTGAACTCCTTATGCCACCCCCGGATCATTTCCAGTACTCTCTTCAGTTCAGCGGCAATCTTTATATACCGCTCACGGTTTCTTGCTTTCTCCTCACGTTCCCAGAAAGAGGATTTCCTGGCGATCTGATCCATCCAGCTCCGGTAACCGCGTGTCACGCGCAGTTCTCCGGCTATTTCATGAAACTCTGAGAGTGTCAGCCATGTCGGCAGGACACCGCCTGAAATTAACGCCGCAAGATCTTTGTGAAAATAGTCCCCCCCCTCAATAGTAAAAAGCTTTGAAAAATAATTGAGCAGGGGAACGGAGCCAAGGCGGTACCGGTCGGTCAGATTAAGCGGAATGCCGGACTCCGCGAAGGTGGTCCGTAAAAGTGATGCATAGGAGGATATATCATTCACCACAACGCAGATTTCACCTGGTTTATATCTTCCGGAATCAAGCCACTGTGCTGTCAGTCTTACCGCCTCAGTCACTTCATGAAGCGGAGTCTCGGGTGTGGTTTTATATATACTCCCGGTGAATGAAGTATTTTTCGGTGTCTGATTATCATAATCAGAAAAAAACCTTCTGCGGAGCTGCTCACCAAAACTCTTCCCTCCTCCGGCGGGCTCAGTTTCCGCGGCCTCAAGAAATCCCGCAGTCTTTAACTGATCGGCTGTTTTGGCAATTCCTCCGAACAATCCAGGATTTCCTGAAAAGTAATCCAGCGTTACGGTTACATTCATCCCCTCCGATCCGGCGATTTTATTAAACAAATCAATTTCAGGATTGGCAAATTCGGTGAATCCGCTTACCAGCAGCGTCTCCGCGTCCGGAAAAACCGCCCGGAATATCTTCCCGAACTGCTCATCATCCAGACTGCCGAGCCGGACTGATGCAAGTGAATCATCCGTGAGCGACTTTTCTTCAAGCAGCGCGTAATATCCTTCATACGCGTTGGCAAAATCCATTCCTTTCCGTTTCATTGAAGCAGAAAGTTCTGACTCCTCAAGATTCTCAAGCAGATCCTGATGGGATATATTATAGCGTTTATATTCGGTTATGGCATGATGAAGATTTTCCAGCAGTGTTGCAGGTATTTCCCTGGTAATCTCCCCGCCAAAAAACATCTCCGTGGTTTTAAGAACCTTCCTGAGAAGATATAAACCCTGCACCTGGCTTATATATTCCGGGCTGTCCGGGAGCCGTTCATACAGTTTTCTGGTGAGCGTTGCATACGTTTCAACGTAGAGTGTTCCTGAAATTTTTCCGGGCAAAGATTCAATAATCTGTCGCACACGTTCACGCACCCTCCGGTTTGTGGGCACCAGAATAATCAGTTTCTTTAAGTCCTGGTGATTAAGATACTTCTGCTCGAGCGCGGTGGCATCAGGTATTCTTTGCTCTCCCCTGAAGAGGATCATAATTGTTTCTCCTTTAGCAGATTGCTGTATGATTTCCGTATTGATGAATATTTTGCCAGTTCCAGATGCCTGAAAAGAAAGTCAAACTCCTCCTGCGCCTCTTCCAGAGTGGTGGTAACAACCGCTTCAAGTTCAAGAAACTCACCAAGACCGGTAACGGTATCAAGATGAATCCGGGTATTTTTATACATATAAAGTTGCCTGACCTTTTCCACCGTCACATCCACCGTAAAAATCCGGGCAAAATATTCCTCGGCATCATCAGGTACATGAAGAATATGATAATCAGATTTTCTCTGGCTGGAAATCTCATCACGGTTATAAAAAATAAGTTCATTTCCCTTTTCCTGCACCCGGAGTTTCAGCAGCCCCTTCTCATTCCGGTAATAAACATCCTTTTGCCTGATCAGGGCGGTGTAACGGCAGTCACATCCGGCCAGTCTTTCAAGGATTTCCGTGAAGGAAGGAACGGCTATTTTGATTTCCAGATTGGATGGCATAAATTTTTACTATTGAGTTTGAGCAGGAAATTATTTAATCTTGTCACTAAATTATAATAATTGTTTCCCAAAGAAAACATGATGCTGGAACTCAGGAAAATATTCTTACTTGCGCTTGCCGGACTGCTTTTATCCGCCCCCGGGGTTAATGCCCAGGGTATTGGTGAAATGGCCCCCGAAAAAGAGCCGATCGTCTTCCCGGAGAACTCCTGGGGGGTTGACCTCCTTTTTGGAGAAGGTGGCTTCGGACTGGGCACCTTTTACCGGAAACAGCTTAACAGCAGTTTTACCTTTTTCGCCGATTTTTCCATCTCCGAAACCAAGGATGACAAGGAAATTGAATACATTGACTATTACGGCCAGCCGATTGTATTCGGCAAAAAGAACCGTCTGCTGCTCATGCCTCTGAATTTCGGGGCACATTACCGGTTGTTCGACCAGGTCCTGAGCGATAACCTGCGGCCTTACATCAATTTTGGCTTTGGCCCCTCCATGATCGTGACCACCCCCTACTCCCGTGAGTTTTTTAACTCTCTGGGCTACGCTCAGGCAAAATACACTGCCGGCGGTTATATCGGCTTCGGAGCCAATTTCGGCCTGGATAAAGAGAATCTGGTCGGTATTAACCTGCGCTACTATGTTGTCCGCTTCTTTGACGAAGGGGTGGAAAGTCTCTACGGCAAATTCAAAAAAGATGTCGGCGGATTTTACCTGACTATCAACATCGGCTCGCAGTATTGAGCGTGGAGCATTTCAGGGGATTCTCCAAAAAAACCTTTGCCTTTCTGGCAGGCATTGAAAAGAACAACAACAAGGACTGGTTCGATGCCAGCCGCGATATATACGATCAGGAGATAGTCGCTCCGGCAAAAGCATTCGTTACCGATATCGGGGAGTTCTTCCGGCTACTTTCTCCCGGCATCAGGACCGCTCCGAAGTTCAATGAAACTTTGATGCGCATGAATAATGATATGCGTTTCTCAAAAGGGAATCCCTACCGCCCCTATTTCCTTATCCACTTTGGGCGCTTTAAGCTTGATTCAGAGTTTTATATATTCCTGGATAAAAAGGGCATTGATATCGGGCTCTTTCTGAATAAATCCAAAGGAGAAGAATTTTACTTCAGGCAGAATATGGAAACAAAGCGGGAATTCATGACGGAGATCTTTGACCGCTGCGGCATCAGCGGAAAATTTTCTCTCATGAAACTTGACAAAATGCCTGAGATGATGCACCAGAAATTTATTCCCCGTAAACACTATGATGATCTGCTCAAACTGAAGTTCGCACTCATCGAAAAACATTATCCCCTTACCAGCCGTATCACCACCTCAGCTTCATTAGTTACCGAGGCCATTAAGATATTTTCCCGTTTATATCCTGTTTATTGTTTTTCCGTTTCCGATAAACCCGAAAAACTGATCAGCGACTTCGAAAACAAACTCGGAATACCGGAGTAAAATTAGTAGTTAGGAGTTCGTAAACAGGGAAGATATATTGACAAAAGCCGCAGCGGTGATATATCGTTTCTGTCAGTTAAGATTATATATATCTTTCCCGCGTATAGAACAAACCTCATCCCCAGCCCTTCTCCTTGGAAAGGAGAAGGGAGCCGGAACCCAAGCCGGGTAGCGGCGATATATTAATAACACGCCACATCAACGACATAACCAAACCCGCAGCGCGGGTGACCCGTTAATAGAAATTCGATCAAAATCCACGCAGTTTAACCCGCAGCGCGGGTGACCCGTTAATAGAATTTCAATCACCCCACCAATCCCAAGCCGCGTAGCGGCGGCATATTAATAACACACCGCATCAGCCACACACCCAAGCCGCGTAGCGGCGACATATTAATAACACGCCACATCAACCACGCACCAAAAGCCGCGTAGCGACGGCATATTTCTGGACTACACACATTCTTCCCTGATACGATGTGTTCCCAGTTCTTCCCCTAGACGCCGCCTCCCCCATTCTTCCCAGAGACGACGTAAATGCTAAATATTTTTACAAATAAAACATCCGGCAAGCATTTGCATCGTCTTTACGAAAAACAACACCGGTCCTTCTGTAAAGACGATGCAATCACTATATAAAATGTATATAAACACAATACCCCTGTGATTGCGTCGTCTCATTGCGTAATGTGGTTATGGCATCCCAGTTGTCTAAAAAAATCTCTTCTCTTGTCAGTTTTCAATTATCAATTTCCATTCTCCATTATCAATTAATTTTTCCATTTTATGCTGCACCCCACCGCGTAGGTTTCGGGGACGGAGACTTCTTTCCCTTCAAGCAGTTCGTTTAATGCATCTTCAAGATATCTGGTCTGCACCCGTTCCGGTTCGCGCCAGTTGTCATCTATCTTTCCGGTGTACACCAGCCGCCGTTCATGGTTAAATACATATAACTGCGGTGTCGCCGATGCTCCGAATACGCGCGCGGTTTCCTGAGTTTCATCGCGCAGATAGATAAAGTTAAACTGCTTTTCTTCCGCACACTTTTTCATTTCCTCAAAAGAGTCTTCCGGATAGGAAGCAGAGTCATTCGGGTTGATAGCAATAATCTGCACCCCTTTTGCCCCGTAGCGTGCCTGAATATCCTTTATCCTCTCCTCGTACGCCTGAACATAGGGGCAGTGGTTGCAGCTGAAAATTACTGCCAGTATCGGTTTTCCGGCAAAATCACCGGATTCATATGTTTTGCCGTCAACCGCGGGGAGTCTGAAGTGAGGCATCAGGTCAGTTAAGCTGAGTTCTGACATTTTGATCACCCTTTCTGTATCATGATTTCATTTCCGTTAAATTAATCATTATTTTACTTCTGCTAAAAGAAAACCCTTTACGGCAGTCATGAAACATATCCTCTTTATATTTTTTGTAACGGTGTTTGCAATGAAAGCTCATGCGCAGAATTTCGCCAATGATCTCTATCATGCTTACGGTAATTATCTGGAACGGTCAATCCAGACCAGACGCTTCCCTCCGGATGATTATATGAAACTGATGGAACAGTTTGTTCAGTCCGGACTTCTCTCAAAAGAGAATCTTGGCAGATCAGTCTCAGGCAGGGAGCTAAACCTCTACCGCTGGGGCAGGGGGGAGACCCGCATCTTCCTCTGGTCACAGATGCACGGGGATGAAGCAACCGCCTCGCTTGCGCTGCTGGATATATTTCACTTTCTTGCCGATACACACTCCTTCCGGCACGACAGGCAGATAATGCACGATGCTGTTTCCCTGTATATACTCCCGCTGGTGAACCCTGACGGCGCTGATGATTTCACCCGGCGCAACAGCATTGCCATTGATCTTAACCGGGATGCTCTCAGGCTCACTACCCCTGAAGCCAGAATCCTGATGGAGACCTATCTCCGGCTAAAGCCCCATTACGCTTTTAATCTTCATGATCAGCAGCCGCGGTACTCCGCAGGCAACTCGCATAACGTGGCAGCTATTTCATTTCTGGCCCCTGCACCCGATCAGGAAAAAACCATTACCCCGAACCGCCTCCTGGCTATGAAGGCAATTTCAGGAATGACGGAGGTTCTTAATAAAATCATCCCCGGCCATACAGCTAAATATGATGATACCTTTGAACCACGGGCATTTGGTGATAATTTCCAGAAACTCGGCGGCGCGACCATTCTTATTGAATCAGGAGGCTGGCCCGGTGACCCCGAAAAGCAGTTCATCCGTAAGCTCAATTTTATCATCATGCTCGAGGCTTTTCACAGAATAAGCCGCGGTGGTGTTGAGCTCCTTTCAACAGAGCTCTATGACGCACTCCCCTTTAACGATACCCGTCTGTTTGATGTTATCTACCGAAACTGTTCCTATCTGGTTGATGGTCAGCGTTTTACCGTTGATATTGCCGTTAACCGCTATGAATCCGTTCAGCCCGATGGTAAACTGATGGGTTATTCTGAAGTTGAAGAAATCGGCGACCTTTCCGTGTTTTACGGGATGGAAGAGTATGACTTCAACGGCTATGAAATTACCGCGGGGTCTTTGCCCGAAAAGCTTTACTCTCTCCAGGAACTCACCCCCGAGGTTGTTTCCGGATTGCACAAGCAGGGTTTTCACACAGTTCGAACAAATGCCAGGAAACTTGGCGGGAATTTTAGTAAATTAGGAGTTAATCTTATACTGAATTCCGAAAGAGAGCTTCCTGACCGGCTGATGCTGAACAGGAATGCAAGTTTTGTGGTCCGGAAGGACTCAAAACCTATTTACCTGGTTATTAACGGATACCTTCTCTATCCCTCAACGGGAGCCGGCTTTGTAAGAAATGGTACTATCATCAAATAAAGATTTTCATGAGCAAAACGTATAATAGTCAGGACCCTCTTTACGCTGACTTTGAGCGTGAGGCAGTGCCCCACATGGATGCACTCCATAATTTCGCCCTGCGGCTTACCGGCGATGAGGATGACGCAAACGACCTTCTTCAGGAAACCTACCTGAGAGCATTCCGTTTCTTTGATAAATTCGAGAAAGGAACCAACTGCAAGGCATGGTTGTTTCGCATAATGAAGAACTCGTACATCAATGCCTACCAGAAAAAGAAGAAAACCCCGGTACAGCTCGATTACGAGGAAGTAGAAAAATATTATGAGAATGTTAAACCATCCAATCCTGATGAAGCTCACCTTACAGCAGATACATTTGAGAATCTCCTCGATGATGAAGTTTCCCAGGCAATTGCAAAACTGCCGGAGGATTTCAGAACAGTGATTATACTCACTGATATTGAAGGATTTACCTATGAGGAAGTCGCGGAATTTGTTGACTGCCCTATAGGCACCGTACGCTCCCGGCTGCACCGCGCGCGCAAAATGCTTTATACAGAGCTGCAAGATTACGCTCAGGAAAAAGGTTATCTCAGCAGTGATGAGAGGATGGCTTGAGCAGGGATATCAGATTTTCAATAACCGCGCTTGTTGACGGTGAAATAAACGATCAGCAGGAAGCTGAAAAACTGCGCAGCATCATCTCCGCGGATAAAGAACTTGCCGTTGAGTATGAAGTTCAGAGCGCCATTAAAAAAACCGTACGCAGCCGCTGCGCGTTTCATCCCTGCCCTGAGGATGTAAAAAACAGAATCCTGAATGAAATTAAAAGATCAGGCGGGCAGAAAAAAACCACTGTTCTTTACCCCCGCTTCACCATTAGTGCGGCAGCAGCAGCAGTTATTTTAATCGGGTTTTTCATTCTGAACAGTCTTACAGCCAGTGAGAATCTTATCGCTCTGCAAAGCGGTGATAACAATATGATTGTGCAGGCGGTAACAAACTTCTCGAGTATTAAAGCCGGCAAGCTTACCCCGCAGATTGTAACAGCTGATGCAGAAAAGATACAGTCGTTCTTTGCCGAAAAAGGTGTGGTTTATGCAACTGCCATTCCTGCGGTTAAAGGGTGTTCACTTCTCGGCGGAGTGGTTTCAGAAGACAGAGGAGAAAAGCTTGCTCATCATGTGTATGCTGATCCTGAAGGAAAACTGATTTATGTGTTCCAGGCAGATGAAGCACATTTCCTGCTCAAAAAAACTTTGGCACTTTCTGATGAACTGTGGGAAAAACTTGAATCTGAAAATGCCTACTTTGCTGAAAGAGACAGTTACTCGCTTGCGGTTTTCCGGAGCGGCAGAAATATTTCTACCATCGTCTCTGATCAGAAACTTGCTACCCTGAAGGAAGAACTTTCATCATATTACACCAACGGAGTCAACTGATATGGTAACTATTTCCAACATTCTCCTTTCAACTGATTTTAGTGATTTTTCACTCTCGGCTGCAGACTATGCCGTAACCCTTGCAAAGCAGAATAATGCATCTCTGCACCTGCTGCACGTAATTGAGAAAACCCCGCCAATTCTGGCAATCCGCTCCCTTGATCTTTCCGAAGATGCCATCATGAAAAGCATCCTTTCAGAAGCACAGGAAAACCTTGACCGGGTGGTTAAGAAGCTGGAATCTGAATCAGGCCTGACTATTAAAGCGTCAGTAGTCCGCGGGATTGACTATCAGGAAATTGTTGACTATTCGGCTGATAATAACATTGATATGATAGTTATAGCCACACATGGCAGAACCGGTCTTCTGCATACCCTGATCGGTTCGGTAGCTGAAAAAGTAATCCGATATTCTAAAGTGCCGGTTTTGGTGGTAACACCGGGAGAGTCAAAATCCTGATTCTCAAGAAACAGGCTCCTTACCGCATCTCCGTTTTTGTTCTGTCCGGGTATCAGTACCCGGACACCCCGACTGATAGTGCCGGGATTTCACCATTTCACTCCGCACTCTCCCGAAATCACCCCTCAAGTTGGTTTTCAGGTAATGATTTAGTAACTTTAAAGTCTATTTTTTTTACGGCATTGTAATGGCAAAAACTAAAAACATCGAATACTATTGTAAATTCTGTCAGTCGGTTACCAAAATGGAACGGACCGCGGAAATTGTCAGCGGGGATGAGAACAAGGTGTGGGCAAAGTGCAAAAAGTGCCGTCAGAAAATGATTGTAGATCTTACGCAGTATGAAGAAGCGGTCAGAAGCAAAGTCCCGGAACTTGATACCGCAACCGGAATTACCTATTCCCCCATGCGGTCATATAACGTGGGAGACTCCCTCTTCCATGAAAAACTGAACGATTTCGGCGTGGTTGTTTCCAAAGAAACCACCTCCGGCGGAAGAAGCTCAATTGTCGTAAAATTTCAGAATTCAGGCGAAAAAAAATTAATCGAAACAATAAATCCACAGTAAAAGGCAGGTGAAATAAGTGGTAGGTATTACCTTACAGGAAAACGAGAATATTGATAAGGCGTTAAAGCGCTTTAAGAAAAAATATGAACGTTCCGGTGTACTGAAGGAGTTCAAGAAAAGAACATTCTTCGTAAAACCTTCTGTTAAAAAGAGAATGGAAAAGATTAAAGCTGCACGCAGAGCGTACAGAATGGATCAGCTTTCAGACTAATTTTCAGAATTCAGGGAACCTGACTCCTGCTGATCAGGTTCCCTTCTTTTTCAATCATCAGCTTCCCCCTCCGATTACTTATTCCCCTTAGAGACTGATAGGCGACTCCGCTCTGCGTCTTTTTAAATAATACTTTTCAAGGTGTTTTGTTATCACATCGTATGCTTCATCAACCGTATTGCAGAACTTAAAGAGATCAAGATCCTCTTTATTAATCATGCCGTGCTCTACCAGAGTATCCCAGTTAACAAGAGATTTCCAGTATTTTTCGTCATACACCACAATGCTTAGCTTTTTCTTAATCTTCAGGGTCTGAACCAGAGTCAGGATTTCAAAGAGCTCATCCATAGTGCCGAATCCGCCCGGGAATGCCACCAGCGCTTTTGCCAGATACGCAAACCAGAACTTTCTCATAAAGAAATAATGGAAATCAAAAGAAAGCTGCTGAGTGACGTATTTATTTCCGGACTGCTCAAAGGGAAGACTGATATTCAGTCCGACAGAGTATCCTCCTGCTGCTTTGGCTCCTTTGTTTGCTGCCTCCATTAACCCGGGGCCTCCCCCTGTGCACACAATAAAGCGCTTTTCATCCAGTCCAAGATCAATAGACCAGCGGGTAATTCTCAGCGAAAGTTCAACAGCATCTTCATAATATTTGGACATATCAAGCAGCACCTGGCTTTTACGCAGCTGTTCCGCAAAGTTCGGTGTGGATTTTGGATCTGATGATTTTATCTTATTGTAATTTTTCAGGGCATCCTTGCGGGGCAGCAACCGGGCTGAACCGAAGAAAACAATAGTATCCCAGACGTTAAGTTTGCGGAAACGGGCTTCAGGTTCAACATATTCTGACATAATCCTGATCAGACGAGCATCAGGAGAGTGGAGGAATTCCAGACTTTCGTATGCTTTCAGCTTCTTTTTTTCTTCTGCCATACTTTTACCAGATTTTTTACTATTCATAAATGATTGAATTACTTATATTTAGATTCACTTTGCTCATTATTCACTTGAAGGGTGTTCGTGGTGGTCACCGTTAAAATGAATTAACAAGACTCTAAAGGTATGAATTTTTTTCTTTTTTTTCTTCTCTTTTCGGCATCTCTCTTAGCCGGAGGGAAAACAACCATATTAACCGCTGAAAAAATTGATGAGATACTCGCAAAACTCCCGCGCGGAACAAAGGTCTCTATTCTCGCAATAAATCCTCTTACCGGAGATACCATTTACCAGAAGAACGCCAGCGACATTCTGATTCCGGCTTCAAACACCAAACTCTACACCACCTTCACAGCAATAGAAAAGCTTGGCAAGGATTTCCGGCTCAAGACTTCCCTTTTCACCCCAGATAAATCCATCGAAGACGGGGTGATTGACGGCAATCTTTATATTAAAGGATTTGGTAATCCCCTCCTGACCTCGGAGGATGTCCTCTCGATGGCAGACGAACTCCGTGCGATGGGCGTTATGAGTATCAATGGTGATATTATCGGGGATGACAGTTATTTTGATAAAGCCTATTCCCGTGAGGACTGGATTGAGGATGAGGCAAACCTTGCACCCCTTGCACCGGTTTCAGCACTGGTGGTTGACAGAAATAAGAAGCAGATTGTTAAAGTCCGCCGGAAGAGAAAAAGAATCAGTTATATCAACGTGGCTGACCCGTCGCTTAATGCTGCGGATATTCTCTATAAGTCACTCAAAGAAAAAGGCATCTATGTAGGAGGCCGGCCGGCAAAAGGGAATACACCGGAGGGTTCTTATGAACTTGCTTACAGAAGTGTCACTCTTCAGGAGGTAATTTCAATCGTCAATAAACGGAGTGATAATTTTCTCGCGGAATGCCTCTTTAAGGTTGTCGGCGCGGCAGAAAGCGGAACTGAAGGAAGCGGTTTTCATGCGGCAAAAGCGGTGAAAAAGTTTCTTGATAAAAATGATATTTATGATGAAGGCACTGAGATAGTTGACGGATCCGGACTATCCCGTTTTAATCTTACCTCAGCAGCCGGACTCTCCAGCCTGCTTGAATGGGCATACTTTCATCCGGATTATTTTGACAATATATATAACAGTCTTTCAATTGCCGGAGTGGACGGCACACTTATCGGCAGGATGAAAAGCGGTTCAGCAATGCATAATTTCAGGGGTAAAACCGGTACTCTGCGCGGAACCTCATCAGTATCCGGATATCTGAAAACCATATCGGGGGATGATCTTATCGTATCAATTATCTTCTTTTATCAGGCCAAAGGGCAAAACTACTGGAAGTCCGTAGAGGACAGAATAATAGGGCTGCTGGCTTCTGAATTCATTGAATACGAAGAAGAATTTAATTGATAATTGAAAGCGGAGAGTGGAATATTAAATTTGCATGATGTTCAAGCCGTGTTCATCAGCGTTGGGTAAGCATCCGTAAAATCAGTGTGCCCTTTTGGGGGTTTGGGGGATTATTTATAGTTACAGCCTTAAGACAGATTCCCATCTATCCGTACGCATATAATCTTAACGGTTTTGAGCGAGATCATTAAGCCTGCCTTCATAAAGAAATAAACTCTGCGGAACTTTGCGGGGAACTTATCTTACTTTGCGTTTATTTTTTCCCTGATGAAAGACAGATGATCATCTGTGTTGAGGAGCGGAGACTTAAGAGTTTGGATATTTTTCAACATTAACTGATCCACTATCATTGGATTCACGCTTACTTCATCAACAGCAAACGCTGAGTTATAACTGATTCACCAAATGTTGCCCGAACAAAATACACTCCAGAAGCAAAACTTTTACCACTGAACTTTAGAATAACATTATCACCCTTCACTTCAGAATTAAACAATTCAGCAACTCTTTCCCCCTTTAGGTTATATATAATTACAACTAATTTCCCGCTTTGAGGAAGACGCAACTCAATGGTTGTCCTTGGGTTAAAAGGATTTGGGAAGGATTGCAACATCTCGAATTTCTTATCGTTTATTTTAATGTCGTTGCCTTCTAAAGATGTTACCGCTGGCTTGGTATCAAAGGTTATAGTTTTCCAGGCATTAGTGTAAGTCTCAAAACCCCAATCACTAACACCAGCCTCTAAAACACGGTAAGTATTACCTTCGCTACCACCATAAAAATCAATACCGATTTGAATTGCGGCTTTACCGGTAATGCGATAAGAAATCTGAGCAAAGTATGAGGTGTGCTGCGGACTAGTTACTGCTCTGGGCCACTGTGAATTCCAGAAATGCCAAACCGTATCTCGATGTTGGTTTGGATAAAAAACTAATGCTTCGTTTTCATTAATGGCCGGCATTGGTGTGTGTTGATCAAACTCCGGAGGGAAAAATGGATAACGCCAGTATAGTCCACCATCAGAAGTCTGATTAAAACCTGAAATATATTCATCTGTAGTCAGTAATATATCTCCTGAGGCTGTTCTTGCATATAATCTCAGATAATCAATTTCAACTTTAACCGGCATATCATAATTATTATCTGTAATTACTGTGGCCCAGGCAACAACCTGATTGATATCCGGATTCGAATGAGATGGATTGTTCGGGTAATGAATCTTGTAAAACGGCCAGTGAACTTCGGGCGGAATGCGATCATTGACAATTGACTGCCCCGTATCATCCACAGGCATAATTGAACCATTTGATGAAAACTTGTAGTGAATATTTCCATCCGATTGAACAAAAGAATTACTCAGAAGTACATCATTGACATAAACCTTGGCATAAATGATTCTGCTTAATCCCGCTTCTTTCGTAGAAACGTAGTATGGCTGGCCAGAATTAAACGGCGGTAGTGTATAACGTGCATAAAACATAAACGGCTCACCTACATTCAATTGTTGTGCTTCAAATGAATAGGTGTTTGATGACAATTTTGTCATCGGCGTAAAATCCCAATTACCACTCGTAACGATAGCGGGATTTACGGGCTCAAAATAAGGAAAAACAATAGTTATCCTATTGGAGAAAGCTTCCGGCTGGGCGAGGGTGTGATCAAAAATGGACAAAGCAGCGAAAATCAACAGAACTAACAGATGGTACATGGTGCTACTTTCATTATGAGTTATTGAAATTTCTCCGTAAAGAAATACACCCCACGGCATCCGAAAAATAAGAGTAAAATAATATAAAAATTTCTAATTTTTTATTTTTTTCAGAGAAATTTTCCTTCTCAAGGAACTTCCTTGCCACAGACTAATTCTCAGCACCTTAGCAACTTTTTGCGAGATTATTTCCGACTTAAGCTGCAGATAATTGTTAGTCGTTACTGAGATTGAGATAATTCATAGCATTCTTCTTTCATGATCGAAGTGACAGGGAAGCTGCTCTCAGATTTATGAAACAGGTAAGATACAAATCTGATTATTTATACTCCATAATTCAGAATTTAAAACCAGATTGTCCTATGTCACCACAAAGATAATCTTTGCGTCTTAGTGCGAATTGCTCTTTTACTCTCCTGCTCACTCATGATCCATTTAAAACAAAAAAGCAGGCCATTGTGACCTGCTCTTTTAGTAAGCTTACTTTTTAGTTTCCTGAAGGGGGCGCCTGAGGAACCGAAGTGCTCGGAGGAACACTGCCTGAACCCTGGATAATACTGTCTCTGTTATCAAGTTCCGCACTCGGAAGGAAGAACAGATTGATAACAACAGCGAGAATAACCAGCACACCTGCAAGCCACCAGGTGGTTTTGCTCAGAAAGTCCGCAGTTCTGCGGCTGCCAAAAACCTGGCCAACCTGCCCGGCCCCGCCTAAGGTACCGGAAAGCCCTCCGCCTTTGCTCGCCTGAACCAGAACGATTCCGATGAGCAGTACGGATACTACTATTGAAAGCACCATTAATAATGTGTACATAAAAACTACTCCTTAAATTGTAGCGGGGGAGGGATTCGAACCCCCGACACACGGATTATGATTCCGTTGCTCTAACCTACTGAGCTACCCCGCCAGAAAATAAATATTTTCAGACAGACTTCTAATGTAAGGATTTTTATAAAAACTTAAAAATACCTTGTTAAAAAATCAGGGCAGTTTGCTCCGGATATTTGCCTGGTACTCGTCCCTGAAGATTCCGGTTCCGTTATCAGAATAGCGGTACTGAGGCAGCCCCAGAGTCTGAATCCGCTGATTTGCCGAAGCGATCCGGTCGATCGGGTCAGGATGAGTGGAAAAGAAGGTCTCCAGGCCTGAACCGCCGGTTACCAGCCCGTCAGCCTGCAATTTTTCGAAGAAGAATTTCACTCCTCCGGGGTAAAACCGGGTATCCCGCAGATAGGTGATTGAATACTCATCACTTTCATCCTCATTGGCGCGGCTGTTGCCCAGGAATGCCAGACCTACAAAAAGGTTGGCTGCAATCTCAGCGAGCTGTGAGGGATTTTCACCAAGGATCAGAGAGAAGAGCACGGAGATGCCGTAATACTGCGTCATTCTCTGAGTTGCATGACGGCGCTCAGCATGTGCTATTTCATGACCCAGCACTCCTGCAAGCGCAGCTTCGGAATCAAGATATTTCAGCAGGCCGGTATAAACATAAACCGGACCTCCGGGGAGCGCAAATGCATTCAGGATTGAATCATTATCAACAATCTCCAGCGAATACTTGTAGATGTTCTTTTTCGCGACTTTAGGAGAAGCAAGAATCTCATTAAAAATATTATTAACAATGTAATTCTTCAGCGATTTATCAGCATTATATATCGGATATTCCGCGGAATTGTTGTTGATCTCCTGGCTTACCTCCAGACCGAGCTGAACATCATCAGCATCGGAGAAGATATTAATTCCGTCTTCGCATGAAGAGATGCCAAAAGCCGTTATTACAATAAACGAGAGGCTTACAATGATTTTCTTGAGTTTCATATTGCTTTTATTCCTCGGGTCTTTTAACTCAGTCAATTAATTTTTCTTTTTCGGATGATATTTCCTGCCAGCATTTATCAAGAATTTCCTGAATACCAAATCCTGCTGCTGAAGATATCACGTATACTTTTTCGTCATAATCTCTGAACTTTTTCTGCTGAAGCTTAGACCATTCGCTTTCTTCGATTATGTCACACTTGCTGATGGCAATAATCTTTTTCTTTGCCGCAAGCGAAGAACTGTAGAGTTCCAGTTCATTCAGCAGAGTATCATAATCCTGCTCATGTGTCTCCGATGAAGCATCAATCAGAAAGAGCAGAATTCTTGTCCGCTCAATGTGGCGCAGAAACTGCAGGCCAAGCCCTTTGCCTTCATGCGCACCGGCAATAATTCCCGGTATATCAGCCACGGTAAAACTGTTAAAATCTTTATATCGTACAATTCCGAGATTCGGTTCAAGTGTTGTAAACGGATAATCTGCAATCTTTGGCTTCGCTTCTGATATAACGGAGATTAGTGTTGACTTCCCCGCGTTCGGGAAACCAACCAGCCCGATATCAGCAATCAGTTTCAGTTCAAAAATGAGATTTCTCTCTTCCCCCGGTTTTCCGTTTTCAGCATACCGGGGTGTCTGATGCACCGCGGTTGCAAAATTGCTGTTTCCCTTTCCGCCGCGCCCCCCTTTTGCCGCTAAAAATTTCTGTCCCGCACCCGTAAAATCACAGAGCGTTTCACCCGTATCTTTATCTTTCACCACAGTGCCGACCGGAACCTTTACAAAGATATCCTGGCCGTATCTTCCGTCACGGAGTGCGTTCGCTCCGTTATCCCCTTTCCGGGCTATATATCGTTTCTGGTAGCGGAAATCAAGCAATGTGCTCAGATTAGCATCCGCGATAATATATACGCTGCCGCCGTCTCCGCCGTTGCCGCCGGCCGGTCCGCCTTTGGGCACATATTTCTCCCTGCGAAATGCAACTGCGCCGTCGCCGCCATCGCCTGATTTTACGAATACTTCTGCGTAATCAACAAACAAAACTTATTTTCCCCCTCTGAAGTATTCTTCAATTTTTGCAGTAAGCAGATTAGCTTCCTTGCTGGTGAGTGTATTTATCTTATAGGTATAAAAAACGGATTTCAATAACGTCTGCGCCTGTTCAAAATTCTCACACTCCGCAACACTTTCCATCGTGCTTACAAAGTCAAGACTATCGTTGTTAAAAATTTCTTCAACAACCCGCATTGTCTCACGGGTTGAGAAGTACGAAAATAAATCACGAGCCGGTTCTTCTTCCTCTTCTTCATCATCAGGTTGTTTTTCCGGTTCTGCTTCCGGCTCCGGAACCTGAATTGAAACCGGTACTTCGGCTGCCGGTGCTGAAGTCAGTTCTTCCGGCAAAGTCTCCGCGGCTTCAGCGGCTATATCCTCTGCTGAAGGACTTGTATATATATTATTCTCAGCAGAGAGGGTCTGGTCTGCCTGAAACTCAGGAATAGTTATCGTAAATGCCGGGGTTCGGGAATCGGTATAATCGATTCCCTGCGATGCCGGAGTCTGATCACTACTTTCCTTTTTCTCTTCTTCAGGAATTACCATCTCTTTCAGTCCGCTGTGAGGTTCAGCATCTTCCTCTTCAACTCCTTCCGGAAATCTAACCGGTTCAGCCGGCATCGATCTTCCCGGTTGAGGTATTACCGGCGGTGCGGCAGGAGTTTCTGACTCATCAAGCAGTTCATCAAGCGAAATGGAGTCTTCCTCTCTTTTGCTGCCTGAGGGTTCAGCATAATCAATTTCTTCCTGCTCCGGGGTCTGAAGTGATGCGCCTGATCCAAAAGAAAATCTGCCCCGCTCTATTGATGATAACGAGTCAGAATTATATTCTTCGGCAAGTTCCTGATTCAGTTTTTCCCTGAGCTCGCGGTCAAGCGAAATGGCAATATTGCTGTACATGGCATTCTTAAAGTCATCTACCTCAAAACGCCTCTTCATATCTGTTGAAAGTATCGTCCTGATTTTGGATATATACATCCCGAGATTTTTTTCTTTCAGATACATCTCAACTGCAGCAACCGGAATGAGCGATTTGTTTACATCACCGGCATTAAAAAAATCAGCCATGGAGGTTAGTGCCGTATCAATCATTGCCTGCGTCTGGCTTTCCACAAGCAGTCTGGTCAGATTATTTACGACCGATTCAAATTCCTCATACCGGAATTTCAGAATTTTTTTCTTCTCCAGAAATTCTGAAGTCACCTTCCGGTAAAAATCATAATAGTACAAATAGCGGAGGAGAATCTGTACCTCTTCAGCGCTTTTTTCTTCATCCTCTCCGAAGATGAACCGGGAGAGCGTTGCTTTCGGCCTTAGCAGCAGGTGTACATTAAATTGTACTGCCTGAACAACCAGTTCCTTAATATCCTCAAAGGGCAAAAGTTTGTGCTGCTTTATGATATCCCCTATTGCGTTAAAATGGGGGGATACTTCAGGCAGGGTGTAATCAAAAAGGGACTGTTTGATAATTCTTTTTCTGTCCCGGTAAAAGAGATAATCCAGCTCTGCCGAGATGTACTGAAAAATTGCGGGATGAACCCTGGCTGAGGCAAGCCCGTCAAGCGTAAAGAATGCACCCAGCTTCCGAATCTTATTGATATTGAAGTCGGAGATGTATTTTATTTCTTTTTCAAACATCACGAAACCGCACCAGGATTATAAAAAAACTAATTTCAAGTGGCAAATTTAGCGAAAAATACCCATTAAAGGGAGAGAAAACACCCGCCCAACTTGGCTCCCGAGCGGAGTCGAGGGACGGTTCCCGAGCGGAGTCGAGGGATAAAAAAAGCCCTCCGGTTTGGAGGGCTTTGGTTTTCCTTGTGGGAGGAATTGTTTAGAGAACGCTTGCCCTTATGAATTCTCTGTTCAGACGGGCGATATTGGTGATGGAGATTTCCTTCGGGCATTCAGCTTCACAGGCACCGGTGTTGGTACATGAACCGAATCCTTCTTTATCCATCTGCGCAATCATGTTAGTCACACGGGTTTCACGTTCGGGATGCCCCTGCGGTAGAAGTGTGAACTGTGATACCTTTGCTGAAACAAAGAGCATAGCCGAGGCATTTTTGCAGGCAGCAACGCAAGCGCCGCATCCGATGCATGCCGCTGCATCAATCGCCATTTCCGCCTGGTCATGAGGAATAAGGATTGCATTTCCGTCAGGGGCTGAGCCGGTTTTAACGGAGATGAATCCCCCCGCTTCCATGATGCGGTCGAATGCTGTGCGGTCAACCACCAGATCTTTAATGACCGGGAAAGGTTTAGCTCTCCAGGGTTCAACATGAATAGTTTCGCCGTCATTAAACGACCTCATATGAAGCTGGCAGGCAGTCACACCTTTCTTAGGACCGTGAGCCCGGCCGTTGATATACAAACTGCAGCTTCCGCAGATGCCCTCACGGCAGTCATGGTCAAATGCTATCGGTTCTTCATTTTTTTCGATCAGGCGTTCGTTCACCACATCAAGCATCTCAAGGAAAGACATATCAGGGGATATCTCAGGTGCCGGATAGGTTTCAAACTTGCCTTCACTCTGCGCGTTTTTCTGACGCCATACTTTTAAGGTTATTTTCATTATGTTCCTCGTATTACAATTCTCTTATTTATAACTGCGTTTGCTTGGTGATACTTCTTCGAATACCAGAGGTTCTTTATGCATCTGATAACCGTTGTTTTCGCCTTTATATTCCCAGGCAGCTACGTAAGCATAGTTATCGTCATCACGCAGAGCTTCACCTTCTTCGGTCTGATATTCCTCACGGAAGTGACCGCCGCAGGATTCATTCCTGTGCAGCGCATCCTGAGCCATCAGTTCGCCAAGTTCAAGGAAGTCTGCCACACGGCCGGCCTTTTCAAGGGACTGATTAAGCTCGGCAGCATCACCGGTAACACGCACATTTTGCCAGAATTCATCACGGATTTTTTTGATCTCTTCAACCGCGAACTTCAGCCCGTCAGCATTGCGGCTCATCCCGACATAATCCCACATCACTTTGCCAAGCTTCTTGTGGTAATGGTCAACGGAGTGCTCACCTTTTATTGAAATCAGTTTATCAATGCGTCCGCGTACTTCACTTTCTACGCGCTTAAATTCATCATGATCGGTTGTAACTTTGTCGAACCCGCCTTCAGCGAGATATGCACCAAGGGTATACGGAATAACAAAATAACCGTCTGCAAGACCCTGCATCAGCGCACTCGCGCCGAGGCGGTTAGCACCATGATCAGAGAAATTTGCCTCACCCAGGACGAAGAGTCCGTTAATGTTGCTCATCAGGTTATAGTCAACCCAGAGGCCGCCCATGGTATAGTGAACTGCCGGATATATACGCATCGGCATTTCGTAAGGATTCTCTGCCGTGATCTGCTTATACATATCAAATAAGTTGCCGTATTTTTCGGCAATTTTATCTTTTCCGAGCCGTTTGATTGAATCAGCAAAGTCCAGATATACTGCAAGTTTACTGGAACCCACTCCTCTGCCTTCATCGCAGACAGCTTTTGCATTGCGTGAAGCAACATCGCGGGGGACAAGGTTTCCGAATGAGGGGTATTTCCTCTCAAGGAAATAATCACGCTCATCTTCAGGAATGCTCTGCGGGGCACGGGTATCACCCGGATTCTTCGGAACCCAGACTCTGCCGTCATTACGAAGCGATTCGGACATCAGAGTTAATTTGGACTGATGATCACCCGATACCGGTATGCAGGTCGGATGAATCTGCACATAACAGGGGTTTCCGAACAAAGCACCGCGCTTATGTGCACGCCACGCAGCGGTTACGTTTGAACCTTTTGCATTGGTAGAGAGATAATAAACGTTTCCATATCCGCCGGTTGAAAGAAGAACCGCATCAGCCAGGAACCGCTCAATAGCGCCTGTTACCATATTTCTTGCAATGATACCGCGGGCTTTTCCGTTGATGATAACCAGGTCAAGCATCTCATAGCGGCTGTACATCTGAATATTGCCAAGCCCCATCTGTTTAGCCATGGAGCTATAAGCACCAAGCAGAAGCTGCTGCCCGGTCTGGCCGCGTGAATAAAAGGTCCGGGAAACCTGAGCGCCGCCAAATGAACGGTTATCAAGGTAGCCGCTGTACTCGCGGGCAAAGGGGACACCCTGAGCCACGCACTGGTCAATGATATTTACGCTCAATTCAGCAAGACGGTAAACGTTCCCTTCACGGGCACGGTAGTCGCCTCCTTTTATGGTATCATAAAACAGACGGTATATACTGTCACCGTCGTTCTGGTAATTTTTTGCGGCATTTATGCCGCCCTGCGCGGCAATGCTGTGCGCACGGCGGGGGCTGTCCTGAAAACAGAATGCCTTTACCTTATAGCCCATCTCCGCAAGAGATGCAGCGGCTGATCCGCCCGCAAGTCCGGTGCCTACGACAATTACTTCATATTTTCTTCTGTTAGCCGGATTGATAAGTTTAATATGTGCCTTATAATCGGTCCATTTATCAGCAAGTTTACCCGCAGGAATTTTTGAGTTCAGTTCCATATCAGTTTCCTCCTGTGGATTTGTATATATATAAAAAGTAGAGCGGCACATACGCAAAGAGCAGAGGCACCACTATCGCGTAAAAAAGCCCGAGTTTCTGTATCAGGGGCGTGAATTTTTTATGGTTCAGCCCGAGCGTCTGAAACGCACTCTGAAAACCGTGATTCAGATGAAAACCCAGCAGCACCATGGCAACAACGTAAAACCAGGTATATACCGGATTCTGAAACGCGCTTACGACCGCCTGATAGAGGGTTTCTTCGTGAGTTGCGCCCATCCAGGCAGTTACCTTATGGTCAACAAAAAAGCTTTTCAGGTGGATCACAAGAAAGATAAAGACGATGCTTCCGGTCCAGACCATAGTGCGGGAAAAAAACGAGCTGTTTTCCGAAGGGCGGTTTACCGCGTAATCAACCGGGCGGGCTCTTTTGTTTTCCAGTGCGAGGCGGAATCCGTTAAAGGCATGAAAAATAAAACCAAGGAACAGCACCACTTCCATGATCAGAATAACCGGGTTTGTTTTCATGAACTCTGAGTATTGGAGGAAGGCAGCGCCGTTGTCATTTTTTAGCAGGAGGAAATTTCCCGAAAGGTGAACAATCAGGAATGAGATCAGAAAGAGTCCGGTAATAGCCATTACCAGTTTCTTGCCGACAGACGAGGTAAAGGTTTGAGATAACCAACCCATTAAATTTTTATCCTTATGATTTTTAATTAATGGAATAGGGCAAACTTAATCAAAATTCCGTTTCACTTCAAAGGAAACATTGCAACATTATATCTTTTATCTCTGATATATGAGGATTTTCCCAAAAACCTTTTCCTTATTTACTCACCTTTCGGCGGCTTCTGATCCTCCCCTGAGGCATCCCTTTCAGGTTCCCGATTCGGCGTTATCGCCGGCCGGCTCAGTAATTCGCTTACCGTACGGAGTGCTTCCTTCTCCTCCGCCATAATAATCAGGATATCCCCCTCCTGCAGCACCGTCCCGCCGGAAGGGGTTATGAACTTCTCCTCCCGGTTAATCATTGCAATGTGGGCATTCCGGGGGAAATGAAGATCAACGATCCTCATCCCGGAAATGGCACTGCCGTGAGGAACAAAAAACTCCATCAGTTCACTTTTGATACTTTCGCTCAGTTCTGATTCAAGCGGAGTCAGTTTCCGCTCATGTTCCTCAACCAGCAGTTTCAGTTTGCCGGCAACAAACGGAAGAGTAGTCCCCTGAACCACTACCGAGGCAACTGAGATAAAAAAGACCACGTTAAATATCAGATCTGCATTTTCAACCCCGTATATAAAGGGATAGGTGGCAAAAACTATAGGAACCGCACCGCGGAGTCCGACCCAGGATAAAAACACTTTTTCCCTGAATTTAAGCCGGGTCAGCAGCAAACTTAACATGACCCCGGCCGGACGTGCAACAAAAATCAGAATTGCCGCGACGAGGAATCCCGTTCCAAGCACCGGAAGCAATTCTGAAGGATAAACCAGCAGCCCGAGGGTGAGGAACATGACGCTTTGCATCATCCAGGCAACACCGTCAAAAAACTTGACAAGACTTTTCTTATGAATCAGACTGCTGTTCGCCAGAATTACGCCAAATAGATAAACCGCCAGAAATCCGTTTCCGCCAAGAAGATCAGTCACGGAGAAAACAAAGAGCAGCATCGCAGTCAGCAGAACAGAGTAAAGACCTTCGTACGTGAGATTTATTTTATTGATGACTATCACCCCTGCTTTGCCCAAAGCGTAGCCAAAAATTCCGCCTATGGCCATCTGTTTAATCAGAAAGAAAATCTGCTCTCCCATATTCAGTTCACCGGCTGTAATAATATTTATACATGCCAGCATCAGGATATAAGCCATCGGGTCATTACTTCCGCTTTCAAACTCCAGGGTGGAGCGGGTCTGATGATCCAGTCCCATATCCTTTGTCCGGAGAATGGAAAATACGGCCGCAGCATCGGTTGAGGATATAATGGAACCGAGAAGGAGTGCATAAATAAATTCAAGCCCGACGATTACATGAAGCAGGGCTCCAACGGTGAGTGCGGTAACAAAAACCCCTATAGTTGAAAGTGCAATCCCCCGCCAGAACACCGGTTTAATGCTCTCCCATTTAGTTTCAAATCCGCCTGAAAAAAGGATGAAACAGAGAGAAATAATCCCGATAAACTGGGCCAGTTTGGGGTCATCAAAATAGATGCCGCCGGGACCATCCGAACCGGCGAGCATGCCAATGCCAAGAAAGACAATCAGCGCCGGAATGCCAAGCCGGGAAGAGGTCTTGCTTGCAACAATCGTCAGAAGCAGAAGCAGCGACCCGAGCAGAAGGATGTTTTCAGAAGATATTTGCATTATAGCCGGGAAAATTGCGAAAAATCAGTATTGAAATGTAAGGAATTGAAAAAGGATGGGAAAGAGGGGGGGGTAACTTATAATAAAGCTTTTGACTTTGATTGGGAATAATTGCAATATTGCACTAAAGGTTTATGCCCTTTTAATAGTCGATCTGATTTTTATCGCTTCTGGATAAGTTTAAAATGAAGATTTTAATTTTAGTACTTGTAACTATTATTTTAGAGAAGTAGTTCTGAGCACATTTAGGGAAAAGATTTTTGAGAGGGTGTTTATTTATTCATCAGTTTTAATCCTCGTCGTAACAATTGCATACATCTACGTATTGCTATTTAATTATCACACAAAAAAGAAAGCCAAAGATTTTTATTAGAGTATAGCAAATATAAAATACTAGCAGATAGTTTAAGTTTCGACTACAAAATTAAACAAATTTCTAAAGACTCATGGTTTAATAGATATTAATCTTCCCTTAAAAAAACAGGGGATACGATCACAAGAGCAATCATAAAGTCTGTTAGATTCGATAGTTCAAAATAATGGGATTGATGAATTCCGGAACTATTCAACTCCCGAAAAAAAATTCTAAATGGATATAATATATATTTATAACTCGAACTTAAAGAATATATTTAAAGATAAGAAAATCACAACCGCTGAAGAAGAAAAATGTATAGAGTCGTTAAAATACTCTAAAATAGAAGACTCTCTTTGGGCTAAATACGTAAAATTATAGTCTGAAATTTTTACGAAAAAGTGAAAGACGGAATCGTAAAATCCACAACACTAATTTCGTTCATACTTCTCATTCCAAGATATTTCTAATATGGATTAAGGTGGAGTTGCAAAACAATTAAAGAGAAACCTAAAGATTCCGAATCTCAGATCAAACTTTTATTCTTTAACTATCATTTTAGGATAATTGTGCAAACTAGGCTATAATTGCTGAACGAAGGATAATTATCACTTTGCGGAAATTCTTTAAACTTCCAAAGTTATTTTTTAATTTCCCCTGAGAATAACTGTGTTTAAGATGTAAGATGAGCCTCACCAATCCAAACAGTAATGTTTAACTCCACTCTGCAGGCTTTTTTAATACAAACCCATCAGCTTTTTGAACTTCTTCGGGAAATTGACTATTCGATAATTTCGCCCGGCCAAGAGTAAGCGAACCTTTAGCTTGAAGTGCGACAGAACTATTATACCTTTTTGGAGGGAATGCAACGAAAACTCTTTTATTTGAAAAGCATTCATGTACTGCTTTTATTGGCGGAACCAGATCGCTATCCCCCGAAATAAGCATTGCCATATCGTATTTATCCTGATACGCATCAATGATCATCTGGGTTACAATATTCACGTCAGTCATCTTCTCATTATAATTCGCCCAGATATTTCCACAAAGTTTACACTCAACCTTGTCCCGCTGATAGTGTCCGTAATAAATCTTTATGCCCACTGATTCCAATGCTTCCAAATAAATTGATTGTCTCTTTTGTTTATCAGGATTATTACTAACACGGCTTGTAAAGTATTTAATTTCTTCAAGCTTCTGATTGGGTTTTAATAGTGATTCCGTTAAGGTACGCAAATTCAGCCATTTAAGTTTTTCCAACCCAGCTTCAAGCATGCCGAAATAGATATTAAAACCGTCTACATAAACAGCTACCCGTTCTTTTTGCAAAATATTCTTTGAATTTTCCATTAATTTTTATATTTTTGTATCCTTAACATCACCAGAGATAGCATCTCCGGTCCGACGCTCCGCAAGGAGCGTTTCTTTTTTCTACCTGTCTGGTTTCTTTTATTAAATGGTACCGAAATCCTACCCATTTCTTATGCTAAAATAAACCCTTTAATCTAATTTCCCATCTTATTGAAGTGTAACAATAAAAGAATCAGATTTTCTTTAAAAGTTGTCACACCCCTCCCATCCGATTTACCGTGTGTTAAATACCCCTTTTATTGTAAATTGCGGTTCTTTTCAACCAAAAATCAGCAGAATTATCACTATGAGATCTCACGAAATAGACTATGAAATTTACGGCGATGATATGCAGGTCATCGAGGTGGAACTTGATCCGGGGGAAACCGTTATAGCCGAAGCCGGCGTAATGAACTGGATGGAAAACGGCATCGAATTCGAAGCCAAAATGGGGGACGGCTCTGATGCCAATGAGGGCTTTATGGGTAAACTCCTGAATGTGGGCAAACGGGTGCTCACGGGTGAATCTATATTCCTTACGCACTTCACCAACCACGGTTCCGGTAAAAAGAGGGTTGCGTTTGCCGCCCCTTATCCGGGCAAGATTATCCCGATTGACCTTACCAAATTCGGTGGCCGGCTCCTCTGCCAAAAGGATTCGTTCCTCTGTGCAGCCAAAGGCACCCGCACCGGAATTGCCTTCACCCAGAGATTCGGTGCCGGACTTTTCGGCGGTGAGGGTTTTATCCTCCAGAAACTTGAAGGTGACGGCCTGGCATTCATCCACGCAGGCGGAACCATTGTAAAAAAAGAATTAGTTAATGATGTGCTGCGCATTGATACCGGCTGCATTGTGGCGTTCACTGACGGACTGGATTATGATATTGAACGTGCCGGCGGGCTTAAATCGATGTTCTTCGGTGGTGAGGGGCTGTTTCTGGCGACCATCCGCGGAACAGGTACCGTTTATCTGCAGTCGCTCCCATTTGCCCGGCTGGCTGACAGGATCCTCGCTCAGGCACCCATGGCAGGCGGTGCACGCAAGGATGAGGGCTCAATCCTTGGCGGTCTTGGCCGCATGATTGACGGCAATTAGTTTATATGTATCAGAATTTTATCCAGAGTTAAAGGAGAAGTAATGAAGTTCCAGTATCAGATGTTGTTTATTTTCTTTTTGTTTCTCGCCGCATCTGCTCTGCCGCAGAAGAATCTGACTGTTGATGAGATATATACCAACAAGAGTTTTGCCGCCAAATCAGTCTCAGGGCTGAAGTGGCATCCGCAGGGTACCGGTTTCTCATTCTCCAGATATGATGCCGGAACAAAGGCAATGAATGTTCATTTCTTTGATATTGCCGGAAAAGATACAACCCTTCTGATTAAAGGGGCTGATTTAAAATCCTCAGATGGTGAGCAGATTACCCTCTCAAACTATGAGTGGTCCCCTGCCGGAACCCATTTAATGATAACCGGTGTGCTGCCTGCCCGCTCACTCAAAAGCGGCGGAACGTTTTATATATACGACGTGGCAAAGAAAGCCGTAACCGCGGAAGTTGCATCAAAAGAGCAGCAGATTAACATGCAGTTCTCGCCTGACGGAAAAAAAATTGCCTTCTCGCGCGGGCACAATCTTTTTGTGTATGACCTCCCCTCGGGCACCGAGCAGCAGCTCACCTTTGACGGCTCTGATGTGGTGCTGAACGGCGTATTTGACTGGGTATATGAAGAGGAGTTCAGCATTATCCAGGCCTACGCATGGTCGCATGACTCACGCTATCTGGGCTACTGGCGGCTTGATCAGACCAATGTTCCTGAGATAAAAATCCAGAAATGGGATTCCCTCTATCTGAACTCTATTGATATGCGCTACCCCAAAGCAGGCGACCGCAACTCGCAGGTGAAAATCGGCATCTATGACCTGAAATCAAACAAGAATGTTTTTGCCGATCTCGGAGCCGAAGAGGATATTTACGTAGCACGGATAAAGTTTAATGCATTCAGCGGCGATCTGTGGATTCAGCGCCTGAACCGTCTGCAGAATAAACTTGACCTTCTGAGCGCCAATCCGAAAACCGGAAAAACCAGACTCATCTATACCGAAACTGATGATGCCTGGGTTGAGGTGCATGATAATCTTTTCTTTCCCACCATCAGTGAAAAGGGATTCCTCTGGACTTCCGAAAAAGACGGTTATAACCACATCTATCATTTCTCTGATCAGGGAAAACAGATAACACAGCTCACCTCAGGCAAGTGGGATGTGACTGATATTCTCGGCTATGATGAAACCACCAACATGGTTTATTACACTTCTAAAGAGCGGGGGGCAATGTATTCAGATCTCTATATGGTGCGGGTTGACGGTTCTGAAAAGAAGCGCCTGACCGATGAAGCAGGTACGCATGATATTTCCCTCTCCCCCTCCTGCGCGTATTATGTTGACCGTTATTCAAACGCAAACACACTCACCAATACGTATCTTTATTCCCGCGAAGGAAATAAGATTAAAACTCTCGCTGAGTCTGATATGTCCGTCTTTAAGGACTATAACCTTGCTAAACTTGAGTTCCTGACTTTTAACACTTCAGACGGGCAGGATCTTAATGCTTATATCATAAAGCCGGCTGATTTTAATGCCGCAAAGAAATACCCCGTTCTTATTTTTACCTATGGCGGGCCCGGCTCACAGGTAGTTAACGACCGCTGGGGCGGAGCAAACTTTCTCTGGCATCAGATGCTTGCACAGAAAGGATACATTATTTTTGCGGTGGATAACCGGGGAACCGGCGGGCGCGGAAGAGTGTTCAAGAAGCAGGTGTACAAAGACCTCGGCAATTTTGAAGTGCAAGATCAGGTTGAAGCAGCAAAATATCTCGGAGCTCAGCCCTGGGTTGATGCTTCACGGATTGGCATATGGGGGTGGAGCTATGGCGGTTACAATGCAGCCCTCACCCTGATGAAAGGCGCTGATTACTTTAAGGCTGCCATTTCCGTTGCGCCGGTCACACACTGGAAGTTCTATGATACCATCTATACAGAACGTTATATGCAGACTCCGCAGCTTAATCCTGAAGGATATGAAAACAGCGCGGTACTTGCTCATACCAATAAGCTTAAAGGAAAGCTGCTGTTGGTTCACGGCACAGGAGACGATAATGTCCACTTCCAGAACGCGGTAAAGCTGGCTGAGAAACTGATTGCCGAAGATAAACCTTTTGAAACCATGTATTATCCTGAGAAGGATCATGGTATTCACGGCGGAAAAACCCGGCAGCACCTATTTAAAATGATGACTGAATTTATTGAGAGAAATTTATAACAGGAAGTAATGCGGCAGGCAATTAAAAACAGGAAAGTTGCTGAGTCTCACTGGCTCAGGGTTACCTATTTTATCCTCGGAGTAGTATGTACAATAACGGGCATCATTGGTTTTATCGTTCCGCTGATGCCCGGGACAATATTTTTGATTATGGCTGCATATTTCTTTGCCAGAAGCTCAGAGAGATTTCTGGACTATATACTGACCAACAAACTGTTCGGCCACCATATTCAAAACTTCGTTGACGGCGGCAGGATGCCGCTCAGAGCGAAGATCGTAACCGCCGGACTTATTTTTATCTCAGTCCTCACGGGGATCCTCCTCCTCTAAAGAAGAATTATTTCTTCTTTGCAGCCTTCTTAGCTGGTTTAGCCTTGGCTTTTGCCTTCGGGGCTTTTCCGGCAGCTACGAGAGCAAGTCCTGCATGCACCACAGCTTTCTTTGTTTCCAAGCCGGAAGCTTTCAGCGCCTTTGCCATCAGCTTATCGTCAATATCGATCAATGTTTTCATACCGGTTCTCCTTAATTGTTGTTAAATAATAGATTTTTGGTAACCACGGAGTTAAAATAATAAAAAAGTCAATACAAAAAGCAAGAAAAATCTTCAGGAGGGGGTGCCCCTATATACCGGACAGGGGGAAGAGGGTATATAAAATTTCTCCGGCTGACCGGGCTATATACATAAAGAAAAGGTAATAAAATCAGGGGTCCGGGCTGCTTTTGCCGCCGGCCCGCCCGCTTAAACGGGATTTTTCCGGGTATATCCGTATGACATTTATCACACATATACCCGTGCCGGTGAACCGGCTGTAAACTGGGTTTTAAGGGAGTGTTCCGGGGTGAACCGCCTGTCAGGCGGGTTTTTGCTGATTTCTGAGGGACTGCTGCTCTTCTTCAAGAAGGGCATAAACAAAGCTTGCCGTTTCTTCTTCCTTACCAAGCATATCAGCGAGTGTGGTCTTTGAGAGGATGGAATCAACCGCAGTCTGCACTGCCCTCCAGAGGGAGCGGATGGAGCAGTCTATGGTATGCGTGCAGATGGATTCATTTCCGGTAAAATCAGAACAGAAGGATGATTCAAAAAATTTGCCTCCGAGAACCGAGAGCACTTCCCCGACGTTTATTTCTTCAGGAGGACGGGTCAGCCGGTATCCTCCGGATGAACCGCGTGAGCTTTCAATAAAACCGCCTAGGCGCAGAATCCTGAGGAGTTTGCCTGCATTGGCCTGCGAGAGGCGCTCAGCCGAACTGATCTCGGGTATGGTCATTCCGTCTTCTGACTTGTTTTTAGCAATGCGCAGAAGGCAGCGCAATCCGTATTCTTCCTGGGAACTGAATTTCATCGTCTATATATGTTTCGTAAATAGTTCATCTGAGGCCATCTGCGGGAGAAAACATCTCCCGCAGAACCGCAGCGTTAATCATTTTCAAGCAACGTACATTGTTAATTGTACATTATACATTGAATTACTAATTACTCATTCCTGATTACTAATTAACCTTTGTACATCGGAATTTTTGAACCGCACATTTTGGCATGCTGAACCTGTGCATAGTGTTCAGGACTTACAGAGGGGCCTTTGGCGCTGCAGTGTTTTTCAAATGCGGCTTTCAGTTTGTCGGCAATTTGTTCAAAGGTGTAACCTTCAATTTCGTATCTCGGCATAAAATAAACCGGCTCACCGTTCTTGAAAATAGCCATGCTTGGTGATGAGGGGGGTGCAGGAATATAGCTGCGAACCAGATCTACTGCATCGCGGTCCTGTCCCGCGAAAACGGTTGTAAGTCTGTCTGGAATCACTGCATTCTGCAGGGCAAGAGATACACCCGGTCTGGCACCGCCGGCAGCACATCCGCAGACTGAGTTCATTACAACAAGTACCGTCTTGTCGTCATTAACCTTAATTGCCTTTTCCACATCTTCCGGGGTACGGAGTTCCTGTATTCCTACGGCTGTCAGTTCATCGCGCATTGGCTGAACTGCTTCTTCATCATACATGGGAGGTCTTTTCAGAACATTTAACATAGGTTATTCCTTTTTAAGATTATCGTTAATATATATACACACAAGTCGTCCGGCTTTCCCCTGCCCCGCGGTTCTCTCACCGCATGAATATCGTTTTTCTATAAGAAACCAAGTTCAACCATGGCCACCTCACTCATCATATCTTTTGACCAGGGGGGGCTCCAGGTGATTTCAATTTTTACATCGGTGATGCCCTCAATGGTGCGCAGTTTGCTCTCCACTTCTTTGGGAAGTGTTTCAGCAACGGGACACATCGGGGATGTAAGCGTCATGATAACAGTCAGCTTTTTATCTTCGTCAAAACGGAGCTGATAAATCAGCCCGAGTTCCCAGATATCCACCGGAATTTCAGGATCGTAACAGCTTTTAAGCACCGCTATTACTTTGTCTTTCAGAATTTCAGTTTCGTCACTCATATTATTCAGTTATGACTTTTTCTTGTTCGTTTTTAATTGCGGCTATCAGCGTATGCCAGGCAAGTGAGGCACACTTGACTCTCATGGGAAATTCCTTTACTCCCTCAAGCACAGCAAGTTTGCCAAGCTGTTCACGGTCAGAATCAGTTACGGTATTGCCCATGACAAGTGCATGAAACCGGTCAAAATCCTTCTGCACTTCCTCAACGGTCCTGCCTTTGACGAAAGCAGTCATCAGAGAAGCGGATGATTTTGATATGGCGCATCCGTTACCCTGGAATGATATATCCTTAATGATGCCGTCTTCAACCGAAAGGAAAATTTCAACCTGGTCTCCGCAGAGAGGGTTATGCCCTTCGGCGTGATTGGTATAAAACGGCAGTATTTTGTAATTACGCGGATCCTTATAGTGATCCAGGATTACCTGCTGGTAAAGTTCCCTGAGCTCGGGATTCATTATTTAAACACCTCGAAAACTTTTTGAAGAGATTGAGCAAAATAATCAATCTCCTCCTTTGTGTTATAAAAACCCAGCGACAGCCGTGCCGTTGCCGGAACTCCAAGCCGCTTCATTACCGGCTGAGCACAATGATGACCGGTGCGGATGGCAACCCCCTCAAGATCAAGGATGGTGCCGGTATCATGCGGATGAATGCCCTCAAGCTGGAATGAATAGACACTGCTGCGCACTTTGGGCTCACCCAGCAGTTTTACTCCGGGTATTTTCCGTAATACTTCACCGGTATATACCAGCAGAGAATTCTCATAATTCTGAATCGCGTCAAAGCCGATTTTCTCTATATAATCCAGCGCCGGTCCCATACCGATTACCCCTTCAATATTCGGGGTACCCGCTTCAAACTTATAGGGGAGTTCGTTATAGGTTGTTTTTTCAAATGAAACGGAAGCAATCATATCCCCCCCGCCCTGATACGGAGGCATTTTCTCAAGCAGTTCTTTTCTTCCGTAAAGAACACCCACTCCGGTCGGAGCGTAAAGTTTGTGCGCGGAGAAAACGAAGAAATCACAGCCAAGAGCACGGACGTCAACCGGCTGATGCTGCACAGACTGAGCGCCGTCAAGCAGAACCGGTATTCCCCGTTCTTTTGCGGCCCGGATAATTTCTTCAACCGGATTGACCGTTCCGAGTGCATTAGAAACATGCACAACCGAAATAAACTTTGTCCGGTCAGATAGAAGCGAATGGAAATGATCCATATCAAGATCACCATTGTCATCCATTCTGATAACCTTCAGTATTGCTTTTTTCTCCTCACAAAGCATCTGCCAGGGGACGATATTGGAGTGATGCTCCAGCCATGAGATGATGATCTCATCCCCTTCCTGTATATATTTCCTGCCGTAGGAATGAGCCACCAGATTTATTGCCTCTGTGGTGCCTCTGGTAAAGATAATTTCTTTTGAGGAAGATGCATTCAGATAGGATGCAACCTGCTCTCTCACCCCTTCATATTCAAGAGTTGCCTTCTGGCTGAGCAGATGCACACCCCTGTGTATATTGGCATTAGTCGCTGAATAATATTCAGCTATCTTGTCTATCACACACTGCGGCTTCTGGGTTGAAGCAGCGTTATCAAGATACACAAGCGGCTTGCCGTGCACTTCGGTCTGCAGGATCGGAAAATCTTTTCTGATCTCATAGACATTAAACGCGGATGCAGCAGTCTGCTTATCCTTTAGAGCACCAGAGGCATTTACTGAAGACATGATTATGATAACCTTGCAGCTATTTTAGCTTCGAGATAGTCACGCAGATCTTCAAACTTCATCCGGTCAACCAGATCATCAGCAAAAGCGTTAATAAGAATCGAACGGGCAAGCTGATCACCGATTCCGCGAGCTTTTAGATAAAAGAGCGACTCTTCACTGAGCTGTCCGACGGTTGCACCGTGGGTACATTTTACGTCATCAGCGAAAATCTCAAGCTGCGGTTTGGTATCAATCAGGGCCTCTTCACTCAGCAGGATGGTTTTGTTTTCCTGGAATGCATTGGTCTTCTGTGCATCCTGGCGAACCATTACCTTGCCGTTAAATACTCCGCGCGCTTTGCCGTCGAGCACTCCTTTATATAACTCATGGCTCTGGCAGTGGGGCATTGCGTGATCAATCATCGTATGATTATCAATAAGCTGTGTGCCGCCTGCAATAAAAAGTCCGTTAAGTGTTCCCTCTGAATTGGGGCCGGTGAAGCGAGTGCTCATGTTGGTTCTTCCGATGGCAGAACCAAGCGCGATATTCAATGAAGTGTAGCGGGAGCTCCCCTCCTGTGTTACTTCAACATTGTTGATGTAATAGGAATTCAGATTCTCTTCCTGAATCAGAATGTGACTAACCGAGGCATTTTCAGCGGTATATATTTCAGTCACGCCGTTGGTGAATGATGAGGTTTCATCAAGACCAGCATAGGTTTCAATCAGATCCAGTTCAGCACCCTGCTCAGCAACAATCAGGTTGCGGGGGCTAACCAGCAGATTTTCCGCATTCTTCTTAACGTAGATAATTCTGACCGGCTTTTCTGCAGCGACATTTTTTCCGATGTGGATAAAAAGTCCCTCAGCAACGAAAGAAGTGTTTAGCGCGGCAAAGATATTGCCTTTCAGATCAGCTGTTTTATTAAAATAGGTTTCAGCGGCAGAAATCTTCTCCGTAAACGCCTCTTTTATGGTGGTGATTGTTACTCCTTTAAGAGAACTAAAATCACCTGAAAGCTCATGATTCAGTTTACCATTAACAAAGACGATATTAAGATATTTGTCAATGTTATAAAAGAACTTCTGCAGTTCAGATATTCCGACCGGTGCAGCAACAGCTTCTGTGGTGAATTTCCTTCCGGTGATCGGGGTGATATTGGTGTACTTCCATTCTTCATCCTTCACCGTTGGAACGCGCAGCGAAAGAAACTCTTCCAGCGAGGCTTTGCGCACCTGATGGAATTCCGACTTACTTTCACCGTTCATTCCGGCCTCAGCCGTCAGAAAGCTGTTTTTCAGCAGCTCTTTAAAATCTGTTTTTTCCATATATATAACTGTCTTCCTCTTAACCCATCACGAATTCTTCGATATGATCTTTCACCCAGTCATATCCTTTGTCTTCAAGTTCAAGAGCAAGGCCTTTGCCGCCTGATTTAATAATGCGTCCCTGATAGAGCACATGCACAAAATCAGGCACAATGTAATTCAGCAGGCGCTGATAGTGGGTAACCACGATGAATGAATTCTCTGGTGACTTAAGAGTGTTAACGCCGGTTGCAACAATACGGAGCGCATCAATATCAAGCCCTGAATCTGTTTCATCAAGAATGCCGAGTTTCGGCTCGAGCACCGCCATCTGGAAAATTTCATTTCTTTTCTTCTCACCGCCTGAGAATCCTTCATTCACTGAACGGCTGAGCAGATCCTGCTTCAGTTCAACAAGCGCCATTTTTTTCTTAATGTGAGCAAGAAACTCAACTGCATCAAGGGGTTCCTCTCCGCGGTATTTTTTAATTTCATTAAGTGCATTCTTCAGCAGATTGGTGTTTGAGACACCCGGAATTTCGACCGGGTACTGAAACGCAAGAAATACACCTTCTCTTGCCCTGTCTTCAGGAGAAAGGTCAAGCAGGTTTTTTCCGTTGAAGATCACTTCACCTTCTGTTACTTCATATTCTTTGCGTCCTGCAAGTACCGAAGCAAGGGTGCTTTTCCCCGAGCCGTTCGGTCCCATAATTGCGTGCACTTCACCTTTATTAATTTTCAGGTTGATGCCTTTTAATATCTCTTTGCCCTCAATGCTTACTCTGAGGTTTTTAATTTCGATCATTGCTGTTTCCTTATTTTTCAAAATGTATATATTAACCTACGCTGCCTTCAAGGCTCACGCTCAGGAGTTTCTGCGCTTCAACGGCAAATTCCATCGGCAGTTCTCTGAAGACTTCCTTACAGTAGCCGTTTACGATCATGTTAACTGCATCTTCATTAGAAAGGCCTCTCTGATTCAGATAAAAAATCTGATCTTCGCCAATTTTTGAAGTGGTTGCTTCATGCTCTACTGTTGCTGTAGGGTTGTTAATTTCAAGATAGGGGAAAGTATGCGCGCCGCAGCGGTCTCCGATAAGAAGTGAGTCGCACTGAGAATAGTTTCTGGCACTTTTTGCTTTCTTGCCGACACGGACCAGTCCGCGGTAAGTATTATTGCTTCTTCCGGCTGATATACCTTTAGAGACAATGGTACTGCGGGTATTATTGCCAAGATGAATCATCTTGGTTCCGGTATCTGCCTGCTGATAGTTATTGGTAACCGCAACGGAATAAAACTCTCCGATTGAGTTATCCCCCTGCAGAACGCAGCTCGGATATTTCCAGGTGATGGCTGAACCTGTCTCAACCTGAGTCCAGGAGATTTTTGAGTTAACACCTTTGCAGAGTCCGCGTTTGGTCACAAAGTTATAAATACCGCCTTTGCCTTCTTTATCACCGGCATACCAGTTCTGTATGGTGGAGTATTTAATTTCAGCATTGTCAAGAGCAACCAGTTCAACAACGGCTGCGTGGAGCTGATTTTCATCACGGCGGGGGGCAGTGCATCCTTCCAGATAGCTTACATAACTTCCCTCTTCAGCCACAATCAGCGTTCTTTCAAACTGACCGGTGTTGCTTGCGTTAATGCGGAAGTAGGTGCTCAGTTCCATCGGGCAGCGCACGCCTTTTGGTATATATGCAAAAGAGCCGTCGGTAAAGACTGCGCTGTTGAGCGCTGCGTAGTAGTTATCGGTAGCGGGAACAACCGAGCCGATATATTTCTTAATAAGATCGGGATGCTCTCTGATTGCCTCGGAAATTGAACCGAAGATAATTCCAAGCTCTTTCAGTTTTTCCTTAAAGGTAGTAGCAACCGACACGCTGTCAAACACCGCGTCAACGGCCACACCGGCGAGCGCTTTCTGCTCTTCAATAGGAATACCCAGTTTGTTGAACGTTGCCAGGATTTCCGGATCAACTTCATCAAGACTGTTTAATTTCTTAATATTCTTTGGTGCTGAGTAATAAATGATATCCTGAAAATTAACCGGAGGATAATCAACATTCGGCCATTTAGGCTCTTTCATCGTGAGCCACTGGCGGTATGCCTTCAGGCGCCACTCAAGCATCCATTCCGGTTCCTCCTTTTTGGAGGAAATGAGGCGGATAATGTCCTCATTCAGTCCTTTTGGTGCCTCATCGGTCTCGACATCGGTAACGAATCCGTACTTGTACTCTTGATTCGCTAATTCTTCAATTTCGTTAACTTCTGTAGAACTCATTCGCTTTTCTCTGACTTTTCCATTTTTGTGATACAAACTTAGTCAATCTATACAAAAAAGTCAAGATTGAATCAGAAAGTTCCCGAATCAAGTGAGAATTGTGAATTATGAAGTATGAAATCCCGGGTATCCGCCGTCTTTGAAGCCAGGGAAAGGTATGAACCATCCTTTCATGTTATTCCCGACCATCCCAATTCCGGTGTCCGACCACCCCTCCCCTCGACCCCCTCGACTCCGCTCGGGGACCAATCGCTCGGGGGCCATCCATCCCGGTGTCCGAGCGGAGTCGAGGACCATCCATCCCGGTGTCCGAGCGGAGTCGAGGACCACCGGGCACCTCCCCACCCAGTGTCCGAGCGGAGCCGAGGACCACCGGAGAACCATCCCAATCCCGGTGTCCGAGCACCCCTCCCCTCGACCCCCTCGACTCCGCTCGGGGACCAATCGCTAGAGGACCATCCATTCCGGTGTCCGTACATCTCCTCCCGGTGTCCGAGCGGAGTCGAGGACCACCGGGCACCTCTCCATCCAGTGTCCGAACACCCCTCCCCTCGACTCCGCTCGGGGACCAATCGCTCGGGGAACAGCCCCTTCCGGCGTCCGAGCAGAGCCGAGGACCACCGGGAATATGTTTCACTTTCTGAATACTCAAGATTTTTTATCCAATTTCTGTAATATGTTTTATATTAGCATATCATTATGTAATTTTTACAGATTTCCAGCGGGCTTGAACTGGGTTTTACAGGTAGGTAGGGAAACATTTAATTAATTATTACTGAAACCATGACGCTGTCTGCTGGTTCTGAAAATATTTCCCATTTAAACGGAGCTAACAACGGGTATCCCTCCGAAAGGGTGTTTATTGCTAATTCTTCTCGGATAATTACCTGGTTAAGTTCTGAATTCTGTAAACTCGCGGGCTTCGATTCACGGAAGATAACCGGCAAATCGCTTGCCGAGGCGGCTGAAATATCAACTGGCTCCCCCTTTTCTTCTCTATTTAGCTGGGCTTCCGACGGCACACAGCAGCCAGAGATGGAAATTATCTTCCCTGTGCCGGACAGGTCTGTACAAATAAGTTTCTCCAAACATCTCCGCTTAGGGGAAGATGACCGTCTTACAGAAATTATTATTTGCGGTAAAAGTATTACAAATCAGGCACTTGGTTTAGAGAGCAGTCTTGGTTTCCGTCTAATTGAGTTATTAAAATCGAATCCCGCCTCATTATACACATTTTACCTTAAGGATGGGGTTCCGCATCTGAATTTTGTTAACGATCATATCGTTAAGTCGCTTGGGTACAGTGCTGACCAGCTGCTTGATAATTTCAGTTTCTGGATTGAGCATGTGCACCCTGAAGATCGCCCGAGGCTCAAGAAAAACTTTCAGGAAAATTATATTGCTCCCAAGGTCGGGTCTGTAAACGAAACTGAATACCGTTTCCTGGATGCCTGGGGCAACTACCGCTGGCTTTTTAACCGTCAACAGATTGTAGCCGAGAGAGATGGCGGTTATGATGTGAGCTGCATCTGGATGGACATCACAAAGCAGAAAGAAGAGCAGGATGCTCTGGAAAATCACTCCCGCCTCAGGCAGATTGTTGAAAATCTTGATATGTTCTTCTGGCTTTCTTCAGCAGACAGAAAACAGCTCCTGTATATATCAGAAAATCTCTACCATACCTTCGGCATTCCGGTAAAACAAAATCCCGGCAAACTGAGTTTACACTTTCTGCTCTCTACGGTTATTCCTGGAGACCGGGAAAAAGCCAGGAATGCATTTAAGAATTTCCGGAATGGAAAATCATTGGGAGATGAGTTCCGTACCATCACTAAAGAAAACAAGATCATCTGGCTCCGTATTGAATCATTCCCGGTGTATAATGATAAAAATGAAATTATCCGGTACGCGGGTATTGCAAGAAATATCACACAGGAAAAATTCAACGAGCAGCATCTCATTGAAGCTCGTGAGCAGTATCAGGCAGTCTTTGAAGGCTCACCTCAGGGAATTATAGCCGCCGATATCGAAACACAGTTGTTTGTATTCGTCAATCCGGAAATGACCCGTCTGTTCGGATATACAGAAGAAGAATTCAGTAATATGACTCCGGTAAATCTGCACCGGCCAGAAGATCTGCCAAAAGTGATGGAACAGTTCATCGCTCTGGCGGAAAACAGAATAAGTATCGCCTCAGTGATCCCCTGTCTCAGAAAAGACGGTTCCATTTTTTACGCTGATATCAACACGCGCCATGTTACCCTTGCGGGTAAAAAAGTAATGATTGGATTTTTTGTTGATGTAACTCCACGCGAGGAAAACAGACAAAAGATAATTGAACTGAATGAACGTATGCTGCTTGCCAACAAAGCCGCCCATATTGGCATCTGGGAGTGGGATATTAACAGCGATAAAGTATATTTTGATGATACCATGCACAGGATATACGGCACCTCCCCTGAAACATTCCAGGGTAGCATGGAAAACTGGATGTCCTTTATTTTACAAAATGGGAACAGCTCAGAAAGCAGCCGCGGCTCTCTTCTGACCGGCAGCAGCGGAAGCGCTTCAGAGTTCAGCATCCGGAATACGGACGGAAGAATCAGATATATACGGGCAGTAGGCGCGGTAACTCCGGAAGAATCCGGCAAGTCAGGACATATCTTCGGTGTGCATATTGATATTACTGATCAAAAGCTCGCCGAGCAGGAAAAACTTCTGAGTGAACAGCGGTATAGTTCACTTGTCAATGAATTCCACTTCGGTGTTATAATTCACGGCAGCACCGGTGAACTGCTTTATTACAATTCTGAAGCAGAAAGTCTTATCGGTATGCCATTAGAGAAGATTAAAGATTTCAACCCTTCAGAACCCATGATTGTTCTCAAAACCGGTAATGGCGATAAAATAGAACCGGAAAATTATCCTTTCAATCTGGTAATAAGAACGGGAAAGGAAATAAAGAATACCACTTATGAGCTTAACAATCTTATAACCGGCAAAAGATACTGGATACGGCTGCATGCATATCCTCAGTTTGACGCGGGCAACGCACTTAAGCAGGTTGTGGTAACATTTGTAAACATTACTGATCTGATTGAGACGGAACAAGAACTGCAGAGAAGTGAGGCCGTACTGCGCCGGACACAGGAACTTGCTAAAGTCGGCGGGTTTGAGTGGAGTGCTGACACCAATACGATGTACTGGACGGATGAAATGTACGCAATTCATGACATGACACCGGGTGAATTCCCTCCCGGCTCCCCGCAGCATATTGAGGCAAGTCTGGCATGTTACCCGCCGGAAGAATTACAAAAAATTACCAGTGCAATGAATGCTATTCTGACTGACGGAACCCCCTACGATCTGGTAATGAGTTTTACAACTCCGGCTGGTAACGAAAAATGGATTCGTGCGGCAGCAACTGCCGCCATGAAAGATGGGAAAATCAGCAGAATAACCGGACACATGATGGATGTTACCATCGGCAGAAAATCTGAAATGAATTTAGTAAAGCTGTCACGGGCAGTATTGCAGAGTCCGGTTTCGGTTATTATAACCGACCCTGATGGCATTGTTGAGTTTGTTAATCCGCGTTTCACCGAGGTTACCGGATACTCCGAGGAGGAAATTCTTGGCAGAAAACCCGCTATACTTGAACATGAGTTTTTTTCAAAAGATATTTATAATGAAATCCGGGAAACCATAAACACAGGAAAAGACTGGAAAGGGGAACTGCTTAACCGGAAAAAAGACGGCTCACTTTACTGGGAAAGTACTTATATATCTCCGGTGCTTAATCCGGAAGGAGACATCATCAATGTTATTTCAGTCGGTGAAGATATAACTGAGCGCAAGAAAAACATTGAAGAGCTGATAACCGCAAAGGTAAAAGCAGAAGAAATGAGCAAGCTCAAATCAAGTTTTCTTGCCAATATGAGCCATGAACTCCGCACCCCTCTTGTAGCAATTAACGGATTTGCAGAAATACTTGCGGAAGAAACCAGCGGGGAACTGAATAAAATGGCTGTCGGTATCCTGCGGGGAGGAAGGCGTCTTTCAGAAACACTGAATCTTATACTTGATCTTGCCAAGATTGAGTCGGGAGCAATGCAGCTTTCACCGCAAAAGCTGGATGTTTGCGCTGAGACCAGAGAAGCAGCGGAACTTTTCAGAGCTGAAGCAGAAAAGAAAGGTCTCCGTTACGAGGTCTTCTGCCCGGATGAAAAATTATTCCTGAAGGTTGATCCCAAAGTTCTCAGATCAGCAATAAACAATCTGATTAATAATGCCATTAAATATACATCAACCGGCAGTCTGGAAGTACGGCTTATATACAAGGAACCGGGTGCAATGATTCTGACCGTAAAAGATACCGGCATCGGTATAGATCAGGCACATCATGAAAGTATATTTGAAGAATTCCGTCAGGTGAGTGAGGGGCATGGACGAAATTTCGAAGGAACAGGGCTCGGACTTTCAATTGTTAAAAAACTGATAATCGCGCACGGGGGCACCATCACGGTTGAAAGTGAACCTGGCAAAGGAAGCACATTTACGGTAACCCTCCCTTCGCATGAGTAAGACACCTCAAACCGGATTTATGGCACGTTCACCGTTTCTTATTATCGTCTGCCCCTGAAAAACCGCACTCGCTGAATTTCTTTTGCCCTGCAGAAAAAAATTTCAAATCTTTGAGCAGCTGATTATAAAAACTATAAATCAGTCTCGTTCTATAAATCCTTATTTAAATTTACAACACTACCACCTGTAAAGACAGGGCACACCGGTGCCAGCCGGTGTGTTCCTGTCCTTATTACTCGTTATTAGCAATTTTGTGTCCCGTTCGCCCCTTACCCCTAATTGAGTACGCAAAATCCTGGGCCGTATTCAATTGTAAGGGGCAACTTATTTTTAGGGTTGTGATAGACCTATGTGATGCAGCTTTCGGGGGTGACCAAATGTCACCCCGGAAGTTGATTCCCTTCCGAACTTCTTCCTGTTTCTTACTCCTTAAACATCTCAGGATGTTTTTTATGATATGTATTCATATCCTGCCAGAATTTGGCAAACTGCAAAAGTTTTCCCTCCTGAAAAAGTCCCGCGCAGAAAGTAATACTTACGGGAGTTCCGCTCGCGCTGAAACCTGTCGGTACCACCACTGAGGGATGTCCGGTTAAATTAGTGATCAGAAGATTACTCCCCTGCCAGGATGGTGCCAGATAAATATCAACATCCTTTACTGCATCATGCATTTGCTGAATCAGAAGGGTGCGCGCCCTGCTTGCGTTTATATATTCCACGGCTGGGATGAACCGTGCCGCACGGAAAACGTTCGGCCAGGCATTTTTTATCTGCCGGGTGAGCAGATCATCCCGGTTTGAACGGGTCAGCTCATCAAACGCTGCAGCAGCTTCGGCTGAAAGCATTATCGAAATATCACCTGCCGGAAAATCAGGTAATTCCACAGGGATAAGTTCCACGCCTGCCATTTCAAGCTGCTTCAGTACCAGTGAATCATATTTCTTAAAAGGGTAATTGCCCTCAAAATCTTTTTTCAGATATCCTACCCTGAAGTTTTTTACCTCTGCGCCCGGTATATATGAGAAAGGCACATCATAAACCGTCGGGTCAAGATTGTCAGCACCGTGAATCACATCAAAGACAATGGCAAGATCTTCAACCGAGCGGGTAATGGGACCGATTTTATCCATTGACCAGGAGAGCGCCATCGCTCCGTTTCTGCTCACTCTTCCGTAAGTGGGGCGAAGGCCGGTAGTGCCGCAGATGGTTGAAGGGGAAACTATTGAGCCGTAGGTTTCCGTGCCTATGGCAAAAGGCAGAAGCCCGGCAGCAACCGCAGAAGCAGAACCGGCTGAGGATCCGCTTGAACCGGCTGATGTGTCCCACGGATTGCGGGTTCTTCCTCCGAACCATACATCCCCCCACGCCAGTGCGCCCATTGTAAGTTTAGCACAAAGTACAGCACCGGCAGCCTCAAGTTTTTTTATAACCGTAGCATCCTCCGGAATCATCTGTTCAGTATAGGGTTCTGCACCCCACGTGGTTTTATAATCTTCAGTACTCAGAAGATCCTTCACGCCGTACGGTATGCCGTGAAGCAGTCCTTTATATATACCGGCCGCTATCTCCTCATCGGCTCTGGCGGCTTCCTTCAGGGCCCGTTCTTCAGTGAGGGTTATCACGCAGTGCAGCACAGGATCATATTTTTTCAACCGTTCAAGGAAAAACTTTGTCAGTTCAACTGATGTAATCTGTTTTGTTTTAAGTAAATGTGCAAGTTCGCCGATGGTCATCCATGCAAGCTGGTTTTTCTTACCGGGAAGTTTTGTGCCGGAGTAATCAGTAAATGATATGGAAGCCGGTGGCATATTCAGTACAAAGCCGGCAGGAATTGGATTAAAGAGCAGTGAGGGCATTACCCCGTTTTTCAGATTCATCTGTCTGATTACCGAATAGTTCTTTAACTGGTCTGCCAGATCATCCATCATGGAATCCCGCTCTGCATCCGTAAACTCAAGCCCGATTATCTTCTGGGCCTGAAGGATGTCCTGTCTGGTGAATTCCTGCGCCTGCAGCATACAGGCTGCGGCCAGGCAAAGAATCATCTGCTTAATCATAGTTTTGGCTCCGTTTATGAATATAAAAAGGAAAAATACAAAGTTTTCTCAAACTAAAGCTGCCTTGCCTGCTCAGATCCGATTATATAAAAACAAAAGGGAGAATGAACTTCCGTCAGGTTTTTCACTTGTAACAAATATCACATTTCCGCTTTAACTGAGGATAACGTATTCACTATTTCGGTAAGTTACCTCTGTATATCTGATAAATTATGGATATTTCAATTACAACATTCTCGGAGTTCATCATGAAAAAGTTATTCATCCTCTTCACTTTTTCCCTCACTTTTTTATTCATCTCAGGCTGCTCAGAAGACGACACCACCCCTGGTCCTGGCGGCGGAACTGCGGTTACCAGCATATCCGGCAAACTTGAGGGCTGGACACACGGCACCGGCAAAACCATTATGATGGGGCAGTATAACGGCCCTTCAAGCTTCGATGCTGTCGGAACCGGCACAATAGCTGCAGATGGCAGTTTCACCATCGCCTTATCAGCCCCCATGTCATTTCTGCTTGATTCACTTACCACTCAAGTTCCTGTTTGCACAGGCAGTTTCACCTCAAGCACCAGCGGGGTTATGGTTTACGGCACGGGCGGAGCAATGATCATGGACGGCACCTCAATATTTGGCTTTGCACAGTGTACCAGCCGTGACTTTAGAAATGATTCCAGCGTTATCTATATCCCTATGCTTAACGATAATATCCTTGAGATAGTGTATATGACAAAAGCAACCACGGTTAACGGTTCGCAAACCTGCCCGCAGACGTTTGACGGCAATACTGAAACGATGGTCACCAGGCAGGTAAATAATCTTAACTTCGCCGCCGGATGGAATAAAATCTACAACAAGGTAACAGCCCGCGGTACAAGTACGGCTACTCTTCAGATGTCATTTACTGATCCCGGCACGCTTAAATGGTATTTCTTCAGAATTAATTAAGCAGAAGGCATTGGCTCTTCTCTGACAAAAAATAGTAGTTTTGATCTAATCCCCGCAGATGAAACTGCGGGGATTTTTTTTGCCTGAGTCCAACAGCCCCCTGAACACCCGAAAACTTTCCCTGAAATTCTGTAACTTTAGGGTTTTAATTACAGGAAAATGAGCAGAAAAAAAGCGGTAATTGCAGTAAGCGGAGGAATGGACAGCTGTGTAACAGCAGCGTTCGCGGCCAGGGAGTATGAACCCGCCTTTATGCATTTCAACTATGGCCAGAGAACAGAATCCCGCGAGAGAATGGCCTTTGATGATCTGGCTGATTTTTATAACGTAAAGCTGAGGCTTTCGGTTGACTTCACCCATTTCCGCATGATTGGCGGCTCAGCTCTGACTGACAGCAGTATGGAGATTGAGAAAGCCGACCTGGCAAATAAATCTGTCCCTGCAACCTACGTCCCCTTCCGCAATGCAAATATCCTGAGCGCATGTGTAAGCTGGGCTGAAGTTATTGGCGCGGAGGCTATTTTTATCGGGGCGGTTTATGAGGATGCAAGCGGATACCCGGACTGCCGGCCGGAGTTTTATCATGCCTTTGAAAAAATGATTGATGAAGGAACCCGTCCGGAAACTAAAATAAAAATAATTACCCCGATAATAAACTTTACCAAGGCCGATATTGTTACTAAAGGACTGGAACTGGGCGCGCCGCTGCATCTGACCTGGTCATGCTACCGGAATGAAGATGAGGCATGCGGCGAGTGCGACAGCTGCGCATACCGTCTGCGCGGTTTTCAGCAGGCCGGAGCCGAAGACCCCATTCCTTATAAAAAGCGTCCGGTATATATTTAATATTTTATGAAAGAGTTATGACAGAAAAAATCAAGATACTTGAAACATTTGAGAACCGTTTCCCCAACAGAGATTACCGGGTAATCCATACAGCGCCGGAGTTCACCTCACTCTGCCCGAAGACCGGACAACCGGATTTCGCGACCATGATTATTGAGTATATCCCCGATCAGCTCTGCATTGAACTAAAATCGCTGAAATTCTATCTGAACTCCTACCGTAACGACGGTATCTTCTTTGAAAGCGTAACCAACACCATTCTCGAAGACCTGGTTGCGTGCTCCTCACCGAGATATATGAAGCTTACCGCTGACTTTAAGGTGCGCGGCGGCATTTCCTCGGTCATCGTAGCCGAATATACCAAGCCGGGCTTCGAAAGGAAACAGTAACCCTTATGCCTCCCCGCCCGGCCGCACGCAAAACATATATAAGGGATGAAGTGCTCTTCACTCCCGCGTATATTATGAAGGATGCGTTCGGCTTTTCGCTGAAATATACCCTCAGCATCGAGGCATTTATTGTTCAGGCGGCGGGGAAATCACTTGAGGGGCTTGCGGTAGCATCACTCGGCAGTTTTTCAAGAAGAGAACTTTCACCGAAAAGTGATGTGGATGTAATGTTTATCGCAAAAGATCCCACCGCTTATGAGAGGGAAATACGGGATCTCATTACGCTTCTCTGGGATAACGGTATAGAGGTTTCTCACACAGTGAGAACACCTGAAGATATAAGCCGTTTCCTTCATGAAGATCTTCAGACCTTCACACAGTTTCTTGAAGTACGTTTTATTGCCGGAAGCTATGAGATCTATCAGGAATGGGTAAATACTCTGACCGCAACACTTACTGAAGATGTTCGGATTGCACTCTGTGACGAACTGATTGAGGAAACAACTCACCGTTACAAAAAGTACGGCAACTCCCCAAAAGTAATTGAGCCGAATGTAAAGGCAACCGCCGGAGGATTACGCGATCTGCAGCTTATTGAATGGCTCTACGCCATTCAGCATCTGAAACTTCCCGACCGGCAGATTGAACTGCCCGAGTCGGAAATCTTTATCAATCAGCTGCAGCAGGAACGCCTCACCACGCAAAAGGAATGCGACCGGCTCCGCTCTGCTTACAAAACCATCCTTACCATCCGCCACCTGCTCCATCTCACTCATACCTCAAAGAGTGACAGACTTGAGTTTGATGATCAGATAAGAATTGCAGGACTTTTCGGATATTCAGGCGACGGATACCGTCAGCTTATGAAGCAGTATTTTGAAGCTAGCAATACCATTTACCGGTTTACAAAATCGTATATAAAACGGTATAAACGGAGAAGTCACGGAAGCGGCCCGGAAGTTGGATATCTGCTGGACTCCGATTACTTTATCAGCGGCAGTATGATCCGTTACGAAGGATCAGGCCAGCTTTCCATCTCTGATATTTTCAGGGGATTTTATTACCGCGCCAAATATAATGCATTCTTCAGTGAGGAACTGAGAAGCACCATCATCGAAAGCCTGGACAGTTTCTCACTCAGCGCCGATGTTGAATCCTCCACTTTTTTCAGAGAAATTCTTAAGCTGAACAGTGAAGTCGGCAAAACCTTAACCATCATGAATGAACTGGGGGTGCTGAGCGCTTTTATGCCGGAATGGGCTGAGTTCAGCGGATTCATACAGCACGGGGTGTATCATGTTTATACCGCTGATGAACATACCCTCAAAACGATTGAAAACCTTGAGAAACTGCGTTTTGACACAGGACCAATGGGCCGGCTGTTCGGAAGAATGAAGCGGAGAGACATTCTCTATCTCGCGCTTATCTTTCATGATATTGCAAAGCCGATTGATATATCCGGCCACGAAATCCTTGGCGCGGCGGTCGCTGAAAACGTGATGGTACGGCTTGGTTATTCTGACTATGAGACGGAACTGGTAAAATTTCTTGTTGAGCATCATCTGTATATGGAACAGGTTGCTTTCCGCAGAAACCTGAACGATCCGGAAACGCTGAACAGCTTTACCCTGCGGGTTAACACACCGGAAAAACTTGATATGCTGTATCTCCTTACGTACGCGGATCTGAGCGCTGTAAATCCCGCACTCTGGACAAGCTGGAAAAGTGATATGCTGTATGAGCTTTATTACAAAGCAAAGGCGATGATTGATGAGCAGCTCAGCGGTGAAGAAATTCTGATCGCCAACATTCTGCCAAAAGATATATCAAAGCACTCAACGGTCATCTCCGAAAGCCATGTGCAGAGCCATATTGATGCCCTCACTGATGAGATAAGTTACACAGCGCATTTTTCTGATGAGGAAATAGCGCGCCACATTGAAGAAATTCTTGAAGGGAATGACCTTTCCGTCAGTTTTAATGAGGATGAAAACTTTACCAACATCACGGTTATATCCCGCGATTCCCCCTCTCTGCTCTCAAAAATCTGCGGAGTGCTGCTGATTAATGATGTAAACATCCATGACGCGGGAATTTTTACCCGGAAGGATGGCATCATCATAGACAATTTCAATATCACCGACTTCCGCACGGGAGAGAAAATCTCCAAAGACCGTTATCAGAAAATTGAGGAAGACCTGCATGATGTTCTTACCGGCATTTTGCAGCTGCCAACAGAGATAACCCGGATGAAAAGCCGCTGGTGGAGGATTGAAAACCGATTCTTCAAAAAACCGGGTAAGGTAAAAATACGGTTTGAGGAAAAGGAAAAGTTCACCATTATTGATATATACTCCCCCGACCGGCTGGGATTCCTGTATCTGGTTACCAACAAACTGACCGATCTGGGGCTGAATATTCAGTTTGCCAAAATTTCGACTTCAGGGGATTCCATTATAGATGCATTTTATGTGCTCAATCAGGAAAATAAAAAAGTAAGCAAGATCTATTATCACTTTATCGAGTCTGAACTCACAAAAGCAATCGAGCAGATACTGTAGGATTACATGAATTTTATGGAAAAAGAAAAGCCGATCGGGGTATTTGATTCCGGCATCGGCGGACTCACTGTTGTTAAAGAAATCATGGCCAAACTGCCGAACGAACGCATAATATATTTCGGCGATACTGCGCGTGTTCCCTACGGTTCCAAATCAAACGAAACGGTTATTGAATATAGCCTGCAGGATGCAGCCTTTCTGGTTCAAAAAAACGTAAAGATCATTGTGGTTGCCTGTAATACTGCTTCATCAGTTGCAATCCCTGCTCTTCGGGAGAAATTCACCATTCCGGTTGTCGGTATGATTGAGGCAGGTTCCGCATATGCCGCGAATGAGAGCAAAGAAAAGAAAATAGGGGTAATCGGAACACGCTCCACTATATCAAACCGTTCGTATTCAAAAGAGTTAAAGAGAATTGATCCGGAGTTTGATGTATTCGAAAAAGCGTGTCCCCTGTTTGTTCCTCTGGCTGAAGAAGGATGGATAGATCACAATGCCACGCTTGAGATTGCGGAAGAGTATCTGCGCGAACTAAAAGAACTTTCCGTTGACACACTGCTTCTTGGCTGCACACATTATCCGATCTTAAAGCCGGTCATACAAAAAGTCATGGGCGAAAAAGTAAAGCTTATTGATTCAGGAGTAGCCGCCGCGCAGCGTGTTGCCGCAGAACTTGACCGGATAGGACTAAGATCAAACTCAAACGGCCTTGGCGTGGTAAGTTATTACGTAAGTGATATCCCCTCAACATTTGAAAAAGTTGCCTCACTGTTCCTTGGCAAACCGGTAAGTCATGTTACAAAAGTAGATACCGAATCACTGGCGAGAAACAGCAAGTAATGGAAAATAATGAATAATTAAGAATGAAGAATGAACAATTGAAAATTGCTTATTGATCTGTATATCCCGGCTGCGGAACAGCCGCAGATTGATCCCACTTTCTGTAAAGACGATGCAATCGCCAGACGAAAACCTTATACACAACTTACTTCTGCGATTGCGTCGTCTCGCTGCTGCGACTGATGCGTCGTCTAATTGCTTACTGGTAACATCCAACATGCCGCCCTCCTACTTCCTTGAGACGCCGCAAATGCAATAATCGCGTTAAGGTAAAACATCCGGTTAGCATTTGCGATGTCTCTACAGAAGGTTGCTGAATCCGAAGGTAAAGACGATGCAATCGCCAGACGAAAACCTTATACACAACTTACTTCTGCGATTGCGTCGTCTCATCGCGCGCCTGTGTTTGTTTGAAATAAACTGATAATCCTTTTATACCGGTAATACCGAAGACAACAAAACCCTCCTCATTCTTCCCTGAGACGCCGCAAATGCAATAATCGCATTAAGGTAAAACATCCGGTTAGCATTTGCGATGTCTCTACAGAAGGTTGCTGAATCCAAAGGAAAAGACGATGCAATCGCTAAACAAAATCCTTATACACAACTTACTTCTGCGATTGCGTCGTCTCGCTGCTGCGACTGTTTCGTCGTCTAATTGCTCACTGGTAACATCCCAACACGCCGACTTTCTCATTCTTCCCTGAGACGACGCAAATGCACAAGCCCGCAGTTATTAAAATATCCGGTTAGCATTTGCATCGTCTTTACAGAAGGTTGCTGAACAAAAGATCATTCTTCATTTTTCATTCTTCATTTTTTCATTAAAACTTATTGTTCAAACATCCTCTTTAGCTCTGAATGCTCATTAGTCACTGACAGCGCCAGCATTAACTTAATCCGTGCCTTCTGTCCGTTTAAATAGTCTGAAAAAATCACACCTAACTGATGCAGCCATTTACCCGCCCCGGGGTAACTGTATATATCGAGAGTCTCCCCTGCCGGACAGCGTGAAACCAGCACCACGGGGATATTTTTGCTGATAACATATTCAATTCCGTTAAATGCTTTCGGCGGCACGTTGCCTACTCCGAGAGCTTCAACCACAAGCCCCTTTGCACCGCTATCGGCTGAAAACCGGAAAAACTTCTCATCAATGCCTGCATAACATTTAATCAGATCAACATCAGTAACAATTCCTTTGGCCGGCAGATGCTCAAGTTTCCTGGGAAGCCGGTTAAAGATAACTCTTCCGTTTTCCACAAAACCGAGCGCGCCAAAATCCAGACTCGCGAATGTTTCGATATCATCTGTATGGGTTTTGGTCACTTCGCTGGCGGCATTCACCTCACCATTAAGACAGACCAGCACCCCCATTGCATGGGAGTTCGGGCTGAGGCAAAGTGCAATGGAATCGGCAAGATTGCGGGGGCCGTCCCAGTCAGGTTCTGAGGAATTCTTCATCGAACCCGTCAGGACGATTGGTTTATCTGTTTCAATAAGCAGGTCCATCAGGTAAGCGGTCTCTTCCAGAGTATCGGTACCGTGGGTGATGATCATTCCGTCAATATCAGGGCGGAATATGACATCTTTCACCCGCTGGGCCAGACTGAGCATCAGTTCCGGAGTCATGTGAGGCCCCGGATACTTTCCAAAATCGAAGATTTCCAAGTGCGCCTTCTCCCTGATCCCCGGCATCAGGTCTAAAAGGTCATTTCCGGAGAAATGGGGAACTGCCCCCCCTGTTTCCTCGTCTATTTTCATGGAAAAAGTACCCCCGGTAAAGATTATCGCTAAGTTTTTCATTTGCCTGAATAGTCTTGAAATAATAGTACAAAATAATTATTTTCGATAACGATTAAATAATCAAATATTGGATTTTCAGGCCCCCGATCAAAGTGTGTAATAGAGGAAAAAAATAGTATGCTTCAGGTAGTTGATGTAGAATTGACCCCAAACCCCCATGCACTGAAGTTTCTGGTAAACCAGAGACTGTTACGTGCTGAATCCCGGCAGTTTGCCAACAGGGAAGAGGCCTCCGGTGACCCTTTGGCAGCAGGTGTTTTTGCCATTGAGGGTGTGGTTTCAGTTTTTTACATGGATAAATTCATCACCGTTGAAAAATCCCAGACAACCGACTGGGGAAAAATTCAGCGGCCATTTGTCGCGTTTCTTTCAAAATTTGATCTCAGCACCATTCCTGCTGAAAAGGAAGTTGTTGCTGATACCGCTGACGGCAATGAAATGCTCAAAAAAATAAATGAGATTCTCAACCAGAAAGTGCGTCCGGCGCTTGCCCATGATGGCGGCGGACTTGAAGTTCTTGGCATGGAAGGTCTGACCCTAAAAGTCCGTTATCAGGGGGCATGCGGCACCTGTCCGAGTTCAATTAACGGCACTCTCACGGCAATTGAATCCCTGCTGAAGAAGGATGTAAATCCTGCAATTGAAGTGCTGCCGGGATGATATATACCGCTGCATTTGAATCAGGGGGAATTTCATTTCTTGTCAAAGCAGATGAGAAAGGAATCCTTTCGCTCCATTTTCATCCGGATAAACGAGCGCTGAAAGCAGAGGAACTGAAACCGGTCACTCACAAAGCGTTTTTCGGAATAAAAAAACAGCTTGATGAATATTTTGCGGGCAGGCGGATTTCGTTTGACCTGCCTCTGAATTTTCAGACGGAAGGCTTTCGTGGTGAGGTTTATAAGGTGATGAAAAAAATTCCTCACGGCAAAACCCTCTCCTATAAAGATATAGCCGAAAAGATAAAACGTCCTCTTGCCTCACGGGCAGTGGGCAATGCCTGCGGCGCTAATACCATACCAATTATCATCCCCTGCCACCGGGTGCTTGCCGCAGGAGGCCGGCTCGGTGGTTATTCAGGCGGTCTGGATATCAAGAAAAAGCTGCTTGCCCTTGAAGGGATCCCCTTCAAGGGATAATCCTCCGGTCATTTCTTTTTAACCCGTCAAAAAGTTACATTTCCGGAAAGGATTTTCTGGATTTTCATAAGGCGGTTGTTATGATTTCATTTTTACAGCTCGTATTTGCTACTGGATTGCTTTTAAGCAGTACATTCTCAGCAGTACAGAATTCAGACTCAGGAACCGTTGTACCTGAACTCCCCGGCTCCCCGGTGATAAGCGGCAATGATACTCTTTTCCTGATATATACTAACGCCGGATTACTTAACCCGCAGCAGAGAGCGGAAGCGATAAGCAACAGAATAAAATCAACCGCGCTTGAAACAGATGTCCCGCCTGATTCCATCATAATCAATGAGTATGAAGGAATATTTGAAATAACCGCTGGGGAAACCATCCTGATGCAGGTAACTCCGAAGGATGCATTTGTTACGGGAACTGAAGCACGGTTCATCGCTGAACATTCACTCGCTAAAATCCGCGCTGCTGTTGCTAACCGCCGCACCGAATATGCTTCTGAGACCGTCCTTATAAACAGTCTTTATACATTCGGAGCGCTGATACTGCTCACTGGATTCATCTGGCTGCTGCTCAGAATTTTCACCCTTCTGATTCATAAGATTGAGGACTGGAAGACAGAAAAAATCCGCTCTGTTGAATATAAAGGGGTTGAATTCTTTTCTCCGCAAAATCTTAATGCACTGCTGGCTTCAGCAGCAAGACTGCTGCTGATCACCATACTGGCGGGTTCAGTTTATTATACACTTGTATATATCGTTACGCTCTGGCCCGCAACCCGGGGGCTTAATCTTATACCATATATCGCCGGTATATTTCAGTTTCTGCTTTATTCCTTATTCCTTTTTCTGATCATCCGGGGGCTTAAAGTCTTCCGCGGCGCGGTTCAGGAAAAAGTCCAGGCGATGCAGGGCACAATCATCCGCCCTGTTACCCTGCGGGGTATTCAGGTCATCTCAGAGGAGCGGCTGATGGGAATGACTCATCAGGCAATCACCGTCCTCTTCCTCTCGCTCTGGGTTATTATTATTTACCTGTATATAACACTTATCTTCGGATTATTCCCCTTTTCGCGGGGATGGTCTTCCGCTCTGGTCAGTTTTATTCTCTCACCCGTACTTTCGGTGTGGGCTTCATTCACCGGTTTTCTGCCGAATCTTTTTTACATTATTGTAATAGCCGGGGCGTATTATTATCTGAACAGGTTTATTGGTTTCCTGTTTCACGAAATTGAAAAAGGGACAATCAATTTCAGCGGATTTTACAATGAATGGGCCAAACCTACTTATAAGGTAGTCCGGTTTTTAATCATCGTGCTCGCGGTTATTTCAATCTTTCCGTATCTGCCCGGTTCTGACTCCCCCATCTTTCAGGGAATTTCGGTATTTGTAGGTCTGTTACTTTCGCTCGGGTCAACTTCCGCGATATCCAATATCGTTGCAGGAGTTGTACTGACCTATATGCGCCCCTTTAAGCTTGGTGACAGAGTGAAAATTGCGGATACCATGGGGGATGTAGTTGAAAAGACTCTGCTGGTAACCAGAATTCGTACCACAAAAAATGTTGATATTACAGTCCCAAATTCAATGGTGCTGGGGAATCACATTATCAACTTTAGTACTGCTTCTGCAGACCCGGGGCTGATTCTGCATACTACTGTTACCATCGGTTATGACGTGCCTTGGCAGAAAGTGCATCAGCTTCTGATAGACTCCGCCTCTTCAACCGATCAGATCATGAAGGAACCAAAGCCGTTTGTTCTGCAGACTGCGCTTAATGATTTTTCCGTTGCCTATGAACTGAATGCATACACGAATAATCCGAATGCCATGGCACGGATATATTCCGCTCTGCATGCTTCAATCCAGGATAAGTTTAACGAAGCCGGAGTCGAGATCATGTCACCGATTTATAATGCAGTCCGTGACGGAAACCAGTCAACCATTCCGGAGGACTATCTCCCAAAAGATTATAAAAAGCCGTCGTTTAATATCTTTAAGCAGAGTTAAGTAAAAAAGTTTAATCTCTTTGCGTTCTTAGCACCGTCGCGCGAAGCTAGACTCTGCTATTTCAGTGCGAAGACTTAGAGAACTACGGACTTTAGTGTTTTATTTCAAAAGATTCATCTTTCTTACCAGCCGGGTATCTCCTGCCCGTAGTTCATAAAGATATATACCTGAGGCCAGTCCCTCAGAGCGGAATGTAACCGAGTGATTTCCTGCCTGACGGTATCCCTCATCAAGTATCATGATTCTTCTTCCGAGCATGTCATAGACAGAAAGAGTTACTCTTGATGCCTGCGGAAGCGCGTATTGTATCACCGTTGAAGGATTAAAAGGATTCGGAAAATTCTGACTCAGCATATATCCGGCTGGAAGTATTTCCGTATCTTCAGCATCTGAAGGTATAAATACAGTAGGGTCAGGAATGCCATCCCCGTTAAGATCGGGGGTAATTGCAGCCAGGTAAATCAGACTATCCGGACCGGCATTGCCATCCACATCAGGGTTATCCGGCATTGCATCTCCGGCGCCATAGTTAAATCCTCCCGCAACCAGAGTCACAAACTTTAGTTTTACATTCTGCGGTACCAGACCTGCACCAAGACCGTAGAGATCATCCCACGCAACGGCAAACTCTAACCCTCGTGCCTGAGTGCCTCTTATGCCGTTTATTTTAGAAGTAAGATTCGTACTGTTATTTTCAGCAGTTGAATAAAAGACCGGTGCCGTGGTGTGATATGCCGCAAGGAAGAAATCAACCGCATCTTCCGGACGGAAACGGAAATTCTTGGCGTAATCACCAAGATAGCCGGAGTTCGAATTAAAGTTTGTGACTCCCCCCGCGATGCCGGCATCCATATATATCATCATGGTATTGTAGGTATCGTTCAGGATATAATCCACTCCCACATAGAGTGAATCAGCATCCCAGGTTGAGTAAAGAGCGAGCAGTTCATTATTGACAGAATCCACAGGCCGCCAGTAGCTGTCGGTATCGCTGTCAGCAGCAATCTGCCATTGAGCGAGCCAGTCACCATTGCCGACATTCACTGATCCGTCTATAAAGGGCTTGCCGTAAGTTGCAATGATGCTGTCTGTATTTTCCCTGACGCGGAGAGAGAATGATGCCGATCCAAAAGCACCCTTGCCGTCAGCAACCTGCACCGTTACCGCATATATACCGGTATCCTCAACCGCGGGAGTTCCGCTTATGGTGCCGCTGAGCTGGCCAATATTAAGAAACCCGGGAGACTGAACTAACGAATAGCGCAGTGTATCATTATCTGCATCTGCGGCTGCCACCTGAATCTCAAATCTTCTGGTTGCTCTTACCACGGTATCTGCAATTGCCTGAACCACAGGAGCGCTGTTTGGCAGAACCATTACACTGAACGTATCAACAACCGAAGCGCCCTGTAAATCTGATATATTCAGAATGACCGTTGAGCTGCCTGCAGCCGATGAACCCGGAGTGCCCTGAAGCAGTCCGGATGAAGATATACTCAGCCAGGATGGATTTCCTGATAATGTATAGTTAAGCGAGGAGCTGTTTACATCAAAAGCACTTACCTGATAAGCAAACGCGGAATTGGTATAAGCAGTCTGATCAGGAACAGGCAGCATAACCGGTGGATGATTGATGCTCTGTGTTGTATCGGGCACATATAACGTAAAGCTTCTGGGAGGAACCCACAGTTTAATTCGGTTCTTGAATCCGCCAGGTGAAGGACCGACCACCTGCTTATTCACATCCCGTCCAGTATAATCTTTATACCAGCTCCCGATGGGGAGTTCTGTATCAACCCAGACATCAATCCACTGAGCGGGATTATCGTTAATGAGCAGATATCCGCCCGGCAGATTGCCAAAACCGTTTCTTCTTGCCACATATATATCACGGGCAAGTGAGGTCTGATCCTGATTTCCGTCCTGCCGTATGTAGTAGGCATTCAGACCGCCCCGTTTTGTTGTACCGCCGCCGATGAACTTCTGCCTGATCCAGATAAGAGTATCAATCTTTCCGCCAAAGCCGTAATCAACATAGTCCTTAAAGAAAACACTTGGCCTTCCTTCAGAAAAAAGGATATATGCGTAGGCAAGCATTTTATCAGTCATAATGGGGTCATGCCCGTTGGCGATGCTGCCATCCCATCCGATCCTATCCACATCATGATTCTCTACCCAGGTGGAGACGTCAAACCCTGACATACCTGCGTTAATAAGACCCGCACCGTCAAGAAAGGTCATATCAAAACTTCCGGAGGTATTGTTGCACATATCGCGCAGAGTAAATCTGAGCGGGAAGTCGAACATCGCCACATCGCCGCCGTTCACATTCTGCGTCTGATTAAACCAATACATAATATCATTTGTGCCGCCATAATATTCAGCCACGGCATAGTTTGAACCGGGAATGCCCTGCAGCCACTGCCCCATGAAGACCGGGTCAATTCCCTTTACTGCATCAATCCGGAATCCCTTAAAGCCGATCTCATTAATAAGATATTTTCCCCAGGCTATCAGACTGTCACGAACCGAAGGTTTATCATGTGCCAGCCACTCGCCGAATCCGAATATCGGATCTTCAGGCCCATGGTAAGGAGGGTTCACATCACAGGTAAGCTGATTGGGGTAAAAGTCAGATGCATTTTTCTTAAATCTTCCTGAACCGGCAGGATAATTAAAAAGCAGCCAGTTGGAGTCCCGGTATGCAGGGTAGGGTTCACAGTCAACCGGTATCAGCGCTTCACCGCCGTTCATGTGGTTCATCACAGCATCAGCAAAAACATCAATTCCGACATTGTTAAATGCAGCAACGGAACGAATCAGTTCTTCCCTGCTGCCAAATCGGGTTTCGCGGGAACCCTTCTGATTGAATTCACCAAAATCATAATGATCATACGGATCATAGCCCATGGAGAATCCGCCGGCTGCACCTTTTACGGGAGAAGGAAACCAGATTCCGGAGAATCCGGCAGATGCCAGGCGGGGAGCCATTTTAGCAAGGGAATCCCACCAGATTCCGCCCGGAGGAGAATTCCAGTAGAAGCCCTGCAGATAGACATCGGACTTAGGATTGCTCAGAAGCTGTGAAGGATTCTCCTGAGCCCTGATAAATCCGGTAACTAAAATCGCGATACATAAAAGCCGGTACATATTCATATAAAAGCTGATGAGTTTGTGACAGATAAACCCTGCGGACGTACACTCTCTTTTACGCACCGCGGCGGGAAAAATAATTTGAACAATGCGAAAAGATACCAAAATCCGCATATTTGGGCAAAAAAGAGAAGGGAGTCTCTCTCGGATTCACATATGGCAGAATTACCGGGCAACTGAGTTATGCAAAAAGAAGAGAAGTTTACCTCTCTCCGTTTTAATTTCTGTAGAGACTTTCGAAGAAATTTATCAAATTTGCCTGATACCAATTTTAATTTTTTAGAATAATGGAATTACAGCAGCCCCTTAGTAATGTACAGGAAGAAGTCCTGAAATTGTACTCTCTTAATCTGAGTCCTGAAGAGCTGACCGAGCTTAAAACTTTGTTGGGAAAGTTTTATGCACTGAAGGCAAGCAGAGAAGCAGATCAGGTATGGGAAAGGGAACAGTTATCGGATGATATCATGGATCAGTGGCTGTCAAAGTAAAAATACTTCAGTAAGGGGATAATATATATGGACCTCCGCAAACTTCTCGAACAACACTTCAGCTACCCTGACTTCCGGCCGGGGCAGAAGGAGATTGTTGAATCGGTAATCAAGGGGGAAAACGTTCTTGCCATACTCCCGACCGGTGCGGGTAAATCACTTTGTTTTCAGCTGCCCGCTCTGATCGCACCCGGATTTTCCATTGTCATCTCCCCCCTGATTGCTCTTATGAAAGATCAGGTGGATACGCTTAATAAAAATGAACTGCGCGCAGGATATATCAACAGTTCCATCAGTATGGATGAGATTGAAACAGTCTTCAGCAGAATACGTGCCGGTAAAATCAAAATCCTCTATGTCTCCCCCGAACGGCTGGCTGTTGCATCATTTGCTGACCGGATCAAAGAGATGAAGCCCCACTACTGCTTTGTGGATGAGGCACACTGTATATCAGAATGGGGACATAACTTCCGCCCGGAATACCGCCGCATAAAAAAGTTTAACGAATATACCGGAGTAACAAAAGTCTCTGCCTTCACTGCAACGGCCACACCCGAAGTAGCTTCCGATATCATAAAGCAGCTCGGGATGAAGGGAGCAAAACTACATGTTCGCGGTTTTGAGCGCGAAAATCTTGCCCTGCATGTTATCCGCACCAAGCGCAAAAAGGAAAAAGTTCTTGAACTGCTTACGATGAATGAAACTCCCGCGATCATCTACGCGGCATCCCGTAAGCAGACCGAAGAACTTTATGAATATCTTACATTAAATAAGATCACCTGTTCCTTCTACCACGCCGGACTTCATGCAGAGCAGAGGAAGGCAATTCAGGAAAACTTTCTGCAGGGGAGGACAAAGATTATCATAGCCACCAATGCATTCGGAATGGGCATTGATAAAGCTGATATCAGGATGGTGATTCACTACAGCATACCCGGCTCACCGGAAAATTATTATCAGGAGATTGGAAGAGCCGGACGGGACGGAAAAGAATCAAACGCCTTTCTGTTGTTTGACAACAAGGATATACGGATACAGGAATTGTTCATTAAAAGTGCATTCCCCTCCCGTGAACAGGTGGAAAGAATCTACGATGCTGTGTGTGATTATGCCGGCTATCGCATCGGTCAGAAAGACGATAAACCGGTTGAGATCAACTATGATTATATCAAGAGGGCTGCCGGAACCACTCTCACCAGATCACTCATTGACTCAGCGCTCAAAATCCTTGAAGAGACCGGCTATATTCATTTTACTTCTTATGCTCATGTAAAGACTGCATTCCGTTTTATTATCAGTCCCTCAGACCTAAAGGAGTTTCTCAAGAAGAATATCAACGCGCCATACTCTGACACAGTTATTAAAATCCTGCAGGACTACGGCGGAGCACCATTCAACGGAAAATCCCGTATTGATCTTGTAAAACTTGCCAAAGACCTTGAAACTGAAGAACGGCTGATTGACGCACAGCTTTCTGAACTCGATGCACTCAGCATTATTGACTATGACCGTCCGTTCCTCAAAGAAAGCATTGTGTTTACCTATCCGAGGATTAATCCTAACCGGCTGATTATTGAAACTCGGTCTAACGATCAGGCATATCTTCTTTCAAAGAAGAAACTCGAGAAAATGACCGCTTTTGCCTTTACCAACGACTGCCGGTTTAAGTTCCTGCTGGAGTATTTCGGGGAAAACGTGCCGGGCTACTCCTGCAAAAAGTGCGATATCTGCAAGTCAGGTCCCCTGCTTACTGATGATACGCTGGAGTATATACAGGAACTTATTCTGAAGTTTGTCTACTCTGAAGACAAGGGAATAAGCACCGTAAATCTGATCGCGGTTCTCACAGGAAAAAGCACATCAAAAAAATATGCTGAGAAGAAGGAGTTCCTCGGCGCGCTGCACTCATACACAAAGAATGAACTCCTCAGCGTGGCAGATAATCTGGCTACCTTCGGACTCCTTAAATCGTCCGGAAAATCCAATGACCGGCTTTATATAACCAATAAAGGCATACAATATCTCACTGCTCGCGGAGTAATCCAGACAACCGAATATCCCAAAGAGCAGTACGAAGAAAGTCTTGAACTCTTCAACCTGCTCAGGAGCGTGCGCAATGAAATAGCAGCCAAATTCAGCCAGCCGCCGTTTATCCTCTGTGCGGATGAAATCCTGAAGGAGATTGTGAACCGCAGACCGGAAACACGCTCAGAACTGCTTCAGATAAAGGGTGTTAACGAGCGGATGTTCACCAAAGCCGGGGAGCAGTTTCTTGATGTGATCGTCAAATTTAAAAAGGGAGAGAGAACAATACCTGATAATCTGAAGGCGGAAACACTGCCGCAAAACATTATCGAAACACACCGGCTGCTGCTTGAAGGATATACCTTGAAAGGAATAGCGGAAGTGAGAAAACTTCAGGAAGCTGTGATTTCCATGCAGATTGAATCAATTATAGATTTTGAACCCTCCCTGTCAATTGACGCACTCATTCCGGGTGAAAATAAGGTATTCATTGAGGAAGCGATTAAGGCCGGTAATTTTAATCTGCAGGAAATAAAGAAAAAAGTCCCCGCGTATATAACATTCCCCGAAATCAGAATAGTCTTAGCAAAACATCACGCACAGAATAAACGATATCAAATATGAAGTATGAAGTATGAACTCAAATTGAGAAAGCAGTAATTCACAATTCACAATTTATAATTTATAATTCTATTCCGTTTTAGTAGAATTGCTTCCCATAGCCGCTTTTTCCTTCACTCTGACATAAGCAATCATTTCATCAAAAAACTGTTCCCACCGTTTGGTATCTTCCGAAAGGTACTTTAAAGTTGCCTCATACTGTCCGTGCGTGATACCGTGTTTTTTATATACCTCTTCACGTATCTGCTGCATAGCGTTGAATTCCATCCCCCGGCTTTCCTGAAGGACTAAAATATCATAATAGACTTCAATGAATTTCTCCTGGTCAAGCGGCTTCTCGTTTGAGCATCCGGCCAGAAGAAAAACCGCTGATGCGCATAGCAGGGCTGCGCTGAAAATTCTCATTCCTGCTGAAATTCGCAGATTATCTCCTGTCTTCCTTGTTCATACGGCGGCTTGCTTCAAAAAGTATCCGCTTTTCATCTTCAGTCAGATTCTTATAGCCTGACTGGCTTATTTTATCCAGAATGCGGTCAATTTCTTCCTGAGAAACTTCACCCTCTTCTTTCTTCACATCCTTATAACTTGCATCTTCAACATCGCGGTAGGAAGTGGTACGAGAAGTATATCTGTCCTCTTCTTCGTCTCTGTTGAATATGCCGCCGCTTCCGAACGGATTTGATGGCCGTCTGCTTTTACCTCCGCGGTAGAAACTGTCCTTCCAGCCGGACATCCGCTGATGTATATCAAAGCCGAGACGCTTGTCAAACAAAAGGAAAAGAAATCCGAATACCGCGCCGCCGAGATGGGCAAGATGAGCAACACCGCTGCCGGCATCATCCACAGCAAGAATATTAATAAGAATCAGAAAAGCGATAAAATACTTGGTCTTTAGGGGAATAAAAAAGTAAAAAAGTATATACCGGTCAGGAAACAGCAGGCCGAAAGCAACCATCACGCCGAATATTGCTCCTGATGCGCCAATGACAGGAGGAATAATCCCCTGGAATACCGACGAAAAGAGCAGATGAAAAACTGCTCCGCCTATTCCCGCAACCAAATAGAATATCAGGAAATTACGTGAGCCCCACATATTTTCCAGTTCAGCCCCGAACATCCATAAGGAAAAAAGGTTAAAGAACAGATGGCTGAAACTGCCATGCATAAACTGATAGGTAATGAACTGCCAGATCTGAAAATATCCGGAGTCGGGGGACATCAGTGCGAAATACTTAAGCAGAACATCTGAACCGCGCATACCGTCCATTACGACCGACCCGGCTAAGTTCTGCAGTAAATAAATAACACCGTTAATAATCAGCAAGTTTTTGATAACCGGAGGGAAATAACTCCATCCCATACCTCCGGGTCTGTAATATCCGTCAGACATACCTTAGTTCAACTCTTTCATTTTAATATCAATTAGACGCTTCTGTTACAAAAATAACTAAAAATACCCCTTAGTTCCCCAAAAGAAATAACATTGCACCCGGCTTCATATGATTCATTTCACAGATCCCGGTTTCGCGCTGCTGCTATTTCACGGTTCCCGCTCCGGCAATAAAAAAGCCGGTCAGCCACTTTTTGGGGCGACCGGCTATCTGAATTATTCAGTTTTATCAGTTCTTATCGAGAGCTTCAACTCCGGGGAGCACTTTCCCCTCGAGGAACTCAAGCGAGGCACCGCCGCCGGTTGAAACATGCGAAACTGCTGTTTCAAGCCCGATTTTAGCAATTGCAGCAGCAGAGTCACCTCCGCCAACCACCGTTACCACACCCTGCTTTGTGGCATCAGCCAGCGCCTGAGCGATAGCATTGGTACCCTTTGCAAAGTTATCGAACTCAAATACACCCATCGGACCATTCCAGACAACCGTCTTTGAGGCCATGATAGCGTCAGTAAAAAGTTTCACCGTTTCCGGTCCGATATCCAGGCCCATCTTGTCAGAGGGCATGGCGGTTACCGGTACAACATCCTGGGGGGAGTCATCCTTGAACTCAGGTGCAACAACCACATCAACAGGCAGGAGGAATTTCTTTCCTGATGCTTTCAGCTTATCCAGCAGTTCTTTTGCAAGATCTACTTTTTCAGCTTCAAGCAGCGAAGTTCCTATCTCCAGGCCCTGTGCCTTGTAGAAAGTATATGCCATTCCGCCGCCAATAATCAGTGTGTCAACTTTATCAATCAGGTTATTGATCACATCAATTTTACCTGAGATTTTGGCACCGCCGAGAATTGCGCAGTAGGGTCTCTCAGGAGAAGCAACTGCCCTGCCAAGGTAGTTCAGTTCTTTTTCCATAAGATAACCTGCCACAGCCGGACGAAGGAATTTGGTTACTCCTTCAGTTGAAGCATGGGCGCGGTGAGCACTGCCAAATGCATCGTTCACATAGATATCACCAAGTGATGCAAGCTGTCTGGCGAAAGCGTCATCATTCTTCTCTTCTTCCTCGTGGAAGCGGAGGTTTTCAAGAAGGACGATATCACCATTGCTCATGGCTGTAACTGCTTTTTCAGCTTCAATGCCGATGCAGTCGCCGGCCAGGACCACTTCCTTACCCACCAGTTCAGCCAGCTTTAAAGCTGCCGGTTTTAGGGAGTATTTAGGATTGACCTTTCCTTTCGGACGGCCAAGGTGGCTCATCAGGATTGCTTTTCCTCCTGAGGTAACGATTTTCTTTATTGTCGGAAGGGATTCAACGATTCTCTTGTCATCGGTTACCTTCAGGTTCTCATCCAGAGGAACATTGAAGTCAACTCTGACCAGGACCCGTTTGCCCTTCAGATCAACGGAATCAATAGTTTTTTTGTTCATGGCTTCTGTTGCCTGCTTTCTTTTGTATATCAGCCCATTTTGGCGATTTTGTTCAGCAGGTCAACAACGCGGCAGGAATAACCCCACTCGTTGTCATACCAGGAAACAATCTTGAAGAAGCGCTTTTCATCCTTGAAGTTATTCTGCATGGTTGCAAGCGAGTCATAGATTGATGAACGGTCGTCATGAATAAAGTCGGTTGAAACAACTTCCTCTTTGGTATATCCGAGGATGCCTTTCAGATACGTCTCTGAGGCTTTTTTCAGGAGAGCATCAATTTCCGCAATCGAGGTTTCTTTTACTGATCTGAAGGTCAGGTCAACTACTGAAACGTCAGCGGTCGGAACACGGAAAGACATTCCGGTGAGTTTGCCTTTGGTTGCGGGAAGCACTTCACCCACTGCTTTAGCAGCACCGGTGGAGGATGGGATAATGTTAATAGCTGCAGCGCGTCCGCCTCTCCAGTCCTTCTTTGAAGGGCCGTCAACGGTTTTCTGGGTGGCTGTATAAGCATGAATGGTAGTCATAAGACCAGTCTCGATGCCGATGCCTTCCTTCAGGAGGACATGAACAACCGGAGCCAGACAGTTTGTGGTGCAGGAAGCGTTTGAGATGATATGATGCTTATCGTGCTCATATTCATTATCATTAACGCCCATTACCACGGTCTTAACATCGCCTTTACCAGGGGCTGAAATAATTACTTTTTTAGCGCCAGCGGCCAGGTGACCTTTGGCTTTTTCGGAATCAGTGAAAAGTCCGGTTGATTCAATCACATACTCAACCCCGAGTTCTTTCCAGGGGAGCTGGGAAGGGTCTTTGGTTGCGGCAACACATTTTACCTTGTGACCGTCAACAACAAATACGTCATCATCGGCAAGCGATGGATCACTTTTCTCTGTTGAGAGCTGAGCTTTCAGCTTTCCGTGAACTGAATCATACTTTAACTGATACGCAAAATACTTAGCATCGGTGCTGACATCAACAACAGCAACCACATCAACTTCTTTACCGAGCAGTCCCTTTTCAACCAGTGCATTAAAAACCAGCCGTCCGATTCTGCCAAATCCATTTATACCTACTTTAACTGCCATTTTTCTGTTTCTCCTAAGGGAAATATTATTTAATACGACATTAAATTTACCCAAAAAGCGGGTGAAATTCAATTTAGGGGAAGGAATATTGGACGGGTTGGGGGCGGGTCAATATTTCTCAGGAGACACCGTATGAGGTTCAGAAAATTTTTCAATCAGAGCTTATCAATTATTTTTCATTTATACTTATATTTGATCTGAGCAATAGGAATTGCATCCGGGGTGTAATACTTCGGAAAAAGATTAAATTTTCCGATTTTGAAGAATCAGGGAAATAACCAGACACTTATTTTACATTCTGATTTTCCGGGCTTGAATTCCGGCTTTTATTCATATTGAATACTTTGGGCGGATTCTGAAAATCATCTTTTGGCGGGATGAACCATAACCTGGCGAATAAGTTCGGATACTATGGAATCAAAACAAACTGATGAACATTAATACTGACATTAACCTCTTAGGCGGACTACCCGACTGGAATCTCATTACTCTGTTTTATCAGAATACAGAACTTGCCACTAAATCTGTTGACCAAATTCACACGTACACCGGGTTAAAAACCGCCAGATCTGTCACAAGATTCAGGAAGGCAATTATCTCTACTCTGCTCCGCTTTCAATTTGAAGAAGCAGAAAAACTATTCTCAATTCTTCTCAGACTCAAGGGTATTGATTCAGATACCCGCCTTTATCTTTTTTGGAATGCTTCATTCAATAATGATCTGTTACATTATCTGAACAGCCATGTCTTTTTTCCTGCACTCTACAGCGGAAGAGTTTCCATTTCCAAATCAGAAACAGAATCCTGCCTGCGGGAATTACGCCAGAGTTCAGATGAATTACGGTCATGGTCAGAATATACCCTGACCTTAACAGCCTCAAAATATCTGACACTCCTGAAAAAATTCGGCCTGATGGAAGGTTCAATCAATAAAAAAATTAACACCATCTATTTGTCAGATGCCATGATGGCAATCTATATATACTGGCTGGCTGCGGTAAGCGAAATGCCAAACCTGCTTAAAAGCAGATGGCTGCAATACAGCTTTATGGAGAGGGAGAGTTTTCTTGCAAGAATTACCCAGAAAAAGTTTGCCCGGTATTTTTCATTGGTATATACGGGAGACCGGCTGAATATTGAACCACTCATTCCAAGTGAGGAACTGCATGAAATCATTTTCAAACCCTGAACAGCTGATCAGCCAGGTTAAGACCATTGTGGAATCAGACAGGCGCTCTGAAATACGCCTGAACGCTAACGGCGGGAACTGTGTTTTACTTGTCTGCGATCCTTCACAGGAGCAAATATTCATCAATGAGATGAATTCAATGCTAAACGGCCAGCAATATCAGATTATTGACCTGAATTCTATTATTGTTTCCTTTGCTGAGAACAACCTTTCTGAAATTGAATCAGGATTTGAATTTCTTCAGGGCTCCGTAGAACAGATTTTTAAGGCCCCTTCCGGAGAAAACCGGCCGGACCTTTACAAATATATATTGTCCGCAATCGGAGATGCATACTCGGCCGGGAAAATTCCTGTGCTTGTAAGAAGCGGGGCTTTATATGGCACCGGAATAGAAAATATCCACCTGATGGAAAATGAACTTGTTATGAAATCTGACAAGCCCCTCATCATTCTCTATCCTGCCACACAGGAAGAAAATCAGTTAAGATTTCTTGGTACCCGTCCGGCTTCTAAATACAGATGCATGATTGTTAACTAACCCCTACCAGAGCGATGAAAATAAAAGATATTCTTACCATTGATTTATCTGAAGACATTAAAAATGTTATTGATCTTGAAGATATTTCCGAACTTGAGATAAAAACTGAAATTGATCACTACATTGTTACAGACGGTCTTGCCGGTTCATATTCAGAATTCCTCCGGATTTATACGTCTAATATCAGGGAGACCGGAGTATGGATATCCGGGTTTTACGGTTCCGGAAAATCCTATTTCGGAAAACTGCTCGGCTATCTTTTAAGCAACCGCATTATTGCCGGCACGCCTGCCCGGCAGCGTATATTGCAAAGGTTTACAGGAATTACTGATGAAGAGCTGGTAAAAAATTCCATTTTTGGCCTGGATGCTGTCTCTTCAAAAGTGATTTTTCTTGATGTGGCAAAACAGGATACTTCAAAGGGGCTGGCGTTCACCCTCTTTAAGGGATTTTTGCGCTCTGAGGGATTTCCCGATAACGAACATGGAGTGTTTCTTTACAAACTCATGGTAAGCGAAGGCAAAACAGATATCAATGAGTTTGTATCAACCTGGATCAAGAAAGACTGGGCCACCTTAAGAGATAACACTTTTAAATATGCCCCGGCAATACGGGAAATATATATTGCTTCAGGAAAAACCGATGCTGATTACCAGAATCTGATTACCTCAGTGAGGCGCGAAATTGACCAATTCAGCGCGGCCCGGCTTAAAGAAGAGCTTGAAAACTATCTGGCGATAAAGAAGAATGAAAAAATTGTCTTTATGTTTGATGAGACCAGTGAAGCCGTAAGCCAGCAGAAATTCTCCCTGCTTGATCTTGAGGGAGTAAGTGAAGCGCTCTCTTCACTTGGAGGCAAAGTGTGGACTATTGCCATTGCGCAGGAAAAACTTGATGATGTAATAAACAACTCCAATGTTGACCGTGCGCAGCTTACTAAAGTTACCGACCGGTTTAAAACAAAAATTCATCTTGAGGCAACCGAAGTTGATGTCATCATACGCAACCGGCTGCTCAGAAAAAATGAAAAGGGGCTTAAGCAGCTCTCAGAGTACTACGTAAAAAACTCCGGCAAGATAGCAGACCATGCTTCCCTTCATGGTGCCGGTGTAAGTAAAACTGACAATGAAGAATCATACGCCACCTATTATCCTTTTTATAAGTATCAGTTCGACCTGCTGCAGAACTTTCTTTTCGGCACAAAAGGATATGCTTCAACAAAAGTTGCGGCACGCGGCATGATTATCACCACCTATGATATACTCCGCCAGGAAGTGCAGCATACTGATCTCTTTCATACGGTAACCGGCTGGCACATCGCCAAGGAAGGACAGCCCCAGCCGCCGGTCCGGCTGGTCAGCAGGTATACTAACGCGGAAAGAAGCCTGGCCGAAGCTAAATCCCCCGTTAATGGCAGGCGTTTGCTCGAAACAATTAACTTTCTGACTGAGGCAGAAATAACTCCGCCAACGCTCCCCAATATAACCCGGTCTTTTATCAGTGACCCCGACCAGTTTCATAAAACGCAGGAACAAATACTTAAAGCGCTTGATATCCTGGTTGATGCTAAAATTCTTCTGGAAAATAATAAAACATACAGAATTACCTCAGACATTGAACAACGGCTCCTTGATGAGATGAACGGGTTTACTGTACAAAGCTTTGCCAAGAAAAAGCAGCTTACCACGGCATATAAATCTTCGGAAATGGTTAAATCATCAGCCCGCGTTTCTGACAACGGCCTGCAGTATGATTTTTATATAACCACTGATAATGACGATGAACTTACCCCGGCAAAACAGAAGTATCTTCAGGTCAAAATAAAAAGTATTTACAATTTTTCAGATGACCGCTCCGCAGATATTTCCGCTCTCAGGGCACGGCACCAGAACGATAAAGACCTGCTCTGGCTGGTACCTGATAACGCCTCATTCAGAGAAATTGACCGCCTGATTGATGAAGCTGAACGAATCAGCTATCTCGAACAAAAATACAGCAACCCTCAGTCAGAAGAAGGGAGAATCCTGATGAGCTTTTCAGCAGCTAAGGAGGAAAAACTCAGACGGGTTACTGATCTGGTGAATGCCGCCCTTCAAAACTCCACCATCATCTATATGTATAATCTGACAGAAATTACCCCCTCTGCCTGCCTGAGTGAGCTGCAGAAACAGCAAAAGCAGATGATCGGTAATGTTTACAGCAAACGGCTGTCTTCACAGCTAAATGACACCATAGCTGCTTCAGTTATTAAGGAAACGAATAACTCACGGCTACATCAGTATTTTAACGGAAGCGACTTCCTCTTTTTTGACGCCCAGGGGAGCTTTACCGGCGCAAATCTGAAAGTTACTGAGGAAATTATTTTCAAGATCAGGAATACTTTTGTTGACGGTGTTGCTCTCGAAACAGAACTTGAAAAACCGCCGGCAGGATATACATTCGGAACCGTTATCTCATCGGTTGCAGCGCTGATGCGCGGCGGAAAGATTATTGCACGCCATAACGGAACAGATAAATTTTCCTGGAGAGATAACGGTACGGCTGATATATTCTCCTCAGCCAGGGAATTCAGAAAAGCATCTTTTAAGGCAGTTTCCAAATCACTTTCCCTTGCACAGAAGCAGGAACTGGCTGAAACTATCATGAATCTTAACCCCGAGTTCTATACGGACCGGCATATTGATTATAATACCAGTGACTTTGATCTGGTTAACACCATTCGTGATATATCAGTAAAATTAGCCGACAGAACAGATGTGCTTGGCAAGAATGTAAAGGAGTTCGGAAGACTTTTCCCCGCGGCAGTAAAAAGCGGCAGCTTTCTTGGCGGACTTGCCGGCGCGGTGAGTGAGGCAAATTATATTGATAAAGCAGAAGAATTTCTTAAGATAAAAGATGAATTCTCAGCAGCGGTCAGTGAAATTGAAAAAACTGACAAATTCGTTGCAGACCGCTTCCCCAAAGTGCATGAGTGGAAACTATTTGCGGATGCAGTAAATGATGAACTGACAAAATCAGCGGCTGCAAGTCCGGATATACAAAAGCAGCTGAGTGAATTTGCCTTACTGCTTAGCGGCGACGTTGTAGCAAACTTTGCACAATTGCAGCAGGCAGCACAAAAAATAAAAGATGAGTATCACCGCATTTTCAGCGGGGCAATGAAAACCTGCGCTGACGGGTATTCACAACTGGCGGCCGTTGCTGAAAATCTGATTGCAGAGATACACTCACTTCCTGACGGACTGAACAGCAGTGCAAAGGAAAAAGCCGAAGCTCTTGCCCGGTTTGCTCAGCACAGAAAAAACCCCGCTGTTTCTCTTGGTTTTGATGTAAAAGACCAGCAGAGCAGGTTCACTTATTCTGAGGTCCTCTCATTTATTGAATTGCTCCCCGGTAAAAAAACCGAAGCTGAAATTATCAGAGCAGGTCTTGTGAGAGAAAAACTGCCTGAACCCGCTGCCGGCAATCAGACCGCACCTGCGGTAAAAAAATTCAGGATCAGGGTACCTTCCGGCAGCATGAAAGTATCTGATTACCGGAACTGGCTGCAAGGAGAATTGCATAAAATTGCCGGTGCCTCCGATAATGATGAAGTGGAAATTAATTCCTGAATATGGAAATTTCCCAGTTACAGTATCTGATAAATTCCGGTGAAGGAAACCGTATCGAATTTAAGGAAGCAAATAATTCCGTTCCTTCATCACTCTATGAAACCGTTGTGAGTTTTTCAAATACGGACGGAGGTACCATACTGCTGGGCGTTACTGATAACGGAAGCATTACCGGTATATCCTCCGGTGCTGAATTTTCACTGATCAAAAATATTATCACCTCACTAAATTCCAGAGACTGCATAGATCCTCCTCTCTTTGTGGAGCCCCTTCTTGTTACTCATCCTCAGGGCCGGATAATCATTCTGCATATACCTGCAAGCAGTCAGATTCATAATCATTCGGGAAGAATTTTCGTCAGACATTTTGAAAGTGATCTGGATATAACTCATGATCAGCACCGCCTCAGCGATATCTATATCAGGAAAAGAAATTTTTTTACTGAAGGCATTATTTATCCACATCTGAGTATGGATGACCTTGACGATGCGTTATTTGAAAAAGCATTTACCCTGATCAGAAATAACAAGTCCGATCATCCCTGGCTTTTCCGGTCAAAGGAAGAACTCCTGCGCGAAGCTATTTTATGGCGAAGGGACTTTCAGTCCGGGCAGGAAGGACTGACCCTGGCAGCAGCCCTGATTTTTGGAAAAAATGAGACCATTCAAAGCATTCTTCCGGCTTATAAAACCGAAGGGCTGGTCAGAAAGCAAAATAAAGACCACTATGATGACCGGATCATCCCGCCGCTCCGGACCAATCTGATTGATACCTATCTGGAATTAAAAAAATTTATCAGTAAACATCTGCCTGAAATGTTTTTCCTCGAAGGGGATCAGCGCGTAGATCTGAGAGATAGGATTTTCAGAGAAGTTATTGGCAACGCTGTTGTTCACAGAGAATATACCAGCGCTCTTTCAACGGAATTACTTATCACAGAGCAGGAAGTAGTTATAACCAATCCAAACAAACCCCACCTTCATGGTGTGATTGACCCCAATGGTTTTAACCCATATCCTAAAAATCCGAATATCAGAAAATTCTTTACAGCTTTCGGCTGGACTGATGAGATCGGTTCCGGTATCAGAAATACCAATAAATATCTTCCCCAGTATGTTAAAGGGGCCCATCCTGTGTTTATTGATGATGATATCTTCAGGGTTATTCTGCCTCTCCGCTTTGTTTCACTGGCAAAATATACCGCCGAGTTTATTCGCTGGCTTGATCTGAAGACCGATCTTCCGCCTGCCCGGTGGGAAGGGCTTAAGCAGGTTGAATTGCCATCAGAATTCTGGAACCGAACCTGGGAAGAAGCACTCATACATTTGGTACCGGGCTGGCACAAAGCAGGTACCGGGCTGGCCCCACTTAATTGGGCTGAAAAACAACTTTTTGCCGAAGATGACCTCAAAAAGATACCTGGCTGGCATGAAAAAGGTACCCAGCTTCTTAAAAAGAAAAACTGGTATCTGATTTCCATCCTCAGCTTATGCACCGCTCCGGTTAAAATGGCTGATTTATTAGCGGCATTCGATTATAAAAACGCAAAAAAATTCAGAGATAACTATCTCAGGCCATTAAAAGATACAGGGCTTATTGCGTTTACCATTCCGGAAAAACCTACTGACCCTGATAATAAATACCTCATTACTCAGAAGGGTAAGATATTTTTAGCAACCCGATTATTGTAAACATAGTATGAAACTCTCAGAACACGCAGAACATATACGGCAGTTAATTGACCGGGCATTTAGAAACCGGCTCGGCAGAATGGGTATTCACGAAAAAAATTCTGACCAGATCAGCTCCATACCATTGCAATACCACCGGGAGCGGGAGAGAATGGATTCCATCCATAAGGTTTTTACCGCGGAAACCGGTACCACAGCAGAAGCTTACGAAAAACTTGTGGAAGAACTTACCTTTACTCTGTTTAACCGCCTTGCCGCCCTAAAAGTTATGGAGGCGCATACCCTGCATCCGGAGATCGTTACCAGGAGGGAAAGCCACGGGGGCAGGTCGTTTGCGCATCTTGCCTGGCTTGAGCAAAACCCGGAAGCCCGGAGCCATGAAGCAGAAGGGCTTATCCCCTTTCTTGAAGAACAGCTAAACAGACTGGCAGGAGATATACCCCTTTTCAGCCCCGCTCATCCCTATCACCTGCTGCCTGCCCCGCTTGAAATGCAGGGGATTATTACCGCGTATAACAGCATTGAAACAGACCCTCAGGTTGAACCCGGTATCTGGAAGAGCGATGATATACTCGGCTGGCTTTACGAAAGTTATAACAACTACAAAAAAGCCGCGCACAAAGCAAGCGGGCAGAAAACCGAATTTAACAAGGTGAGCATTCAGAGTCAGGTATATACTCCCCGGTGGGTGGTGCAGTTCCTGGTGGATAACAGTCTCGGCAAGCTCTATCTGGAAATGTATCCCGAAAGCAAAATAAAAGATAAATACAAAATAGCCGGTGCCCCTGCCTCAAGGGTGCGCGAACCAAAACCGCTGCATGAGCTGCGTATGATTGACCCGGCAAACGGCTCAGGAAATTTTCTGCTCTACGGCTTTGATCTTTTTTACGATCTTTATCTTGACCAGATTGAAGAGTACGGGGCTCCGTATGCAATTGCTGATATCCCGGAACTGATTATTACCAATAACCTGCATGGTATTGACCTTGATGACCGGGCCGTGCAGCTTGCCCAGCTTGGTTTATATATTAAGGCAAAACGGAAGAAACGCTCTGTTAAAATCGAACATTTTAACATCGTCAGCTCAGACTTTTTTCTCCCCCCGTATCAGGAGGTTAAACACCTCTTTGAAACAAATGGTCAGATAGACCGCTGGGCTGAAAAAATTATTATTGATATCTGGAAAGACCTGCAGCAGGCATATAAATTCGGTTCACTGCTGCGCCTTGAGGAAAAATTTGCAGGCCATATGAGCGTGCTTGTAAGCCAGTTTGAGAGCATTCAGATCAGTCTCTACTCAGAAGCCACTCTCGCTGATTATGAACAATTCCGGCAAAATTTCTTTTCCGGGCTTCAGAAAGCAGTGGAGGAGCATTCCAAAAAACAGGGCCTTACTTTCCTTAACACCAAAACACAGGATGCACTTACCTTTCTGCAGATTATTACGCAGAAATATGATGTCGCAGTTGCAAACCCTCCCTATACCGACAGCGCTGATTTTGGAAAGGACTTAAAAGAGTTTATTGAAACAAACTACAAAAAGCCTTATAAATTTAATTCTAATCTGTATGCTGCATTTATTAAAAGATCGTACGAATTAGCAGGTGATAAAGCCAAAGTTGCTTTGGTTCACCCTCCAACTTTTATGTATATAAAAACTTTTGAGGAAGTAAGAAAATTCATAATTGAAAAACTGAAAATTCAATTATTCGTTGAATGGGGTTATTTGGGGATGTTTCACCCTTCTGCGCGGGTTGACTCTGCAATGTATATTCTTGATAAAGCAAAGAGTGAAAAGTCAGTTCAGTTTATTAAACTGAATGATATATATGAAGGCCGAAGATATGAGGCGTTTAGTCAGGCGTATAATGACCTTCTTGCCAATCGCCCCAATAAACATAACTTTACTCTGCCTCAGGAAAAACTCAAAATCATTGACGGCTGGCCTTTTATTTATTGGATTAGTGATGGGTTTAGGGAGAAGTTTAAGGGGAAAGTACTTGGTCAAATTAATAAAGTCGCTACTGGCTTAATGACAGGAGATAATGATAGGTTTTTAAGATTTTACTGGGAGATAGATAAGCAGAAAATTTCGACATACTATCCTCATGATAATAAAAAGTGGGTACCGTATCAAAAAGGAGGACCCTTTTGTAGATGGTATGGGAATTCATGGATTCTTGTAAATTTCAAGAATGATGGTGCCGATTTGGCGACTACTGACAATAAAAGATTCTATTTTTTGGAGGGAGTCACTTATTCAGCATCAGGATCTAAGGGTGCTAGTTTTAGATATATTGAGCCCAAATATGCGTTTGATAAAGGTGGTGCTTGCATTTTTAATACATCACGATCCACCTCAACATTTTACTTGCTTGCCTTCTTGAATTCTTCATTAGCTAGTTATATTGTTGATTGCCTGAATCCAACAGTTAATATACAAAAAGGAGATCTAGAAAGAATTCCTTTTATATTACCGCCAAATCAGTTGGAACAAATTATTACGTCTATTGCCAAAGAGAATGTGTTATTTAAGCAAAAATTATACTCCTACGACTTAATTGAAGTAAACTACTTAGAATCACCTCTCCTATCATTTCAAGCCTCAACTTTAACCCATCGTATGATTGATTATCTTACAAGTAATAACTCACTTATTAGCAGGGTAATTATTAATGAAGCTATTATCAACGAACTTGTTTTTAACGTTTACAATCTCAGTTTTGAAGATAAAGAACAAGTAGAAGCAAAGATGGGGAAATCCGTTGGCTCGCTCCCCGTTTTTGAAGAAGCCCGTAGTGAGTTTCTCACCCAGATTATTGACCCGCGACCTGAGGTAGTTGATTATATAAAACAACTTCCTTTAGCATCTTTTGAAGAGAATACGGTTAGAGAAATTAAGGAGGGGTTTGAAACACTCTACCAGAGCAATAATGATCTTGAGGAGTTCTGCATACGGCATCAGGTGAACCCGATTAATGTGTGGTACTGGTTTAAGGAAGCCAACATACTGCCAAAGGCACGGGCAGCAGAGATAGCACTGGAGTTTCTTGCTGACAGCATACGCACCCTGCTTCAGCAGGATGATGACGGCATCATACCCCTGGTAGGGCTCCCCGGTGAAGATGCACTGAGTAAACGGCTTGAGGATTACTGCCTGCAGCAGGGCTTTACCCCGGCGCAGTATATGCAGCTTGACGGTCTGCTTGGCAGGACGGTTAATGAATATCTTGAGCATCACTTCTTTAAGGATCTCAGCAATCACCTTAACCTGTTTATGTATCTGCCCAAAACTCCCTTTATCTGGCATCTGAGCAGCGGCCCTCATCAGGGATTTGAAGTATATATACTGATTTATAAATGGAACCGCGACAGCTTATTTAAACTGAAATCAAAATATATAAACAACCGTGTTCAGAATTTAGGATACCGGCTCGCGCAGCTTGCGGGAGTTAACACCGCGCAGGGGCAGCAGGAATTGGAAACCATCAGATACCAGCTTCAGGAAATTGACATGTTCACAAAAAAACTTGACGAACTGATAGCTGAGGGTTATGATCCGAAACTTGATGACGGTGTAGGGAAGAATATAGCGCCTCTGCAGAAGAAGGGAATGCTCCGCGCTGAAGTTCTAAAATCGGGGGGTAAAAACTCGCAGCTTGAAAAATATCTGAACGCAGACTGGTGATTATGCAAAACGCAGTATCTGTTTACTTTGATCAAAAAGAAAAAGTTAACCAATGATTGATATATGGATTACTGAAGAACTTGACAAACTGCTTGAATCGCGGGGCAGAGTGGTTATACTTGACCCTTCCGGGCAGTGCAATTTTCTGATTCCCCTGCTTGAGCGGAAGGGATATACGCTGCTTAAAACCGGTAAGGAAAACTCCGAACACTGGCAGCAGGTGAGGGAAGAGTTCTTTCTCCGTTTCAAAGCCGAAAGCGCTCATAAAACAGATAAAGTAGTGTTTTACGCGGCGCGGCCCCTTAATGAACTCAGTTTTCTCTATGATTACTGTTTTACTCATGGAATGATTAACCTGAGTTCACCGGCGGAATGGATCAGAAAAAAACTATTTGCCCTCACCGGCATTCAGATTCAGCTTGAAAGCCCTCTGCTGATCACCGCGGCAAAGGAAAGCATTGGCAAAGAGAGCGGCTGGTGGAAAAAAATTCTGCTCGGCATAGAACAGATTATTGATATTCAGAAAGAACTTCTCCCCTTTTTGAACGGCCCGGAGGAATATAAAAACGAAAAGGACCCGGATGTTTACCTCCTTTTTGAAGTAAAACTTTTTGAACTGCTTGAGCAGCCGGTAAGAACCATCCCCCCGAAAACGCTTGCTGCTGAGATTACGCAGAAGATTTTTTCCGGCCTCATGAGCAATACCCTCAGTGGTGTTCTGCTCGAGGTTTATTATGCATGGGCTGACAGCAATACTTATTACAGCCGGCTTGAAGAATACAGGGCAGCACATGAAATAAGCAGCATAACAGATTTCTGGGAAGCACACCCTGATCATTGCTTTGAGGCGATTGACCGGATGCAGCTTAAAGATATCGCCTTACATTTCAGGGATAAGAGTTATATCACTGAAAAACTCCGGAAAGCAGCTCCGCGGATCAGGAACAGAAAATCGCTCAGGTTTATTCCGTCCTGGTGGAAAGATATACAGACTCTGGCAGAATTCAACACGGAGCCGCTTGGTGCCTGCAACTCTTTTGGTAAAGTCATAGATTTTTACAAGACTCATTTCCATAAACTTGACCGGGCAGTCAGAAATCTCTATGCTGAGTTTATACAGGAAGAAGATATCCTGAGACCTTTGCAGGAACACTATGAAAGCAGGCTGGCAGAACTGCTTGAACACTGGTATGATTTCAGCAGCAGCTACAAAGAGGACCAGAGCGGACATCTGCCCCGGCTGTTCAGAAGCTCAAAAGGAAGAATAGCAGTAATCGTCTGCGACGGGCTCCGTTACGAGATTGCAGAGAGCATTGCCGCCGGTATGGAGTCAAACTGCCGAATTGTTAAAAACATTATGATTGCAGGAATTCCCTCCATAACCGAACACAATATGAGCGCGCTCTATTCAGAAAGCGGAGAGGAGTTTATGATTCATGCTGAACGGGAAAAACAGCTTCTGGCACAATCAGGAAAGGAGATTGCCTTCCTTGACCTTGAAGAACTGCATGAAGGGGTAACCGGAGACAATCTGGTGCTGACTTACAAAGATATTGATGACGCGGGAGAAAAGCTGCAGCAGGGAGTGCTGAAACTCTTCAGGGAATTCGAAAAAGTAATCACCGAAAAAATTCTTCTGCTGCTTAAAATGAATTTTCATGAAGTGCATCTGGTTACTGATCACGGTTTTGTGCTTACCGGGCTTCTTACTGAAGCTGATAAACTTGACCCTGCCGCAGAAGGGAAAAAAGAGGTGCATGAAAGGTTTCTGCGCACCGCGGAAAAACAAAACAGAAATGACTGGATTCAGTTTGAACGGCCGCATGATGGCTACCGGTATGTATATGCAGCAAAAAATCACCGGCCTTTTAAGTCAAAGGGTGTATATGGTTTTGCCCACGGCGGACTGACGCCGCAGGAGATTATCATTCCAAATTTTGTTTTCAGCCGCTCCGGTTCTGCAGCTGCAGGGCTGAAAGTAAGCATCATTAATAAAAAAGATCTGGCTGCAGTAACCGGAGAATACTTTGTGGTAAAACTTACCGCTGACCGGGGCAGGGCTGATCTTTTTAGTTCTTCAAGAAAAGTGCAGCTATTGCTCTATGCGCAGAATATTCTGCAGAGCACCAGCGCACTCATTGCTATTGAAGCGGGTAGTTCCGCTTCTGCTGAATTTTCGTTTGGCGGCAGCAGCACTATCAATGCCGTTCTGACTGACGCGGAAACGAAAGAGCATCTGGATTCAGTAAAGGTTTCAAAATCAAACGCAAGAGACTTAGACGGTCTTTTATAGGAGGATATATTTATGATCATATTGGATGAACTTGATAAAAAAGCGCTCGAACACTTCAGGGGCTTTGTAGTAAAAAAAGATATCGTGGGTATTATAAAAGGGGGCGCTAATGTTCCCGCTTTTGTCCTTGAGTATCTGCTGGCTAATTCCTGCAGCACCGAAGATGAACAAAAACTAAGTGAGGGAATTGAAAATGTAAAAGGGGTGCTGCGAAAGCATTATGTGAATCCTGAAGAGAGCACGCTGATACAGTCAAAAATCAGGGAGAGCGGCAGGTATAAAATTATTGATAAAATTTCCGTAGAACTTGAAGCAAAAAAAGACCGTTACTGGGCAAGAATAAGCAACAGCAACATCAAAAACGCAAACATCAGCGATGATCTGGTTAAGAGCCACGAAAAGCTTCTGCTTGGCGGTATTTGGGCAATAATTGATATGGAATACGATCCGATGATCACAGACGGATCAGTGGTATATCCTTTTGTTGTGCGGGGCATACAACCAATTCAGCTTTCAGCATTCAACAACAATACCATTGCAGAAAAAAGAAAAGAATTTACCACCGCGGAATGGCGAACTCTTCTGCTCCGCAGCGCGGGTTACGAACCGGAAAGTGAAGGGCTTGATGAGAGGAAGCAAAATCTGCTGCTCTGCCGCCTGATTCCCCTTGTTGAGGCAAATTTCAATATGGTTGAACTTGGTCCGCGCTCTTCAGGAAAATCATATATTTATAAGGAAATCACTCCTTATGCAATACTGATTTCAGGGGGGCAGGGTACCGTGGCCCAGCTTTTTGTGAATAACTCCACCGGCAAGGTTGGCGCTGTAGGGCTGTGGGATGCAATCTGCTTTGATGAAAGTACTGACCGTCTGTTTAAAGACCGCGATGCAATTCCTCTCATGAAAGACTATATGGAGTCCGGCTCATTCTCACGGGCAAAAGGGGGTGAGATAACTGGTTCTGCTTCAGTCATCTTAAACGGAAACATCAATCAGCCGGTTGAAACTGTCCTGCAAACTTCACATCTGTTTAGCCCCCTGTCAGAAGAAGTTAATTATGACACTGCATTTTTAGACAGAGTTCATCTCTTCCTTCCGGGGTGGGAGATATCGAAGTTTAGCCCCTCTAACTTTACCACACATTTTGGTTTCAGTACGGACTTCTTCTCCGAGGTGCTAAAATCTCAGAGGAAAACCACCCACTTTGAAGTAATTGATAAATATTTTACGCTTGGTTCTCATTTAAAACAGCGGGATTCCAAGTCTGTAAGAAAAATTGTATCCGGCTTCATCAAGCTGCTTCACCCGGACGGTAACTACACGAAAGAAGATATTCACGCATATCTTGAAACCGCAATGGAAATGCGCCGGCGGGTAAAAGAACAGCTAAAACGAATCGGAGGTGTGGAGTTTTGGGATACTAATTTCAGCTATGTGGATAAAGAAACACAGGAGGAAAAATATATCGGATTGCCAGAAGAACGGGGTTCTTCCCTAATCGAAAGCAACCCGCTGCCTCCGGGTGTATGTTATTCAGCAACAAGCGACGGTTCAACAACTGCACTGGTAAAAATTGAGGTTGTTGCCATCAAAGGCAGCGGTAAATATACAGTAACCGGAACCAATTCAACCGAGGTGAAAGAGAACATCAGGAATACGTACAACTATCTGAGGGCAAACGAAAAGAAAATTTTGAATGACCAGCATTCACTTTCACAGTTCGATCTGAATATACAAATCAGCCGTCTTGCGGGTGCATCGGTCAGCGGCGGTATAGGAAGCGCAGTCTATGTAGCTATTATCTCAGCTATTTATAAGAAAAATCTGAAGCCGGCAATGGCAGTATTGGGCAACATCTCTGTTGGCGGAGCTATTGAGCGGTCACATGAATTTCCGGATAAATTTTCCATACTTTCGGAAAATGGAGCAAAGACGATCCTGACTCCGATAGATAATATCTCCGAAATAAACTCATTGCCTGCAGCGATTATGGGTAAAACTGACGCACCTTTTTATGCAAACAGCCAGATGCTGCTGCAGAAATCATTGTTCAATGAGTGACAGAGGGGGAGTTGGAATTGGTGTGAATTTCATTTAAAACCGGGTCCAGCTAAATTTCATACTCTTTCTCTGACCCTGGGGGGGGGTCAGAGAAATGGTTGTCCAATGTTTTGGTTTTTCTATAAAGGAATGTTAGTATTTCTTCTTCAGCACTTTTTCATTACTAATTACTACCTGCGAATTACTAATTACTCTAACTTCCTCGTAACGCATTAACGATATTCAGGCGGGCTGCGCGGACTGCAGGAAGAAATCCTCCCACTATACCCATCACCAGCGAGAATATGACTGAAATAATCACAATATCTGGTGACAGCGCAAACTTAAATTCCAGTTCAGAAAATGACTGGAAGTTGAGTGTGGAAATTGAGAAGAACTGCAGCAGCGATGCAAGCGCAACTCCGATTATTCCGCCTACGAATGCAATAAAGAGGGATTCAATCAGGAATGCGGTCAGCACACTTCTCCTCTTGAATCCGAGAGCGCGGAGTGTCCCGATCTCAACCGTTCTGTTCGCAACGGATGCATACATGGTAATTGCGGCACCGATGATGGAGCCGAGCGAAAAGACCACCGTAATAAATATACCGAGTATCTGGATGAACATAGCAAGCCCTTCTGACTGCTCTGCGTAGTAATCAGTTTCGATCTTTACTTCAAACTGATTCAGTCGTTTGTCATTCTCAAAGACCCCGCGGATAGTCGGAAGTATGGATGCATCATCAACCTTAAAAGTAACGGAAGAAAATGCAGCCGGCCTGTTAAATGCATCAAGCATCTGAAGACCGTCACCCCAGATTTCGGAATCAAATCCGCTTCCATCGGTATCGTATATACCGACCACGGTCCAGAAGTCTCCGGCAAATTTAATTTTATCGCCTATTTTGGTATTCGCAAACCGTTCATTGATAGATCTGCCCACAATAAGCTCGCGGGAGCCCGGCTCAAAGTATCTTCCTTCCGAAATAACTACCTGCGGCCTTAGTTCCTTAACTTCGGGAGAGACACCGCGCACGGTTATATTGCTCAGTCCTCCTTCCTTTTTGTCAAGGTTGATGATCACCACGGGTTCCAGCGATGCAACAGGTTTACCCTGAGCATTCTTTTTAGGATATGGCAGGGTAAGGATGATATTTGCTATATCACCAGTGACGATGCTTGATATTTCTCCATTTGATGCTTTCCGTACCACCTTCACATTGTCAGGTGAACCGGTCTGGGCGAGGGTTTTCTTTATTCCGTATGCCATCATCAGCACAGCGGCGAACACAAACACCACCAGAGCGATGCCTGCAACCGTAACGCCGGTTGTCAGTTTTCTGGTTGCAAAATTCCGGATGCTGTATTTTATTGGTATCATATATCCTCCTCTATCCTATATGCCTGAAGCCCTCTACGATCGGAGTACGGAGAGCTTTAATGATGGGAAACACAGATGATATCACTCCGACCAGGAGCGCGGCAACAAACGCATATACCAAGATATGGTACTCAAGATTAAAGACCGGGAAGATATTCTTCGGGATTGCTTCCCCTATTCCCTGCACAATGGGGAATGACAGCAGTATGCCAACCACTCCGCCGGTAAAAGCAATTACCATAGACTCCCCTATTATCAGCCATGAAAGATGTTTGCCTGCAAAGCCGAGCACTTTCATTACCGCATACTCCTTCGTTCTCTCGCGTGATGCCATAATCATCGTGTTGGCAAGCACCAGCATTATGATACCGATAATAACCCATGAGAGTACATTCATAGCTGTAAGGATTGAGCTTACCGAAGACATGAATCCCTGAGCAAATGCCCTTTCCGATTCGGTCTTGGTTTCAGCGCTTGAATTCTTAAATAGCTCATCAATTTTAGCGGAAATCTCACCTGAGCGGTTCGGGTCTGATATCCGGATGATGTACCACCCTACTTCACCTGCCCTGAAAGGTGACTCCTGCTTCATCCGCTCATCAACATACTCCCAGTGGAAGAACATCTGGGTAGCATCACCGTTTTTTATGTTTGGAGTATATATTCCCCGCACGACAAAATCCCATGTGCCGGGATATATATCCCCCTCCAGCCGGATAATGTCTCCGAGTTTAAATCCATAAAGTTTCACCAGATCAGAACCTACCACGCAGCTGTTCCGCTCCCGCTTAAAGGCCTCAAGCTGATCAGGGGGCACAACATATTCAGAGTAGATATCAAAAGCGGTTTCAGCTTCCACTGCCAGCCGCCCGAAGAAATTGCTTTTATCTTTATAAACACCTCCGAACCAGTTCGCGAAAGTGACCTGTTCCACTCCTTCAACATTTTTTATCCTCTCGCGGTATGAGTATGGGAGCGGAAAGATAAAGGAAACTGCCTGCCGTGTTATCAGACGGTTTGCAGCCGTTGCCTCAATTCCGGCATCCCACGCGTTCACCACAGTCCGGAGTATATCGAATGCAATCACGGCAATAGCAATACCGGCAATCGTCAGAAACGAACGGAGCTTATGCCTGAAAGCATTTTTAAACATTAGTTTAATCAGTTTCATGGTACCGCCTTATGCCAGTTCGCCTTTATCAAGATGCAGCACTTCATCTGCTTTTCCGGCAGCGTGAGGATCGTGCGTCACCATGACGATGGTCTTTTTGAATTCTTTATTCAGCCTTTCAAGCAGTGTGAGAATTTCCTCAGCTGAGTGTTTATCAAGATCTCCCGTAGGCTCATCCGCGACAATGAGAATAGGGTCAGTAACTATAGCCCTTGCAATAGCCACCCTTTGTTCCTGACCGCCTGACAGCTGCTTCGGGTAATGATCCATCCTATCCCCCAGCCCGACAATCTGCAGTGCTGTTTCAACATGCTTTTTCCTTTCCGCTTTTGAAAGAGGAGTAAGGATAAGGGGAAGTTCAACATTTTCGTACGCGGTGAGAACGGGAATCAGATTATAGAACTGAAAAACAAAACCAACGCTGTTTGCACGCCATTTAGCCAGTGCAGTTTCGCTTAAAGAAGTAATTTCCGTTCCTTTGACGGATATACTCCCTTTGGTAGGACGGTCAATCCCGGCTATCAGATTTAGCAGGGTTGTCTTTCCCGATCCTGAAGGGCCCATCAGCGCAAGAAATTTACCTTCGGGTACCTGAAGCGAAAGATCGTTCAGTACCGGAATTTCGAATTTATCACGCTTATACATTTTCGAGACTGCGTTCACATGAATGAGCGTATCCATTTATTCTCCTTTTTGTTTTACCGGACTTCCGGCTTGTAATGCATCTGTCAGATTATTAATAACGCGCTCCCCGGAAGCTAACCCGCCGGTAACCTCGATAAATGAACCAACCAGTTCTCCGGTGGTAATTTCTTTTTCTTCAGCCGTACCGCCGGCCAGGATATATACATATTTTTTTCCGTCACGATCCCTTACTGCGGTAACCGGAAGCACCGTATATGATTTGCTCGCCTGTTCGCTCACTTCGGCATCCTTATTAAGAAATGCAACTTTAGCGCCCATTTCCGGCAGCACTCGGGAATCATAATTTCTGAAACCAACTTTAACCAGTACCGTGGCCTTTGCTCTGTCGGCTGTCGGAACAATTTTGGTCACATAACCCTGATAGCGGATATCACTATAGGCATCCAGGGTTATTTCGCACGGCTGCCCGGGTTCTATCCGGTATATATTGGATTCCGAAACGTCAGTCTCAACCTCAAGTGAGCTCATATCAGCAATTGTTACCACTGCTGCCCTGGATGAAGCACTTGCGGCAAATGGTGCCACAATTTCCCCCACATCAGCATTTTTAGTCAGCACGGTGCCGTTAAAAGGTGCCCTGATGCGGGTATTCTCAAGGTTAACTTCCTGTGCCTCAATCTGTGCTTTGGCAATAGCAATATTGGCAAGAACTCTCAGATAGCGCGCCTCAGCGTTTTCAAAGGACATTTGTGAAGTAGCTCCGCTCTGCAGCATTTCTTTTTCACGTTTAAGCTGATTTTCCGCATCCTTTAAATCAGCTTCGCTCAGCAGGAGTGCAGCTTTAGCTGCATTTAGTGCCGCTATGACATCGGAATCCTCAAGACGGGCTATTATCTGATCTTTTGTGACTTTATCGCCTTCAACCACGCCAAGAAAAACCAGACGGCCGGTTCCTTTGGAGGCAACAGCTGCCTTTCTCTGGGCAACGACGTATCCGCTTGCATTCAGAACAGAAGAAACTTGAGAAGGTGTATATTGAGTAAGTGTAACTGTGGTGACTTCGGGGGCTGGATTAAAAAACGAATCTTTATTTATAAATCCGATAACCGCAGCCAGCAAAATGACTGCTGAAATAATGTAGATTTTCCATCCGCCTCCGCCTGAAGTTTTTTTTGACCTGTCAATCTTTAGCGAAGAAAGATCGGCATGTTTAACTTCCATTAAACGGCTCCTGTATCATAAAATGTGAACCGCTAAAATAGGAACATTTTCAAAATGTTCATCATTATTTTATGATTAATGGTTGTTAGGAAGGGATGAAGGGCTTTTTTTGAATTACTTAAAAACAGGTGATTTCCTGTCATCCGCAATGATCAGCAGGTTAAAACCCGACCTTATCGTTGCCTATTTAACGAACTTCCTACGTGGCAGCATCCGGTCTTGCTTTAATAATCCGAAGTGCACTCTGAATACACAAATACCGATGCCTGCTGCCGGCAGCACTTACCGTAAATTGTAAAAAGTTTTCTATTTTGAGGGCTGAAATGAATAAAATTACACAGCTATTTTGACTCTAAGGCGAATTCCCTTTCTCTTCCTGTTCCTCTTCAGTCTGGCAGGGGCTCAGCAGAAACCATACGATGTTTCCGGCAGGATTATTGAAGCCGGTTCTGGCGAACCGCTGATCGGTGCCAACGTCCTGATTTATAAGGACAGTACCCGCTCAGATGCTCCGCTCCGGGGAGCTGCAACCAACAAGTTCGGTTATTACTCCTTCCTCAACCTGCAATCCGGAACGTATTATTTTTTCATCAGCTCTCTCGGTTACGAAACGCTGATGAAAGTTATCTCTCTTACCGGAACCAACCATTCTCCGAAGCACAATTTTGAACTGCGAAAGCAGGATGTGCAGCTTGATGAGGTTGTGGTTGAGGATAAAAAGCGTCTTGACTTCACTACCACGACCAGTACCATAGACGTCTCCCCCGAAATGGTTAAAACGCTCCCCTCCCTCGGAGGAGAAACTGATATTTTCAGGGCATTGCAGCTTCTGCCCGGAGTTAAGACCGCGTCAGAAATAGCGACCGGTATATACGTCCGGGGCGGGTCGGCTGACCAGAATCTCACTCTGGTTGATGGTGTGACAGTATATAATCCTTCTCACCTTGGCGGTTTTGCCTCCACTTTTAACGGTGATGCTGTGCAGGATATCAAACTCATGAAAGGCGCCTTCCCGGCAGAATACGGCGGAAGGCTTTCCAGTGTTCTTGACGTCACCATGAGAGAAGGAAACAGGGAAAAATTTGTAGGAACAGCAGGACTCAACCTGATTTCGGGCAGAGTTACCATAGAAGGCCCGCTTTCTGACTCCTCCACCTATATTTTCTCGGCACGGCGGATGTTTCTGGACAAACTTCTCTCTGCATTTCCTGACGCAGATAATATTCCCCGCTACAACTTTTATGATTTTAACGGCAAGGTGAATTACTATATATCCGATATTGACCGGATATTTGTATCGGGATTTTTCAGCGCAGACCGTCTTTCGAACCCTCCCGCAAATACCGATATTGACTTTGGTATTGACTGGAGCAATGCAACCACCAACCTTACCTGGACACGGTTTAATTCAGCATCAGTCTTCACTAACACATCACTGATGCTCACCAACTATGAGTTTTCTACACTGATAAAAGATAAATTCCCCACTGCCATATCACTTGACTTTTACACAGGATCAGAAATCACCGATCTCCGGCTGCTCCGTGATATGCAGATTATTCTGGGAGAAAATCACACCATTAAAACCGGCGCTGAAATTATCTATCATGATTTTTCAACCACCACGAGCGATTATTTTATTGATGAACTGCTGTATAAGGATGGCTACGGAAAATCCATTAAATCTTTTGAAGCCTCCATTTACGCACAGGACGAAATAAAGATCGGTGACTTTCTTTCTGCGAACGGCGGTCTCAGGATGTATTACTTCCAGAATGGTCAGTTCCTGCAGTTTGAGCCCCGCGCATCAGTTACCTGGTTCTTCCTGGACCGGTTCACGCTCCGGTCTTCATTTTCCATAGCGCATCAGAATCTGCATCTACTTGCACGAAACGATATATTTCTCCCCACAGATGTCTGGTATCCTTCAACGGCAAAAATAAGGCCTTCCAAAGCAGTGCAGGGCTCACTTGGTTTTGAAGCAATTTCATATAACAAAAGTTATCTTTTCTCAATCGAAGGTTATTATAAAAAGATGACCAATCTGCATGAGTACCGGGATAACGCAACATTTGCCTATGAATCAGACTTCGAAGATCAGATAACCACCGGATATGGCGAGGCATACGGAGTTGAGTTTTTCATCAACAAACGGCTTGGTGCGTTCACCGGATGGATCGGATATACACTTGCCTATACCAAACGGTTCTTTGACCGGCTGAACCGCGGCTTACCATTTTATCCCCGTTTTGACAGACGGCATGATATATCCGTTGTTACTTCCTATACGTTTAATGAGAATCTCTCCTTTGGCGCAACCTGGACCTACAGCACAGGGCAGGCATATTCGCTTCCCGTAGGGCAGTATTCCATGCTCTCGCTCACAAGGGTAAACCCGGCCAAACCTGATATTCTTTTTGAATACTCAAACCGTGACGGATACCGTCTGCCGCCATTCCACAAACTTGATATCTCAGCTCGTTATATTTACCGTATGGAAGAGAGTGACCTGGAATTTTCACTAAGCATTTATAATGCATACAACCGCTATAACGCATTTTCAAAATATATCGGCTATAAACTCAGCTCAGACGGCAAGACAAAAATTCCCGTTCTGAAACAGTTCACCCTGTTCCCGTTCCTGCCCACGCTCGGAGTTAATTTTACGTTCTGATGATGAAGAAATTTTATCTTTTACTTGTCCTGCTCCCATTATTTATCTTCTTTTCAGGATGTGAAAACTCCGTTGAAGAAGAGGAGTTCCCTTTTGAGTTCCGCCTGGTAATCCGCGGAATACTTGAGCCCGGCAAAGCCGCCGCGAATATATATATAGGCCGCACCATGCCCATCTCATCACAGTTTTCGCAGGGATTTGCGAACGTTACCGATGCCGCTGCTGTGATACTCCACAATGGCACATTCTTTCCTCTCCGTCATACCATTAACGGATTATACCGTAATGATACGCTTATTATCCGTGCAGGCGAAACATATCAGCTTCTGGTACAGTGGGAGGATAAACTTGCAACCGCAGAAACTACCATCCCCAACAGAGGCATCATAAGCAAGCCGGTTGTTAAAACAGAGATAAACGGGGCAGAATCGAAAAATTTTGTTGAAACAGCAGTCGCACCTTTCGCGAATGAGGTGTATGCTGCTACCTGGGTTGCATTCAGTATAAGCGGTGCGGTTACACAGGAAGATTCTTCCATTGCGGCAGTAATGAAACGGGGTGATAACGGACAAATGAAGGTAACTACCAGCCAGGTTCCCTCACCAATCGGAACACAGAACCTCGGTATGCGGATGTTTATCTATGATGCCCCCTTTTACGACTACTATTATTCACAGGGTTCAAACAGAACCTCAGACCTGGTGTTCGGCCAGCCGCAGAATAATATCAAGTGGAATGTTCAGGCAGACGGCATCGGTATGTTCATTGGACGGCGCGATACCCTGCTCAGAATGAATTAAAGCAGAAGCCCGAGCTCCCGTCTTACATCTTCCTTTGCATTCCCAATCATCCGGTTATCCAGATTAAGCAGGAGCATGATCTTACGGACCATTTCCTGCTCATGGGTATGCAGTTCTTCGTCACTGTAAACCACGCGCCAGATATCCTTCACCAGTTCAAACTTTTCATCAACATCATAATGCTCGTTTATATATCTGGCAAATGTTTCAAGTCCGTGAGCATCTGTCATCTGCTGTTCTGAAAGGTGTATCAGATCCTCAACTTCAAATTCATCAAGACTGAAGGTTTTCTGCAGTATCTGCACAATCCGGGCTTTTTCCCCTTCTGAAAAGTCATCATCAGATTTTGCCATGCCAAGCAGTATGGCGCAGCTTGCCAGCTGAGTCTGATGGGTACGCTCGAAATCATCTTTCGCTTTCTTAGGTGAAGATGAAGCTATTTTTCTGAAAATCGGGAAATCAAAGAACTTTGACATGAGCTGCTCCTTGTTAATTTGATTTTTTCCGGGCCGGAATTCTTTCGTATAAATGTGACAAATAACGGTAATAGTCAGCGAGCCGGTGGTCAATCTGCTCCCATTGAAAGCGCCAGCCCCAATTGCCTGCAGGCCTTCCTGGGAAGTTCATTCTTGCTCCGGTTCCAAGGTTCAGGATATCCTGCATCGGTATTACCACGGTGTCAGCTACTGAGGCATACGCCAGGCGTATCAGCTTTACACAGATATCGTCACCATAGTAGTCCAGATAATTCTGAACGGATTTATATATATCGTTTTCGTTATGCTGGTGCCGGGCTGCTTCAAAATATCCGCGTGTGGTGTCGTTATCATGGGAACCTGTATATACCACGCAGTTCTTGTCGAAATTGTGGGGCAGGAATTTTGCTTCCATCCCCTTACCGAAAGCAAACTGCAGAATTTTCATCCCGGGAAAGCCGAACGTATCGCGCAAATCCTCGACTGTAGGGGTAATAACTCCCAGATCTTCAGCCATAATGGGAACATCACCCAGTTCTTTCAGAACACTCGCAAAAAACTTTTTACCCGGCGCTTTAACCCATTTTCCGGTTTCGGCAGTCGGGGCATTTCCTGGGATTTCCCAGTATGCATCAAAACCGCGGAAGTGATCTATACGGAGGATATCAACCATTTCAAGGAGATTCCTGATACGGTCCTTCCACCATTTAAATCCGTCTTTTTCCATCACTTTCCATTTATAAAGCGGATTTCCCCAAAGCTGCCCTGTAGGAGAAAAATAGTCAGGAGGAACACCTGCAACCGTAAGCAGTTTTCCGGTTTCATCCACGGAGAAAAGTTCTTTATTCGCCCAAAGGTCTGAGCTGTCATAAGCGATAAAAATCGGGAGATCACCGATGATTTTAATGCCCTGTGAGTGAGCGTATTCTCTCAGATTATGCCACTGCTTGTGGAATATATATTGCACAAATATCTGGTAACGTATTCTTTCCGCAAGTTTTTTCTTCCATGCGGTTACCGCGCTTGGTTTTCTGAGAGCAATATCGGTATCCCAGGTAGTCCAGAGCGCACCGCCATGATACTCTTTGCATGCCATAAAGAGAGCAAAATCATCAAGCCATTCTTTATGTTTTTTCTCAAATTTTTTCATTTCAGCAGCATCATGCGGATCAGGGTTTTCAGTAAACCGCTGATAGGCAACTGAAAGCCAGACTTTCTTCAGTTCAATAATCTGCCCAAAATCTATGGCCACAGGGTTATGGGGAGGTATATCCTCAACATCTTCTTCCGTGAGATACCCGTCCTTTATAAGCAGATCGGGACTGATAAGAAGCGGATTCCCCGCGAATGCAGAAAAACACTGATACGGACTGTCGCCATAGCCGGTCGGCCCCAGAGGAAATACCTGCCAGAGTGACTGCCCTGCATCTTTAAGAAAATCAATAAACTTATACATTTCGGGACCAAGGTCACCGATACCGTATTTTCCTGGTACTGACGTCGGATGAAGAAGAATTCCTGCCGATCTCTCAAATTTCATATATATCCTGTAAAGCTCTGTTAAATATTTGAAATAAGCCGGAATCCGTAAAGCAGATTCTTCTGCGGCACAAAACCAAGCGAAACATTATCATAGGTAAAGCTCCAGCTGTAATTAAGCACAAATGCAAGTGCTCCCAGCCCGTAAACATTAGGCAGCAGCGTAATCGGAGCATCAAGGGTTATAACCGTTCTTGTATCAGGCTGCTTAAGCTGATTAATCAGTCCGGTTACATCCTGGAAAGCTTTTGTTTTAAGCAGCAGCCGGGCGGAAAGCAGTTCCCCTTCCTCACCGAGTAATGTACGCGGAAGGTAGAGTGATACAGCAGCGTTAAATTCATTCAGATCCATACCGGCATAGTTGGTAAAATAGAAACCCTCTACCGCGAATTTCATTTCTGAGGGGTCTTCATTTTTATAACCGATGCTGGCATAAAAATTTGTTCCTCCCGAGGATTTTGGATACTTATCAAACAGCGAATCCGCTTTGTTGAAACCTATTTTTCTGTCCTTTTCATAAAAAGCATCAAAAAATCCCCATTCAAAGCCGGGGCCCAAACGCATAAGAGAACCGCTCAGGTTAAAGAAAAAACTTTCCGTACCGAATCTTGCTCCCACCAGACCGAGCTGACCGTTTCCTCTGCCAAGAATCTGCCCCATGCCCCCAACAACATAGAAATAGTTGTAATCCGCAATTTCAAGTGCTGAATATAATTCCGCGGCAAACGCGCCGGCTGATTCTTTGGTGTCTTTATTATTGTCAGGGTTTACGTCATATCCACCGCTTACATTAAGCTTAAAGTTCGCTAAAAACGGAAGATCAATTCCCATTGCACCGGTAAATACTTCAGGATTTTCAATGTTGTTGGTCATTGCATTTATGCTGAAACCCTCCACATTTATTCCGGCATACGCACCGCTCTTCATATTGTTTTCATCAAGGCGGGTATTATAATTATTTACGATCATTCCGGTGTAGCCCTGAGAATACCCCTCAACAGCGCCGGCCATGATATAGGCAGTATTCGTTCCTATATAAGCATATTTGAATGAGTTTCCGAACTTAGTATCAATTTTGCGGATTTCGTTCGTAGAGAGGTTATAGGGGATATTCAGGTCAAACCTGGTTCCGAAAAACCCTGGGAGCGTTAACTCCGGGGCTACTTTTACATCAAGAAAATTTCCTCCCTCAACCCCTTCAATAGTACGGTACTTTACATCCGTATTCAGGTCAAAATCAAAATCCTGGGCAAATGAGGTAAAAGATGAAACAGCAACGAACAGAAGAAGCACAAAACGGGTCATAATCCTCTCACAGTTTAAAGTTTTACATCAAGACCCCAGGCATTGCTGAGGGTATTAATCAGATTTTTTTCTGCTTCGATAAAGTCATCATCGGCGTTAGCAATGGCAACAAGATCCTTCAGGAATGATTCCTTAAGATTAACATCCTCCACCTCATAATGGATTTTACCGGCTATCATCTGTACCATTTCCACACGGCTGTCTGCCGTGTCATTATACCATCTCATGGTTTCCTCAAGAAAACGGTCAAATTCTGCCTCTGAAAAACCTTCCGCGTATTTCCTCAGTTGCTTCAGAATAGCATTCAGTTCCTTTTCAGATAGTTCGGAATCCGTTAAATGGGCGAATGCCAGAAACAGATATCCGATATTTTTGAGATTTTTCCTCTCTTGTAAATTCATGTACTCCTACTCCTACAATACACTGACCGCCGGATACATTCCGGAAACAGTCTTTTGAACAGATTGAAAATTAATCAAATTTTCTGAAACAAACGTATCCCAATTTCACAAATCAAATGCCGGTCAAAAAAAGAAAGCGGTTACGTCACAAAGTGAAAAAACGGTTTTCCTGTAAGGGTAAAAAACAGGGTAAAGCCGGTAATCTCTGGTAAATTTCCCTCTTCTGTTTATATTCACCGGACAGTTTTAACTCTTTATACATGCAAAACCCTGATACTTTAGAAATTTTCCGGAAATATTTCCCCTATCTGCAGAGCGGAAAAATCTATTTTAACCACGCTTCGATCAGTCCCCTTTCCACCGAGGTTACCGACCGTGTGGAAGATTACCTTAAAATGAGAAGCGTAACAGATATAGAAAATTACGAGCAGGTGATGCAGACCACCGCAGCAGTTAAGGAAAATATCGCGTCACTGGTACATACCACCCCCGACCGGATAGCGTTTGTGGATAATACCTCGAACGGGCTTAATATCCTGGCTCAGGGTATTCAGTGGAAAAACGGTGACCGGATTATCCTTAACGATATCGAATTCCCCTCAAATGTCTATCCCTTCATGAACCTCAGGAGCCAGGGGGTTGAAGTTGATTTCGTAAAATCAAAAGACGGCGTTGTATCAGCAGAGGATATTATCAGCAGCATAACACCAAAAACCCGGCTGGTCTCCATCAGCTATGTTCAGTTCCTGAGCGGGTACCGGGCTGATCTGGCGATGATAGGCGACTATTGCTCCCGCAACAACATCATCTTCTGCGTGGACGGCATACAGGGGGTCGGGGCGCTTCAGCTGGACGTACATGCCTGCCATATTGACTTTCTGGCCTGCGGTACCCAGAAATGGATGATGGGACTCATGGGGCTGGCTTTTGTGTATATATCCGACCGACTGCAGGAAACGCTTCAGCCGAAATATGTGGGATGGATGTCCGTTGAAAATACCTGGGAGCTGCTGAACTACGATTTCGTCCTGAAGAAAACTGCGGATGCCTTCCAGAACGGATCATTCAGCGTTATTGGCGTGGCAGGACTTTCCGGAGCTCTTTCCCTTTTTGAGCAGGCTGGACATAAGTACATCGAGGAAAAAATTCTTGCCAATACCGCGTATTTCACTGAACAGCTTACCGGCTTAGGTTACAAACTCCCAGCGGCCTCCTTTCCTGACAAACACCGCTCCGGAATTGTAAGCTTCAAAACGGATAAAGCCAAACTGATTTTCACTGAACTTAAAAAAGAAGATATTGTCTGCTCCCTCCGGGAGGGGATGATCCGCTTTTCCCCCCATTTTTACAACACCCGTGAGGAAATTGACCGGGTCACTGACATCATAAAAAAAATCTGATATATATGAAAAAGATTCTGATTGTTGAAAACGATATATCAAACGCGGAAGTGCTGAAGTGGTTCCTCAAGGGTTCATACGAACTGACTATCGTTCATGACGGTGAAACCGCCATTCAGACTGCAGCAGAAAATTTTTATTCGGCGGTACTGATGGATATCAATCTGGGAGGGGGGCTGAACGGTCTTGAAACCGCGCAGCAGATACGGTCACTTTCCGGATATGAAGCTGTTCCCGTTATAGCCACCACAGCATTTGCCATGCCCAACGAAAAAGAACAATTTCTTAGCGGAGGGTGCACCCATTTTATCGGAAAGCCGATAGACAAACAAAAGCTGCTGGAATTATTAAACGAAACCGCAGTGTAAGTTATATATATCGGTCAGAATATCAGCATCCAGAGGACGTAGTCCAGAATAAGAATCAGCGCTGCGGAAAGCACAAATGAACGGATGGTTGCAAGGCCTACCCCTTCTGCACCGCCGTCCGTCCTCAGTCCGATGTGGCATCCGATCAGAGATGTGACCCCGCCAAAAAATACCGTCTTGATTAACCCCGACATAAAATCGTACATACTAAAATAACGCTTGACCGAGGTAAAGAAGACTGCAGGGGATACACCGAGGAAGTAGTCTGCCACAAAATAGGCGCCCACCACTGCTATCACATTCGCGAATATTGCAATAAGAGGCATCATTATAACAGAGGCAACAAACCGGGGCATAGCAAGATACCGGACCGGACTGATGGCCATGGTTTCAAGAGCGTCAATCTGTTCGGTTACTTTCATAGTACCAAGTTCCGCCGCAATGGATGCACCAACACGGCCGGCAATGATAATTCCCGTGAGTACCGGAGCAAGCTCCGTGATAATAGCTCGGCTGGTCGCACCGCCGAGGAATGAGATAGGTGCAATTCCCTTAAGCTGATACGCCGCCTGCCAGGCAGCAACCGCCCCGGTAAAAACCGCAATAATCAGCACCAGAGGCAGGGAGTTCACTCCGATATGTTCCATCTGGTAGATAACAAGTTTTCTGCTCCTCGGGATATGGATAAAACTCCTGAAGATGCCGAACAATAACTGAAACACCTGACCAATCTCTGAAAAGAGGTTGATCGTGATCGATCCGGTTCTGGTAAAAAATCGGGTTAACAACTTCTTCCTTGTTTAACAATTCACAGTGCAAAAGTAGCACATTTATATTAAATAGAGATTACCAGACCGCCCCGGAAATCAAAGATTTCCGGGGCTCTGGCTTAAATTCGGAACGGGGTGGTTCCTCCGGATTATCTGATTATCTCAGATAGACCATTTTCTGAACTCCGCGGAAACTGCCGGCGGTCAGTTCACAGAAATAAACTCCGGTCGGAAGCCCGAACTGCGCCGGATTAAAAGGAACGGTATATACACCGGCTTCCATCACACCCTGCTGCAGCTCCGCTGCAAGTTCACCTGAAACCGTAAAGAATTTCAGGGTAACCCGGGCTCTCTCTCCAAGTTCAAACCGTATCTGTGTCTCAGGATTAAACGGATTCGGATAATTCCCGTGCAGTGCAAACCCGCCGGTCTGCAGAGTGAACTCTGCTTCAGTTTCTTTCAGCAAATTGACCGTTCCGTCCAGATCAACCTGCCGGAGAAAAATTGCATATGTGCCTGACTGAACAAGCGGCAGGGTTGCCTCATAATTCCGGGTTTCTGTGGAAGTGCCGGCACCTTCAATAAAAATACGTGTTTCCTCCCCGCCTCTGATTGTTGCCAGCAGTTCAAATCCCCGGTTATTGGTTTCCGTTGCCGTTGACCAGATGACACGGAGTCCTGATGCGGTTTTTGTATATCCGAAAGAAACCAGCTCAACCGGTATGGTTGAAGGATCATAAAACGGCATGAAGAATACTGAACCATGATTAGCATTGTCAGTTTTATGATAAATATGGCTGTCAATAGCCGCGGAGTCGTAAACTCCCCAGTCATTGTTCTGCGCCATAATATCATTTGTGCAGTTATTGAACAGGTCAAAGGTTCCGGTCGGCTGAATATTATTATATATATAATTTCTTCCGTCATCGGTAGTATCAGCGTTTGTCAGATTGCCCAGGTTCGGCGAAGGGCCTGCCTGAACCGTGGTACCGTTCTGAATGGTTATACCCCACCAGTTTCCGTAAATGGTATTCTTCGTAATAACCGGCGTATTAAGCGTGGTTCCGTTTACATTGATGCCGCTGCCGGAAACGTTTACATCCGGATTGATCTTATTGTTATATATCGTATTGTTTCTGACCAGGGCGTTTATCGCTCCGCCGCTGGTTGCATACAGAGTGATGCCAAAACTGTTGTTAAATATCGTGTTGTTTTCAATTACGGCATTTGAAAACGCTCCGGATCCGCTTACCCATAAACTGATACCGCCGGTGCGGATGCTCCAGCCGCCTGAAATCGTGTTGCCTGTTATCACGGGGGAATTATTCCCCTGCAGACCAATGCTCACCTGATTCTTAGCGGATGTGTTCTGGGTATTATTGTCTTTAATGATATTATTGAGTATCTGCGGACTTGAGGTAAGCGTCATAATAATGCCATACTCAAAACTGCGTTCAATCCGGTTGCCGGAAACAATTGAGTTTGCACCGGTAAAACGTACACCAACTCTGTTTTTATATAAAGTTGAGTTATAAAGATTTGGCGATGCATTAATAGCACGGAAGCCGTTTGTTGCAAACATGATATTTGCATAATGTACTTCGCATGCAGTATCAACCGCGGTGTCGTTGAACAGAAGCCCGACCCAGGCGCCGAGTGAGTCTTCCGTTTGTGAGCGAAGATATACTGAGTCACTAACCGTGCCCAGAACTTTAAGAGTACCGTTTACTTCAAAACCTGCTGTTGTTGCGGTAAAAGTCACTTTAGTTCCGGGAAGCACCATCACCCGGTCATTTGCTGCTATGATTACATTTGCAGAAACCGTATAATCAGGAAATGTGCCGGTTACCACCGATGGGGCATATTGTTTTAAGCTGTCCAGATTCCAGTTAACGCCGGTATTCGGTGTGGTATATTGCGCAGAGAGTTTTACTGCTGCTAGTATCAGAATGAATAGTAATTTTTTTATCATGTTTATATCCTGTAGTGAGTGATAATTTCTTTTCTGAAGTTTATGCTTTAAAATACAAATAAAACCGCTTCTTCACATCCATTTCTGAGAAAGAACGGCTCTGATTACTATGCCCGCGCAAAAAGACAGCGCACAAAAAAAGCTGTATAATTAATACAATTCATGTTGAAATAAGGGGGTAAGAGAGCCCAATTCCCCCTTATTTTTACATTTTTGTCAAAATAAGCCCCATGGCATGGGTCTTATTTTGACATTTTTAGCAGATTAAGGGGGAAATCTGAGATTTTTTACCCTTATTTTGCATGATTTCGGTGCCGCAAAGCTCGCACAAAGAAGCCAAGTCTCAAAGAGTTTGTCTCCATTCGTGTAATTTGTGACGCGCAGTCTGTGTAATCCTGTTATCCGATTATTTAGCTGTCAACACCGGCAGCATACGCATAAAGTGATGCAGGAAGGAAATTGAGTTCAATCCCGTCATGAACAATCTGAGTCTGCTTATCTATGGTGGTTATGGTTGCCGCAGAGAGTTTGTTTTGACTGCAGAATGAAAGGAGACTCTTCAACTCATGCGGTTTTTCAACATAACGGTTGCTCCATTTAATCTCAAGAGCCCATTCCGGCTTCAGTTTTCCTGCATGAAGCTGAACCATATCAACCTCACCCTCTTTTCTTCCGGTTTTCCATTTTGCATAATGGAGACGGCTGTGCCCCCGGTGCATCCACTGGGAGTAAATAGCAGTTTCAACCATACTCCCCGACTCATCATCAGATGCTGCAACAGGTGCAAAAAGAGCTGTGCGAAGCGATGAATTGGTTAAATATACCTTAAATCCGGTAATCCGCTTAAAGTAACGGGCATTCTCATCAACCTTTGTTACCACATTTATTAAAAATGCAGCTTCAAGATATTCTATATATCTTTTTATCACCTCGGTTTTCAGACCGCTGTCCTTTGCTATGGTCTGGGGCGAAAATTCCTTTCCGGTATTGTAAGCAAGATAGGTAAAGAACCGGTTTAACTCCTGAACATCCCTGATGCCATATATACCGGGCAGGTCCCGCAGGAGCACCTTGTCAATGATATCGTTTTTAATGTATTCCGGCAAATCATTGCGTACGGTTGTATCAAAGAGAATCTCAGGATACCCGCCATAGTTTATATATCTGAAGAACTGCTCATTGAGTGCCTTTATATCAAAGCTCTTATAAAAGGGAATCTTTTTCCCTTCAGAGAGGATCTCCGTTGGCTGCACCAGATGTTCCATATCTCTCAGGTAGAGAAACTCCTGAAAGGTAAGTGGAGGCAGGATGAAATCATGAAAACGCCCTGCTCCGCTTTCCGTGCTTCGTAAACGTAATGCAGCAGCAGCCGATCCGGATACCACGAACTTCGTTTTGGGATATCTGTCAGTCAGCACTTTCAGATGACGCTCCCAGTCTTTCAGATACTGAATCTCATCAAAAAATACATAATTGCCTTCCATCCGCTCTCTGCCGGAGGCCTTTACCGCCAGATGCAGAAGTTCTTCAAGACCCATATTGATGTAAAGCGGGTTATCAATCCCAACAAAAAAAATGGAATCCGGCGCAGCGTTTTTCTTTATCAATTCCTGGATGGCATGATACAGCATCACGGTTTTGCCAACGCGGCGCGGCCCCATAAGCAGAATAGTTCTCCTCAGCGAAATATCCTTAATCTGCGGAAAGATCAGATCAAAGTAGAGCCGTCTTTTCATTCTGTTCAGAGAGTCATCAATGGATTTTGACTTCCACCAGGGGTTTTCAGATACCAGCCGCTCTATGATCTTTTCTGTCGGAATAGTATAAGAATTTGCTGTCATTTGGGTTTATTCTGTCATTTTTGTTAAAATAAGACCCTAATATACAGCCTTATTTTGACATTTTTAGCAGATTAAGGGGGAAACCTGAGATTTTTCACCCATATTTTACATGATTTGAGAATGTAATAGATCCAGAAAAGACCGCGCAAAGACGCCAGGCCGCAAAGAGTTTGGGAATAATATGGTAATTCGGTGCAAAATAAGCCTATAAAAACTATAAAAATCCCCTTATTCTTACATTTTTGTCAAAATAAGCCCCCAGACAAGGGTCTTATTTTGACATTTTTGACAGATTAAGGGGAAAACGAGAAAAAATATCGCTTATTTTTACATATTTAACCGGATACCAAAACCCGCGCAAGGCCACAATGTTTCCGCGAAATCCTTTAATCCGTTTGATCCGTGATCATTGTTACGCTGCTATGCTGTCAGCCAGAAGTTCCGCCTGTTTAAGGACGGTTTCAATTGCCTGTTTTTGTTTGTCAGGAGGGTAGCCATATTTAGTGAGGGTGCGCCTGACCAGAACCATTAGTTTAGCCCGCGCGCTTTCACGGATGGTCCAGTCAATGGTGGCATTAGCGCGGACTTTGTCGGCAATCTCCCTTGCAATAATTTTTAAGGTCTCATCTCCCAGCACCTGAACTGCACTGTCATTCACTTCAAGCGCATTATAAAATGCCACTTCATCAGTATTCAGCCCGAGGCGTTCCCCTTCTTTGTCATCTTCCTTAATCTGCTTTGCAATACGGATCAGTTCTTCGATAATCTCTGCCGTGGTGAGCAGATTATTCTGATATTTCTTAATTGCAGTCTCAAGCATCTCAAGCAGTTTTTTACTTTTAACCAGATTAGTTTTCGACCTGATTTTAAGTTCGTCATTAAGAATTTTTTTCAGGAGTTCTATAGCCAGATTCTTATGCTGCATTCCCACAACTTCTTCAAGAAATTCATCTGAAAGAATTTCAAGACCTGATATATCCGGTTTATCAATTCCGGCAGCATCAAAGATATCAACCACGGTATCACTGCTGAGGGCTTCATCAACAATCTGCCGGATGGCGGTTTCAATCTGCAGACTGGATTTACCTCCTGCAGCCGGAGCATCAAACTTTGCCAGCCGTGCTTTAACCGCCTGAAAAAATGCGGCTTCGGCTAAAAACGGCTGCACTTCTTCTCTGGTGATACATAAGGAAAGAGACAGACTCATCATCGTTACCTCACGGATGAACCGCTCCTTGCCATCCTTGAGCCCGAGTATATGTTCCTCCGCCTGAAGAACTATGGAAAGTTTTTCCTGCGGCTCTGCGTCAAAAAATCTGCGGTAATTAAACCCCGCACTTGCGGGATAATATGCTTCAGGTTCTTCAACCAGTATATCCTCTTTGGTTGCACTTGATTCATTAAACATCTGCCGTATTACTTCAATCTTTTCCCTGAAGACCTCATACGCCCGCTGGATGTTTTCTGCCGGGTCTCCTTTGCCTCCGGCCTCACCGTAAAAGGAGAGTGCTTTTTTAAGGTCAATGGCAATACCGAGATAGTCAACAATCAGACCGCCAGGTTTATCCTTAAAGACCCTATTCACCCGTGCAATTGCCTGCATCAGGTTATGCCCCCGCATCGGTTTGTCTATATACATGGTGTTCAGGCAGGGGGCATCAAAACCGGTCAGCCACATATCACGCACAATCACCAGCTTCATTTCATCAGCGGGGTCTTTCATTCGTTCTGATAAATCCCGCCTCTGCTGTTTGGTGGTATGATGCTTTGCTATCTCCGGACCATCAGAACTGCTCGCGGTCATTACTACCTTAATTACACCGCGGTTCAGGTCATCATGGTGCCACCCTGGTCTGAGGGCGATGATTTCATTATATATATCAACCGCAATCCGGCGGCTCATGGCTACAATCATTCCTTTGCCGTCAAAGACCTGCTGCCGTTTTTCAAAGTGGGTTACAATATCCCGCGCAAGATTTTTTACCCGCTCGCTGTGCCCCACAATTGCCTCAAGTTTTGTCCACTTTGCTTTGGCGCGCTGACGGTTGGTTACTTCTTCATCCTGCTCAAGTTCTTTGTCAAACTCCTCAATCAGCCGTTTTCCCTCATCATCAAGATTAACTTTTGCCAGTCGGCTTTCATAAAATATACGAACCGTTGCTCCGTCATCAACGGCGTCTTTAATATCGTAGCGGTCTATATAACTGCCGAACACCTGCGGAGTGTTTACATCAGTCCCCTCAATGGGTGTGCCTGTAAAGCCGATATAAGTTGCCTCCGGAAGTGCATCCCGCATATATTTTGCAAAGCCGTATGCAATCTGCTTGCCGATAACTTCTTTGCTTTGGCTGTCTTTGGTATTAATCAGTTTTGCTTCAAAGCCATATTGCGTGCGGTGAGCTTCATCAGCTATTACCACAATATTCCTGCGGTCTGAAAGCTGCGGAAATCTGAGCCGGGAAGAATCATCAGGAAGAAATTTCTGAATGGTGGTAAACACAATACCGCCGCTTGCAACTTTAAGCAGTTCTTTCAGGTGGTCTCTGCTCTCTGCCTGCACAGGTTCCTGCCTGAGCAACTGCACCGAAGCAGCAAAGGTATCAAACAACTGATCATCAAGATCATTGCGGTCGGTTATTACCACAATGGTTGGGTTTCGCATCTCCGGGGAAGTAATCAGTTTGCCGGAGTAAAAAACCATACTCAGACTTTTGCCTGAGCCCTGTGTGTGCCATACCACTCCGCCCCGTTTGTCACCCCGTTCACCTGAGGCACCGATGGTTGAGATGACTGCCTTGTTCACTGCATAATACTGATGATACGCGGCAAGTTTTTTTTGTGTCTGAATCTGTATCAGCCCGGTGGCAGAATCTTCCCGCTTTGATTTTTCAAAGACGATAAAATTACGCACAAGGTCTAGCAGGGTAGCGGGTTTAAGCATTCCCTTAAAAAGTGTTTCAATCTGCGGCTTAAACCGTGAGGCCTCCTTAACACCGTCAACGGTTTTCCAGGTCATGTAACGGCTCATGTCTGCGGAAACACTCCCCGCTCTGCATTCAAGTCCGTCTGATATTACACAAACTGCATTATAAATAAACAAGCCGGGGATTGCAGATTTATAGGTCTGTATCTGCTGAAATGCACTTTGTATATCAGCATTTTCATCAGCAGCGTTTTTCAGTTCGATAACCACCAGAGGAAGACCGTTTACAAAGAGGAGTATATCAGGTCTCTTATGCTGGTTGTTTTCCATGATGGTATATTGGTTTACCGCAAGGAACTGGTTTGCTCCGGGATTCCTAAAATCAATAAGCGCAACCTCATAACTCCGCTCATAACCGTTTTGCTGATAAGGTATCTTCACCTTTTCAACCAGCATACGGTGGAACTCTTCATTGTTATGCAGTAGATCGGGAGAACTGATACGCAGAACCTTTTGCACAGCAGCTTCCTGAGCATTTACCGGAATATCAGGATTTATCCGCGCTACTGCCTCCCTGAGCCGGTTCACTAACACTATTTCGCTGAAACTTTCCCGTTCACAAAACAAACCTTCCGGAGAAATATCCTTACCGGGAACATAGCCCCACCCCAGCTCCTGCAATATCTCAATTGCTGAGTGTTCTATGATATTTTCGGTGATGGGTTTCATTTTATTTCCGTATAAAAAATATCTGCCACTTACTACGTATTAAAACATAAAGCCGGATTTTGTTCGAATCTCTCAATCAATAGGTATTAGCTATTCTTTTGCCAATAGAATGTATTTTACATTATTAAACTATAATTCTAAGCGTACAAATTTCAGATTAATTTCAAATTATATTTTATTTGGGTGAAATTCCTAATAGGTGACTGTACTTCTGCTTGTCCTGAAATGTAACTTCATGTAACGAAACATAATTTATATAAATATGACGTAGAATTTTTTTAGACATCTCAGATGTACCCTTTCCATTCATAAATTTCTTAATATCCCTTTCGCTAATAAATTTTCCATATTTCAACGTTGAGCCTAAGTAAACAAGTTCGGCTATGGGGGTATCAATTTCTTCAGAAATTTCAAGGATGATCTTAATTAGTTTCTTTGATCCTAATGCAGATATTATATGATCGATATAACTTAAAACAATATAGAAATTGAGATTCCAGAATATTCTTTTAGCAAAATCCAATATTTTATCATGATCTAATGAGGAGTGTTTATCAGCCAAGGAAGAAGAAATACGCACCGATAGGTAATCAATTATATTCGATTGCGATTCAGGTTCTTTAATCAACTCGAATAGCGATCTTAAAATTCTAAGGTAAACAGATAAAGCTTCTTTATAAATTTCTTTTATCCAATTTCTTTCTAATGAACCCGCTCTATTCTTCAAAATAAGCCCCATCACCTCAACAGACTTTATACTTCTTCTTAGCTCATCATTAAAATTACTAATTTCCACTTCTAAATTATCAGTATCAGAATATTCACCATCTTCATTTATTATTCTTTCTTCTTCAGAGTCCTTAACTTCCAATATTTTCTTTCTATTCGTATCAGGTTCCGAAAATAGCCTTTCCTTATTGTCTCTGATTAAACCATTGAATTCACGGTCAAACGAACCAAAATCTTCTCTTTTTAGGGTTGCCAATTCATATTTCATAAATAAAGATTTAGCATTATTCAGCAACTCTTTTAATAATGCCTCGTTTTTTGTGTGATGACTAATAAATATAGCAATATAGGCTGATTCGTTGTTGTTTAAGTTTGTAATAATATCCTTAATAACTTCTTTACACTCGGATAAATGTTCCGCAAGATATTTTCCGATAAAATAATACTGAATGTATCTATAAGTAAATGAAATGTTTCCAAAACTATCCTCGCACAATATACGAGACGAGTACAAGTTTCTCATTAATTCTCGATATTCTATATGGAGGTTAAATTTCACTTTGTATTCATTAAAAAACTCTCCCAACTCATCCTCGGTACATTTTGTTAACCTATTTTTATAAAGGAAATAGGAGAATTCGGTAAGCAAATTTAAATAAGTATCAATATTCTCACTTAGCACATTACCATGCAGTGCCAAATAGATTAAAGCCTGATAACAATTACCTTGGGATGTTATTTCTTGATCTAACGGTTTTTCAATTGACAGGGATATATTGGCTATTGAGAGAATAAAAAATGGATAGGCGGGCATAATTCCATTATCAATAATCTTTCCTAATGCACTATCTATTTTCTCAGTAAGTTCGTCGAGAATTTCGTACCTTTCCCTCGTTTCGTGATTTTCAGAACCAACATAGCCATTACGCGAAATCAATTTCTGAATTAGTTCATCTCGTAGCGAAGCCTTAAATTCCCTAATTTTAAACGATCTGTAGGGAGATTTACCAATAACAAATGTTTTGTTGAACTTAAAAATATCATCGACAATTAATATTTGATTTTGATAATCTTGCAATTCGTTCATATATTTTTTTGAATCAGCAAAAATATGGAAATCGTCAACAATAATCACCAATCTACTCTCCGGTATTATTGTCAAATCAAAATTTTCATATTGCTCTAACAAAGCTCTTTTAATATTTGACTGTAGTGATCCCTTAAATTTTTTTCGTTCGCCAACAATAAAAATCGGGAAATACTTTTTTTCAAATAGTTTAACAAACAGAACTTTTGCAAAAGTTGATTTCCCTGATTGGCTTTCCCCCGCTATTATTGATCTGTTGTATTCATTGAAATGATTAATAATTACCTCAGAAGAAATATTTTTTAATCTATCATATTGGTCATTGTATTCATTTAGCTCAGGATATACAAATATATCATCAATTTTTGAGTCTCCGTATGCAGAAGATTTACTAATTAAAAATCCAACCTCAGTTAATTTACTTAAGAATTCTTGTTTTATTTTTATTGAGCATAGCTTCTTGCGGTCCTCAATCAAGTTTTTTATTTTTTCATAAACATCCATCCATCCTGCATCGTCTGGAGAAAATTCACAAACAGGTTTTCCATCTTTAGGAATTGCTAATGTTTTTCTAAAGTACTCATCATCTTGCCATGCACAATTTGTAAGAATAATTGGAACTACTTTTATTCCTGTTTGTATTTCTAATTCCATTCCTATATTTTTCTCTTCGTTACAAGTATTTGATGCTAAATATTCCTTTGAAACAAGACAACATAATATATCTGCGGTGTTTATGTTTTCTTTAATTACATTAATAAATATTTCGCCAGCCTTTATTTGTCTATCGCACCATACCTCAACATTCTGACTTTTTTCTAATTGCTTTAAGTGCAACAGAAATTCATCTAAATAATTGTCATTTGCGTGCGAATAACTGATAAAAATTTTTATCTTTGAATTCGTTTCCATGTTCTTTACTTCCTACTATAAAGATTGTTTTCTAACCTCACCTCCCCACTCATCAACTTTGGCAGTAAAGTGTCTCTAAGTTGAGTGAGGGTGTTGATTTGTTGATTATTTGAATCGATTTTCGAAAAGATATTTACACATTGTAATTCAAATTTTTCCCTCAAAGATGAATCACCTATATTAATATCTATCAATTTTAGATCTGTTTGCGTAACGAGTGGTTGGGTACTACCAGCATTTATATTTTCGAAGTCAAAATCTTTCAATGCAAAATATATTGGGTAAAAGTATTCTGGTTTCAATGGTTTTATTATAAGAACATTATCAGAGATCCAAACCTGACCCTGAGATATTTTGACTTCACCTAAGGTACCTACTCTTCCAGTTATAATTAGTTTTCCTTCGGTTAGAAAATTATTCGTCCTACCAATTTCCCCATTGGCACCAATTACCGGGTAGGTCCCATTTTGAATAAGTTGATCTCTTTTCAAACCTTTACCAGTAGAAACTTTTGCAAGATCTCCAAGAATACTTGGTTTGCTATCCTCTTCCACAAACCACTGCCGGAAGAGGGTTTCGGCTATTTGCTCAAGGGTTTTGTTCTGGCGGTGCAGCAGGTCTATTTTGTTGTCTAAGCTGCTGAGTACTTCGGCAATGGCGGTTTGTTCGGAATAATTTGGTGTTGGAATTTCAAAATCTAATATTTGCTCAGGACTTAAATTTGGTTGGCCACTCCCAGATCCTGCATTGAATAAAGCATCTTGATATTTGTCTGAGGTTAATACATAGAAAAGATAATCAATGTTTAAATTTATCTCATCACAAATGAATTTACCAACACGTTGATTTAACAAAGCATATTCATCATTTTTGAGATTTATCCGACCTACTCTTCCAACACTTCCTTGTCCTGTCATAGCAATAAGTACATCATTATCTTCAAGCAGAAATTTAGAAATTCTATCAGTAATAATTTCTTTTGGTAAATAATTCACACTTGATTCAATTGATACACGTTTATTTTGAATGTTTCCAATTTTTATTAATGGAACGCCTTCAATGACATAATCTGCACTTTTAAATGCAAATCCCGACAAAAATGAACATCCTATATGCTTAAGTTTTTTTTCCTTAAACATACGCATCAATTAATTTTATTAAATCTGTATACAATAAAATCGGATTGCTATTCATTAGTCAAGATCTTTTAACATTTTTTCAAACTCTTCATCTGTTTCCTGTCCGGGCCATTTGCCAAAAATGTCATCAATCGGGTTTGGCTTTTTACCCTCTCTGAGCTGGCGGAGTATTTGGTGCTTCATCGTTAAGTTCTCGGGTACTGCGGAAAAAAACTTTGAGGACTTATCCTCAACACCAAAATTCTCCATTTTTACATACGATAAATTGCCACCTGGCGTAAAATAAGCGACACCGATAATTATTAATACCTCACCAAAAAATTCCTTCATCTCCTGAAACTTTGATTCAGAAACTTTTACAACAATCCTTTTATTTTCTGTTGTTCTAAGGATAAGTTCTCCGCGTGAGAATTTCATTTCATCAAGTAAGCCGGCAACCAAAGTTCTTTCAGGTGCAGGTCTGGTTTTGTTAGTTTTTTCGATTCGCTCCATCACTCTTTCTGAAACTCCACTCCTTAATTAAATACTGTTATTTATTATATCATCCGCAATTTGTGCAACAACCTGTTGCACAAATACAGTGGTAGTTTTAGAACAAATAATTTGGGCAGCAGCCTGCTGCCTAATTACCATATCAGGTTCATTTTGCGACAGATTCAATGGTTATTCTTTTCAGATTATTCATTATTCTCTTATTCAGCTCTGCCTCCTCAGCCATCTGTTTTTCGAGTTCGTCTTTCAGTGAGGTAAACCGTTCGGCAAAGTTAAAGTCATCTTCCTCATCAGCCAGACCGACATATCTGCCGGGGGTCAGGGCATAGTTCAGGACTTTTACTTCTTCCGGCTTTGCGCTTTTGCAGAAGCCCTGCACATCCTGATAGCCGGCATCATCAGTACCTCGCCAGGCGTGATAGGTTCCGGCAATTCTGGAGATATCATCATCGGTTAATATCCTGTTTTTCCGGTTGATGAGCACTCCCAGATTGCGCGCGTCTATAAAAAGTATTTCACCTTTTCTGCCTCCGTTTTTGCCGGTTTCTTTACGGCTTAAAAACCAGAGACAGGCGGGTATCTGAGTATTCAAAAAAAGTTTGGTCGGCAGGTTCACAATACATTCAACCAGCCCGGCATCCACTAATGCTCTCCTGATTACATCTTCACCGCTGCTATTACTGGTAAGCGAGCCCTTGGAAAGGACAAACCCTGCCCTGCCGTTTGGCGCAAGGTGATAAAGAAAATGCTGTATCCATGCATAGTTTGCGTTACCTGCCGGAGGAGTGCCGTGAACCCAGCGGGCATCTTTTTGCAGAAGCTCTCCGCTCCAGTCGCTGTCATTAAACGGGGGGTTGGCTATAATGTAGTCAGCTTTCAAATCCTTATGGGCATTGTTCAGAAAACTTCCCTCGTTATTCCATTTTACATTGCTGCTGTCAATCCCCCTGATGGCAAGGTTCATCTTTGCCAGGCGCCAGGTGGTCTGATTGCTTTCCTGCCCGTAAATGGAGATATGGTCGGAGGGGTTAAGTGAAAGTTTTTTAGCCCCTTTCTTTTTGTAATGATCCTGATGTGCTTTAATGAATTTTTCACTCTGCACAAACATACCGCCGCTGCCGCAGCAGGGGTCAAATACTCTCCCCTCGAAGGGTTCAAGCATTTCTACTAAAAGTTTTACAACACTTTCAGGAGTATAAAACTGTCCCCCTTTTTTTCCTTCTGCAAGAGCGAACTCTCCGAGGAAATATTCATATACCTTACCGAGCAGGTCCTTGCTTTGTGCTTCCCTGGTGCCGAGTGTGGCAGTGCTGATAAGGTCAATCAGCCCGCCCACGCTGGCTTTATCTAATTTTTCCTGAGCAAAAACTTTTGGGAGAACTCCTTTAAGTGAAGTGTTATCCTTTTCGATGGCATCCATTGCATCGTCAATATCCTTGCCTATGGTTGGGAGTTTTGCCCGCCCCTGCAGCCATGACCAGCGTGCCGAGGGGGGCACATAAAATACTTTTTCGGCTATATACTCATTCCGGTCTTCCGGGTTTGCCCCTTCGAACTCTCCCTTGCCTTCAACCAGTTTGGTGTGAAGCTCCTCGAAGGCATCGGAGATATATTTCAGAAAGATAAGCCCCATCACCACATGCTTATATTCGGCAGCATCCATATTTTTACGGAGCTTGTCGGCTGCTTTCCAGAGGCGTTTTTCTAATGGTTCTTCAGTGATTTCTTTTGCTTTTTTTGCCATTGAGGAATTTGGATGAATTGATTACGATGGATTTCCGCCGGGGGATAACAGGCAGGGCACAAGAAGAAGGATTGCCTGGGGTAAGGCAGCGGTTCGGTCTGAATTTCTGAGCTCTCCTGACAAAAAGTTTTCTCCGCTAATGAGGTGCCCGGTTTATGAAAATGATGACAGCCGGCGTTTAAACGAACTGTTACGGCAAAGTTATTGATTTATGAGGACTTTTGCAAAGCAATTTGAAAACGTTCGCACTCCCGCGCAAAGCCGCAAGGCCGCAAAGAAATTCGTGATTATTCGTGCAATTTGCGGCTAAAATTCCGCGATCATTTCTTCTTAACCGGTTTCTTTTTTACCGGTGCTGCGGGCTCTTCTTTCTTTGGCGGATGAGGGTGCTTTTTATGATCATCTCTTCTGAACGGATTTTTACCGAGTTCATAAAAATGTTTCAAGCGGTCTTCCACCCGAGCATAGATAGTGTTCGGTTCATGAAGTCCGTTTTTAAGAAGTCCGCCTGCTTTTATTCCTGTCAGAATTTCGAGCCCCTCCTCAATGGTCTTCATCGGATATATATGGAACTGCTTTTTCTTTACCGCTTCCACGATATCATCACGCAGCATCAGATCGCGTATATTCTGCTCCGGTATCAGCACCCCCTGCTCTTTGGTGAGTCCGCGGGAATTGCAGAGATCAAAGAATCCTTCGATCTTTTGATTTACACCGCCGATTGCCTGTATCTCCCCCTTCTGATTAACAGAGCCGGTTACGGCTATGGACTGATTAAGAGGAATCTGAGAAAGCGCAGAGATCAGGACGAATAACTCCGCCGCTGATGCACTGTCGCCGTCAATCATTCCGTAGGATTGTTCAAACACCAGTGTTGCGGCAAAGGAAAGAGGCATGCGCTGACCGAACTTCTCCCTGAAAAATCCGGCGATGATGAGTACTCCTTTATCGTGAGACTTTCCGCTCAGTCCTGCTTCCCGCTCCACATTCACAATAGCGCCGTTGCCGATGGATACACTTGAGCTCAGACGCACCGGTTTGCCAAAGGAGAAGACTTCATTGCCGTAAACCGCCAGGCCGTTTATCTGCCCCACTTTTTCTCCCGAGGTTGAAATCAGGATAATGCCCTCCTGTATATACTCTGCCATCTTCTCTTCATACAGCGCGTGACGGGCACGGGCAAACTCATAAGCCTTCTTCACATACTTAGCGCTTACCACCCGGCTTTTTCCCTCACGGGCCCAGTAGTCTGCCTCCCGGGCAAAGTCGGAAAGTATTGAAAACCTGCTGGTCAGCTTTTCTTTTTTGCCTGCGGTCTGCGCGGCAAGTTCAAGCAGATAGGCAATGGCTGATTTGTCAAACTCTAAAAGATTCTCCTCCTTTACCAGCCGCTTGATAACCCGTGCGTATTCTATCATCACCTCGCCGGTTTTATCCACTTCATAGTCAAACTCGGCTTTCACCTTAAAGGTTTTTTTGAATCCGTCTTCCATCTCGGAAAGCAGGGAGTATATATACGAACTTCCTATCAGAATCACTTTGGCATCAATATCAATCGGTTCCGGCTTCAGAATGGAAGGGGCAAGCTGAAAATAATTATAGGAATCCTGGATTTCCATTTTTCTGTACGTCAGAATCCTCTTCAGATTGCGCCATACGCCAGGTTCTTCAAACAGGTGATGGACATTTATGACGATAAATCCTCCGTTTGCTTTAAGCAGCGAACCGGCTTTGATGCGGGTGAAGTCAGCATACCACCCTCCTCTGCCGTCCGGGGTTTTTTCGATGCTTCCAAACAGGTTCGTATAGGTTGGATTAATCTCAACAATAATGGGACTGGTTTTCTGCTGGCTGTTATCAAGAATAATGTTTACCTGATAGTCGCGGAAATAATCTTCTGCCGCTATTTCAGGCTGCTGTTCCTGTTCAGGGCGGTGTCCCTTGAATATATGCAGATTCGCAAGGATGGAATCCTGCACTTCTTCAAGATAACTGAGGAAAACCTGATTGGTATATTTTTCCTTTAGTGTTCCGATTGCGGCGGTAACAAGGGAACCGATTTCATTGCGCTCCAGTTCGCCCACGGTTTTGCGCAGTTCCTGATTCAGTTTCATTCCCTTCTTAAAAACTTCAATCAGCTCCTGCTGAAAAACATCATACTTCACCCCTATTTCATTCGCGGCATCACGGGTCATCTTTCCCTCCTGCACCAGCTGGTCAAGCTGAAAGATGGTAACAGGCTGCTCGTTTATAATCGGCATAATTTCAGGCCGCGGGGTTCCCTCCACCTGTATATGTCCCAGAGTAAAATTATCGTTCTTCAGCTTGCCTTCAAACTGATTCACGATATCATTTTCCATCCGTGTATATTTCTGAATCAGTTCATTGCGCTTGGCAGTATATGCCTCACTTTCAAGTAGCTGCGGAATTCTTTCCTGCAGGAATGCAATCAGCGCTTCCATGTGAGAGCGGAATTCCTTTGCCCTGCCCGGTTCAAATACCAGAAGCCGGGGGGAGTCGGGATCATTAAAATTATTTACATACGCATAATCTTTTACGCCTGAAGTATCAGGATCCATGGCTTCAAGAATCTTTTTTACCGTGGAAGCCTTGCCTGTTCCTGATAAGCCGGCTATATAGATATTATAACCGGGGCTTTTCATCTTCACTCCAAGCTGAAGCGCCGCCAGGGCTTTTTCCTGCCCCACTATTCCTTCTACCGGTTCAAGGTCTGATGTTGTGGTAAAATTAAATATCCTCGGATTGCATTTCCATCTGAGGTGTATATGTTTTAATCCGGCTGGTTTAGCGGCCTTTACTAATTTCATATTCTTCTCTCTGAATTCTTCTGTTATCGATAAGGAGAACAAACTCACCTTTAAGAGCATCCCTCTGCGCGGATGCGGTCATTTCCTTAAGCGGCATCCGTATATACCGCTCCCCCTGCTTGCTTATTTCATACGCCAGTACTCCGCTGATCTCACCTCCGAAGACCTCACTGCAGTCTCTCAGCAGACTCTGCAGGCGGTAGGGGGTATCAAGCAGTACAATTACTTCCCTGATTTTTTTGAGCCGGAGGAGTTCATTTTTTCTTATTTCCTTTTTAGGGGAAAGCCATCCGAAATAATAAAACTTCTCAGCGTGAAGACCGGAGGCAGAAAGCGCCGGCATCAGAGAACTGGCACCGGGGAGCGCGGTTATCTGAATTCCGGCAGCAAGGGCCTGGGAAAGGAGATGATGCCCCGGGTCAGAGAACAGCGGGGTTCCGCAGTCTGATATCAGCGCTATGTTTTTCCCCTCGCGAAGCAGGGTGATAAGATGGGGCGTCTCCTCCCGTTCATTATGTTCATTGATGGAAAGGAGTTCTTTTTTAATTTCGTAATGGGCAAGCAGTCTGACTGCTTCTTTATATTCTTCACAGACAATTCTGTCCGCGGCCTTTAGTACGGAGAGTGCCCGGAGGGTTATATCCTCATAATTTCCGATTGGTACCGGCACCAGATAAAGTGTTCCTATGGTTTTTCTCCTATATTTCAGACTGAATTTTCAATTTATTTCCTGATTTATTTGTCTCTTTGTCACTCATATACAAAAGAAGAGCTGAGGGGAAACCCCGTTCTTTTGCATAATGCATGCTCTGATTCACCGGCGGCAACAGCATCACCGGATTTCAGAAAATTATACGAGCATGCAATTTTTTCAGGAACATCTCAAATATACCTATTAATTGCTGTCATTGTTCTGCTCTGCACCGGAGAAATTTCATCCCAGAGAAATTATTTTTATACAAATAAACCCTACGGCAGTGAAGCGCTGTTTAATCCGGTCTCATTCATTTTTAACGGCGGATATGACGTGGCACAGCTGCAGCTTGTCTCAAACCGGATTCAGGACCATAATTACCGGGAGATGTGGAAGACCGTGATCGGCAATCTTGGCCACCCAATCAAATCGATTGAGGTGTATGGCTGGAACAGGTTTCTGCGCACTGAATTTCTCCCGATCAGTTTTACCAAAAACAATATGCAGTGGATTCCCAACTATCAGCAGCACCTGATAGGCGGGGGGATGATGTACACGGCTATGGCAGAATGGTACAGGGAGCAGGGGGTCCCCTGGCCGAAAACTTTTTCCTTTGTCACGGTTATGTCTCAGCATCTGCTGAATGAAGTGATCGAAACCGGTCCGGCTGAGGGCTACAGTGTGGATGAAGTTTCTGATATATATATCTTTGATCTTGGCGGTATTCTGCTCTTCAGTTTTGATTCAGTGAATGAATTCTTCGCGGATGAACTGAATCTGTCCGACTGGTCGCTTCAGGCCTCAGTCACCCTGCCAAACGGACGGGTAAATGCCGGCCAGTATTTTTCCGTGAAGTGGGAGTTTCCCTTCTGGCAGAATCACGCGCTTTTCTACCGCTATGGCATGGGAGCTCTGTTCGGCATTTCAGAAAAACTGAATGAGGAAGAATGGCTTTCTTATGGAATCGGCTTTAAAACCAAACACCTGGTTGATCTGGAAACCGAATTTAAGCAGCGAACAATAGAAACAGGATGGCATGCCGGAATTTTCTGGGACAGAAACAACTCCCTTCTCGCCTCGTTAGTGTTCAGCGGGGTGAAAGAATATTTCGTAATGGCCGATGTTTATCCTGGCATTCTCAAAACAGGAAACTTTTCCCCCGGTGTCTGGGCAATAGCCGGCCGAGATGGAACTTTCCTTTTTGGGCTGACCACAAAATACCTGATAGGCGCAGGGGCAGAGTTCAGATAAGTTTCAACAGTAACGTAAACCGCACTCACTTCTTTTCATATTTCCAGTTGCGCCCTTTCCCCTCGGCAATCCACCCGACTGCTGTTTCAAGACGCTTCAGCCTGGTTGCATCGGTTTTTGCCTCAGTGAGCCACATGATATACTCCTTGCGGAAACTGTACGATGCGGCTTCAAATACTTTCCAGGCGGTTTTGTTCTTCATGAGCGCTTTTTCAAACCAGTCCGGGGTTTCAAGTTTCTTCCTCGGAGCAGCAGGTTTCTTTCTGACAATCTTTACCCCTTCATCATGCAGACGCATAGCTTCATGTATATACCAGGTGAGAACTTTTTCTGACGGCAGGTCTTTCAAAGTGCGAATCTGACCGAGCAGCCCCATACCTCCGGATTCTTCTTTTTTGAATATCGCGTGTTTGTCATCCATTGAGCCGCCAAGCCGGAATCCAAACGAACAGTGTTCTTTAAAAGAAGCCATGTGGCAGAGAATTCCTCCGTTATAATCAAACACCGGGAAACTCCATTTGATGCTTTCAACAGCATCAGGACATGCCCTGTGTACAATTTTCCTGATCTGTTTCAGTATGGGTTTCGCGAAGGGAGCCGATTTCTCTATATACTCATCAACACGTGTATTTTTTAATGCCATATATACCTCAAAGCTTTTTACTAAAAAACATTCCGGACTGGTTTGTCAGACGATACCAGCGGCAAGCAGTACTCCAAATACTATAAGCAGAACTGCAATAAACTTCTCAAGAGAGCGGATGGTAATTTTTTTCAGAAGTTTATTTCCCGCGAGCGCACCCGCGAACGCGGAGAATACCGCAGCGGTAAGAAGCCCCCCCTCGCTTCCTGTGAATGACTCTTTCATCATAGGAAAATAAACAGTCAGGCGTGATATATCAACAATGCAGGCAATCATCACACCCGTTGCAATAAACGATTCTTTACTCAGTCCCGCGCGGATAAGGAACGTTGTCCTGAGTGCCCCCTGATGACCGGACAAGCCGCCAAAAAACCCGCTTAATACACCGCCGTAAGGGAGATATTTCGGTTGGATTGCAATTCGCCGGGTACCGGGCATAATGTCAAACAGAGCAAAGAAAATCAGCAGGATGCCGATAATCAATCCGGCTGGAGTAACAACAAACATTTCATTCCCGAGCCAGTACTGAAAAAGCGACCCCATTTGGCTCACTGCCGTGAGAAGGATTGCGCCGGCAATAGCCCCTGCAAAAGAGAGTAACCCGAATTTAATAACAACTTCCCTGTCAGCATCGCGCCAGGTCAGACCAAGTTTGAAGAGATTATTGGCGAAATGGACTATTGCAGTCATCGTAACAGCCGTTTCGATGGGAAAAAAAAGTCCGAAAACAGGGAGTAAGACCGTTCCAAGTCCGAAACCTGAAAAAAAGGTTAGTGCCGAACCCGCCAGGGCGGTCAGGCAGATGATGATTATCTCCATTTTCTCCTGATCTTCATAAATTTTCGATGAAAGAATTTTCTTTCAGAAAAATAAATTTATAGTATTTTATTATAGCAAACATCATAAATTAGCCACACACACCTTTCTGTCAGATGAGAAAAGTAATTTCAGTTGCAATACCTAAGGGAGGGGTGGGGAAAACAACCACAGCGGTTAACCTGGCTGCATCACTTGCGGTGGCTGAAAAAAAGGTCCTCCTGATTGATGCGGATCCGGCAGGCACCTGTGCACTCAATTTAGGAGTTGACCACAATTCACTACCGGCTGATCTGTCGCACGTATTCTCTTACACCAAAAGACTCTCTCAGGTAATATTTAAAACATCACTTTCTCATCTGGATTTTATTCCGAGCGGATCTTCATCATATCAGAGTGAAGAACGGCTCACCCGTTTAACCAGCAACCTGCTACTCCTCCGGAATATGCTTAATAACGAATGCAAAGATTATGACTTTATCATCTTTGACTGCCCCCCCTATCTCAAAGGCATTACCACTCTTGCACTGGCTGCTTCAGATTCGGTAATCATGCCGGTTAAGTCAGGACAGTTTTCCGTTGAAGCACTTAAGAGAATGTTTAAGCATCTTTACTGGATAAAATCAAATTATAACCCCGGGCTATCCATTGAAGGAGTTCTTTTCACCATGTATGAAAAAAATACCCGTGCCTGGCTGATAACACAAAACGAGCTTTTCCGTACCATCGGGGAGCATATACTGCACACCATCATTCCGAAATCCACTGCCATCACTGAAGCAGAGTTTTCCGGGATGCCGGCAGTACTTTGTAACGCAAACTCCATCGGCTCAAAAGCATACCTTGAGCTCGCCGGCGAAATTCTGGCCCGTCTTGAGGGAAAACCCTGGCCCCGGGAACAATCCTCACAGGTTGTGGCGTGATGCCCGAATAATTCCTCCGGCAGGTGATAATTAAACGGGATAAACTGTAAGCGGTGAAACAAGGGGCAAATTCTGTGCATATTTTTATTTAGATGGATTTATAAGGTTAGTTACATAAGTAATTTAGGCGTTTAACCCTTTCCTTGATAATTTATTAAGATATTCCTCGCTCTTCTCCTTATTTAATTCAGAATTTACCCTCTTTTCAGACGGTAATCCTGTTTGTCCGTAAACTTTTATTGGTATAGTTTTCGGGTGAAAGTCATTTTCTTTTCACAAATCTATCGGAGAGGATAGTATATGTATAAACTCACTTTCACAGTTCTCTTACTGATCACCGGACTAACCTTCGGACAGGAAGCTCCAAAGTTTGAGAAAACAGGCGGTTACGCCAGAGTTCTCAGTCTTGGAGATAATCCTTATATACTGGATCTGGAAAATCTGAAAACCAATCCGGCATATGCAGGTCATTATGCAAATTTCTTCTATGGTGATTTCGGTTCATCCATTGTTGGTTCGCCAAATGATGGTAACGGTCAGTACGCAGGTTTCAACCTGAGATTCAACAGCCAGATTACCGTGGGTGCAATCCTTGCAAGAAAGGATTTCATGACCAGTTCAATCGCTCAGCTTGATCCCGGCGGAGTTGTTGGTATTGTTAACGGTGTTGCAGGCGCAGGTTCTGTTACCCCTTTGGATAATAATTTCCAGATTCTTGGTTCTTATGCTCTTAATAATTCATGGACGCTCGGTCTTGGTCTTGCTTTTGCTTCAACCAATCAGACTGCAACTCCTGCCGGCGGTGTTAAATCAGAAGGAAGCGCTTCACAGCTCGGCCTTAATCTTGGCGCCATCGGTAAGCTTGGTTCCGGTCTTGATCTGGATGTGGATTTCTCCTTAATTATGCCTTCAGCTTCATTTGATGCAGGAGGAGGAGCAGCAAAGATTGAAGCATCCAATACCATGATGATGATTAATGCCCGTGCATTTTATAAAGCAACCAGCAAATTCACCTACGTTCCGGTTGTCAGTTTTATGACCTCAAGCGGAAGCTCAACTAACGCTGCCGGTGTTTCTGCTGACCTTCCTTCAAGCACCAATTTCGCTATTGGCTTCGGACTTCACTATCAGGTTGGTGATGTTATGTTTGCAGGCGGTCCGGCTCTCGGAATCACCAGCACCACCACCCCTTCAACTGCTGCAGCTCCTGAGCTCTCAAACTCAACTTTCACCTTCCCGGGTTGGAATCTTGGTCTTGAGTGGACTCTTACTGACTGGTTAGTTGGACGTCTTGGTTATACAGCTAATACCACTTCATGGACCTGGGAAAATGCAGCAACCGCTACAACCAAAGATGAACAGACCGGTAATGCTTTCGGAAACGATCTGAGAGCAGGTCTCGGATTCAAGTTTGGCAAATTCCAGCTTCATGCTACCATTGCTGAGCAGGTTCTTTTTGACGGCCTGAAGAATATCGCTAACGGTTCAGAAACCTTCGGCTATATCTCAGCTCACTACGAATTCTAATAGTTAGAATTCTCCCTTTTTAAGAAGGACACCTCAGAACGAGGTGTCCTTTTTTGTTTTATCTGGTATGGGTGACTTGTATGTCTGTGCTTACTGGCATTAAATCTAACAAACGGCAAGAATTAATATTGATCACCCGGTTTGTTGGGCTATTGTGTTTGCCTGGCTTTAAGGACTCACCCCTAAATCCCCTCTCTCCCAAAAAACCAACTATTACGTTAATTCTGATTTATTGAGAAACAGAGTTAATCCTTCATCAGGCATTGTCTGGGAAAGAGGGGACTTTGAAGAGAGAATGTAACAAATCGAGCGAATTTTTAGTTTGAACGTAAATTTTAGACGGTTTTGTGACTTGCTCAGTTTTCGGAAATTGTACTGACCTAATGGTTTTTTCCATTCCTTAAACAGGTGATCTTAAAAGCCCCCTGTTTCCAATCGATTTTTTAACAAGAAAGTATTCAGTCACTCAACAAGTGACTGGTGAGTAAGAATTCTGTTTGTCAGGAGAGAGGGGGTTTGGGGGTAAGTTGCGTTTTATCAGGCGCGCTTTAACCGTTATCTGGAAGACCGCGGCCTTAAAGGTGGAGATGTGTCCGCCCGGAGCGGCTTCATCCTTGTTTGCCTTAACCACCATTGCCATACCACCCTGAATAGTGTTTACACCCCAAATTTAATCATGTAAATTTAAAGTTTCACTTTAGATTTACATGGTTATTCTTTGGGATTATAACTTTTCTCAGGATATCTGGGGCAGCCTAACCGTACGAAAAGTCAATTTATCCATGTAAATCTAAACTTTGATTTTATATTTACATGGTTATTTGTTATATTTAGACATGATTACCAGAAAATTTCTTCCAATAGTACAAAAATCGCTCAGACACAATCCAGCGTGTGTTCTGATCGGACCTCGCCAGTCAGGAAAAACCACATTAGCCCGGCAAATCCTCTCTTTGCATCCGGAGTCCGTTTACTTTGATTTAGAGGACTCACGAGATTTCAGAAAATTTGAAGACCCGGGTACTCTTTTTGAAAGATACGAGAATTCTTTGGTTATCATTGACGAGATACAAACAAGACCGGAACTCTTTCGTGAGCTTCGTCCGGCAATTGACCGTAACAGAAAGGATGGACGGTTCCTGCTTTTGGGCTCTGCCTCCCCCGTCCTCATTACCGGTGTTTCGGAATATCTGACAGGCAGGGTAGAATATCATGAGATTACTCCTCTGACACTGAGTGAGCTTCCTGATATAACATTGAGAGAGCAGCACCTGATGCGCGGAGGGTTTCCCAGTTCATTACTGGCAGAGAATAATCAAAACTCCCGGAACTGGAGAAAGTCATATATTCAAAGCTATGCACAGATTGAACTGGCGAACATCTTTGGTGCAGGATTTAATCAGAAAACCGTAAACAATTTATGGAGAATGTTAGCACACCTTCAGGGCGGACTGCTTAATCAGTCAACTCTGGCATCCTCTCTGGGAGTAACTATCCCGACAGTAAAACGGTATATAGATTACCTTGCGGCTTCATTTCATCTCCGCCTGCTTGAGCCGTGGCAGATTAACATGAAAAAGAGGATGGTGAAATCTCCGAAAGTATATATACGCGATTCCGGCCTGCTTCATACCCTGCTGGATATTGAGACGTATGATGACCTGCTCGGGCACCCGTCTGCCGGGCAAATATGGGAGGGCTATGTCATTGAACAAATTGCCGGAATACTTGATAACCGCTATTCTCTCTATTTTTACCGGACTTCAAATGGTGCAGAGGCAGACCTGGTCATTGCGCGCGGGCTGAAGCCGGTTATTGCTGCTGATATTAAATTCTCAAATTCCCCTGTACCCTCACGGGGATTTTATGAGTCTGTAAGGGATTTGTCGCCTGCAAAAGCTTTCATAATAATGCCGGATGGTGATGGTTTCCCCGGAAAAAATGATGTTACCTATTGCGGCTTAAACAAATTTCTGGCCATTCTTTCGGACTATGTTTCCGGGAACACGGACGCTCTGAAATAAATTTCAGCTCAGAATAAGAAAGCATAAATTCATCCCAAACCCCTCATTCCCTCAATTCTGAGGTGATATTTTGGTAAATTTAAGGTTTGTATTCAGATATTTTAAGAACCATGGAACAGATTAAAGCCACTACCATCATAGGTGTTGTCCATAACGGACAGGCAGCACTCGGAGGAGACGGACAGGTCACTCTCGGCAATACCGTCATGAAGCATAATGCCATGAAAATCAGGAAACTGGCCGGCGGAAAAGTCCTTTGCGGATTTGCCGGTGCGGCTGCTGATGCTTTCACCCTTATGGAGCGTTTTGAAGATAAACTTCAGCAGTATAAAGGAAATGTTAACCGGGCAGCAGTTGAACTGGCCAAGGACTGGCGCACCGATAAATATCTCCGCCGTCTTGAAGCAATGCTTGCCGTAGTAGCTGAAAATAAAGCGCTGATCGTTTCAGGCAACGGAGATGTGATTGAGCCGGATGACGGAATAGTTGCAATCGGCTCCGGCGGTATGTATGCACTGGCCGCAGCCAAAATGCTGAAGCAGTACAGCCAGCTCAGCGCTCCGGAAATCTGCCGTGAAGCATTAAAAACCGCGGCTGATATCTGTATATATACAAACGATAAAATTAATGTCGAATCTATTGAAACTAAAGAAACAGCATGACCTCAGAGGATTTTAATAAACAGTTAACGCCTTCACAAATCGTAAACGAACTGAACAACTATATTATCGGGCAGCATGAAGCCAAGCGCGCTGTTGCCATTGCTCTCCGCAACCGCTGGCGCCGTCAGCAGGTCTCAGGCGCTCTGCGTGAGGAAATCATGCCGAATAATATCATCCTGATCGGCCCTACCGGTGTGGGCAAAACCGAAATAGCCCGCCGCCTTGCGCGTCTGGCTGGGGCCCCTTTCATTAAAGTTGAGGCATCAAAATATACCGAAGTCGGTTATGTCGGGCGTGATGTGGAATCCATGATCCGCGATCTTACCGAGATTGCAGTTAACATGGTGCGCGCTGAAAAAACCGAAGAAGTAAAGCAGAAAGCCATTGATATGGCTGAAGAACGGATTCTTGATATACTGATTCCGCCGGTAGTGATTAACACCCCTGCGCAGGAACAAAGCGAAGACCCTGAAAATCCGGAGAGTTCAGTCGCCAATAAAAAGACCCGCGAGTGGCTCCGTGAGAAACTTAAACGGGGTGATATGGATGAAAAGATTATCGAATTTGAAATTACACAACCCGCGGTAGGTATGCAGATTATGGGACCTCTCGGCGGAGATGATATGGGAATCAATCTTCAGGAAATCATGAGCAATATGATTCCGAAGAAAAAGAAAAAACGGAAAACAAAGATTGCCGACGCCCGGGAGATTCTCGCAAACGAAGAGGCGCAAAAACTGATTGATATGGACAATCTCCATAAAGAAGCAGTCAGTCGTGCTGAAAACAGCGGAATCGTTTTTATCGATGAGATTGACAAAGTTGCCGGCGGAAACAGGGGCGGCGGCCCGGATGTCTCCCGTGAAGGAGTGCAGAGAGACCTTCTTCCAATAGTGGAAGGTTCAACCGTAAACACTAAATACGGCCCGGTTAAAACCGATCATATTCTTTTCATTGCGTCAGGTGCGTTTCATATATCAAAACCATCTGACCTGATCCCGGAACTGCAGGGCAGATTCCCCATTCGTGTGGAACTGAAAAGTCTGACAGAAGAAGATTTTATCAAAATACTCTCTATCCCGCAGAATGCGCTCCTTAAGCAGTATGCTTCCCTGCTTGAAACAGAGGGAGTAAATGTTATATTCAAGGAAGATGGCATCGCTGAGATTGCCAAGATTGCTTTCCAGGTGAATGAACAGGTTGAAAACATCGGGGCAAGACGCCTGCACACTATTCTTTCAACTCTGCTTGATGAAATTCTTTTCGGAGTGCCCGATACCCTGAGTGAAAAAGAATTTGAGATTACCGCTGAACTGGTGCAGAAAAAACTCAGCGTTATCGTTGAAGACCGCGACCTGAGCAAGTTTATACTCTGAGACAGTGAGAAGTTCATACTTCATAATTCACACCTCATAATTTAACCAGGTTGTAGATGAATGAGAAGTTCATACTTCATACTTCATAATTCAACCGGAACATTCGTCCGTTTTAATCGTATAACCTGTACCCGTTTTGGTACTTGAAGAGTCAGCCGGAGGGGTTATATTCAACCGAGAAAAATAAATCATCTGAAAGATTGAAAACCGTTTCATTTGCCCTGATTTCCTTTTTGCTCCTTTGTGCGGCAGTGTATCCGCAGGGAGCCGAATTCCGTATTGGCAGAGTAAAATATGCCGGCGGAGGGGACTGGTATAATGACCCATCCGCAGAGGTGAATCTGCTCAAATTCATTCAGCAGAATAGCTCCATAAAAGTGAAACCTGAGTACTCATTTGTTGAGCTCTCCTCCGATGACATTTTTTATTACCCGTTTCTTTTTCTCACTGGTCACGGCAACATAGTTCTCACAGAAACCGATGCGAATCGGCTGAGGAAATATCTGGAGTCAGGCGGCTTTCTTTATGTGGATGATGACTACGGTCTTGATAATGCTTTCCGCCGGGAACTGAAAAAAGTCTTCCCCGATAAACCGCTGGTTGAACTTCCCTTCAGCCATAAGATATATAACATCATGTATCCTTTCCCTTACGGTCCGCCTAAAACCCATAAGCATGATGAGAAGCCCCCTCAGGGATTCGGTATTCTGATCAATGACCGGGTTGCGCTCTTTTATACCGTTGAGGCAAATCCAAGTGACGGCTGGGCTGATCCTGAGATTCATAAAAATCCGCCTGAAAAGCGTGATGAGGCGCTCAGGTTCGGAGCTAATCTTGTTATTTATGCATTATCACAATAAGCCAGACTATGCATTTTAACGAAGAACTGAACCATCTGACTGACCGGCTCAAAAAATTTGAGAAACGCGGAATTTTTATCCGTTCAGCCCGCGGTATTCAGATTACTCTTATTCTTACTGCAGCACTCTTCCTGATTTTTATTTCAGCAGAAACGCTGTTCCACTTTTCTTCACAGGTGAGAACCGGACTTTTTATGGTCTGGATGCTGGCCTTTCTTTTTTCGCTGTCGTATCATTTCTTCTTCCCTTTTTCGCGGCTCTTCTTCCCGTTTGATGAGGGGAGATATATATCTGCCGCTGAGGAATCGGGAAATTATTTCCCTGAGATAAAGGATACTCTGGCCAACAGTCTTCAGATTGTCCTCTTCGGTGATGAACGCTGGTCTGCCTCGCTGGCAGGGGCTGAATTCAGAAGAGTATATAAAAACACAAAAGATATTCTTTTTCATCAGGCACTTTCGGCTGAACCGGCCAGGAAACTGCTCCTCTATTCTCTGCCGCTGCTGATTCTTGTTCTTACTTTGGTATCATCAGTACCAGCATTCGGAAATGCAGCCCACCGGTTCTTTAATTATAAGCAGGAGTTTATTCCCCCCGCACCGTTTTCGTTTGCAGTTTCCCCGGGCGATGCAAAGGTGACCAAAGGGGAAAGCATTACCATAACGATTCGTGTGATTGGTCAGAAAAAATCGTCAATCGAATTTTTCTTTAAAGATGCAAGCGAAACGGAACTGAATAAGATAACGCTTGATGCAGATTCTGCAGGGTTGTTTACATACCGGTTTGCCTCAGTGAGAAATACCACTATATATCTTGCATCCTCCGGCGATGTTAAAAGCGGACAGTTCACTCTTGAGGTGGTTGACTATCCGGTCATCCGCTCTCTTGAGGCCACCGTAAGCCAGCCCGCCTACTCCGGGCTTCCCCTGCTTGTTCAGCGCGATAACGGCAGTTTTTCTGCCTTGGCGGGAAGCACGCTTAATCTGAAAATTGAAGCTACAAGAAACCTCCTTTCCGCGTGGATTCTGGTGAATGATTCAACAGTCCACCCGCTTAAAACCGACGGGCAAACCGCATCCGGCTCGCTTCGGTTTAAGGAGAGTTTCTCGTATAAGATATATATGACGGATACCGACAGCAACCGCAATATTTCTCCGGTTGAATACAGCATAACAGCCCTGCAGGATGGTTTCCCCCTTATCAGCATGATACAGCCCTCAAAGGATATTAATTTATCTTCAGATCAGCGGGTGCCGCTTCTGCTCGGGGTGAGTGATGATTACGGATTTTCAAAACTTATTCTTCACTACAAACTTGTTTCCTCACGATATGAGCTCCCCTGGCAGGAGTTCCGTCAGATTGAAATTCCCGTTACCAAAGGAATGCGCGAGGGGGATGTTTCATATATATGGAATGTATCAGCGCTGAATCTTGCCACAGAGGATGTTATTTCTTTTTACGCTGAGATATATGATAACGATGCAGTCTCCGGTCCGAAATCAGCTAAATCCGATATCCGGAATCTTCGGCTCCCCTCATTAGATGAACTTTTTGCACAGTCAGACAAATCTCTTGATACTGTTGAAAAAGAGATGAAAGAACTGATGAAGGATGCTGAAGAACTCAAGAAAGAACTGGATAAGATTGACCGTAACTTAAAGCAGGACAAAAAAGAACTTTCTTTTGAAGAAAAAGAGCGCATCGAAAAAGCGGTTGAAAAATTTGAAGAGCTTCAGAAAAGAAGCGAGGAACTGAACCAGAAACTTTCTGAATCAAAAGAAGACCTGCAAAAAAACAATCTCCTCACTCAGGAAACACTTGAAAAGTATATGGAGCTGCAAAACCTGATGGAGCGGCTCAGCAGTGAAGAAATGAAGCGCGCGATGGAAAAGCTGAATCAGTCGCTGCAAACCATGGACCGCAAGCAGGTTCAGCAGGCAATGCAGAATATGCAGTTTGATGAAGAGACCTTCAGAAAAAGTCTTGAGCGCACCATTGAACTTTTTAAACGGGTTCAGGCAGAACAAAAAACCGATGAACTGCTTAAACGCGCGGAAGAATTAGAAAAACAGCAGAAAGAACTCTCTGAGGAATTGAAGAACAATAAAAATCCGCAGAAGAATGATCAGCTTGCCAAAAAGCAGGAAGAAATTTCAAAGCAGTCAGACCAGCTGGAAAAAGAAATGGAAGATCTGCAAAAACTTCTCGAAGAACTGAGCGACCTGCCAAAGGAAGAACTCGATAAATTAAAAGAAGAGTTTGAACAGCAGGAAAACAGCGAACTTTCTGAGCAGGCGAAGCAGGATATACAAAAAAATCAGAACAGCCAGGCGCAGCAGAAGATGCAGCAGCTTTCAAAGAATTTTCAGCAGACAAAAGAAAGTCTGATGAACTTTCAGAACTCTATGCAGCAGGAGACTCAGATGCAGACCTTTATGGATATGATGAAGCTGCTGAATGATATGATTGACCTTTCAAAAAAGGAAGAAGAACTTAAAAATGATCTGCAGCAGGGAAGGCAAAATCACGCTGATGCTGCCCGCGAACAGGAGAAAATCCGTAAATCATTAGAGCAGATGCTCTCTGAAATGGCAGAGCTTTCTAAAAAAACTTTTGCCATTACCCCGGAGATGGGAAAGTCGCTTGGTGATGCAATGCGAAATATGATGCAGGCAATGGAAGCGCTTCAGAACCGTAACGGTCCGCAGGCAGCCAACAATGCAGAAAATGCAATGAAATCATTAAACGATGCCGCATCACTGATGAAGGGTTCAATGGAATCAATGATGTCACAGTCCGGCGGACAGGGTGGCGGAATGATGTCCATGATGCAGCAGCTTGGCCAGATGTCCGGTCAGCAGATGACACTGAACCAGATGACCCAGCAGCTTCAGCAGGGCTCCGGCGGACAGCTAACTCCGCAGCAGCAGGCAGAACTTCAGCGGCTTGCACAGCAGCAGGAGTTGATTCAGAAATCGCTCGAGCAGCTTAATCAGGAAGCAAAAGAGACAGGTAAATCAAAAGGGCTCACCTCAAACCTGGATGATCTGGTGCGTAAAATGGAAGAAGTAATTACCGATATGCGTACCGGTTATGCTGATGATGAGTTAATTCAAAAGCAGGAAAGAATACTTTCAAAACTGCTTGATGCCCAGCGCTCAGCAAATGAAAGAGATTATGAAAAGGAACGGGAGTCGTTCACCGGAACAAATGTAAGACGGGAGTCCCCTGCCGATCTGATGAAAAATCCCTCAGACCGCAACAGTTTCTTCCAGGAAGAGCTGAACCGCCTCAGCAAAGAAGGATACTCACGGGACTATGAAGAGCTCATCCGCAAATACTATGAACTGCTGCGAAAATCAAACTGAACCGTCTGCACATTAGGTGTTTTAAAACTCTGCGAAACTTAGCGTCAAACTTCGTTTTCCGCCGCGGCGGATTGCGTCGAAAAGAAGGGGGCTACAAAGTCTTAAAACAAAAAAGCCCCGGCTGCAAACCAGGGCTTTCTTTTAGTTAAAAGTTAAGAGTGAAAAGTGAAAATTCACAATTTACCATTCACAATTCACAATTATTTTAGGAGTGTCATCTTCCTCGTAATACTCTGCCCCTTACCATAACTCAGTTTATAAATATATACTCCGCTTGCGTGGCTGGTGCCGTCAAAGGGAACGGTATATCTGCCTGCTGAGTAGCTGCCAGTGGCAAGTGTTGCAATCTCTTTGCCGAGGATGTCATATACTTTTAAGGTAATATCACTCTGCTCTGGGAGCGCAAATTCAATCTCCGTTATCGGGTTGAAGGGGTTGGGGTAGTTTTGATTCAGTGAGTAATCAATCTGATCAAGTGTTTCATCATTTTTTAATGAAGTTAAAATTGTATCTCCGTTTTCATCTACCAACAGATAACTTATGTAATAACGAAACACACCGTCATAATTTGCCTGGAAAACCATCTTACGCCTGTCTTTGGTCAGATAAGGGTACTTTTCTCTGCGCCCCTGGTACTCCCCAAGGGTATATAAACTATCTGATATTTTTGAAATGTTTAATTTATACCTCTGTACTCCTACATACGATGTATCCTCAAAATAATCTACATAAAGATCAGCATTTGTCGTCCCCATTGTACAATATAACCTCAATGTTGTACTATCCAACCACAGTCCATCTGAAAACAAATAACTATTTCCTTCATACGGAAAGTATTTCGGATACCAGAGCCCATCACGCAGCCGGGCAAGTTTGGTTTTCTCTTCTCCGACAACAAACATCGTAGTATCATCAGGAAAATTCATGCAGTACCAGCGGGAGGTTACATTAAATCCGTTATCATAGAACATTTCCGGTACGCCCCACTCCTTTGTTTCTTCATTGTATCTGCATTTATACATCCGGAAGCTCTGCATATCTGTAAAATACAAAGTCTTTCGGTCGGGTGTTAACACAGCATTTCTAGGTGAAAAACCTGGTATTACGTATAGGGGGCTAAATAAAAAGGGACCCTTCCAGTGACCAAGTGAATCCTTATACATAAACTTCACATTAGGGTCGCAATACACTAAGGTATCACCGCTATGAGTTAAACTAAAAAACGAATATCCAACAGACAAACTGTCAGGCAGAAGTTTTTCCGGCTTGCTCCATATCTCCGGCGCATCAGGAAAAACAAATTGTGCCTGACAACTGAAAGTAACAAGTAACCAGAGGATTCCGGCATACCGGAATCCTCTGATAAATAATACATTAAAATTACTTCGCTTCATAAATGCACTCCTGTAAGTGACGATTTATTTTTTACAATTGTGAGCAATTTAAATTTATTCATACTTACTTCAGCAAATTCATTTTTTTAACCATAAAGTAATTACCTGCTTTAAGTTCATAAAAATAAATACCAGAAGCATATCCTGAGCCGTCAAAATTAACTGTATAACTCCCGGCAGACTGATCACCGTTTTGAAGTTTATCGTTGTACTTTCTCTCGGATATTATGCCTGTAAAATAGCAAATTCACCGAAAATAAAAATTGCGAAAAGCAGGACCAGAGATTTCATAGGAGCTCCACTAGTTTTGTTGTTGAATGATATTTGGGGAATAAACGAACAATAGACGGGGATTTATGATATTTTCCCCATATTTGAGCAATATTTGAAGTAGAGGCAATTTCCGACTGCCCGTACGGGCTTGCGGGTTCTGAGCAGGAGTATGTGGAGAAGGCAATAAGCGAGAGTGCCGCCCAAGAGAGTAGTTTGTAAAAGCACCTATTTTTAGTAGCCATTCGTCCACACCAGTTTATTTGAACAAGTAAAATCAAATACGAACGGGACAGCTTAAATCAAAAATATTGACTAAAACTGTTTCAGAAAACAAAAACAACAGAAATCAATCTAAAAAGCAGGATTGTAATCGGAGAAAATCTTTCCCTGAAGTACCCAGAATTTACTTCCCAAATGTTCTCTCACCCGGGGAGTTAATTAATTTCTTTAAGAACTCAGGTAAAAATAGCAAAAAAATTGTGAATTATGAAATTTGAATTATGAATTGATATAAAAATTCCGTAGAAACAATGCAATCACTAAACGGGATTTTTATAAACACGGATTTCATGTTAATACATCGTCTCATCGTGTATCGGTGTTTTACCCATATCACACCTACTTTTTACCTCTATGAGACGATGCAAATACAGAAAACTTGTCACGGTGCAATTTCATCCAAGCATTTTCGACTTCTCCACAACAAATTATCTCATTTTTTTGTATAGACGTTACAATCGCCGCCACGGATATATATAAGGATGCAAACCATCACGGCGATTGCAGCGTCTCGAACCCATCCAAGGACATGAAGGACGGCAGGGACATAAACGACAATAGGTTCAAGTTGAGACGATGCATAGCAGTGTCCTCGACTCCGCTCGGACACCGGGTGACAGCATTTGCATCGCCACAAAACAAAACCGATTCTTCCAAACGCAGAGATGCTGCAATCCCTGCTGATTGATCTCCAATAAAAAAAGCCCTCCCTGCGAACCTAATCTTAAAAAATATCCATAAATGTAATATTCCGCAATTCAGCAGATTACCTGACCCCGCTCCCAAATCCGGTACATAAAAGTTATGACATTTTCATATCTTACGGAACTTACACCCTGTTTTTATATGTTTTAAGTTTGTTACAGGATTTATTCAGGAGTGTTGCCCGCAGTTACGGCTGTGGCGGTTCGGCCTGAATTACTGCAGTATTTCCGGATACTATTGGCAATTTCCGCATTTTCATCAACTAATTTCACGTATTGAATGGCTTGGTTTTTTATAATCTTTTTTACATCCTTTGCTCTCACTAACCTTTACCTGTTAAGGAGGGTATGGCAGGGACTTGCTGCAGCACCCAAAGCGCTGCGGATTTTAGTGATTGTGATTATGTTCCTTTCCGCGGTTTCTTATGTGGCAGCCCGTGCCCTGCTTTCCGGGGTTGACAGCGGTCTCTATACCGTTGTGCTCTGGATGGGTTCTATCTGGTTTGCTTTCATGCATTACAGCATTCTTTTTGTGCTGCTCGGCGAACTTTTACGGCTTGTGATGAGAAAAAGGATAGCAGACCTTAAAAAAATTCCCCTTGCTTATGAAAAGATAAAACTCCGGTTTACTCTCCTCTCACTGGTTTTTGTACTGCTTACCGTAAGTTATGGTTACTTCAATGCTCGTGATATACAAGTCCGGGAAATCGAACTTGAAGTTGAAGCCCCGGGCGCTGAACTGGATTCACTTCGCATCGCTTTTTTCGCGGATTCACATCTTACACCGGTTAACAACGGCTCAAAAGCCGGAAAAATTGCCGGGATTATTAACAGCCTGAAACCTGATCTGGTACTTGCTGCCGGTGATATCGTAGATGATCAGATATACCGGCTGCGTTCAAGAAACATTGACCAGCCCCTTAAAAAAATCACATCAACGTACGGCACATTTGTCGCTAACGGAAATCATGAGTATATCGTCGGAGTTGAGGAGGCGGATGAATTTTTAACTGCTGCGGGTTTCAATGTCCTTCGTGATTCCCTCACTACCATTGCCGGCAGTATTACCATTGCAGGAAGAGAGGACAGCGCAATATCGCGATTTACCGATGGCAAAAGGAAAGATGTAAAAGAACTTCTTTCGTCTGATTCTGCAGGGCTTCCTATTATTGTTTTGGATCATCAGCCGTTTGCATTATGGAAAACCGCTCAGGCAGGCGCCGCTATGCAGTTATCCGGGCATACGCATCACGGACAAATATGGCCGTTCAATTTTGTAACGTCCATGATCTATGAAGTCAGCTGGGGTTATAAAAAAATTGAGAATATGCACGTTTATGTCACGTCGGGTGCCGGAACATGGGGCCCGCCGGTGAGAACCGGAAGCAGTTCTGAAATTGTGCTTATAAGACTTTCACTAAAAAAATAAAAAAAATTTTCCGTCTGATAGCAAAATTGTTTGCCAAAAATTAAAAAATACTTATATTTGAATACCTCGTCTTTAGGTTTCTCCCCTGACCTAAGGACCTTAGTATGAGGTAGCCCGGTGTATCCCCCAGCGCCGGGCTTTTTTTTGCCCTAACCGGTTATTTAAGTGTTCCTCTGTCAGTTACGTATTTTTTTTCTCCCACAATTGATTTTTTTTAATTTTTTTTATTTACCCATTGACAGAACTCAAAAAACTCTTATATTTGAACACCTCGTCTTTAGGTTTCTCCCCTGACCTAAGGACCTTAGTAAGAGGCAGCCCGGTGTATCCCCCAGCGCCGGGCTTTTTTTTTTGCCCTGCCTGAAAGATCACCTGAATACTCCGGAACGGTCCGATCTGCGTCAGAGTATTATCTTTTCTATCATAGCCCCTTTTCGTAAGTTTGTGTTAATATATTGTGGAATATTCCCGTCTTTCGGCTTGTATTTCACTCCAAACTAACTAACACACATCAGAAATATTAGGATTACAATGACCAACAATAAAAAATTGCTGGCCTGGGTGGAGGAAATGGCCTCACTCTGTCAGCCCGATTCTGTTTACTGGTGCAACGGAACTGAAGATGAGTTTAATGCTATGGCGGATCTCCTGGTCCGCAAAGGAGCGTTCATCAGACTTAATGAATCAAAGCGCCCCGATAGTTATTTCTGTACCTCAGACCCCTCGGATGTAGCCAGAGTTGAGGACAGAACGTACATCTGTTCAGCAAAAAAAGAAGATGCAGGACCCACTAACAATTGGGAAGACCCTGCAGTGATGAAAGAAACACTCAAAGGTCTTTTCACCGGCTGTATGAAAGGAAGAACCATGTATGTTATTCCCTACAGCATGGGCCCGCTCGGCAGCAATATCTCCCATATCGGAATCGAACTCACCGATTCACCGTACGTTGTGGTAAATATGAATCTGATGACCCGTATGGGGCAGAAGGTTTTAGATGTTTTAGGCGACGGAGAATTTGTAAAAGGAATTCACTCAGTAGGAGTGCCCCTCGCTCCAAATCAGGCCGACGTTCCCTGGCCCTGCAATAAAACAAAATACATCGTACACTTCCCTGAAGAACGTTCAATCATGTCCTTCGGAAGCGGCTACGGGGGCAATGCCCTGCTCGGCAAGAAGTGCTTTGCGCTTCGTATCGCTTCGGCAATGGCGCGTGATGAGGGGTGGATGGCTGAGCATATGCTAATCGTTGGTGTAACCAATCCCGAGGGTCATAAGAGATATATCGCGGCCGCTTTCCCGAGCGCCTGCGGCAAAACAAATCTTGCCATGCTTACACCTACCATACCCGGCTGGAAGGTTGAAACGGTGGGTGATGATATCGCCTGGATGAAATTTGGCAAAGATGGCCGCCTTTATGCTATTAACCCCGAGGCAGGATTCTTCGGAGTAGCTCCGGGAACTTCGATGAAGACGAATCCAAACGCTTTACTTTCAGCCACAAAGAAATCAATTTTTACTAATGTTGCGCTCACTGAAGATTACGATGTCTGGTGGGAAGGTCTGACCGAAGACAAACCCGCAAAACTGATTGACTGGCTCAGAAAAGAATGGACTCCGGAATCAGGCAGGGCAGCAGCCCATCCGAACTCCCGGTTTACAGCGCCAGCGTATCAGTGCCCGGCTATTGACCCTAAGTGGGAAGATCCGGAAGGAGTACCCATTGATGCAATTCTTTTCGGGGGAAGACGAGCATCGGTAATTCCGCTTGTTGCTGAGGCGCGCGACTGGCAGCATGGAACCTATATGGGGGCGACCATCTCTTCCGAAATGACTGCTGCTGCGGTCGGCGGTCAGGGGCAGCTTCGCCATGATCCTTTTGCCATGCTTCCTTTCTGCGGTTACCATATGGGTGATTATTTCCAGCACTGGCTGAATATCGGTAACAACGCGGATGCATCAAAACTCCCGAAAATCTATTCCGTCAACTGGTTCCGTAAAGATGAAAACGGAAAATTCATCTGGCCGGGTTTTGGTGATAACATCCGTGTGCTGAAATGGATCTTCGAACGCCTTGAAGGAGGCGGTGATGCAAAAGACTCCGCAATTGGCATTGTTCCCACCGAAGATGCTATTGATCTGAGCGGTCTTTCCATCACCCGCGATGATATGAAAAAGCTTTTTGAAGTTGATCTTAATAAAGCTCTTGCGGAGGTTGATGATATCCGCGAATACTTCAAAATCTTTGGTGATAAGCTTCCCGCGGAAATGGTTACCGAACTGGATGCTTACGAAGAACGGCTGAGAAGCATTTAATGAAATGAGCGGGAGGCCGGAAGGTCTCCCGCCTTTCTTTATATGCTCTGATAAAAGTTATCTAAGTTTATTATCTGAACATGAAATCCACAACCCGCGAATATATTACAACCTTACTTCTGTTTCCATTTGAGGCCGTACGGGCATTTTCTCTGTTCGGACTGAAGGGCAAATATCTTGCCGCGGTGGTGTGCATTTTTAAGCGTGTACCTTTTGGTGTATATCTTCCTCCTTTCGGAAGAATAGAATTATACAATGAATTCCTTAGTATATACGACAATATCATCGGAAAAGAACTGCGGTGCGATGAAATAGAGGAATGCGTAAAGCGCATCCCCCGCCCGGTTATTGTGGATCTTGGCATTAATCTTGGGATGACGGCACGGTGGTGGTTTTCCCTGAACAAAAATGCTTCCGTTTACGGAATTGATATGATTCCGGAAAGTCTGGCATTCACTGAAGAAAGACTGCGGACAATACCCGGCACCTTTAACTGGACGGGCATACCATCTGCTATTTCAGACAGCCGTCAGAGTTTTGATATACAGTACGATGATCCGCTGGAGGGTTCAAATTCTGTTTTCTCGTCTGAAGGAAAAATCAAAAGAACTGTGCAGGCAGATACTCTTGACAATCTTTTATCGGCCCATTCACTTGCAGAGATACATCTGATGAAGATTGATATTGAGGGCTACGGAGCGATTGCACTCAGAGGAGCTGACGAAATTCTCTCAAAGTGCAGATATATCATTATGGAAACACACACACCCGAGGAAATCAGTGAGGCAAACCGGATACTCACAGAAAAAGGGTGGCACTTATTTCTGGTAAAAGGGCGCAGTGCCTTTTACCGCAATCCGGCTCTACTTTCCGAATAAAAAACGGAGCGGCCTTTCAAGCCGGCTTGCCCAAGCGCTCTCTGTATGCTGAGCCCCGGGATCATAAAAGTAGTCCATATCCTCCCCGATCTGAAATCCTTTCATTCCCAGAAGGCAGAACATCTTCTGAGCATCTCGCCTGCCATCCTCACCGCTGTCTATGTATATACGGATATCCTTCTTATGGCCGAAGTAGTCCTCAATAATCCTGAAAACCCTCTGATGATCAAAATAAAATGAGCTTGAGAGGCAGGCCGCTTTCATAAAAATTTCGGAACTCTCCCAAACGGTCAGCAGTGAGCAAAGCCCTCCCATGGATGAGCCCATAATAGCTGTATGTTCGCGGGACGTGAGAGTACGGTACCGGGCATCAATAAACTGTTTAAGTTCCTGCGTTATAAACTTCCGGTAAGCTTTTCCCTTTTCCCGGTCACTATACTCATCAAGCCGGTCGCTGGTATTGTTAATGCCTACTACAATGATTTCCTTCATGAGCCCCTTTTTTATGAGTGAGGTGAGTGTTTCATCAACTCTCCAGTCCACACCAACGTATGCGGTTTTGGGGTCCATGATATTCTGTCCGTCATGCATATAAAGCACAGGATAGTATTTCTTGATATCTTTCCGGTAGGATGGGGGCAGCCATACGATAATATCCCGCTTAAGCGGCAAAAACGCCGAGGGAAAATCGCGGTGGTATTCAACCTCACCGGTTATTTTTTCCTGTCCGGATAATTTGTCTTTTTTTACCCTGACACGCAGGACTGTACGTTTATTATCGTTTTTTTTTACTTCCATGCAGTAAAGTGAATTATAAGCAGGATTTTGTTAAATAGTGAAATCCCCTGCTGCAATTTACCGGTATTGCCGGTTCTGCCAAATACCTGTGTAAAAATAGAACCGCAAAACAGGAATAAAAAACCCGCCGGATGTGATTTCCGGCGGGTTATAGCTGAATTATGTAAGATTCAGTTATGCGACAAACAGACTGACATCTCCCGCCCCGGTCCTGATAATTTCAGGAATATCTGAACTGAGATCAATTACTGACGAAGGGACTCCGGAAAGATGACCGGCAGAGAGCATCAGGTCAACCGAACCGCTGAAGAGAGTTTTTATCTCGAGCGGGTCGGTCAGAACTTCGCCTGCCCGGTTGGTTACACTTGAACTGATGATAGGATTTCCGAGTTCTTTAACCATGGTTAATGCTATGGCATGATTTGGAACCCTGATTCCGACTGTTTTACGCTTGCTCCAGAGTTTTTTAGGCACTTCCTTTGAAGCCGGCAGAATGAAGGTGTAGGGTCCGGGAAGCAGCTTTTTCATTGTTTTGTAGGCATAATCTGATACCTTGGCGTAGGATGAAATATCCTTCAGGTCAGGGCAGACAAAACTGAGCAGTTTTGATGATGCATCAGCTTTAAGAGAAAATATCCGGTCAAGCGCCTCCTTGTTAAAAATGTCACAGCCAATTCCATACACGGTGTCAGTGGGATAAATAATTATCCCGCCGTTTTTGAGCACTTCGATGGCTTTGTTAATAAAACGCAGTTGTGGTGTTTCGGCATGCAGTTCGTAGTATTCCATTGCGACCTCTGATTAATGTTATGAAACAGGTTACAATTATTTACCGGGTAATTTTGTCAATTCCTGACTAAGAGTCAAGGGAAAAGCGCAAAGAAAAAAAATAAAATGATAATCGTCATCAGAAAGACTGCATATAGTACGATTCTTGTTTACTTTATCCGAAGTGTTGTTTACTTTTCAGGTTAAACCAGGATAAAATTCTTAACTGAAAGGGTATTCCTGTGATTCTGCGCCTGATTCTTGGTGACCAGCTCAATTATGAGCACCCATGGTTTAATAAACCCGACAACAATGTTCTCTATTCCCTGATGGAGATAAGGCAGGAGACTGATTACGTCCGCCACCATGCCCAGAAGATACTTGGTTTTTTTGCTGCGATGCGTCATTTTGACCGCTGGCTCAGAAAAAAAGGACACCGCACCCACTATATCGCCATTGACGACCCCAATAACACACAGGACTTAAAGAAAAATCTTTTATTCCTGATCAGGCAGTATAAGATTACTGCTATTGAATATCTGGAACCTGATGAATACCGGCTTGATAAAATGCTTGCCTCTGCTTCAAAAACACTCGGGACTCCGGTAACCATGTTCACCTCGGAACATTTCTTTACAACAAGAGAAGAAGTGGCAGAGTTTTTTACGGGAAAGAAAACATACCTTATGGAAAGTTTTTACCGCATGATGCGCAGAAAGCATTATATACTGATGGAAGGAGAAGATCCTTCCGGCGGTGAATGGAATTTTGATAAGGAGAACCGGGCACCGCTGCCAAAAGAGTATAAAAAAGTTGCACCGCTGGTGTTTGAAAAAGATCTTTCCCGCCTCTGGTCAACCATCAATTATTCCGGCGTTGAGTCAATCGGGAATTCAAATCATGAACGGTTTCACTGGCCGGTCTCTAGGGAAGAGTCACTCGCGCTGCTTGACTTTTTTCTTGAATATCTGCTCCCGCACTTCGGACTTTTCCAGGATGCAATGTCAGAGAGGGACTGGAGCCTGTTCCACAGCCGGCTTTCTTTCTCCCTTAACACAAAGATGCTCTCGCCTGATGAAGTGGTACATAAAACAGTAAACTACTGGAAAGCACACAAGAAGAAAATCCCCCTGCCCGCGGTTGAAGGTTTTATCCGGCAGATTCTGGGGTGGCGCGAATATATGCGCGGTGTTTACTGGGCACAAATGCCCAAATACGGCAAAATGAATTTTTTTAATCATACTGAGGTTCTGCCTGCATTTTACTGGACAGGCGAAACAAGAATGAACTGTCTTTCGGTAACTATAAAACAGTCTCTTGAACATGCCTATGCTCATCATATACAGCGGCTGATGATAACCGGCAATTTTGCGCTTCTTGCAGGAATTCATCCGGACAAAGTGGATGAATGGTACCTTGGTATATACATTGACGCGATTGAGTGGGTTGAGATGCCCAACACCCGGGGCATGAGCCAGTTTGCCGATGGCGGACTGGTAGCCACTAAGCCGTATGTTTCAAGCGGACAATATATTGGCAGAATGAGCAATTACTGCCAGTCCTGCTTTTACAGCAAAAATATAAAATACGGTGAAAAGGCATGTCCGTTTAACTCCCTCTACTGGTATTTTCATGCAAGGAACAGGGTGAAACTTGAAAAGAATCCGAGAATCGGTATGGTATATAAAACGTTTGACAGGATGGATAAATCAGAACGGACTTCAATTCTCAGTCACGCAGATAAAATTCTCGGCGGTCTAAATAAACTGTAGTACAATTATGAAGTATGAATTATATAGTATGAATTTTCCGATCTTACGACTCCGGAGGAGTCAAAAAGAATTATGAATTGTGAAGTATGAATTATGAATTTTTCTTGTCCTCCGACTCCGGAGGAGTCGCATGTTGATAAAAAACTATTCTAAAAATGATCTCTGATCTGCGGCAGGTATTGCTCAACTTAAATAAAGGGGGAATGATTTCATATATCAATAGCACCCCTGCGGTATATCCTGATTTGATCAAACTCGCTCTCACGGATGAACCGCGCTATTCATGGCGGGCTGCATGGCTTCTCTGGAGCGTAATGGAAACAGATGATAAAAGGTTACGAAAGCATCTTCAAAAAATAGCTGCTATTCTCCCTGAACGGAATGAAAGCCATCAGCGGGAACTGATCATCATCCTGCAAAAGATGAATCTGCCGGATGACATTACCTCACAGCTTTTTGATTATTGCACTACCTTGTGGAATGATCCATCCCGCACTCTCTCCTTGCGATACAATGCTTTCAAGCTGATGGCTAAAATTGCTCAGGAGTATCCTGAACTCATACCTGAGCTCAAAATGCTTGCCGTGAATGATAATCAGGCCGGTCTTCCCCGTTCACTCAGGCGATGCGCTGATAAGATACTCCGGGGTAGTTACAACGCGGGTGACAAACAGTCTCTTTAAAATAAAAAAGCCGGATATTTGCATATCCGGCTTATTATAATCACAAATCTGGTGATTATTCGCGAACAACCCAGACTTTAATCTTTGCAGATACGTGTGAGTGCAAGCGGACGTTAACATCAAAGATACCGAGTGTCTTAATCGGTTCATCAAGTTCGATCTTTCTTTTGTCAAGATCATAACCTTTTTCCTTGAGTGCATCGCCGATCATCTGTGAAGTAACTGATCCGAAGATTTTATCTTCTTCACCAACCTGAACAGGAATGCTGATCTGAACTTTTTCGAGTTCAGAAGCAATTTTCTGAGCGGCATTTACTTCTTTCTGCAGGCGCTTGTCATAGATTTTCTTTTCATCAGCCAGTGCCTTCATTTTGCCGGGAAGAGCCGGATATGCATAATTTCTCGGGATGAGATAATTCATTGCATAACCTTCTTTTACCTCAATGGTTTCACCGATTTTACCGAGTTTTTCAACGTTTGCTCTTAATATAACTTTCATTGTTTTCCTCGCTTATCTTACGGTATCAGCAACAAACGGAAGCAAAGCCAGGTGGCGTGCGCGTTTGATGGCCGTGGTTAATTCTCTGTGATAGATCGCCTTGGTGCCGGTTATTCTCTTCGGGATGATTTTTCCCTGTTCTCCGACGAACTTCTGGAGCAGTTTTACATCTTTGTAATCTATATACTGCACCTTCGCTTCGGTAAAGCGGCAGTTTTTCTTTGTTTTCATAATCATGGTTTTTACTCCTAAATTTTCTTGTTATTCAATAAAGCTGATTCCTCACTGGTGAGGAATTTATCGAATGAATCTTCGGTGAAATCCTGAACAGCATCTTCATCAATAAAAACGCCGCTGTCTTCATCACATACGCAATCACCCTCGCCGTTTTTAACTTTACGGTTAAGGAACTGAATGCGTCGTGCTTTTATTTCTACGATTGATCTGCTCGAACCGTCATCTGCTTTCCAGGAACGGCTTTGCAGTTCTCCATCAACAAGGATTGCAGAACCCTTTCTCAGACGGTCTCTGCAGCTTTCAGCAAGCTTATTCCATGCAACAACCCCTACAAAGCAGACATCTTCCTGCCATTGATTGCCACTATCCTTGAACTTGCGGTTCGAGGCAATGGTAAAATTGACAACGGGAGTTCCGTTTGTTGTGCTGCGATACATGGGATCCTTAGTAAGGTTGCCTGCCATGATGACGTAGTTGATCTCGGGCATTTTCAGATCAGCCATGGTTCACACTCCGTTCATTCGATTCTGAAATGAAATATGCTTATTCAGCTGAAGGTTTCTCTTCTGCTGATGCTTCCGGAGCGGATACTTCTTCAACCGCTGTTTCCGGCTCAGCTACGGCATCTGCCTGGCTTACAGCTGCTGCTGCATCCTGAGCTCTTCTTGTCTGTGCTTCATCAAGATACGCGATAGCGAACTTATCGAGCTTAACAGTAAGGAAGCGGATGATCTGCTCATCAAGACGATACAGTCTTTCCAGTTGTGAAATCAGCTCTGTCGGAGCGCTGAATCTGTAAACAGCGTAATAACCGATTTTGCTTTTGTTGATCTGATAGGCCAGTCTTTTACGGCCCCAGCGGTCCAGATCTACGATTGTTCCGCCGTGATTCTCGATGAAGTCTTTTACTTTCGTAACAAGAGCTTCAATCTGATCATCTTCAAGAGCAGCATTAACAATAATGGTGCTCTCATACTGATGGATTCTCATGTTTTTTATCCCTTCGGACATTTAGGCCCTTCCGGTTACAGAAGAGCAGGGTTTATATATAGTTAGTTAGAAATTTAATCTTCTTATCTGATTAGCGGTGCAAGCACAAGCGCTACAACAGACATCAGCTTAAGCAGAATGTTCAGTGACGGACCTGATGTATCCTTAAACGGATCACCAACGGTATCGCCGACTACGGCTGCTTTATGTGCATCTGAGCCTTTGTAATATTTAACGCCGTTCACTTCAACGCCTTCTTCAAACATTTTCTTTGCGTTATCCCATGCTCCGCCGGCATTTGCCTGGAAGATAGCCATGAGAACGCCTGATACGGTTACACCCGCGATAAGACCGCCAAGCATTTCCTTGCCGCCGCCAAAACCGACAACAACAGGAGCAACTACTGCAAGAAGTCCCGGAACCACCATCTGGCGGATAGCCGAGGTAGTTGAGATTTCCACGCATTCGCCATACTTTGCTTTACCATCGGCTTTATCAAAAGTATCACGGTCTTCCTGTGACCACTGATCTTTATCCTTGCCTTCATTTTTTCTCATCACGTCAAGTGCGGCAGCAAGTTCAGGAATGCTCTTGAACTGTCTTCTTACTTCTTCAATCATCGCCATTGCGGCTTTACCTACTGCCTGCATGGCAAGTGCTGAAAAGAAGAACGGAATCATCGCACCTACGAGCAGTCCGCCCATAACTGTTGCCTTGGAAATATCAATTGCCTTAAGGTCGGCAGCATGCATGAATGCTCCAAACAGAGCTAATGCGGTGAGTGCTGCTGAGCCGATTGCAAATCCTTTACCGATTGCAGCGGTAGTATTTCCCACCGCATCCAATTTATCCGTTCTGTTACGCACTTCTTTTGGAAGTTCTGACATTTCAGCAATACCGCCTGCATTATCTGAAATAGGTCCGTAAGCATCTACTGCAAGCTGAATACCAAGATTGGACAGCATACCAACTGCTGAAATCGCGATACCATAAAGACCGCCAAAATTAAATGCAACAATAATTGCTGCGGCGATGATAAGCACTGGCAGTGCAGTTGAAATCATACCAACGCTGAGCCCTGCAATAATATTTGTTGCGGTACCGGTTACCGACTGAGCGGCAATCATTTTAACAGGACCTTTGCCTGAACCGGTGTAATGTTCTGTAATAACACCTATGAGAACACCGGCAAGCAGACCCACTGCTGTTGCAATGAAAATTCCGGTTGCGGTAAACACCTTTGGACCATCTGAAGCATATAATGGATCAACAAATGTCCAGGTTTCAGGAAGAACATTCGTGATAATAAAGTAAAGCGCACCGATCATGATTGCTGATGAACCGAACTCACCAATATTCAGCGCAACCTGCGGATTGCCCCCCTCTTTTGTTCTTACAAAGAATGTTCCGATAATAGAAACTATGATACCTACAGATGATATAATAATCGGAAGCATAACACCTGAAAGACCGCCGTAGCCGTCTGACTGAAATTCAGGAAGAGACATAAATGCCGCACCGAGCACCATGGTACCGATGATAGCTCCCACATAAGACTCAAAAAGGTCAGCACCCATACCTGCAACATCACCTACGTTATCACCAACGTTATCAGCAATGGTAGCGGGGTTAAGAGGATGATCTTCAGGAATGCCGGCTTCAACTTTACCAACAAGGTCAGCGCCCACATCAGCTGCTTTGGTATATATACCGCCGCCCACTCTTGCAAACAGTGCAATGGATGAAGCACCGAATGAAAAACCGGTGATGATGGTAAGCACACGATTTACAGTTGCTTCGTCACCAAATCCAAAAACCTGAGAATAGACAAATAAGAGAGTGCCAAGGCCGAGGATACCAAGACCTACAACACCGAGACCCATAATGGAGCCGCCGGAGAACGCGATATTAAGCGCTTCAGCCATTCCTTTACGGGCTGCGTTTGTGGTTCTTACATTTGCCTTGGTAGCAGCTTTCATTCCGATAAACCCGGCAAGCGCGGAAGAGAAAGCACCCGTAACAAAAGATACAGCAATCAACCAGTGAGAGTTTTCATTGCTTGCGCTAAACCCGAGAAGGAGTGCAACTGCAATAACAAACCATATTAAAACTTTGTATTCTGCCTTCAGGAAAGCCATTGCCCCCTCGGCGATGTGACCTGCAATTTTCTGCATTCTTTCAGTTCCCGGATCCTGCTTTGACACCCAGTTGAATTTATACCAGGTATAGAGCAAAGCAAGCAGTCCGAACACCGGATTTAAAAGAAAGCTATTTTCCATTAAATGTCTCCTGATTCCTTTTTAGAATCTTGTTTTGTGTTTGGATTATCCGCCTGAGCGGATAACTTTTTTTGTTGATTATTAAGTTTACTATTAAGATTCAGAGCACCCCGGATCCCATGATCCAGAAATTCCTGAGCTAATCCTGAGCAAAAAATAAAAATCCCTTTCAACTTCTCTGATTCCTCAGGAGTGAAAGGAGACAGAACAAAATCGTGAACCTGCTCGCCTGCTGCCGGTTTACCAATACCCAGGCGAAGGCGAGGGTAATCTCTGGTTCCAATGCAGGCAGTAATTGATTTAATGCCGTTATGACCGCCGTCCCCTCCGCCGGCTTTTATCCGGTATTCGCCCGCGGGAAGATCCATGTCATCATAGATGACAAGTAAATCTTCCGGCTGAAGACTGAATTCATCCATCGCACGTATTACTGCGTAACCTGAATGATTCATATAGGTCTCCGGCCTGATAATCACGAATTCCGATTCAGCCCCCCTGCCGGTGTAGTATGTATATTCTGAGTTTTTGCCGCTGCCGTATTTTTTTACATCAGAAAGGAAGTGATCAAGAAAAAGAGACCCGGCATTATGCCGGGTCTTCTCATACTTCTTTCCCGGATTCCCTAATCCGACAAGAGCTCTCAAAAATTATTCGTCTTTGTCTTTACCTTTGGTAATAACTTCAGGTTCAGTTCTTTCTTCAGTGCCTTCGGCTGCAGTGGCTTCACCGCGAGGAGGGGTAACTGCTACAAGAACTGTATCAGCCGGATGATTGAATGTTACACCCTCAATATTCAGATCACGGACATGAATGGAACGGCCCATTTTCAGATCGCTGACATCTATATTGATGAACTCAGGAATATTGTCTGAGTTTACTGAAATATTGAGTTTGTGAATGAACTCCTGAATAATACCGCCTGCGCGGACACCGGCTGAAGTGCCGGTAAAGTGTACAGGAACCTCAACGCTTATTTTAGCGCCGGCAACCAGACCGAGAAGATCGAAATGGACAATACGGTCGGTAACGGGATCAAACTGTACATCTTTCAGAATGCAGTCATGCTTTGAGCCGCCCTCAATATCAAGCGCAACAACGTGAGCTTCGCCGGTAAATACAAGCGGGGTCAGGTCGTTATTTGCAACTTCTATTGCAACAGGCGCATCTTTCTTTGAGTAGTAGATGCCCGGAACCTTTCCGAGTCTTCTCAGCTCGTTGTTTGCAGACTTCGCCAGATTTTTGCGCAGACGTGCATTCAGTGTTACTTTTTCCATCGTTAACTATTTCTCCTTTTAACCTTTATCTACATCAAACAGCGAACTGATTGATTCATTTTTATAAGTTCTGATAATTGCTTCAGCGAATAACTCAGCCGCTGAAACCACCTGGAATCTGTCATCCAGTTCATGTTCTGTATCATGCCGGATAGAATCCGAAATGAATAATTTCTTAATCCCGCTGTTTCTTATCCGCTCAATTGCCGGTCCGGATAAAATTGCATGGGTAACTGCTCCGTAAATATCATTGGCTCCCCGGTCTTTAAGAGCCTGAATAGCCGCAACAAAAGTACCCGCGGTATCTATCAGGTCATCAACAAGAAGAACATCTTTTCCTTCAACATCGCCGATAATGTTAACCACTTCGGCAACATTCTGAACCGGTCTGCGCTTGTCAATCACCACCAGTCCGGCATTAAGCCGCCGGGCGTAAGATCTGGCAATTTTAATGCCGCCAACATCGGGTGAAACCACAGCGATATTATCACTTAATTCTTTCAGACGGTTGGCGAAGAACGATGAACCGTACAAATGATCGAACGGAATATCAAAGAAACCCTGAATCTGCGATGCATGCAAATCCATGGTAACAACCCTGTCAGCACCTGCGGTGGTGATCAGGTTTGCAATAAGTTTGGCCGTAATAGCCACCCTGGGCTGATCTTTTCTGTCCTGCCGGGCATATCCAAAATAGGGTATTACAGCAGTAATGCGCTTGGCTGATGCACGTTTGGCCGCGTCAATCATAATCAGCAGTTCCAGCAGGTTTTCTGCCGGAGTATTCGTGGACTGGATAATAAAAATCTCTGATCCGCGAATATTTTCACCGAATTTTACCCATATCTCCTTATCACTGAACCTTTTCAGTTCAACGGAACCAAGTTCCATTCCTATGGATTCAGCAATTTTCTGGGCTAACTCAGGGTTAGAGGAGCCCGCAAAGACTTTAAAATCATACTTCATGAGAGCCACTCCACCAATAAAAAAAGATAGACTCCAAATATAGGGAAAAGGCATCTCTCAGTCAATAAATTTGATTTCAGGAAGGTTTTCCCCGCTCCTTTGGTCCCGCTTAATTATAGGGTTTATTCCGTGAAAAATTGTTGAATTTCAGGAATCAAACCCCTGACGTAAAATCCCAATAAAAGCTGCTTTTTTTACGACCTGAGCCGAAAAAACCCTCTAAAAGCAGCATTTTACAGCCGGTTCAGGGCGAAGCGTCCCCTAGAGGAACACTGGAGAACCCCCCGGAATCTTTAACCGGAACAACTCAAATTCAGTTACCAACTGTTTTTATCCGGAGAAGGCCGGGATATTAAAAAGAAACGCTCCTACCCGCTGTTTTCAGAAATTTAGTTCTACTGACTCTTTTATCTTAGCGATAAGTTCTTTGCGGCTGAAAGGTTTCGAAATATAATCTGAACAGCCGGCGGCCAGAAATTCTTCTCTGTCACCATGCATTGCATAGGCGGTAACAGCTATTACGGGAGTGTTCTTATACTGGGGCAGAGACTTTATGTGAGCAGCAACCAATTTTCCGTTCATCCCCACTCCCAGATTAATATCCAGTAAGAAGAGGTCATACTTCTCAGCCTCCAGTTTTGCTATACCTTCTTTTGCATTTACCGCACTGTCAACGTGGCAGATACCTTTCAGAAATTCCGTGATTACTCTTATTGTTGCACGGTCATCTTCAATGTAAAGCAGTTTTTTGAGTACCGGCTTTTCAGATATATTCTTTTCTCCTTCTCCGCCTGATGAGCCGGGAATACCGGAAAACACCAGAGTGAATATGGAGCCTTTTTCAAGCTGACTTTCAAGAAAAATTTCACCGCCGAGTATTTTAACAAAACGGTTGGTTATGGTCAGACCAAGCCCGGTGCCTTCGTAATACCGGCCTAGACCTTCACTGGCCTGTCTGAATTCCTCAAAGATGACGCTTTTGTGTTCATCAGAAATACCAATACCGGTATCAATAATTCTTATAACAATTTTTCCGGACTCTTCAGAGGTTTGAAGTCTTATATAACCATGTTCAGTAAATTTAACCGCGTTAGATATCAGGTTGCTGAATATTTCCTTTAACAGAACCACATCAAGGTACCCGGTTAAGGTGTCTGGACTGTAATCAGTAATAAGGTCAATACCCTTTTCCGTGCAGTCTTTTCTGAAGTTTCTTACAGTTTCATCCAGTACAATATTAACATCCACCAGTCCGAGGTTAGGCTTTATATTTTCGCTTTCAATTTTTGAGAAATGAAGCAGATTGTTAAACGTTGTAAGAAGACGGTCTCCTCCTTTCTTTATTCCCAATGCCATATCCCTGAGCATCTCATCAATATCTGAATCAATAAGAAGCTCTGAATACCCCAATATAGAAATCAGCGGTGTGCGCAATTCATGGCTCATGTTGGCAAGAAAACTGGTCTTAAGATGATTCATCTCCTCTGCTTTTTCTTTTGCGATAATAAGTTCCCGCTCATACTCTTTCCTCTTAGATATATCCTCCTTCACTGCAAGGAACTGGATAATTTCTCCATCATCCCCCAGGATAGGAGATATCACTGCCGACTCCCAGTAAAGTTCACCATTTTTCTTTTTATTGCAGAATTCACCTTTCCAGGTATTACCCTGTTTTATAGTCTGCCACAGCACTTTATAATTTTCTGGCTTTGTAAGGCCTGATTTGAGGAAACGTGGATTCCTGCCGATTACATCTTCCTTCGTATATCCGGTTACTTCTTCAAACTTCGGATTAACATATTGAATAATTCCGTCTGTATCTGTAATCATTACATGCACGGGGCTTTGTTCCACGGCACAATTTAACTGACGAAGTTTTAATTCCGTCTGTTTCAGTTCTGTTACATCGGTTATCGTGCCTATATATCCGGCAATCCTCCCTTCAATCATTTCAGGTACGGCAAACCCTATCACCCAGACCACGCTTCCGTCCTGACGGACAAACCGGTACTCAGCCTCAGAATTGGTTTTTATCGTGCTGTCCCGTTTCCACTTTTTCTGAATTCTTTCTCTGTCATCCGGATGTACTGCTGTCAGCCATCCGTCTCCCATTGCTTCATCCGGTGTAATACCTGCAAGCTCACACCATTTGATGTTAACATACGTAGTAAACCCATCAGGATCAGTTTTGAAGATACCAACCGGTGAGGCAAGCGCGAGTGTGTCGAACTGGGTCCTGCTTTCAGTGAGCGCCTGTTCCATTATTTTCCGGTAGGTTATATCCTCTACTATTCCGTCATAAAAGATTATCTCTCCCTTTTCATTCCTGATTGCCTTGGCGCTTTCTCTTACATGAACTGTCTTCCCCTCCTTTGTTTTCCATTGCGCTTCGAACTCTTTCACTTCCCCTTTTTCTTCAATTTCCTTCTTGAAAAATGCCCGCGCTGTCTGATCAGAGAATCCTGAATCCTGCAAATTACGCGAAGCAAGTTCTTCAAACGATGTGAAACCCAGCATGGTTACCAGGGTTCTGTTGGCAAGGAGGATATCACCTTTGGGTGAAGTTCTGTACAAACCAACCACAGCGTCGTTATATAAGGAACGGAAGCGGTTTTCACTCTCCCGCAGTATTCTTTCTATTCTTTTCCGTTCACTGATTTCATTTTCAAGCGCTTTGGTATACTCCCTTAGTTCTGCTTCGGCTTTTTCTGCCTGCAGCATTTTTTCTTCGAGCTTTCTGATAAGCGTCTGATTATACTCCTTGAGTACAATTTTTTCGGGGACAACCGGCGCTTCCTGCTGAACATGTGTTTTATCCTGAACTTCCTTGAGAACCCCCTGAATAATCTCCAGAAAAACATCAGGCTCCTGCGGCTTAAGAACAAAACGGGAAGCACCAAGATGAAGCGCAAATTCTTCATCTTTCGGGTCGGTATAGGTAGCAGTGTAAAAAATGAACGGAACTTTTTTTAACGTACTGTCCTTTTTGCACTCAATACAAAGTGTGTAGCCATCCATAACCGGCATTAATATATCCGAGATTATCAGCTCTGGTGTTACCGACTTTGCCCGTTCGAATGCTTCACGGCCGTTTTTTGCCTGGTCAATCGTATATAGTTGAGGGTCGAATAATGACTCAAGAAGGTAGAGATTATCCTGGTTATCATCCACAATCAGAATGCGCGTCATTTTTTTGCTTTCTCCGAAATAATTGCTTCCATCTGAATTATAAAAGTATCCGGATCAATGGGTTTTTCAATATATCCATCAGCGCCTGATTCCATTACTTTTTCCCTGTCTCCTACCATAGCATATGAGGTGACCGCGATAATGGGCACCTTATCAAGTTTTGTGTTCTCTCTCAGTTTTCTGGCAACCGCGTGACCATCCATTTCCGGCAATTGTATATCCAGTAAAATGGCGGCCGGAATAACTTCTCCCGCGAGGACAATTCCTTCCGCTCCTGAATAACACTGATGCACTTCATAACTGTTGCTTTCAAGCAGATAGGTGAGCATATACATATTCTGCTCATTATCCTCAATGATGACAATTTTTCTATTCATTTACTAACCTTCACTAACGGGAATGGTAAAACTAAACGTACTGCCCTGACCAAATGAAGACTCAGCAGTGATGGTACCGCCGAGCAATGTCAGGAGTTTGCGGCAGATGGAAAGCCCGAGCCCTGTTCCTTCATGCTTACGGGTCAGGCCGGTATCTATCTGGATAAATGGTTTAAACAGCTGCCCGATTTTAGATTCTTCAATCCCGATACCGGTATCCTTCACGCTTACGCGCACAAATTTTTCATCTTCCCGGGCAGTGATAGTTACACTCCCCTCATCGGTAAATTTAATGGCGTTGCTTACAAGATTAATCAATATCTGCTGAATCCGCAGTTTATCACTGAAAACACCGTCCAGCCCCTCCTGTATCTCAACGTAAACAGCCAGATTCTTTTTCTGCGCCATAGGCCTGGTATGCTCAACCACTTTCTGAATTACTTCAGGCAGTGAGAATTTTTCCGGATGAACATTGAGCTGGCCGGCTTCAATTTTTGATATATCAAGCACATCATTAATCAGTGAAAGAAGGTGCCGCGCGCTCCCCTGAGCCATGCCAAGCTGCTTCTTCTGCTCGGGGTTAAGAGGACCGGGGCGCTCCTGCATCAGAATTCCGGTAAATCCAATAATTGAGTTCAAAGGGGTACGAAGTTCATGAGACATGGTGGCTAGAAAAGCTGACTTAAGCCGGTCGGCTGATTCTGCCCGCTCTTTTTCTTTTTCCAGTTCCGCGGTTCTCTGCTGAACCAAATCCTCAAGATGGTTACGGTAATGCTCCAGCTTCTCCTCACTGATTTTTCTCTCGGTAATATCTTCAAGAATTTCCAGAGTCATTATCACCACTCCCCCGGTATCCCGAAGAGGAATAGTTTTAGCATCAAGCCAGATAATGCTGCCGTCTGTATCCACAAATTTCCTCACTTCATGATGACTCGTCTGTGAGGTAAGTGCAACGGATATATCAGAGTTCAGCAGATCTTTATAACCGTCATTTACCCATGGTATATCGTAGGCGGTTTTACCAATTATGGTATCTTCTGATTCAATACCCGCAAGTCTGGCAAATGACTTATTGCAGCCGAGATAATATCCTTCTTTATCTTTCCAGAAAATTGCTTGCGGGATGGTATCAAGAATCGTATTAATGATTGACTTGCTTTCCTTAAGATCATTAATCAGTTTTCTTCTTTCCTTGTTCTGATTATTTATCACATCCAGCATTTCGTTAAAGGAATGTACCATTTCCCCTATTTCATCCGTGGATGATTCAACTGCCCTGAGGGAATAGTCCGCTCTTTTGGAAATGTCTTTTGCTGTTTCCGTGAGATTAAGGATAGGCCCTGTCAGCACATTATGCAGTCTTAGCGCAAGAACAAGCGCGATCAGTGAGGCGAAGAGTATCGAGGCAAGAACAATGATCAGAATATTATACTGCTGTGCCGCGTACTCTGACAGACTGACAATAATATATACATAACCAATGACGGCATTTTCAAGTTTTACCGGCTTCATCGTGGCAAGCCTCTGCCCTTCCCAGGTATGCCAGTCTCCGGTTGTAATGCCGGCCAGTTCCTCCTGAGATACCTCACCTTCAGGGTATCCGGCAATCAGATTTCCTTCTTCATCAAGAATACAGGCACTGATCACGGAGGATTTCATTTTCAGGGCAGCCAGATTCTCAGCAGCCGTTAAAGCATCGTTAAATGATATTGCCGCCGTGCTGCGGTCCGCGATCAGAAGGGCTGTGGAATTCATCTCATTAATCAGATTTTCCCTGCCAATATACCTGTTATATACCACAAGCGCGGTGCCGGCCAGAAGAAGACTGCTCACGCTTATCGTCATAATGATGACGATAAGTTTTGTTTTAATCGAAAGATTTCTGAATCGCCTTCTCATACGTTCATTCACCCGAAACCAGACGGGCAACCTCAATCAGCTTTGCGCTAATCTGAAGTTTTTCCTTTTTTGCGAGTTCAAGATTAATTTCAATCTTAATCCTCTTATCTTCTTTCACGAATCCGATGATACCACCCATCCTTGCAAAAAGCTCTAAATCACTTACCGTAAGCACCTGATGCCCCCTGGTTTTGGCAAGGATATTTTTCAGTTCTGATTTTTTTGTGTTGTCTATATACAGAATGTCAAAATCACCCGGACTGAAGGAGCTGTTATCAAGACTCTGTACAATTATTTCGTTCTTTTTATTCTGCGCGGCTGCGGCTTCCCTGAGCAGTTCCGCGATTGATTCCGAGCCGAGAATACCAATTCTGATAGTCTCCTTTTTTTGACCGGATTCAGGAGCTGTCCAGTTTACAAACCGTGTAAAATTATAGACATAAGCAGCCTTCACCTTGTTTTCGGTGGAAACCGCGTCGGATTGTGATTCAGTTTTCCAGCCGTAACCGGCAAGGATCACTGCAATAATGAATACAAGGTGCATCCGGTTCAACAGGGCTGAATCCCTTGATTTTTTAATGAACGTCAATAAATTCATACCATTACCTGAATGCTGCCTTAACTCCGCCCATCAGCGAGAAGCCCGTGTTTCTGAACTGCCACGGCATTTCAAAGCGGTTATTGGTGATATTATATAACTGCAGCCACGGCTCAAGACTGATAAAGTTTTCAAGAATGAACAATCTGGACAGATGAAGATTAACCATTACTCCCGGCTTATACAATGTTCTGGATTTCTTTGATGTGCCGTCATAAAAACCGTCATTATAACTAATGTGCCCGATAATCGTATAACCTGAGGGAGAGATAAATGATGCGCCAAGATTTGCGACAAGTGAGGGAGTAAAAGGAATATCAGAATCATCCTGATCAGCATCAAACTGGTTGCTGGTGGAAGAATTCATATACGTGATATTTGCAAACCAATTATGATTTTTTGAAAATTTGTATAAAAGTTCCGCTTCACCTCCGGCAGCAAGAGAATTATCCGTATTCATTGACTGAGTCTGTGAGGGCATTAAACTTACAACATTATCAATAATTGCATCCCTGATGATCGTGTAAAATCCTCTTACCCCCAGCTTAAATCCGGAGGATATATACATTTCAGCACCGGCATCAAAACTATTACCGCTTTCTGATTTGAGCCCCGGATTAGGAATCTGCCCGTCAACACCCAGACTGCCGGACAGTCCCCCGGGAATAGTGCCCGCGATTGATTTTAATGACGGTGCCGCAAAACTGCTTCCGGCGTTTACAAATAATGCATTTTCTCCTGACAGCCGGTAGCGCACACCTGCACTCCACAAAACTTTTTTCCAGGATTGCTCCACCGGATTAGGTGAGAAACGGTTCATAAGTGCATATTCACTGCTGATCTCTGAATACCTGATGCCGCCCCTGAGAGTTAAATCCTCAGATGGATTCCATTCTTCCTGTATATATATTCCCTGCTGAAATGAAGAGGACTTATTGCCGATAACCCTGTACCCGGACTTTGGATCACTCCACGTAGAGTATCCGGCTGACTGATAATCAAACCCGACGCTCAGAACCGTATTTTTATGATGCTGATAACTGATTGATATATCATAAGGAACAATAAGCTGATCAACCCCGTTCTCTGAGTTATACATGTCTACCATGCCGAATACACTCTCCTGCCATGACCGGCTGTAAGAGCGGACGCCAAGGTGAGACTGCAGCAAAAGATTTTCCGCTAAAGCAACTTCATACTTTGTGTTTACGGTAAGATACCGGTGCGCGAATCCCTGATAGATGCGTCCTTTATCACCTGAATCCCAGGTATGATGCAGAAAGAGGGATAGCTTCTGTATTTCATCTTCCCCGAAGAAAAGCGTTGCTCCGCCAAACAGTTTTTGTTTTGTGTACTCCGGATTCTTTTTCATGTTCAGCCATGAAACCGGCGCGCCGTAGTTTGTATATTGTGAAACTTCATAGGAGGAGCCGGCAAAATAATTCAGATTGCCGCTGCTGTTCTGATGATAAAGCTGATTTGAAAGTGTATTATATGAACCGAACGCAGTAGATGCGGTGGTAAGTTCATCCTCAATTTTTTCCCTGAGAATCAGATTTACCGTGCCTGCAAGCGGACTCTGATTTCCTGCAAAATCCTGAGATAAAAAGTTAGGATACATCACTGATGCAGGCCCCCTCTGAACCTCAATTCGTTCAAATGCGTTTACGTCAAGAGACATCGGATCAACAAACGCATCAATGGTGAGTCCGTTCAGCATATAGGTGCTGTATTTAGGCCCGATACCGCCATAGGTGCCCCAGTTTGCATCATTTCGGGAGAGAACCATAACTGCCGCCCCGGGCAGACGGCTTATCAGTTCCGTGAGGTTTCGGTTCCCCGAAACCGTTGCCTGAATCACCTGACTGCCAAGCACATCCACCTTCTGGGTAACCATACCGATATTCTGCTGAAATTTAGAAGGGGTGATGACGATATTTCCCAGTTCGGAAAGACTGAGCTGAAAAATATCAGGAATTGTGTCATTCTGCGCAAACAGAAAACTGTGTACTGAAAGGCTTATCCATATCATCAGGATAAGAGTTGTAACCGAATTTGTATGCTTTGTCATTGTCGAACCGCTCTGATGAATAATTACCAATTTAAGTCACGGAGATCACTCTCTCCGGACTTACAAGAATCATGTTACGCCCGACCTGCACTGCAAATCAATATCTAAACTACTTTACCATCCTCAACGTGACCAATTTGCCGCTGCATTTAAGCCTAAAAGAGTCTTTTGTTCACATCTTAAAAATTCTAAAGTAAAACATAATAACCTAAGAAACTCCTGTCACAATTGCAAAACTCTATTCCTAAAAAGGCGGAAAAGCCGGTTCCATCACACATGGGCTGCAGGAGATTTTTACCGTTTTTTGCAAACAGATGTTTTTCAGGGCTGAGTGTTAGACTTTGGCTTTTCCCTGCCGCTATTTTCCGGAGTTCTGTATCAAATAAACGAGGGTTCATAGTCATGAAACTCTGCCGGTCCGCTGGTTTATTCAGACTGGCCGGAGTGTTTCACCGGGGGACAGCCGGAAGCAGCCGCTAACCTGAAAACAGCCCCCTTTCCCAAACGATTTCACGGATTTACTTTCCGGTGTTCAAATAATATCATTTTACCCCTTTCAGGGGTTGGTTTGAACCCCGGAATGCTCAAAGCCAGCGACAAAATGGGGATAAACAGGGTAAAACAGGTAAATAATGGAATTTCAGGCATTTTGCGAAAAGGTTTTCCGATTTTTCTCTTTTTATTCTCATCTCTGAATATTAATTTGGGTGTTCTGTAAAAATTAATTCTCAAGGATTGAAACCATGGCAAGAAAATGTGATCTGACCGGAGTAACTCCGATGTACGGAAACCATGTTTCCCACGCACATAATAAGACCAAAAGAAGATTTCTGCCTAATCTCCAGAAGAAAAGAGTCTGGGTTTCTGAACTTAACCGTTTCGTAACCGTAAAACTGACAGCAAAAGGCATTAAAACCCTGCAGAAAAACGGTACCGCCGAAATCGCAAAACTCGTTCAGCAGAAGGCTATCTCAGCCCGGTAAAAAGAGTTTTCTTTTAATAAGAAAATCGCAGAGTACCCTGCGATTTTTTTATTTTAAACCTGTCTTATTATTAAAATTACTATCCGGAGAAATCAGAATTGAGAACTAAAGTAATAGCCGGCAACTGGAAAATGCACATGGATGTAACCGGCACCATAGATTTAATTACAGGTATAAAGTCAGGTCTTGGTGCAAACCATCCGAACTGTACCGTTATTGTGTGCCCTCCTTTTACCTCCCTTGAAACTGCTTCCACTCTTTTAAAAAACAGTCCCGTTAAGCTCGGAGCGCAGAATATGCATCCTGAGAATTCAGGGGCTTTCACCGGAGAGATTTCAGCCGCGATGCTCAAATCTGTGGGTGCTGAGTTTGTTATACTCGGACACAGTGAAAGAAGAACGATTTTCGGAGAGTCTGATCAGTTTATCAACCAGAAAATCAAAAAAGCCCTTGAAGCAGGTCTGCTTCCGATTTTCTGTATTGGTGAAACCCTGCAGGAACGGGAGTCTGGAGTTACGTTCGATATTATTAAACGCCAGGTCAAAGAGGGATTAGCAGGTATCAGTGAAAAGGATCTCGCCAAGGTAATTGTTGCTTATGAGCCTGTCTGGGCAATAGGCACCGGTAAAACCGCTTCACCGGAGCAGGCACAGGAAGTGCATGCTTATATTCGCGGACTCGCAGCCACCCTCTATTCAACAGCGGCTGCCGAAGCACTGATAATTCAGTATGGCGGAAGCGTTAAACCTGATAATGCAAAGGAACTTCTTTCGCAGAAGGATATTGACGGCGCACTGGTCGGCGGTGCCTGCCTGAAAGCTGATTCGTTCCTCGGCATCATAAACGCCTGCTGAGGCACAACTTCCAAAAAAAAGCCCGGCCTTAATGACCGGGCTTTTTTGTTAAATGGGGGATTCTTTAGGCAAGTTGTTAAATTTTTTGATCTTTAAAAATTCCCGGTGCGGTTTACCAAGGACAATGGGGACGCTGGGGACACTTGACCAATGCTAAAGAAAAAAGTTTATTAGAGAACTCAATAATCCATCCAGTAGGTGAATTTCAGCATGAAGATATTTTCCGGACGGTCGTTAAAAATACTGCTGATGGAGTGTCCCATGCGGAAGTCAGGGATTTCGGTAAAATCCTGCCGTGACTGGGTCCAGACCAGATACAACACTGATCCGGGCGAATACTCCCACCGCATAACTGCATTGCCGCGCAGTGATATATAATTAAAATCGTTATTCCAGAGGTTTACTGCCGGAGCCGGTCCGCTGCCGTCGGGGTCGGCAGTAAAGGAAGCTGGATCAAAGGTTGAACCCTCTTCCCCATACACCATATATTCATTTGTTCCGGAAAGCTGCAGCTCCTTATACTTTGTATACTTGCCTGCAGAAGCAAGCGGCTGTATATATGCCTGCAGTGAAAGCTCCGGTGTAAAGGTCCAGTTCACCCTGATGCCCGCGGCGAACGTACGTTGTTCCAGTTCGGCAAATACGTACCGTTTGCCATAGGTTGCCGATGCAAGCGGATCAGAAACAGCGGTTACATACATATATGGATCATTATTCCATTCCATTTCCGGGCCGAAGGTCATCGATAGATTAGGAGCCGGTGACCACTGCATCCAGACTGAAGTAAACACACTCCTGCTTTTTGAGGTCATATAGGTACCCGCGCCCGCCTCAACAACAAAATCTTTTCTGGAATCAGACCAGCCGAACAGATTGGCTGAATACGTTGCTTCATTAAGAGTAAGAGGACCGCCGCGCGTTCTGGTTTTATTATACGTTTTCGGGTTATATGAAAGATTCCAGTTGATACCGTAATAGTTTGTAAATGTCATGTTTCCTAAATGAAAAATTCCTTCACTATTCTTCACCCAGCCGAAATCATGGTTTGAAAAATAGGCAATATTAAGATTGGCATTGCGTATATACTCTCCCGGTTCTGTCCACCGGTAGCCGGCGACAACATGTTTATTAATTATATCACCGCGAAACATAAATCCGAGATCGCTCACATCAAATTTCGGGTCAACAAAACCAACCTGGGCATTAAAGGTAAAATTACCTTCCTGCTTATTAACCATATATCTGCCGGAAAATCCGCTCAGCGAAGTTGCTGCCGGGTCAACTCCGAGGTGATCAGCATCCGGACGCTGCAGATAGTGGATAAAGTTCCGCTGCACTGATGCAATCCGTTCCGGATCTCCGCCTATCCGCGAAACACCTGTCCACCCGGTGAATACCCACACTTTGTCAGCATCAAGATAGGTCCAGCCGTCAATGCCGAATCCCAGTGCACTTTTATTCATCTCTTTCTGCAGCCGCGGTTCATTGAAAGCGCGGTTTGTGTAAGTTGTAATGAAACCGACTGAGGCGGTACCATCATTAATCTTTCTTTCCATGCGGAGCAGTCCGTAATAAGAGAGCGGTTCAATTTCAGCTTCAGAAGTAATACCGCCTGTATTCAGCCGTGCATACTCCCGGTTGGTTAATGCATGGAGCGTTCCAAGTTTCCATTGTTCGCCGAGCTGCCCGGTGAGTTTTGCGGATGCGAGAATTCTTGTTCCTACTGGTGAATCATAATGATCCGATGAAGGAACTGAGCCGGCAGGATTTCTTCCGATTCTTCTGCTGTAAAAAAACTCCGGTGGACCGAAATTGAATCCCCAGTAATTGTTAGAGCCGCCATATCCAAATGAGTAGTATGAGTTTCCTTCCACGAAGAAGGGACGCTTCTCGTTAAAGAATGATTCACCGTCACTCAGATTGATAATCGCGGGGTCAATTTCCACCTGACCAAAATCGGGATTTACCGAAGCATTCAGGGTAAGATCAGAACCAAGATTCCACTTGATATCAGCGCCGAGATCAGGGGTATAGCGTGAACCATCGTTAAACGGGTTGCCCGGTGCCGAAGGTATATACTCTGCCTTGCCGGTTATATACGGAATCACCTCAATCTGCTTTTCTGACCTGATGTTTGAAAGCCCGTGAAGTTCATGGAAACGCGATACAAAGCCGCTGCCATTTTTCGGACGGAACACTGCGTAGGAAGATTCATTTTTTCTTGATATTTCACGGATGAAGTTTACTCCCCAAATCATCGTTTCTCCTCCCTTAAAGCGGAGTCTTGAGAAAGGAATTTTCATTTCTACCGACCAGCCGCCGTTATTCACCACAGCTTTGCCTTCCCATACTGCGTCCCAGCTGCTTTCGTCCCAGTCATCATTATACAAGGTGCCGTCATACAGCGTGCCCGCGGCGTTTACTCCGAAATAGTATCCGGTTCGTTTATCACGGAGGGGGTCAAGAAAAATACCAAAACGGTCTGAAGATATATAATTATCCTTGCGTGCCAGACGCTGCACTATTGAGTCAGGACTGGATTCATGCAGGAGTGCCGCCACATAAAGAGCGTCATCATCGTAAAGAAGATACACTTCTGTTTTCTCTGATACAGGTGCGCCTTCCTGCGGCTCCCGTTGATAGAATGTTGAATAGGGTTCTGCAGTTTTCCACTCTGCTTCGTCCGGTATGCCGTCAATAACGGGAGCAGCAGAAACACGGACTGCGAATAATTTCAACTGTCTGAATACTGATGAGTCAGTAATCTGGGCCTGACTGCACATTGTGGTCAACAATAAGAACAATAGTATCATTAACCTCATGAGAGATACCTCGCAATAGTAAAATGAAAAATAAACCAACGACCCGCGAAGCCAGAACACAACCATCTGAGAAGTTCTGCAGCTCACCCTGTTATCCATCTACTACCGGAACTGTTAAAAACCATATTACCGGTAAACCTCCCTTTTAACCCGTGCAAAATGAGGGATTCCATTCTGCCGCTGAACGGAATCTACATAAACGGTTCATTCCGCTTGCCAGCGGAGGAAAGAACGTAAGGGAATTATGACTATTTTTGCCGGAGCAACTTAAACCTAACAACAGAAAACGGACATACTAATGAAATCCCTCATTAATGAAAAAATAGAGCAGGCAGTTTCCATTCTGAACGAAAAAGACACAGATCTCTGGATGATCTTTGCCCGGGAGAGTTCAGTGAACCACGATCCGGCGATGGATATCGTTGTCGGGGCAAACTGCACCTGGCAGTCAGCTTTTATGATCAACCGGAATGGTGACACCACGGCCATTGTCGGTTCACTTGAGGTCCCCAATATGACCACAGTCGGAACCTATAAAAATGTGGAAGGGTATCTTAAGTCGGTAAAAGAACCGCTATTAGAATATCTCCGGAAGCATAATCCTAAAAAGATCGCCATTAACTTTTCAAAGCACTCCAATCTGGCGGACGGTCTTACTTACGGTCTTTATCTGAATCTGCTTGATCATCTGGCCGGAACAGATTTCCCTCTGCGGTTTATTTCCTCTGAGGAAATTGTAGCTGCTCTGCGCGGAAGAAAATCCGACTCAGAAGTCAGCAACATTACCGCCGCTATAGAAGTAACCGAAAAGATTTATAATGAACTGACCGGATTTATGAAACCGGGAATGAGCGAAAAGGATGTGGCCGCTTTTATCCTGAAACGAATTGCTGATCACGGTCTTGAAACGGCGTGGGAACAGGATCACTGCCCTGCTGTATATACCGGCCCGGAAACCGCCGGTGCACACTCCGGCCCGACCGACCGGAAAATTGAAAAGGGGCATATCATCAATACCGATTTCGGCGTAAAGGTAAACGGCTACTGCTCTGATATGCAAAGAACCTGGTACGTTCTCCGCGATAGTGAGACTACCGCTCCCCCTCAGGTGCAAAAGGGATTTGATGTTATTAAACAGGCGATCAGAAATGCATTTGCCGGCATGAAGCCTGGAGTACCGGGCTGCGAGATAGATGATCTTGCACGCAATCATATCACATCAAACGGATATGCAGAGTATCAGCACGGACTTGGTCATCAGGTGGGCAGGGCTGTACATGACGGAGGAGCCGGACTCTTCCCCCGCTGGGAGCGTTACGGCAACACACCTTTCCTCCCTCTGGAGCCAGGACATGTTTTCACCATTGAACCCCGCCTCTTTGTTGAAGGGCACGGAGTGGTTACCGTTGAAGAAATGGTGAATGTAACCGCTGACGGATGCAGATGGCTTTCGCATCCGCAGGAAGAACTCTGGTATATAAAAGGATAAATTATCAGAAAGTCAGCGCGGGTATGCCGGAAGTATATCCGCACTGACTAAAATTATTTACTCAGGGAGATTATTCTGAATGCTCCGCGAAGGACAATCCCGAATACAACTCCGCCGATGACCAGATCCGGAATCTGAGAGCCGCTCAAATAGACAATAACCGCAGCAGCTATCACTCCCATATTAATGATAATATCATTCGAAGTAAAAATCATACTCGCTTTTATATGTGCCTCCTGGCTTTTGGCTTTTTTCAGCAGAACTAATGATGCCCAATTGCCCGCAAGAGCGAATAATGATACAATAATCATAATAACATACTCAGGCGCTTCAGAGGGAGCGATAAATCTTCGTACTACTTCAAATGCGCCGATCAAAGCCAGCGAAAGTTGTATATATCCGCTGATGCCTGCCACCCTCTTCTTGGCAGAGGCTGCATGACCGATTGCATAGAGACTGAGCCCATAAACAAAAGCATCCGCGAGCATATCAAGACTATCCGCCAGCAGCCCCATCGAACCGGACAAAAATCCATACAGCGCTTCGGCAACAAAGAGGGAAAAATTGATAATAAGTACCTTTATGAGGATACTCCTCTGAACATCTTCATCAGGAGTTATTTCATCCCTCCAGGGTACGCTTTCTTTTACTTCAGCATCAAGATTAAGAGGGGTGAGTTTTGCGGTAATCTCTTTAGCGCTTGTTGTATGATAAAAAGCTGCCTGCCGGGCTGTGAGATCAAACTCAATTTTCCGGACGCCGGGGTCGCCGTCAAATTTCATCCTGATCATTGCCTCCTCAGAGGGGCAGTCCATTTTGCTGATTGAGTAGAGTGTTTTGTACATAATAAAAAAGCGGTTTATCTGGCACAAAAATACAAATAAACCGCTTCAAAAAAGCGGTTTATCTGGCACAAAAATACAAATAAACCGCTTCAGGGAATTGTTTACTCCTCCGGTTATTTCACCAGCATCATCCTGCCGGAAGCAGAAAATCTGCCAGCTTTGAGGATATAGATATACACTCCTGCCGCCAGATTTCCGGCACTGAACTCTATTCTGTGGCTTCCCGCAGGCATTTCTTTTTCCGCAAGAACGGCTGCTTCATTCCCAAGAATATTATACACCTTCAGTGAAACAAATTCGTCCTCAGGGAGAGAAAAGGATATCATGGTTGACGGATTAAACGGATTCGGGTAATTTCCTTTCAGTTCAAAGCTGAGAGCAGAATGTACATCTTTTGCGGACGCAGGAGTGCCTATTATAAATTTCCTCTCAGGAGAAAAGGCTGAAGCCAGAAATCCGTTATCCACTGCCTGCACACTCCAATAATATTCCCCCGGAGCCAGTCCTTTCACTTTCCATGATGTATTGTGGTTAACATTACCGTAGTGGGGAATGCTTCTTTTGCCCGTAACTGCCGATGCCATCGGTGTATATATATCAGCAGTGCCGGGAGCCGTGCCGATTCTTATATTGTAGGTTACGGATTGCCCCGCATTCTGCGGATCAGTTGAACTGTTCCAGGAAAGTGTAACCTCGGAGCCGGTTACAGCTTCTGAAAGACCGGAAGGAACCAGAGGCCTTGCGTTTGTTGAGGCAGTTATGTTTTCATAAAAGACCGCGGAATAGGTCAGGTTCTCCTCGTCATAACCAGAGAGGATAAGATCGAGTCTGCCGTTATTATTAAAGTCCCCCAAGGCAGCCACACTCTGGGCAAGCTGTTTCAGAGAGTCATCCGTGGGTGAAAAACCCCCTGTTCCGTCATTGATAAAAAGCTGTGTGTAGGGTTCTATGCCAAAAACACCTTTTGATCCGGAAAGCAGGATATCAATATTACCATCGTTATTAATATCTGCCCAGATGCCTGTACTGCTAATCATTCCGGGGAGTGTAATATCTGCTCTCTGAAAAGTCCCGCCGCCGGTGTTTTTATAAATCTCTGCGATAGCGGCATTCATTCCGAATAATTCAAACTTTCTGTCGCCGGTAATAAGAATATCAAGCAGGCCGTCATTATTATAATCACCCCAGCTGACCGAGCCTGTAAATACCCCGGGAACAGATGACTGTACTGAAGTAAATGAACCATCCCCGTTGTTTCTGTAAAGTTTTGTGACCCCTTTAGACAAATTGTTGTCGATATTATCATTTCCTGAGATAACCAGATCAAGAAAGCCGTCATTATCAAAATCTCCCCAGGCAGAACTTCCCTGCCAGACATTTACAAACCCGGTCTGCACCGCTTCAAATGAACCATTCCCGAGGTTCTTATACAGTTTTGTAAGAGGGAGCAGGTCACGGTCAAGTCCTGATATCACGAAATCAATAGTTCCGTTATTATCAAAATCGGCGCACGCGATTGAAGAGTAGTATGTCCCTGCAATATCATTTGGCGTTTCAGAAAAAGTTTCGTCACCATTATTCAGATAGACCTTCGCCACAGGTCTGCGTAATAACTGGTAGTAGCCGGAAATGATGATATCAAGCAGCCCGTCGTTATTTACATCAACCCAGGCACCTGTGGCATTGGAGAGTTTAAGAATGAAAGAACTCTGATTTTCAGAAAAAGTGCCATCCCCGTTATTTTTATAAATCGAAGAGGTTCCCGCCCAGGGGTAAGGACCGCCCGCGAAGAGTATATCCAGAAAACCGTCATTGTTATAGTCCCCCCAAACAATATTTCCGCTGGTAAACCCGGGAAATGAGAGTCCTGTTTTAGCAAAATTCTGCGGAAAAATGACGTGGAATGCTAGTAAACTCAGAAAAATACTCTGAAAGAAAAATCGGCTGATCATGACAACTCCTGGAATAATGATATTCTAAAAACACCAGCCGGATTAAAAAAGTTCTGCAAGCGAGAATAAGGAACCTGCACTCTCATCCCATTCCGGGGGCTGTAAAGTTGATTTCAACTATGAGCCGGGAACACCATGCTTCTCTCTGACTTCATTTTAAAGACGCAATAAGAGCAGATAGTTACTGCTCTTAAATTACCTCTCTCCCCTCAGAACAAGGAGCTGTATTGTTTATTTATGAACGGTGTGAACCGGTTTTATTCTGATTCGCAGCCCCGGACTGTTATAGGAGAAAAAGATGAAATAGAAATAAAGGAGTACTGTAAAGATCCCTGAAGGATAATAATAGACTACTGAAAGATTAACCTTAAACAGTATAAACAGCAGTTTTGTGATTGCATTGACTTCAAAAAGAAGAAAGAGAATATAGAATAAATTCAATTCTTCCTTCACCAGCATATCCATCAGTGCGTCATAGGATAAAAATAAAAATACCGCAATATGGGCTATGGCCATGATCAGAAGCTGGGACTCAGGACTTCCCGGCAAAACAAATAATGTCAGAACTGATATAAGCAAGATAAATACCAGATGTTCTTTGGAAAACTTCCTGAAGATAAAGCCATAGATGACCGGAATCAGCATTACTATATACCACTGATTACCCCGGAGACCAAAAACTGCCAGAAAAATCAGAGCCGACAGCTCCGAAATTCCGTAACAAACAAATACCCATCCGTACCGCTCACGGTATTGCCGGAATCCGGCCACAACGGCTGCGGCTACGGTAAGTAATCCAATGATTAAAAGTAAGTTGAATTCAAAGTTCATTGTGTTTAATACTTAGTACCGAAATTTAGTAAAGAAACAGCTAAAAGAACTATGAATTATGAAGTATGAATTGATTAAGAATTTTCGTAAAGACGATGCAATCGCCAGGACGGGCCATTATGTACGAACGGTTTCTGCGATTGCGTCGTCTCGGCGAGTACCTGTAAAGCACTAGAAAGGCAGATTCTATCATTCTTCCCTGAGATGCATCAAAAGCCCCCTTCCGCGCTCTTCCCTCAAACGACGCAAATGCAAAAGTCAGTGAATAATAAAGCATTTGTTTAGCATTTGCATCGTCTTTACAGAGTATACTTGCCTGCAAATGTAAAGACGATGCAATCGCCAGAACGGGCCATTTTCTGCGAAATGCTTCTGCGATTGCGTCGTCTTTGCGGAGTCCCGGAGATGAAATAAACAAAAAGCCCCGGCAACAAACCAGGGCTTTTTTAGTTAAAAGTTAAGAGTGAAAAATTACAATGTAAAATTCACAATTCACAATTCACAATTCACACTTAAAATTTTATCCTTTTATTCTCTTTCCTTTTTCCTCATGGATAAATATCCAGCTGACCACGCGGCCTGGATCAATGGTTTCGTAATTATTCCAGTAGGATTTGGTGCGGACGTGAAGTGAACTGCTGTCATCATCGCTTATTGCATCAGCTTCTTCCATCAATGCCTTCAGGCGCTTTTTCCACTGAGACATATTTTCTTTGCGCAGATCAACCCAGCCGTCGTTAGCCCACATATCAATGGTCTTCTGATCCATCGGCAGGAATTCATTGCCGGTCTGCACCGGTATCTTTACATCATTACCGCGGAGCAGGGTTTTTCCGTCAGGAAACAGCACCGGTATTCCGATTGATACAATCCGGCTCGTTAATTCTTTGTCTTCAGAGATGAGCTTAAAACATCCGTCAGAAAGTTTTTTTGCATCATAAACAGCTGCTGATTTCATGGAGCCTGCTATTTTTGAAATCAGATATATCTCATAAAGCAGTTTGGAAAGACGCGGAGGTCCGAGCATTTCAAATGCAACGGAGTCTATGCCGGATAGTTTTTCAAGCTCCGCCATTTTATTAACCGCAAAGTGCTGCATATATCCGGCACGGTAGCTCGGATTCAGTGTTGCGTTATCAAGCGCGTTAATAACATCGTGGCCGGTATTGCCTCCTTTTATTTCAAAGATGATGTTGTCTGCAATTTCTTCCGGAGTTACAAACTCCATCTGCTTCTGGGCGCTGATTGCTTCAAACTCACCGCGTGAGAAAATCCCGTTTTCACCGGTATCAATAAATACGGACTGCAGAGGTTTTCCGGATGAAGGAATTTTATTCTTCAGGGCAAAGCGGTATTCACTGCCGAGCACCTGAGCCATTTCCGGTTCGATATCCAGAAGCTCAATTTTTTTTCCGCGTTTTCTGACAGGCCCAAAAGCAATGCGCTTCCATGCAATTGCGGCTGCAGGTTTAATTTCCTTGGTAATTGCAGTGTCAGGAGTTCTTGCCATCAAGAAGAGCAGCAGTGTATGAGCACCTGCAACGGCTGATTTACTCAGCAGCACGCGGGAGGGTTTTTCTTCACTGTGTGTATAGGGGATATTCAGACCCATTCCGCCCGTTCCGCTGGTTCCCACTTTAAAGTAGATCTGCGTTTTGGCTTTGGCCATTGCGTTATAAAAGATCTGAATATGACGGATAAGCTGCGGCAGATACATAGTGCAGAAGAGCTTTTCAATTTCCGCGGTAAGCTCCTCAGCTCCCGGTTTGTTTTTCAGCCGGTTTTTAAGAGTCTTATATGTGGTATATATATCCTGATAAGCAATTCCCGTCGCGGTATTGATGCAGTCAATAATCACATCAGGCTTATATTTTGTAATCAGTTTATAGAGGGAAGATGCTTCCAGAATTTCAGGAGTCAGTTCCTCCATGGTGTCTTCCATCATGGTTTTCCGCTTTTCCGGGTCCATCAGAATTTCCACCCGGTTCAGCTCTTTATGCTCTTCCCGCAGGAACACATTTCCCCACCAGGGGGTGAAGAAATTTGCGGGGTACCCCGGGAATTCTTTTTTCAGATGGGCAACAGCTTCCTGAGCTTCCTCTTTTTTGAGTGATGTTACGATGATCCGTCCCGGTTTTTCAGGGAGCATTTTTCTGATAACGGAATTACCGACCAGTCCCCAGCCGCCAAGCACAAGAACGGTTTTATTTTTAATATCCATAACGAAACCTGTCTTTCCTTACTGTATTCGTATATTTAAATTTAGTTTTCTACATTCAGAGAAATAAATCCCTGATTCCATATGCAAAATGAGATTCTCCTGCGGTATCTTCGCAAGTACAGGAAAATTGAGCGCTCATTAAGCACGATAAATGACGTTTGGTTTGATATTGCAATTATTATACCAATAAAAAATGAGAACCCTGGTTTCAGGGAAACTATCCTTTCGCTACTGGAGGCAGACTCACCGGGGCTGACAAAGATTATCGTCATCGGTGTAGTAAACAACTCCCCTGACGATGCGGATGATATTAAGGAAAATAACCGGCAGTCACTCCTCTGGCTTAAAACAGCCGCGGAAAAAACCGCACACAGCCGGGTACAGATTGCCTGGATTGATGCGGCGCTGCAAAACCCCCTGGACCCCAAAGATTCCGGAGTCGGGCTTGCCCGCAAGATCGGAATGGATGAGGCGCTCATCAGACTTGCTGATCCTCTCAAGGGGCTGCTTGTGTGTCTTGATGCAGACTGTACCGTTAACAAAGAGTACCTGACTGCCCTTGAGGAAGAATACCTCTTTGGAAATCTCAGAGCCGGTGTTGCACGATTTGCGCACCGTACCGAAGGACTTAACCAGGAACACCTGAGGGCCATTCTTTCTTACGAACTATATATACGGCTTTACGCGGCAGGAGCCCTTCACGCCGGTTCTCATTACTCGTATCTGCCGGTAGGGTCAACCATAGTAACAAGAGGTGCGGTATATATGCAGGCTGAGGGGATGAATAAAAGAAAAGCCGCGGAGGATTTTTATTTTCTGGAAAAGGTTGCTAAGTTCACTCCCGTCAAAACACTGTATGACGCGGTAGTATATCCTTCAGCGCGAATTTCCCGGCGTGTGCCATTCGGGACAGGACCCGCTGTTGATGATATTTTGAAGGGAGAGCGGAATCCCGATCTGATATATAATCCGGAAATTTTTAATCATTTGCGGGACTGGCTTTCGGTGTTTATGGCGCCAACGCTTTTATCTAATGAGGAATACCTTGAGGCCGCCAGGGGTATCCATCCCGGAGTCTATGACTATCTCAGCACCCCGGTCATCACCCGCGAACTGGGGAATTTTCTTGCACACTCAAAACCGGGCGAAGATCTTATCCGAAGAAAGCGAAGCTGGTTTGATGCACTTAAAACCCTGAGAATGGTGCATACCCTAAGGGATGGCTATATGCCTGATATACCGATTGATGATGCGATAACAAAGTTTGCGGCAATGATAGGAGCACTTTCCCCTGAATATTCACCTGAGAAATCAGAGAGGCTAAAAAAACAGCTGGAGTGGATAAGAATTTTAAAGCCGTAGATGATTCGGGGAAAAGAATCTAAAACTCCGACACAATCCCAAAGTGAATTTTCCCCTCCGAAAATGAGTCTCCCTTAGCCAGGCCATATTCTACTCGCAGCATCCCGGCACCTGTTTCAAGATACACACCGGCTCCATATCCGGCTTTTACCTGTTCATCCGCTGTAATCCGTGAAACCGGATTTGCATCCCTCTTATAATAGGCAATATCAAAAAAAGGATAGATGAACGTTCTTCCGCCGGTAAGAAAACGGTATTCCAGATTCGCCATTAGTATACGCGATGCCAGAAACTGATTTTCCCGGTAGCCGCGCAGATCGGTATTGCCTCCGAGGCGGTAAAAATCATTGGTCTCCAGATTATCTCCGCTCACTTCCTGATACCTCAGCCGCAGCGCAGCAACCTGACGGCGGATAATGGTTGAGTAGAACTGAAGCTGTGACACAGTCCTTCTCAGCAAAAACGATACCTGCTGTCCGGGTGATATATACTGCGCGGGACCATTAATTTTCTTATTTGACAGACTGAACGAAGCTTTCAGATAAACTCCCCGCTCCGGTACCAACGGATCATTCCGCGAGTCAAAAACCGCTTCAGCTCCATTGGTGAAGTAGGAAGAATTATAAACGGTGAAGCGTGCAATTGAATCATTTACCTGCGGCACGATGCTTTCAAATCCCGCGATCCAGCTCAGTGTTACATTTTCATTCAGCATATAATCAGCGGAGAAATCATATTTCAGCTGGATATAGGTTGTATCCTGTTTCCGCTGGAATACTCCTCCGCTTACATTAACCGGAAAAGCAAAAAGCCAGGGTTCGGTATATTTGATTTCCAGTTCCTGGGAATTACGGTCAATCTTCTGCCACCGGAAGCCTGCCATGCGTCCTGACCCTAAAATATTACGCAGGGAGATTGTCAGCAGCCCGGTTATATATCCGTTTTTTTCATTCTGTCCCGGCGGCATATATCCCACAATACCGTCAAAATTGTTAAACTGACGTTCATTAACTGAAATGGAAAGCACCCCTTCATCTTTCGAGTTAAAGTAAAAAGATGGGGGCGAAACAGGCTCAAACAACCGGAGACGGTTCAGCCGCGGAGGAATTTTTGCGGCTAGTTCATCACTATAGGTTTCTCCCTCTTTCAGCCGGAGTTCGCGGATAATCACCTCACGGCTGGTGAGAGCATTACCGGTTATTTCAATCTGCTGTATCGTTCCTTTGGGGCCGCTGCTTATACCTATATATACCGAAACGGAATCCCCCTTGAGCACTACCTTTTTGATATTCACTGCTGAAAAAGGATATCCCCGGTTTTCCTCTCTGAGAAGCAGATTTTTCATCGCCTCTTCAATAAGCAGCCGGTCAAAAGCCATACCTTCAAGTTCTTCCCTGAGCAGCGTCAGATCCGGCATTGCCGAATCAGCCGCAATAATTTCCCTGATGATACTCCGCATCCCCGGAACTACATTGAAAGTGAGAACGTAGAAAGCAGAGTCAGACGAATACTCCCTGTTCCTGGTAATGCTCTCAATAGAAAAAAATCCAAAATCTTTCAGCGAGAGAAGCAGGAGTTTTTCTGCCTTTTCTTCGGGAAGCGAGTCTGTGAGAATCTGTGATGGGGTGATACTGATTAGTTTTTTAACCGGATCGGTCAGGTTATCATCACCGGTAATCCGGATTTCGCTGATCGTCTGGGAATAAATGGAAAGAGTTAAAAAGGAAAAAAGAAGAGCCGCGTTAATGAAAAGTCGCTGTATCATCAATCAGCTTTATTTTTTCACCCGCGGGTTCAATGCTCACCTGGCCGGCAAGCAGATCCGCTTCAGCACGTGTAACCCTGCAGACATCAAATGAACGGGCATTTGCGGCGCCAAGCGATACTGCCAGCCGCAGAAAATCATTATATACCATGTCATGGTACCAGCCATACATGATACCTGCCATAAATGCATCCCCGCTTCCGGTTTCATCCTTTGCCTGAAGCAGAGGAGGTGATACCCTGAAATGAAAGTTAAAATTTGACGAGAAAAACAGGAAACCGCCGTTTGTTATAAACGCCTGCTTTATACCGTAACCGTAAAGATCATTCAGAATTTCCCGCATTTCCTTTTCATCAGTGAATTGTTTGCCGTATAAAGGAAGTATTTCATCCGAATTAACATGCAGTACGGCAGGAGCTTCTTTCAGGCAATCCTGAAGATGCGGGCCATAGGTATCAAGAAAACAGATTTTGTCATGCTTTTTTGCCAGACGAATTCCCTCAATATATATTTCCGCGGCCTCGGGGCAGGGCACGCTGCCGGAAAAGGATACCATCTCCACATTAACAATCATCTTACCGAGTTTGTCTATGCATGAGGCAATATCAGAAGAAGAGAGGGGGATATTTGTTCCAAATGCCGTAGTGATGCGGCCATTTTCCTTTAGGCGTGAAGCAGTTCTCACGGGAGATTTAACTGCGACCGGTGAGAAGGTAAGTTTTTCTTCTTCCAGAACTGAACGGAGGATTTTTCCTGTCTCGCCCCCAAGAGGCAGAAACGCAACCGATGGGGTGCTGAGTGCGGCAAGCTGCCGGGAGATATTTATTCCCTTGCCTCCTGCATGCCATGCAAAGGCATCAGCACGGTTATTTTCTCCGGGCTCGAATCTGTCCCGTGTATAGACCAGTTCAAGCAGCGGATTTGCGGTTACCGTAAGAATCATTTCAGAGCACCGGGTACTTTACTGACGGTAGCGGTAAGTATCACCATACAAAGGCGTGGTCAGGCGGTAGTCGCCAAAACCGGTATTATCAACGAACACAAACCTGCGGTTCAGTTCATAATACTCCCAGATTTCATAGGGCTTGCGATCATAGTCAAACGGATGCCGGTCTATGTTGCTGGGTGCTCCCAGGATGATATATACCATACCCATATCCGTACGCCACCCTTCGGTATAATGGGTGAAATTCCTGTTGGAGTATTCCACACGGCGGTAGTACTCATTAAAGACTTCATTTTCCTGAGTGTTATCAGTCGGGTCTTTTTTCTTCCACCAGTTCAGAAAGTTTTCCAGCCGTTCCTGATAGGTTTTCCCTTCTTTTATTACATCAATCTCGCTTGCCGTAGCGATATAGATCATCTGGTCTATTGCTTTATCAAGATTCTTAATAATAAAAGGAAGCCCGACCAGAAGGGAGGAAAATGATTTGCTAACTGATGCGGCAAGATTATATTCATCATCATTGATGGTAACCACGGCATTATAGTCTCCGGCAGTAAAAGCCAGCGAATCAAATTCATAATACATCTGGTTTCTGCCTGCCGGGAGTTCCACTTCAAGTATTCTTGAGTAGACGGCTTTTTCATCCGGCCCGAGGATATTATATCTGACGAACAGCTTTTCCGGTTTCTTCAGATAGATTTCATAAAATACCGGAAGGGCTTTAAGATCGGTATCAATAGTCTTTGATATATTAGGAACTATAGTCCTTCCCACATTTCCGGTCTTTGAGGAATTCACTATCAGGATATCACTGACAGTGATCGGAGCATCAAACTTTCTGACGGTAAAGAACCGTTCGGCAGCATACTCTTTTCGGGTATCTTTATCTTCGATGACGATACGGACAAAAACATTCTGAGGAGCTACAACAAATGATTTCAGACTCACATTGGCATTCTTTGAGGAGATGGTCTGATCGAAATTTTTAGTCTCGATCTTTTCTGACCAGACCCGTTCGGAGATGAGGGTTTTTTTATCTTCAGCGTACATTGAAGCGGTGACACTGTATTCCGCCTTAAACGATTCCCCGTATTTGATAAACTTTACTTTATCAAAAGGCATATTGATAAAAAGATCCACCCGGGCTTTTGCGGTATCCGAAGCGCTGTAGTTCAGCAGTTCAAAATAAAAATCGGGATTCCTCTGAAAGGTATCATCAACCGGTTTGTTCTGCTGGGCAGCCAGAGGCAGCGCGAGCAGGAGCGCAAGATATATAAATATTCTCATAATCATCTTCCTTTCAGAGGGATGCAAACAGGTCATGTTCATTGCAGTCGTCTATATGAACATGATAGAATGATCCCGGAATCAGTGTCTGATTCCTGCTTGTTACCAAAACTTCTCCGTCAACCTCAGGTGCATCGCGGAAACTTCTTCCGATATAAAAATCGCCTTCTTTACCTTCAATCAGCACTTCCATGGTTTTGCCGATGAAAGCGGTGTTTTTCTCCTGCGAAATGGCTTCCTGAAGCTTCATGATTTTGCGTTTTCGCTCATTTTTTTCTCTTTTGGAAACCGGATCGCCCAGCGGGAAACCGGTGGTATTTTCCTCAGGAGAATAACTGAAAACACCTAACCTGTCAAATTTAAACTCTTCTATAAAAGAAATCAATTCATTAAAATCTTCTTTAGTTTCAGCCGGATAACCGGTAATCATGGTAGTGCGGAGCGTAATTCCGGGTACTTTTTCACGGATTTCATTCAGTACCTCCAGAGTCCGCCTTTTGCTTATCCCGCGGCGCATAGATTTCAGTACATTATCCGAGATGTGCTGCAGCGGAATATCAATATATTTCACGATTTTCGGATTTGAGGCCATAACCTCAAGAACTTCTGAAGGGAAATGGGACGGATAAACATACATCAGCCGGATCCAGTGAACGCCTTCAACCTTGCTTAGTTCGGTCAGCAGTTTTGCCAGCACCCGCTCTCCATACAAATCTTTGCCATAGTCAGAGGTATCCTGACCGATGATTACTATTTCCCTGGCCCCGTTTTTTGCCAGGAATTCCGTTTCTCTGAAAAGCTCTTCAATAGGTTTTGAACGGTGGCCTCCGCGCATTAGGGGAATTGCACAAAATGAACAGGGGTTGTCACATCCCTCTGAAATCTTTAAGTAAGCAGTATGGCTTGGGAGTGAGACTGCCCGTTCACCAAGCAGTTCATATTTCAGTTCTCCCCCGAGCTCTTTCATGATTTCAGCATAAGCCTCAGTACCGAAATACTGATCAACTTCAGGGATATCTTTACGCAGGTCGTCTTTATACCGCTCGGATAAACATCCGGCTACCAGCACTTTTTTTATTTTCCCTTTTTCCTTAAGCTGCACCGCCTGAAGGATGGTATTTATGGACTCTTCTTTCGCGGCTTCTATAAAACCGCAGGTGTTTATGATAACCGTATCAGCCCTTTCAGGAAGATCGGTAAGAGTAAAGTCGTTCAGTTTAATCTGATTGATCAGCCGTTCGGAGTCAACCGTATTTTTAGAGCAGCCAAGGGTTATAACATTTATTTTTTCTTTTACATGCATTCGTCAGATGGTCACAAATAATTTCAGATAGATATATACTACAGGTGATACAAAAAGCATCGAATCAAAACGGTCGAACATGCCGCCATGCCCGGGAATCAGCGCTGAGGAATCTTTTACTTCAGCATCCCTTTTAATCAGGGATTCAATCAGGTCACCCATCTGGCCAATCGTGCCGGTAATGACTCCCATAACAATCACATCGGTCATGGTGAGGAAATCAAGAATCCAGATATGCGCCAGGTAATACGAGAGAATCGCTCCGCCAAAACCAAATATTGCCCCCTCCCAGCTTTTCTTCGGGCTGACACGTTCCATAAGGCGGTGCTTCCCCAATGACAGCCCTCCAAAGTAAGCGGCTGAGTCACATATCCATATTGATGCAAACATAGCAAGAATCAGGTAGCCCCCTTGCTCATAAACAGGGAAATATTCCCGTATCATCAGAAGAGTCAGAGTGAATAACCCTATATAAAAAATACCAAGAATGGTCGTCCCAAGGTTCATAATGGCTGAACCTCTGTTTCGGAACAATTCTCTGAGCAGAACCGCCAGTGCGATAATCAGAATCGCGATGCCAAATTCCGTTATATTCCAGTATTCATTCACCTGCAGAAAGAGGATAGCAGCCAGTCCCATTAACAATTGCGGATTGGCTTTTTTCTTTTCAGTGATTCTTACAAACTCGTAATAGGCAATCATTCCGACTGCCAGGGTAAATACCATAAAGGGAATGTGCCCGTAAAGCACAGCCCAAAGAATTACCGGGATTGCAACAACGGAAACCGCGATACGGACCGCGGTATTTTTATTAAACGCGCTCATCTGACTCCTCATCACCCTCATAAAAATTACTCAGATATTCCTGAGCATCGGATAACTGCGCACGGCGGACGTAAATCTTTACAACCGAGAGGTTCCCCATCACCGGAAAACTTGAATCATTCTGCCGGAGTATATAGGACTCAATTCCCGCTCCTTCAAGATTAGCGGCAATCATATCCGCTTCAATCTCGTTCGAGCATTTTGTGAGGAGGGCAAAATCATCATCTCCTCCGCCGTTGTTTTCAGGCGGCGCCGGAATTTCAGGAATCTGCTCTTCACCGGTTATTTCTTCTGTTTTTGTTGTGTTCTGATGCTCACTCATTGGCGTACTGCTTTTTAGCATGCTTCTTATAGTAAAACTGAATCGCGAAAACTGAGGCAAGGAACAGCGCACCGGTATAAAAGAAATTCTTCTGCGCGGAAGTAAGCATTTCCGGAGAAAGTATTCCCGCCGGCTGAATCAGCTCTGATTCTCCGTAAATAAAAACAAACAGCACGGAGATAAAATTATTCAGAAAATGCAGAACAACCGGTGTGAGCATAGAATCCGTTTTATAGGCGGCAAATCCAAGAAAGAGTCCGATTGCAAAAAGCCCGATGACGCCCGCGGGATTCACGTGAAAAATACTGAAAAAGAATGCGGTGATAACAGCCGCCCAGAACGGTTTATACCGGAGCTCAAAACTTCGCTGTATATATCCCCTGAACATAAGTTCCTCAGCTATTGAAGGAACAACCGCCACGACAAGAATGATTATCAAGTAATCGAGAAATCCTTCCATCCGGAAAAATACTTTGTACGAACCCTCAATCATCTTATTAAGGCTATCCAGGGCTTCTTTTACGAAAGCAAACTGCTGATTGTTCTGGAAAAATACTTCCGCGAAATGTCCCTGAATCAGCAGAAAATTCTGCATCGCGATAATCAGCATCAGCATTGCAAGGATGAACAATCCCATCCCTTTGAAATCAGGCATGCGGATGCGCAAAAGCTCGGTAACGTTGTCATAAATCATTTTGCTGAGTATGAGTGCGGGGAGCAGCATAAACAGAATCTGTCCGGCTGTCTGCATCAGGCGAAGAGCATTGGGATCCGCCTGATCAAGATTTGCACCAAATATAACAACGGTAAGAACCGATGAAAATATCTGATAAATAAAAAATCCGGACATCAGGCCGATAAACCCAGCCTTTACCGGTGAAATTGTCGGCTTCAGCAGAGGTTCTTCAGCAATCCTGTCATCGTCCTGCCGGAAACCCTGCTCCTGATTTGAATCGTCTTTTTCTCCGGGAGTGTGGCCGGGCTGATCCGGGCTTTGCCCTTCTTTATTTTCCTTATCTTCTTTCATGCCTAGTCTTCATTCCGGCTCCGATTCATCATCCGGGACCGGTATATATAAAAAACAGTCATGGAGAAAAATTCTCCATGACCTCAGATATAATTGTTACCGCTTGTTATTTTTTTGCTTTAAGAGGACCGGCTAATCCTTCATAGGCAGTCAGTTCGGCATCAATAGAACCGATCACCACCTTTGTTTTTACTTTCACCGGAACCCGCAAATCATCATCCGTCAGCCAGATAATGATGTTCCCCTCGCTTTTGAACAATCCCCCCTCCTGCACAAGAGGTTCAACCATAATGCAGTCAAATGTTCCGGCAGCAACGGTTATCCGTTCCTTGCCAAGATACACCACATCAAGATCATACACCTTGTCATTATAAAAGTTCTGCAGATTATATCTGTAACCGGGTTTTCTCTTTTCAAAATCAAAGGTCCGTGCCAGATAAAATGCTGAAACGATATCATTCACATATTTGGGAATATCATATTCCCCCTTGCTGGTTCTTGCCTTATTTTTCCTGTGATCAAAAAAGGCGGAGAAATCCTTTGAGAAGTTTCCTTCACGGATATGCTGTTCAAATCTCCAGGGGAACAGTCCTGCAGTATCCAGATAGGTTTCATACCGGTCACGGACTTTATATATCCAGTCAAAACTGGGGATTGAGTTCACTTCAAAAGTTACATGATACGCGTTTCTTCCTGAGATGCGTTTTATTTTCGGGATCTGCATCACGGCAATGCCCGCGGTAACAAATCCGAACTTCACATCAAAGGTCAGTTTTTCACCATCCCTGAATGCTTTATTTTCCAGACGGCGGAATTCCTGCCCTGAGGCATCTGCAAGAAATATAAGCGTAAGCAGATGGATCATCAAGAATTTCATTTTCATTTCAGCTCCGGTTTTTCAAAAGTTTTGTCGTTATTTCATTAAAGACATATGAAATGTCTATAGTATTCATACAATCAAGTTTTTCACATTGTTCCCTGGTGCAGTTACTGCAGTCCAGCTGCGGAGTAAAGACCAGGCTCCCGGCAGAATAAGGTCTCCATCTGCGGGGAGAACAGACCGTTATCTTCGGATAAAATCCTGCCGTGGGGGTACCCAGCGATGCTGCTATGTGAATCGGTCCGGTGGAATTGGCAATAAACAGACTGCTTAACGAACTAAGCGCTGTCAGTTCCAGAAGACTCAGCTTCCCGGCAAGACTGCAGGTCCGGCCATGAACTTCCAATTCAGAACATAAATTTACTTCTTTTTCCGAACCTGTTAAAACAATCCCTAAATCAGTTTTTTCCGCAAAAAGCCGCACTAATGACTTCATTTTATCCGCAGGAAGATCAACCGCCGAACCTCCGCTCCCGGGGTGCACAATAATAAAAGGAGACTTTACTCCGTGATCCTTCAGAAGCCCTGTTACCGCGGATAACGCTTCCTGATCAATCTTCACAGAATAATCTGCCGATTCTTCAGTAAGAGGTTCAGTTATTCCGAGCGGTCTTAACAGGCTAAAATTATATTCCGCCTCATGCTTTGCCGCCGTTTTCCTGTGTTCGAAGATTCTTTCATTAAAAAGGAATGAATACCACCGGTAGCCGGTCCCAATCCTAACGGGAATTCCAGCCCTGAAAAGCATGAGCGCAACTCTTAAATCAGGGGAAACTGCAATCGCTGTATCAAATTTCCTGCTTCGCAGCGTTTTGCTATTTGACGCGGTATCCGGCCTGCCGTTCTTTTCTGCCAGCAAAATTACCTCATCAATAAAGGGATGCCCCTTAAGCAGGTCTGCCGTATATGCCCTGACCAGAAAGGAAATTCTGGCTGCTGGATATTTTTTCCTCAGGGCTGATGCCATGGGAAGAGTCAGAACCAGGTCACCGATTCTGTCCGTTCTGACAATCAGAATATTCTGCGGTGCGGGGTTCATCTGATATCCTCAGTATGGAGCGTAAATCGCCAGGGAAGTTCGGCTGCTTTTGTAATGCCGATTCTGTGAGAGGTCCTTATTTCGAACTTCAGCTTTCTGAGCGGTTCGGTAATCATAATCTCATCACCGCGCAGGTCGGTTCCGTTATCACTTCTGCTGATATCAAGTCCTTTGCAGACATTTCCCGGTCCTGAAAGAAGTTTCTCAGGAGCAACATTTTTCCGCCCCCTGTTATTCCGTATATATTCAACGCCAAAGAGCGGATGCACGCTCCTGATAAGCACTGCCTGGCCGCTTCCCTGTTTTCCTGTCACCACATTGGCGCAATAGTGCATCCCATAGATAAAATAGACATAAAGAAATCCACCCGGACCGAACATAACGCGGTTCCTTGCCGTTTCCCCCTTGTGGGAGTGTGAAGCCGGCTCATGCTGTTCATATGCTTCTGTTTCAGTAATCATACCTCCGGCATAACCGGCGGGAGTTTTCTTAAGAAGAAGTTTACCAAGGAGGCGGGGTGCTGCTTCAGACGCGCGAAGCATAAAAATACGCTGAGATGTTTTCCTGAACTGATAAGAGGAGGTCAAGCGGAAGTCCGGATTAACCTGATTTTTTTCTCAGGTCGTCTATAATTGCCTGATAATATGCCCTGCGAGAGGGGTCTTTCAGGGCAAGATGCTGAAATACATCAATAGCCTCGGTGAAATTGCCCTGTGCCATATATATTTTACCCATGGTCTCAGAGTAGATTTTCGCGCCGGCATGTTCTTTTTCGGCGGCTGGATGCACTTCGGATGGTTCACCCGGCTTTGGCGGAGGAATTTTTGCCTTTGATATACGGCTCGCCAGTTCCGACAGATCTTCTTCTTCAAGGAGATCAAATGATATTTCCTCCTCAGCCTGTATCTGCGGTTTGGGTTCAGGTTCTTCCACAAACGTGGTTCTTCTGGTCAGAGTGAAGGGACTGCGGTGGCGGCGTATATTCTCAATCTGCTCGCTGTAAAACTCGAGAGTTTTCGGAGAGCCAATAATCACACTTCCCTTCTGAAATGCCAGAAGCGCGTTATCATAATCTCCGAGGAGTGTATATGCTTTGCCGAGAATAATATGCGCGGTCGCGTAATCAGGATATGCGTCAAGACCCTGCTTCAGGATATCCACAGCTCCGTTTATGTTATTACGGTCTAATTCAGAGTCAGCTTTCCTGACAAAGAGCGGGGTATCGGGACTGAAGTCATAGATGAGGTCTACCTTTTCGGTAAACCTCTCTAAAGGCGTCTTTGACACGGCTTATGCTTTCTTAGCGTAGGCGTGCCGTATTGATGTATAAGAAATAAATGAAAATCCGATAAAGAACAGTAACTGGAACGGAATAGCAGCCAGTTCAAGGAAATAGAGTGATGAACCGATACCAACCAGACAGTAAACTGCCATGATGGTCTCAACAATTGTTGATGTATCTATTCTGGTTGCTGCATACTTATTGTTCTTCCAGGAGTCCTTGCTGGATTCCACTTTGAACTTAGGAGTTCTTACAAACTCACTCTTGCGGCTCAGGAGTCCTTCAATAACTGCACGGGAGTTATTAACGGCCAGCCCCATGCTTCCCGCCATAAAGAGGGGGAAAAGCACAATTCTTTTTCTCCAGTTGGTATGGATATCCTTCTGTGAATAAAGATAAAAAAGGAATGAACTGATAAAAGCAAAAATGAATAATGACATGATGGCAAAATATGCTTCATGAGAACCGCTGTTCTTTACGTATATAAGCGGAACATTCAGAATTGCTGAAAGCAGAATAAACGGAAACGCCAGATTGTTGGTCAGATGAAACGTTGACTGCAGTTTTACGCGCAGCGGCTGATCTGATTTCCACACCAGCGGCAGGATTTTCTTCGCGGTTTCAACAGCACCCTTGGTCCATCTGAACTGCTGTGCTTTAAGTGCATTAATTTCAGCCGGAAGTTCAGCCGGTGAAGTGATATCCTTCAGGAATACGAATCTCCATCCGTTCAACTGTGCACGGTAGCTCAGGTCAAGATCTTCGGTAAGCGTATCCGCATGCCAGTTGCCGGCGTCTTCAATACAGTTCTTTCTCCAGATACCAGCGGTACCGTTGAAGTTGATAAAGAATCCTGCTTTATTACGTACGTTCTGTTCAATAACAAAGTGACCGTCAAGCGCGAGAGCCTGAGTCTTTGTCAGAATGGAATAATCTCCGTTCAGGTGCTCCCATCTGGTCTGCACCATTCCAACCTTCTCATCATTAAAGAAGGGGAGGGTTTTTTTCAGAAAGTCGGGCTGCGGAATAAAATCAGCATCAAAGATTGCGATATATTCCCCTTTTGCAATGGCCATACCTGCCTTAAGAGCACCGGCTTTAAAACCTTCTCTTGAACCTCTTCTGATGTGCTCGATATTAAAGCCTTCTGCTTTTTTTGCTTCAACTGCTCTGCGGACTATTTCGACCGTTTCATCGGTTGAATCGTCAAGCACCTGAATTTCCAGCTTATCCTTCGGATACTCAATCTTGCAAACGCTGTCAATCAGGCGTTCAACCACATACAGTTCGTTATACATCGGAAGCTGAATGGTCACCACTGACTCAGGCATCGTCTCGTCAGCGGGAGTAGGTTTTACGTTTTTGAATTTATTATAATAATAAATCATAATAAATCCGTGGCTTCCGAACACAAAAAGGATCGTTAGCGATATGAAGTACGATATAAGAACTATATCATCCATTTAAAAATTTTCTCTCTTATGATGTTTATATATATTTTTTTATCATTACCAGCCGGAAACCGTTTCCAGCAAAATGTCGTCAGTAATTCTGTCAAGAGCCGTTTCAATTGCCGAGCTCTTACCGGCAACCCCGTCAGCGGAAGCATAATCACCATAGTTTGAAAACTGCTTTTCATAAATCGTGATTTTCTTCACCAGATCCCTGTAGCGCACCTGCACGCTGATGGTAACTCTCCGTGCGGCAACGCTCTCTCCCGGGTTCACCACCGCCGGTGCGTCAGTAAACTGTGTGATTACACATTCAACAACTGCATCGGCCTGGGTTCTGTCGGTGATCGTAAAACTATTATCTTCAATGAATTTATTCAGCAGACCGGTGGAGAAATTTTCGCGAAGTCCCGGCTCGGCTGAACCGCTTTTATCCTCCGCAAAAGGAACAGCTAATGACTTCAGATGCGGGGGAACTGAAGCTCCTGTGAAGGAATAAGGACATCCAGCACAGCCTGCAAAAATAACGAAAATCGGGGCAATTACCAAGAACACCAGCCTCGCCCTTCCGGCCCGAAATACCCGGGTTTTTATGCTGTCCATGACTCCTCATCAATGTGATACTCTTCAATTTTTCTGTACAAGGTGCGGGGACTAATTGCCAGCAATTTGGCTGCCTTCCGCTTATTTCCGCCACTTGATTTCAGTGCGGTCAGAATTGCCTCCCTTTCAGCTTCCTGCAGGGTGATTGCTCCGTTTCCGTTCCGGTGCTGCTGAACTGCTTCATGTTTCTGGCTCTGCATTTCGGTAAGAAGCCGCTGAATTTCCAGAATATCCCGTTTTATTTCAAATAACGCGCGAAGCAGGAAATCCCGCTCCATCTCTTCAGGCGTTTTACCTGTTGAGACCGGCAGAAACCGGGAATCTTCTTTTTTCTCAGTATTAATCAGACCCGTAAGAGCATTTTCGGTTATCAGCGGGCTGCGGCTTATCGCTATTGCTGTCCTTACAACACTTCTGAGCTCCCTTACGTTCCCTGGCCAGTTGTATTCCATAAAACGCTCAATAACTCCGTCAGTAAAGCGGTAGCCGGATACATTGTTAGTCTCCTCATACTCATCAAGAAAGTGCTTTACCAGAAGCGGAATATCTTCCTTCCTTTTTCTCAGCGGCGGCAGGTCAATGATTACTGATTTGAGACGGTAATAAAAATCCTCTCTGAACCGCTTATTGGCCACTTCAAGCTCAAGATTTTTATTGGTAGCCGCAACAATCCTGATATCGGTTTTTGATACGGTGTCAGCCCCGACCGGCATAAACTCCCGCGTCTCGATTGCTCTCAGGAGCTTCACCTGCATAAGAAGCGGCATATCCGCTATTTCATCGAGGAACAGGGTTCCGCCGTTCGCCAGTTCAAAATATCCTTTGCGGTTTTCGGATGCGTTCGTGAAAGCTCCCTTCTTATGTCCGAATAACTCGCTTTCAAAAATTCCTTCCGGAATAGCTGCACAATTGATGCTTACCAACTGATTATTGCTTCGCGGGCTCAGATTATGAATCGCACGGGCAACCACTTCCTTGCCGGAACCGCTTTCACCATGAATCAGGACAGAGATATCAGACGAAGCAACCTGTTCAATAATAGACCGCACCGCCTGAATTTCTTTTGAGATGCCAACCAATCCTAAATCAGACATTGATACGGCTCCTCTTTTCATACACGGTGCCGGTGGTCAGTTCAATTGTCATCCCCTCTTTTGCAAGGATGATCCTGTTTTCGGGGAATTCACGGGTAAGCGCCAGGAGTCCCGGTTCCTGTTCAGAAGTATAATGAGTCAGAATAATCATTGTATGTTCATGTTTTTCGGCCAAAGAGCGGAATGAATCCGCTGAAACGTGTGAGCATTCGGAAATATATATATCAGGAGTTTCACCTGCCGGCATCAGATCAGCTTCACCGCCAATATCGCCGGTATAGAAAAGTGTTTTCCCTCCTGCCGTTATCAGAAAGCTTCCCGAATAAAATCCGCCGCCGGAGACATCATAGCCTTTATACTTATCAAGATGGCTGTTAGCAAACGGCAGCACAGAGATGCCGTCAGCAGGTCTGAACTCCGATCCGGTCCGGAATGGTGTATATACCGCCTGAAAACCGAAACGGTCTTCAAAGAGATAGGAATCTGCAAGCAGTCTTTTTACGGCAGATTCATCAGTCTGGTGAAAAAAAAGAGACACCGGAGCTGATCTTCTTCCAAGTTTCCACTGGGTAAAAAGTGACGGAAGCCCGGCCCAGTGATCAGCGTGCCGGTGAGAGATCATCACACCGCTGATGAGACTGAACGGAATACCCGCTGCAATCAGCGCGCGGGATATACCATCCCCGGCATCCATAAGAAGGTAATAATCGTTAAGCTGCAGAATGAATGACGAATGAAAACGATTCAGCTCCGCAAGCGCAGAGGAAGTGCCGATAAAAATCAGTTCCGCTGTCATCGGGAAGATTTCACAATTTTAGATTCGGTTTTAGTTTCTGCTTCAACCTGTTTTTTGATGGTTCTCGCTTCCATTTCGGTATCAAACTGACCCACCAAGACGATATAGAATAATGATCCGCCAATTTCTTTTTCTTCCATAAACGTATCAAACCCTTTGCCGGCAAGAGTATTCAGCAGACGCTCCGCGTTCAAGCGGTTCAGGAAGGCCCCTGCCTGAAGGGAGTAATAAACGGATTTGGATTCAGTCTGAACGGATTCAGCGGGTACTGTTTCCCCGGTCTCTGTAACCTCATCCGAATACTCAACCTTGTCAAGCTGCTTCAGATAAGGGGAATCAGGATAATTTTTTTTCAGGTTAGAGGCAATTTCCTTTGCACGGTTATATGAACCGAGAGCATAATAATAGGAATGGAGCCGGAACAGAGCCGCGTCATTATAGGCAAATGAAGGAAAGCGGGAAAGGAGCTGTTCAAATTTAACTACGGCTTTGTCATCCTCGGTCAGCAGCGCATCAAGGAATATATATGAGGGAGAATCCTTGGCGGAGGATTTCTGCAGTATCACCAGAACGGAGTCACTTCTGCCTGATTCAATAAGCCGCAGGCACTGAACAATATCAGGCGATTGTGACCATACCTGAAATGTAATGAGGACAATAGCGAGCAGGGCTTTCATAAACTGTAAACGCCTCCGCTAACCGGTTACACTGCCTCCGAACGAACCGGAGTTATCCGCTTATCTACCATTCTCACATAATCTCCAAAAAGCGTGGCAGAGGTGCCTTTTTTAATTTTAACTTCTACATAATCCCCTTCCCCTATATCATCAATACGGGGAATGATTACCACTTTATTGGAATCTGTCCTGCCGGCAAGGAATTCATCTGACTTTCTGCTTGCCCCCTCAATCAGAAGCACTTCATGCCTGCCGAGCATTGATTCGTTTATTTCGGCGGAAATTCTCTGCTGCAATGAAATGATTTCCTGCAGGCGTTTGGATTTTACTTCCTCAGCAACATCATCTTCCATACGGTAAGCTTTTGTGCCTTCACGGGGAGAATACTTAAACATATACGCACCGTCATAACGGACTTTGCTCATCACATCAAGAGTGGCAAGATGGTCTTCCCAGGTCTCCGTCGGGAAACCGGATATAATATCTGTTGAAAAGCTCACCCCGGGAATAATCCTGCGGGCTTTCTCCATCAGTTCAAGATAATGCTCAACCGTATACGTCCTGTTCATAAGTTCAAGAATACGGTTTGAACCTGACTGCACTGGCAGATGTATATATTTGCAGAGATTTTCATGCGCCGCAATCGTATATAACAGTTTATCTGACATATCCTGAGGATGCGAGGTGGTAAAACGGACACGGATTTTTCTATCAACCTCCGCCACCGCAGCGAGCAGATCGGCAAAATCATAATCACCGTCAGCATAGGAATTCACATTCTGGCCAAGCAGAGTTACTTCCCTGAATCCTCGTTCAGAAAGCATCCGGACTTCAGTCACAATCGAGGAAAGGCTTCTGCTTCTTTCACGTCCGCGAGTGAAGGGAACCACGCAGAAGGTGCAAAATTTATCACAGCCGCGCATCACGGAAATAAACGCGCTCAGACCGTCTTCGCGGTAAGGTATAATATCGTCGTAGGTTTCGGTTTTTGAAAGTTTTACCCCGATGCCCTTTTCACCTGCAAGAGCCAGCCCGATAAACTCCGGAATTCGTCTGTATTCATCCGGCCCTACCACCAGGTCAACAACTTTTTTTTCTTCAAGCAGGTCTTTGCGGAGACGTTCAGCCATACAGCCGAGAACACCCACCACCAGCCCCGGTTTTCCCTGTTTCAGCGTTTTCATATTGCCCAGACGTCCGTAAATACGTTCTTCGGCATTTTCGCGTATTGAGCAGGTGTTCATCAGTACCACATCAGCTTCCTGAAGAGTTGGTGAGACTGTGTAGCCATTTTCCCTGAGGATACCAAGGACAACCTCGGTATCGGCAAAATTCATCTGGCAGCCATAAGTTTCAATAAATACGCTGTTCTTTTTTTCCATTCAGTTCCGGAATTTTTTCAGTGTTTTAGTGTAAAAGGAATAAAAATATGAAGAGGAGCAGCAGGACGGGAAATCCTATAGCTCCTGATTGGAGAGAAAATATAAAACCACATTAACGAGTATCAGGGCAAGAATACCGAATACCGTCATAGCGGTACGCTCTCTCCTTTTTCTGTCCTGATGTATCTCCCCGCCTAATTCAAGCTCATCATCATCAGATTTAAAATATCCGAACATTACATCCTGGTCATTGGTTATTAACAATTATAATACAGCTCCTGTAAGAATACAGGGTTGAATCACGTTTACAAAATTAGGCAATTTTCTGACAAAAATGAACACCTTAGGATTGCCCATGTGTGAAAGAACACATGAGAATTGGTGTTCATGGTCATTTAGTTATTCCTGCCCAAAAATAATTTTTTGAGTTCTCAAAGTGCGGGGAAACCGGCTTTTAAGCCCCTGAGGGGTGATTGTTGCCGTGCCGATCACCGTACCATCATATTTGACGGCTACCTGCCCTTTTTGTGCTGAATCAATTTTTATGGTGCCTCCTGCCATATATTCCTTAAGGTCTCTCAAATCAGTGATTTCATACAGGTGACTGGTAATGGCACCGTTGAATACCTGGGCTGCAATTGACGAGAGAATGAAATTTCCATATTTATCGGCCGAGCCTAGTTTTAATCCAGCACGGCTGAACCAGGCCTCCGGATGAAAGTCGAAGCTCCGGTGAATGAACTGATACTCCCCTGACTTCACATAATACGTGTACTCATTAAGCACATCGGGCGTGATTCCAAAGTAACGGTGCAGATATTCCAGATCTTTCTGAAACTTCTTATAGCCGCCTGTTTTATACTGTTCATGATGATGTCTGCCCCCTTCAGAATCACCCGTAATTTCATCTTCCTTTATAAGCTTTGCAACAAAGAACCCTTCCGAGTTCACTTCCCAGGGAATAAGGCGGCGCGTATTATGCAGTTCCTGATTATCACCGAGAACCATTCCCGCTTCAGACTTCAGAGGAATCTCAACTGGAACTAGTTTAAAAGGAAACTTTCTGAGAAACTGTTCAAGTACCTGCTCATTTTCTTCAACGGTAAGAGTGCAGGTTGAATAAACCAGTTCACCCCTCTGCCTGAGCATTTTTGCGGCCGAGACCAGGAGACGGTACTGAATTTCCGCCAGGTTTTTTACCGAATCCGTAGTCCACCATTTATTAATCTCTCCCTTCTTCTGAAGAACCCCGAGACCGCTGCAGGGGACATCAACTAAAATTTTATCAAACCAGGAGTGAAATATCTTTGAAAGCATTTCTCCCTTGCCATGCATCACGGCTGCATTCATCACATTCATCCTTTCGGTATTAAAGGCGAGTGACTTTACCCGTTCTGCCGCGATATCATTGGCAATCAGGGTACCGCGGTTATTCATGAGTGCTGCCAGCTGTGTGGTTTTTGAACCGGGTGCAGCGCAAAGATCAAGCACTTTATCCTCCTCAGAAGGATTAAGCACCAGCGGCGGAATCATGGAAGAAAGTGACTGTATATAATAATACCCGAGGATGTGTTCAATCGTTTTGCCTGCCAGCCCTTCCGGGTCATCTATCTTCAGACAGAGAGGAATAAGCGGATGAACTTCAGATGAAATGGCATACTGATTCTGCAGTCGTTCCTTAAGACCCTCAGGAGTTATCCGTGCGGGATTGACCCGTATATATTCAGCGGGCTCCTGCATCAGAAATGCATCATAGCGTTCAGTCCATGATCTTCCGAACGCGCCGTCAAAATAGCCGCGCATCTGATCGCTGAAAGGAGTATAATTGCGGTTGGTTATCATTAGTAAAAATCTATTCAGCTGCAGAAAGAATCATCAGCGGCCAAGCACCTTTTCATAATAGGCCTCATACTGGGGTATGATGATATCTTTTCTGAACTTGTCATGAGCCCGTTTCCGCGCTTTATCAGAAAACATCTTATATTTCTTGTCGTTTGTCAGCAGGTCAAGCGTATATCTTGCCATCCGGTCTATATCGCCGATTTCTGCTATATATCCCGTCTCATTATGACGCACCAGTTCAGGCAGCCCTCCCACACTTGAACTGATGACCGGCACACCGCAGGACATTGCCTCAAGCGCCGCAAGACCAAAACTTTCTGACTGTGATGGAATCAGGAATAGATCGGCACAGTTTAGTATCTCAACAAGACCTTCCTGCTTTCCGAGAAAGACCACTTTGTTGCTTACATTCAGTTCGCGGGCAAGCCGTTCACATTCAGAGCGGTCGGGACCGTCACCCACCAGCACCAGCTTCACTGGTATTTTGTCTTCGATTTCCTTCAGCATTCTGATGGTATCCGTTACCCGTTTCACCGCGCGAAAGTTCGAAGTATGTAAAAGAAGTTTTTCACCATTCGGAGCCAGTTTCTGCTTCAGGCAGGAATCACTTTGCGGTTTAAATACCTCAGTATCAATGAAGTTTGGTATAACTTCTATTTCTTTATTGATTTCATAATTAGTGATCGTTTTTTCTTTCAGAAATCTTGATACCGCTGTAACGCCGTCGCTTTTCTCAATGCTGAACTTTACCAGATGGATAAACGAGGGTTCAAGTCCCACAAGCGTGATATCGGTGCCGTGCAGTGTGGTAATAATCTTTACATCATGATGCGGGGCAAGAATCTCCTTGGCAAGATGCGCGCTTGTGGCGTGGGGTATTGCATAATGAACATGCAGCAGGTCAAGGTTTTCAAACTTTGCTACTTCAACCATTTTGCTGGTCAGAGCGAGACTATACAGTGGAAATTCAAACAGAGGATAATTTCCCATTTCCACTTCATGAAAGAAGATATTGCTTACAAAATGATGCGAGAGTCTGAAAGGCATTGCATAGCTGATAAAATGGATTTCATGCCCCTTTTCTGCCAGGCTTTTGCCCAGTTCTGTTGCCACAACTCCGCTCCCGCCATACGTGGGGTAACAGGTAATTCCTATTTTCATAGTATTATATTCTTTCTTTAATCCGGCCGTTCATCAGGTGTCAGGCGCTTATCAAGGTTAGCCAGACGGATACTCAGATGATACATCAGTTCCGAAACTTTTCTGATCTTTTCAAAATTAATCTTCTCTATATCATCGGTCGGCTTATGATAGTCTTCCAGCATATAATCATAAAAGAAGACAACCGGGATTCCTTTTCTTGCGTAATGGTAATGATCGCTCCGTTCATATATACGATTGGGATCATCCGGCTCATCAAATTTATAATTAAACGCAAACTTAACGGTTTTTTTGTTAACTTCCTCAACGATTGCCTTGAGCTCAGAGGAAATCTTGTCCGAGCCAACCGAATAAATGGAATCCTGATGCTCGCGTCCGACCATATCAATATTAATCTGCGCGATAATCTTATCCATCCTGCCAAAATTATCACTCAGATAACTCGCTCCGAGCAGCCCCTTTTCCTCAGCTCCGTGAAGAACAACCAGCACCGAACGTTTGATGTTTTTTGCGCTTACCAGAGCCCGCGCGGCCTCAAGAACGGCAACAATACCGGACCCGTCATCGTCCGCGCCGTTATATACCTGTCCGCGGTCAATACCCACATGGTCATAATGGGCGCCAAGCGCGACAAATTCTTCCTTCAGCACCGGATCACTCCCCTCAACATAGCCAATAATATTTGTAGTATATCCTGCTTCCTGCTTTGCCATAATATCAAGCGTACCGCTGACACCGAGCACAAAGGCGGAGAGTTTCTCGCCTGCCTCTTTTTTCTGTATATACTCCGCATAAGAAAGGGGTGATCCTGAAAGAAGTTTTTTCAGCCCCTCCTCTTTCATCAGAAACACTCCGCGTCCCGGATTGCGGGTGGAAGCCTTTGAGGGAAGAGAGATGGCAGGTTTTGAAAGGGATGACCATTCCTCCTCGATACTCTTGTCACCGGTAAAAATGATTCCGGCCGCGCCTTTGCCATAAGCAGTAAAAAGTTTCGCTCCTGAGTATTCTTCTTCAACGGCGGGATCATTTTCCGGATTCAGAGCTTTTGGCACCCCTGAGGCGATAATCACCAGTTTGCCACGTACATCAAGCCCTTCATAGTCATTCCATCCCTGCTCAGGCACTTCAAGACCGTAGCCGGCAAAAATTACCGAATAGTTCAGAACGGTATCAGAACGGTACTTGCTCCAGCTTACTATTTCCTCACCAAACCGTACAACCTTTTTTACTTCTCCGACCCCCATATCGAGAGTAAATGTTGATTTATCACTTATTTTTGTCAGGGTGAGTTCCACCGGCATCCTGTAATCAGGATACTCCGGCAACGGTTTGACCCCTGATTTTTTTAATTCAGAGATAATAAACAACTGGGAAAGGCGGTCACCTCTGGTGGCTGCTTCCCGCCCCTCGAACTCATCAGAGGCCAGAACTTCCAGGTTTGCCCTGAGATTGGTGATGCTGATCAGCCCTTTTTCCTGTGTATGCAGAATCAGGAAAGGAAGGATCAGCAGTAGTATCAGATTGGAACGTATTTTCATATTTTTAATGAATTATTAATAGACTACTACTAAAACTGTAAATTTAGATGCATTGTTCAAATCCACCGGCAGGGATTCAAAAAAAATTACCACCCGGCCCGGCATGCCGGATAACCGGGGAGGAATAATCGCTCTCTTTGATTTATTTACTGCGTGTAACTTTGATAACAAATATAGATATTCGATTCGTAGAATTCTCGAAAATATCCGTAAAGGCATTAATTTGATGACAAAACGCAGGATTGGTTTTCATGGGGAACAGGCCGGATGAGGTTATTTCTGATTGGTCATTCGGTCGTTGACCAGATTATCCATAAGGACGGCACCCGGCAGAATGAGATTAAACCGGGAGGACTCTGGCATTCCGTTAATGGAATACTCCCCCTCCTCGGGGAGGAAGATCAGATATTCCCCGTAACCATGGTTTCGGATGAGACCATGCAGGTTTATGGCAGGAATTACCAATCCGTCAGCCAGGAGTATTTCACCTGGAGGGAAAAAGTCCCTAAAGTAACCCTCACTCTGCTCAATGACAAGGAACGGCTCGAGGACTACTCAAATCTGCAGGAATCGCTCTCAATTGACTCAATCCCCTTCGAGACGGCAGATGGCATCCTTCTGAATATGATTACCGGATTTGACATCAGCCGGCAGGATCTTGCCCTGCTCAGAAGCAAAACATCCTGCCTTATATATATGGATATCCACTCCCTGGCACGGGGAGTCGCGGATGGTTACAGCCGCCCTCTCCGGAAAATTGACCACGCGGAGGAATGGCTCGCACTCGCTGACGTGATTCAGTGTAACGAGGCAGAATCGGGCATGCTCTTTGACGAGGCAGATGAGCAAAAACTGGCATCTCGGGTTCTTTCATGCGGACCGGAGGTCTTAATTATTACAAAGGGAAGCACCGGAGCCAGAGCCTACTTCAAACACCGCTCAGAAACCGCATCGGTATTTATCAGTGCAGAGCAGGTTGCTGTTTTCACAGAAGTCGGATGCGGTGATGTATTCGGATCGGCTTTTTTCTTTCATTTCGCAAAAACCGGGAATGTGACGCGCAGTCTTAAAAATGCCGTGAAACATTCCGGTGAATTCGTTAAAACCGGCTTCGGCTTATGATGCTTCCGGGCTTTCTCATTATTTTTGTGCTGCAGGTTTTTAACAACAAACGTTAACCGGTATTCCGCGAGGTTCATAATCAAAATGAAACATAAGACTGTCATTACCACTCTCTCCATTCTAATTGCCCTCTTTTCCATCATTGCGGCTTCAACCGGAATATTCAGTGATAAAGGGACCGGCCCCTTTCTGCATGAAACCGTACGGGGGGATACCGTCCTGATTTACGGAAAAGGGCTCTACGCCCACATGTCAGCCGATGTTGCTGTTCAGGGAATAGCACAGGATTATATTACTCTGTTCCTGGGTGTACCTCTCCTGCTTTTCGGACTCGCAAGAGCAAGGAACAACTCACTGAGAGGAACCATTCTGCAGACCGGCACAGTATTCTATTTCCTCCTTACGTATCTCTTTTACCTTGCAATGGCAATGTATAACGCAATGTTCCCGGTTTATATACTGCTCCTTGCCTCATCATTGTTTTGCCTGCTGCTGCTTCTTATTCCATTTGATACAGACCGGTTCAGAGAGAGTATAAAATCTGAGGCAGTCTATAAACAGGCCGGAATCTTCCTGATTATTAATGCAGGGATGATTTCACTGCTCTGGCTGAGCGTTATCATTCCGCCGGTTCTTGAAGGGACAATTATCCCTAAACAGGTGCAGCATTACACCACACTAATTGTGCAGGGGTTTGATCTGGCAATTTTCCTCCCGCTGGCATTTGTCTCCGGATGGATGGCAGTAAAAAAGCAGATCTATGGTTACCTGTTCACAACCGTATATATGATATTTCTTTCCATCCTGATGCTTGCACTGGTATCAAAAATCCTGTTTATGGCTGCAGAAGGAGCAAGCGTCATTCCGGTTATTTTCATCATGCCACCTATTGCCGGCATTGCCATCTACTTTAGCTGGCGTCTGCTGGGGAATCTCCATAAAGAGAAAACTCCGGAAGAAGCCTGAAATAAAACTCCGGAATCAGTATCTTTGGAAATGGATCAAATTGTTTTTAAGACCCGGATACTGATATTCGGTGCGAACGGCTCACTCGGGCGCAGGTGTGCCGAGGTCTTTCAGGCCCGGCCTGATATTGAGCTGCTTTTATGTTCAGCAAACGACCGCGGGTTGTTCCCCTTCGGGCAGTTCGTTCAGGCAGATGCCACAAAGCCGGAGGAAGTGAAGAAAATTGTGGCGTCTTTCAGGCCAGACCTCATAATTAACGCCTCGGCGTTTACCAATGTGGATTTGTGTGAATCAGAGAGACAAAATGCCTGGCTGGTAAATGTCCGTCTGGTGGAAAACATAGCCGATGCAGCCAGAGTATTCGACAGTTACGTTATTCATATTTCAACGGATTATGTATTCGACGGAGTGAGGGGCCCCTACTATGAAACTGATAAAACCAACCCGGTTTCTTATTATGGCCGTACCAAACTTGCCAGTGAAAACGCCTTACGGATCAGCGGAGTGCCTCATACAATACTGAGAACAAACGTCCTGTACGGATTATTTCCGGGGGGTAAACTTGATTTTGTGCGCTGGGTGGTTAACTCCGTCCGCAAGGGGGAAACTATCAGAATCGTTACGGATCAGATTAATAATCCAACTTTTGTGGATGACCTTGTTTTTGCGATTGAGCAGGTATTTACCTTCCGCAGGCAGGGAATTTATCATACCGGGGGAATGGATTTCCTGAGCCGGTATGATTTCACTCTCCGGATCGCGGAGATATTTAATCTTGATACTTCATATATAAAGGCCATCAAAACCGAAGATCTGAATCAGCCGGCAAGGCGTCCCCTGAAATCAGGTTTATATACCATTAAAGCACAGTCGGAGTTCAGCTACCGGCCACACACGCTCGATGACTCTCTTCATCTGATGAAAAAAATTCTGGAGCAGTAATTTGTTACGATTAGCAGCATTTCTTTTTCTTGTAATTCCCCTTTTTTCACAATACGCACCACCCCACTGGAGCAAAGGAATTATCTGGTATCAGATTTTTCCTGAAAGATTTTTTAATGCTGATACACTGAATGACCCCACTGCCGATAAAGTGCTTATCAACAGCAAAAAATCTAAAGAGGGCTGGAAAGTAACGCCATGGACTTCTTCCTGGTTTGCCGAATCTGAATGGGAAAAACTGCAGAGCGGCAATCTCCGCGAGCATTTTACTGACCGGAGGTACGGCGGTGATATTGAGGGAATCATCAGAAAACTTGAGTATCTTCAGAGGACAGGCGTTAAAGGAATCTATCTGAACCCTGTCTTTGAAGCAGTCTCCATGCATAAATATGACGGCTCAACCTTTCATCATATAGACGTGAACTTCGGCCCTGATCCTGAAGGGGATAAAAAGCTGATTGCATCAGAAAACCCTGCTGACCCGAAAACCTGGGTATGGACTTCCGCCGATAAACTGTTCCTTGAACTGATCAGACAGGTGCACGCACGGAATATGTATATCATCATTGACGGTGTGTTCAATCACTGCGGCGAGCAGTTCTGGGCATTTCAGGATGTTATGAAGAATCAGGAGAAATCGCCATACAAAGACTGGTTCAGAATTTCCGCCTACGACGATCCTTCAACATCATCAAACGAATTTGATTATAAGGGATGGTGGGGAATTAAATCACTTCCGGAATTCGCCCGGACCGAAACAAACCTGGCTCCCCCGGTAAAAGATTATATATTCAGCGCGACAAGACGGTGGATGGATCCTGACGGTGATGGTGACCCTAAGGACGGTATCAATGGATGGCGGCTTGATGTTGCACGCGATGTTCCCATAGGATTCTGGCGTGAATGGAGTTCCATAGTGAGAAGCATCAATAAAGAATCATTAATAATCGGCGAACTCTGGGAACTTTCACCTGACTTTGTTTCCAAAGAGGGGGTGTTTGACGGACTGATGAATTATAATTTTGCCTTTGCCGTGAATGACTTCTTCATCGCGGACAGGAAGAAAATCACCGCAACTGCGTTTGTGAATGCACTAAAAAGCATTGATTCTGTATATCCCGGAGAGAATCTGCATGTCCTGCAGAATTTAATAACATCACATGATACCGAGAGACTTTCTTCACTGATTCAGAATCCTGACAGACAGTATGACCGGGATGCTGATTACCGTAACAATAGTTACAATCCTGGTCAGCCCTCAAGGGAGGTTTATGAAATGCAAAAACTGATTGCTGCATTTCAGATGACTTACCGGGGTGCTCCGATGATTTATTACGGTGACGAAGTGGGAATGTGGGGCGCTGATGACCCCCACTGCCGCAAGCCGATGCTCTGGGACGGTATGGAATACGATGCAGAGGAGATTACCGCAGTAACCGGATTCAGCAAGGGATGGGGAGTTTATAAGGTCTCCGTTAATAAGGATTTGTATTACCGATATATGCATCTTATGAGAATCAGGAACAGCAGCAATGCACTCCGTTACGGCACTTTAGAATTTATCTATGTAAATGATAAGACCAGGACCTTCGGCTTTAAGCGTGAGCATGGAGATGAAAAATACTTCGTATTTTTTAATCTTTCCGATGAACAGGATGTCATTGAGATTCCCGTTACCGAAAAGACCGTAAGGGATATTTTCTCAGGTGAAAAACTCACTCCACGGAATAAGAAACTCCGTTTTGTCCTTTGGGGAAAATCTTTCGCTATTTACAATATCGGTAAAGAGGAATAGTTAGCGGCAATGGCGCTGAACATACAGATATTCGGAACAAAGAAGTGCAAGGAATCCGCCAAAGCCGAGAGGTACTTTAAGGAACGGCGAATTCAGTTTCATTACCGTAATCTTGCTGAAAAAGGTATTAGCAAAGGGGAACTTGACAGCATCGCTGCGGTATATTCACTTGAAGAACTGATGGACACCGAAGGAAGCCAGTATAAAAAACGAAATCTGGCATATATCCGTCATGACCGGGAATATGAACTTCTGAATGATCCCCTGCTCTTTAAAACACCTATCGTCCGTAATGGCAGAAAAGTCACTGTTGGTTATCAGCCGGATGTATGGAAACAGTGGATCGAAGAGAATTAGTAATTAGGAGTTAGTAATTAGTAATGAATGAATAATTTGATTACTAAAATATCTTACTTTGAGTATCACTCTGCTCTCTCATTAATATTCTTACTGTCTCTTCTCAAGAACTCCCCTTTATAAAATAAAAATCCCCGGCAATGATTAATCACTGCCGGGGATTTTTAATTTACACTATTTACTGCTTTTACTTCATCAGAACAAGTTTTCTGGTCTGAACAAAGTTTCCTGCGGTCATCTTATAGAGATATACTCCTGATGAAAGCTGTGAAGCATCAAAACTCACAGTGTAGCTGCCTGCCGGCTTTACTTCATTAACCAGTATTGCAACCTCGTTCCCGATCATATCATATACTTTAAGGGTAACCTGGGAGGCTTCCTTAACGTTATACTGAATGGAAGTTGACGGGTTGAACGGATTCGGGAAGTTCTGGCCAAGCGAAAACTCCTTCGGAGCATCTAAGTCATCTTCAAGTGAAGTAAGTGTTGAGTTTATCGAAAAATTATACACAACGCCTGCTTCTGCATTGAAGGTCACCGAGGTAACCGTAAGCATATCAATAATGGAAGGAATACCAGCACCGGTCATTCTGAAATAATAATTATTTCTGATTTCTTCAGGGATCAGTGAAGTTATATCATTCCATGTCAGTGTTACTTCTCCTGAGGTTTTGGACATTACTCTGAAATTCCAGCTCTTTCCTGCATCAGGGAACTGATATTTAGCGCGGATATCCGAGCCGAACTTTGAGAAGTACTGTGACCAGCCTGACTGTTCAAAGTACGTGGTTACTGCTTCAGGAGCGGGAGATACCGGCGGTTTTGCATAGTCAAACACTGCGTCAAAACCGTCAGTAGCGTTCTGGCTTGCGCCAAATACCAGCAAATTATCACTTACCGTTCCTGTTGTTGCAATAATGGGTACTGCCCAGTTGTTGATATCGGATTCGGTTTCTGCCGGCTGTTTGTCTTTAGGAGCATCCTGCGGAATCACTGCATTACTTTCGTCGTAAACCGCGCTCACTCCTTCTTCAAGTACGGAGAACCAGTAACCATTCCATATATCAAGGAAAAATGAGGGGAAATATACACCATCTCCGTAGCCGTAATAAACATTCTGAATCCAGCCTGCCTGAGCGGCTTCTTCAGCGCTTAAATTAAGCTCACCTTTTTTGAATCGCACAAGCGAAGTCGGATATCCGAGCAGGAACGGTGTAGCTGAGATATTCCAGCCGGGTACAAGTGGTTTTTCAATGATTCCTACATTACCTGTACCGAATACATCAAGGTCACCTTCTGTTTCAACACCAAACCAGTAACCATGTCCGTTACTCACTGCGGAGGGAACACTATATCCCCCTGTATTGCTATACTGGAAGAGGAAGTAGGTCGTGAAGTCATCACCAAAGATTGAAGCAGGAGATGCATCATCGGGATTAACCGGAACTGATAACAGATTCCATCCGGCTGGTACAAACGTTCCAATATCAATCTTGGTACCTGTACCGCTGAGGGATACCGTCAGAACCTCAGGATTATTGCCTGGGAATGTTACCACACCAGCAAATTCACCAAGTGCAGCCGGCTTAAATTTAAGGGAGAAAGTATGGCTTGCGTCTGGTTCAATTAAAACCGGGAACTCTCCGCTATAGTCGAGAGAAAAACCGGTTCCGGTAAATGTTGGCTCGTCTATTGACAGCGTTATATCACCGCCGGTATTTGAAATTGTGATATCAGCCGTTTCATACATACCCACAGGGATGTTGCCAAATGACACTTCAGCAGGATCAATTGTTCCGTTAGGAACCAGCGCTGTACCCTCACCTGAGAGCCCAACGGTAAAGCTGCCAAGAACATTCGTTGCGTTGCTCACGAAGGTCAGTTCGCTTAAAAAGGTTCCTATTTCAGTCGGCGAGAACGTTACAGAAAGTTCAACCGACTGGTTCGGAGCAATAATCAGAGGGAAAACTACTTCTTCCACAGTATATACGGAAGCACCTGAAGTAATATCATCTATCTCCAGATCACCTTCACCTTCAGGATTTGCGATAACAACTTCAAGAGTTTTTGTCTGTCCAATCTTTACTGATCCGAATGAAAGACTGGCCGGATCTGCAGTTATATTGATGGGAAGAGTAATACCTTCACCAGCAAGATCAACTTCCAGCGAGCCATTGTTGGTTGCATTGCTGGTAAAAGTAACCGTTGCTGAGTAGAGGGTAACCTCTGTCGGAGCAAAGGTAATCGAAACTTCTTGTGACTCACCCGGCGCAACGGTGAATGATGTTGCACTGGTAACCGTAAACACTTCAGACCCTGAAATTGAAACTCCGGTTACATCCAGTGTTCCTTCACCGGTATTGGAGATTGTAATTGTTTCAGTTTTTGTCTGAGTAACCTTTACTCCGTTAAAATTAAGCAGTTCGGTATCACTTCCAATTACTATCGGAAGCTCAATTCCTGTACCGGAAAGGGGTATTGTCAGCTCACCGTTTTCAAATGAGTTGCTGCCGATAACAACACTTCCTGTATATGGAGCAATCAGAGCCGGACTAAATACCACAGGTAGATGAACAGTATCACCCGGTTCAATGGTCCAGGTAGTCATATCGAGATTGCTAAATCCCACTCCCTGTACACTCAGCGATGAAATTACAAGATTCTGCTCGCCTGAGTTTCCGATAACAATTCGCTCGGTTTTGCTTTGAGTCTGTTTTACTTCACCGAAATCTAATGATTCCGGATTTGCAGTAATCTGCGGAGGTGTTGGCTGATAACCGATGATCAGATAAAAATCTTTCTCCCCCCCCTGGCCGGAGTTATAGGTGTATACAGGATTCTGTCTGAGATCCTGTTCGGTTTCTCCTGATATATCAACAAGTGTAATATCATATTCCGAAGGTATAGTAAGGAATTCAGTGAAAGTAAGTGTTACCTCCTGATTTACCTTATCAGTATTAACGGAGAAATCCCACTGCTCAGAATCCTCATCAAGCGATTTCAGAGCGCGGATATCTCTCATATATCTGTTGCCAAGTACTGCGCTCCAGCCGGCATGAGGGAAAAATACTTCGATAAAGTTTGACTGGGGTGCCGGCGGCTTTGGTATATCAATACCTGAATCATAACCGTCTGTGGCGAAAGGAGACTGCCCGGCCATAGCGGTAGTATCTGAAAGAGTGCCAGTTGCTGCATTAATTTTTATGTGCCAGCCGGTTCCAATAACTAAACGATTTGCAACCGTATTTTTAATTGTAACCATATCTGCATTTGCACCGGTCGGGGCAGAAACAGTGGTGGTAAATGCATAATACTTATTATCTTCGCCGCCGTTTACAAAAGCAGCCGGTATGGTTGCTGTGTATGATGTTCCGGTTCCGGTTGCCTGAACTACTGTTGAGGTGGAAAAATTATCGGTTGTATATCGCACAAAGATTTTTTCTTCTGTTGCGGGTATTTTGTCAAGAACAACTGTAACTGTTGCGTCCGAACCTGACATCGCTGAATGAGTTGTGGATAGGATATTTGAAGGCTCAGCGGAAAGTCTCATGAAGATTGCCTGAGTATTTTCTGTATATCCCTTATCCTCCCAGTTCATGACATACCAGAATCCGTTGTCTACGGTAATTTGATTGTTAAAGTTAGTCCCACCACTGCCATATCTATCGTAGGTCTGAAGTAGATCAAATGCAACAGTGCTTGTTTTACGCCAGGAGTTGTTATATGAATTATTTACAGGTCCGGATGTAAATAAGAATTCATACGATTCCCCCTGAATATCTCCTCCAGATTCCGCTACCTTAATTGTTGTTTGCCATCTTGGCGTACCTGTTTGTATCTTAATAACTTTTCCGCCACTCACTTGGGTATAACTTCCAAATACGGAATTTGCAGCAGGCGGATTCGTCCATCCATTCCAGTTTCCGGGCAGGTTTAATCCCTCCGGTTCAAAAATCTGTGCCTGTAACCCTGAGCTAAACAGAGCAAGCACCGCATATAACATTAACACACGCTTCATTATAGTCATCCTGTCATTTTTTTTAAATTGATAAAAAAGGCCGGTTCCAATTATAGTTAAAAACCGAAAGTCAGCAAAGGGAAACCGTATAGCAGCGCTGCCGTAAAGCCTGTTTCTTGCGTAAAAACACACTTTTTACCGGTTTACGTAACCTCCTAAAATCTTTCTCCGGATGAGGTTTCAGAGGGAATTTTTCGGATTTTTCCCCTAACTTTCGTAATGGAATTCAAAACTATCTGACCCTGAAATGAACTATATTGATTTAAGAAGCGACACCATCACCCGCCCTTCCCCCGGAATGAGAAAAGCCATGGCAGAAGCCGAAGTCGGGGATGATGTCTTCCGCGAAGACCCCACTCTGAATGAACTGCAGGCCTATGCCGCTGATTTACTGGGGAAGGAAGCTGCCCTTTATGTACCCAGCGGTGTGATGGGAAACCAGCTCTGTCTGAACATTCTCACCAGACCCGGCGATGAAGTAATCTGTGAGTATGATGCACACATTTTTAACTATGAATCCGGCTCCCCCGCTGCCCTCAGCGGTATTACCCTGCATCCCTTAAAAGGAAGTTATGGTGAACTTGATCCGCAGCAGGTTGAATCGGTTATTCACCCCTCCTATGCTTACTACATGACCAAAAGCCGTGTCATCGCCGTGGAAAATACCCATAACCGGGCAGGCGGCACGGTTATCTCACTTGAAAATATCAGAGCTTTGAAAGATGTTGCTGAGAGGAACGGCCTGTTCTTTCATCTTGACGGTGCCAGGTTGTGGAATGCCTCAGTGGCATCAGGTATCAGTGTAAAGGAATATGCTTCCTTCTTTGATACCGTTTCAGTATGTCTTTCCAAAGGACTGGGTGCTCCTGTTGGTTCAATCATTGCCGGAAGCAAAGATCTGATGCAGGAAGCATTCCGTAAAAGAAAAGCCTGGGGCGGCGGCATGAGGCAGGCAGGCATTCTCGGAGCGGCAGGACTCTATGCCCTTAAAAACAATATCGGGCGGATGAAAGAAGATCATGAGAAAGCCAGGATTCTCGCTGATGTAATTAACTCTCTTCCTTATGTTGAAATTGACATGAAGGCAGTGCAGACCAATATCCTTCTTTTCAAACCGCTGAAGATGACCGTTCAGGAAACTATCGCGAAAGCAAAAGAACTGGGCGTACTCTTCTCCCCGGGAAAGGTTGATTCAGTCCGAGCCATTACCCATCTTGATGTATCGTTTGAGGAAGTAAATCTCGCGGCAAAAATTATTGAGAAACTGTTCGGGTAACCTATGAAAGAGACGACCGATCTGAATCTGTTCCGCCATGAGACCCGTGTTACCGTCCGCTTCCATGAGGTGGATATGCTGGGGGTCTGCAACAATGCCGTATATATCAACTATTTTGAGCAGGCACGGCTGCAGTATATCAAAGACCTCGGGCTGGTGCCTGATCAGGGGCTCTTTGCCGAAAATAATTTCTATATGGTGCGTAATGAAATCAACTACCGGAGCCACTCTCACTTTGATGATGAACTGATTATTCACAGCCGCATCAGTTATATCGGGAACTCCTCATACGGGTTTGAGCATCTGGTCACCAATGCAAAAACCGGGAAACTGATAGCAGACGGCAAGGGAGTGATTGTGCAGGTCTCAAAGCCGGATGAAACGCCGGTTCCCCTCTCGCAGAAGTTCAGGGATACCGTCACCGGATACGAAAAACACGTCAGCGTAAAAGGAGGATAAAACGATGCGCAGAGCCGTTATTGACATAGAAACCGCCGGATACAATTTTGAAGAGCTCTCAGAAAGCCAGCAGGAGTATATACTCCGGGACGCAATGAAGGAGAGGGATGAAACGCTCAGAGAACAGAAGTCCGAAGAGGCGAAAAAATGGCTCAGCTTATACCCCCTTTCAAGCCGGTGCGTGGTTATCGGGATACGGGATATTGATCACGGAGTCTCATATATATATTATGAATCGCCCGAACTGAAGGAGTTTACTGAAGAAGAGACTGGATATAAATACAAAGGACTCCCCGAAAAGGAGATGCTTGAGTCTTTCTGGAAATTTATCAAAAATTTTAATCAGATTATAACCTTTAATGGCAGGGGTTTTGACCTCCCTTTCCTGATGGTCAGATCTGCCGTTCTCCGTGTAAAACCAAGCCGTAACTTTGTCGGCAACCGCTACGATTCCTCCTCCCACATTGACCTTCTTGAGCAGTTCAGTTTTTACGGACTGACCAAACGATTCAATATGGATTTCTACTGCCATGCATTCGGTATTGAGACTCCAAAAAGCAAAGAGATATCAGGGAATAATGTTAAGGAGTTTTATGACAGAGGGGATGTTATGGAGATAGCAAAATATAATGCCCGCGATCTGATTGCCACGGAAGAACTTTACCGTGTGTGGAATGAATATCTGAATCTCAGGTAATTCAAACTTTTCTGAGAACCGGGGTTCTGCCTTCCGGCAGAACCCCACTTTAACTTTATCGTATTATTCTGTTCCGAATACCTGCCGGACAGAATTCATTTCAGTCTGAGAACCGTCTCTCCCTGCATGTTTATATATTCGTATCCGGAAGCGGTTTCCACAAATGCGTAACCGTCACGGAACATAGCATGCCGGTAATATCTGAAGGGAATTACCGTTTCGCCTTTCTGATTAATGAAGCCCCATAAACCTTCTTCATTTTTTACTGATGCAAGCCCGCCGTAAAAATTATGTGCTCCGTTATATTTCTGTTCAATAACCAATTCACCCTTGGCATTAATGAATCCCCACTTATCGCCTGTGCGTACAGCGGCAAGTCCTTCATTAAATGCATACACCCGGTTATAGTCGCCTGTAATGACTGTTTTTCCGGCAAGGTTCATGAAACCGGCCTTATCGGCATAGCTTTTCTGGAAGCCAAAGAGACCATCACCAACCCCGGTGATATCCTGAAACTGCGGTTCAATGACAAACTTGCCTGTTTTATCAATAATGCCCCACATACCTTTTTTTTGCGCATGGGCATAGCCGCCCCTAAATTCATAACAAAGCTGATATTGAGGCTCAATGACAAATTTTCCTGATTTATCAATGTAGCCCCATTTTCCGTTTTTCATCACTCGGGCAAGTCCCTCTGAAAATTCATCCGCCGCGTCAAACTGGAGCGGAATTACGAATTTATTCTTCTTATCAATGAAGCCATATTTTCCATCCTTGCTTACAGCAGCAAGTCCTTCGGAAAAATATCCGGCAAAAGAGTATTCCGGTTTTATTACCCACTCCCCTTTTGCGTTCTGATAACCGGCTTTGCCCTCCTCCATAGCCATAAAATAGAAAATCTCAGGCTTCTGGGCGGAAATCATGACGCTTAAAAACAAAACAATAAGAATGGCTTTCATGGCAGAGTCCTTTTCTTTCTGAATTATACCGGGTAAAATAGTAAAATGTTTCAAATCAATGTGCAATGAACAATTTACAATGTACAATTGACAAAGATATTTAGTATAGGGGATTGTCCCGGCGTCTTAGCTTTATGAGGCGAACTTATTCTTCCCCAATGGCACGCAGGTTTTACCGATGCTTCGCAGCGCGGATTTTGACGGATTAGAAGATTTCTAAGTCTACTCTGATTATTTTTGGAGTAAGCAGACAGAGAAGAAACCAATTAATGTCACCCTTTCGGGGTTAAATGTATAACCTTCTAAATTTACTACAGTAATTTCATCCCTTCGGGATTAATCACATATATAAGACATATTCACAATTCACAATTCACAATTCACAATTCACAATTAAAAAAGGGCGATCCTTTTTCAAGAACCGCCCTTTTAGAAAGGTTAAGTAATGTGAATTACTTTAAGAGCATCATCTTTTTGGTTACTGAGTAGTCACCAACGCTCAGGGTGTAGAAATAAACACCTGAGTTCAGTTTTGATGCGTCAAATGAAGCAGTATATCCGCCCTTAAGCTGGAAGTTTTCAACCAGTGTTGCAACTTCCTGTCCGATCAGGTTATATACCTTCAGAGAAACGATTCCGTCAACAGGGATGGAATAGCTGATCTTGGTTGAAGGGTTGAACGGATTAGGATAGTTCTGGCCGAGTGAGAATTCGCCCGGGGTGAATACGGTTTCATCTTCCTTAACTGAGGTCAGGAAGTCACCGAAGATATTATACAGTTCTGCATAGGTAATATCAAGCGCGAGGAAGAAAAGGTGGTTTTCACCGAATCCGCCTTCGTTATCAAGCGGTGTTGTGCCGCCGTTAGCAGTATCATAACCAGGATAAGCAACTGCATATTTATATTCGATAGCACCTGCGCCTAAGCCGGTCCAGAATACAACGGTATCTGACCAGATTTTGTCGCCTGCAACTTTATCACCGTCAATACCTGCATCGTTAAGAACGCGCATGTAACCGGCAGTGGTATCAGCAGCAACCCAGTTTCCAGCCCAGTTTCCGATAGGAGCTGAGCCGCCTTTTAAACCAACCCACTGAACTGAATTTGGATCAATGTTCTGGCCATTCAATTTGTTAACGAGCGGTCCGGACATATTAACCTGGAAGAGCGCGGTAACATTCTGAGTAAGATTTCCGGTAACCGGGAAAATTCTCGGAACGATTGGTTCCAGATCAAGTGTGGTGCCGTCAGCAACATACGTTAACCATCTGTCTGAACCAGTTTCCCAGCCAGTGTTGGTGAAGCGTGCGTCAGGGAAAGCTTTGAATTTCCACTTTGTTGAGTCACCAAGAGCGCCTTTGTAGGTCATGCTGGTGGTGAAAATTCTCGGAGTGAGAGGATCTTCAAACAGTCTTCTTTCGCCGCTGATAACGGTTCCGAGACCATCCCAGTCAAGACCCATAACAAGGAGGGAGTCCTGTGCGGGATCGAAACGGCCAACGCCGGTTCCATAGATGGTGCTGAGATCAGCAGTAAAATTTGCTGTATTGGTAACCAGAACAACAGTGGTGTATGCGGAATCATTATTGAACCAGTAAACCGGAAGGGTCTGGGTTCCTGATGCAGCAAGAGTAAATGTTCTGTTATCAACACCTTCCCATCCGTCAGGTCCTTTTACGAATTTGAATTCGTAGTTGGTACCGGCGAATGTAGCAGGAATGACAGCATCAACGGTATATACCGTATCAGCGTCAGCATCAGCCATTTTGAAGTTCCAGCCAGACCAGTTGCTGCCGCCATTGGCGGAATTTTCCTGGAAGCTTCCGCGAACTGTTATGGAATCAGATGCAGGAACATAGAACCCTTTGAACACCTGAGCGCCCAGATCAACACGGAAAGTCACTGTAACGTTCTGCGCGAATACAGTGCTCACCGCCATAAGGGCAATAAGAGTGAACAGTTTTTTCATTTTTACCTCGTTTTAGATTGTGGTTTTTTATTTTTCATATCTTACGGTTTCAATCAATTAAAAACCGATTGATAACGAAACTTTTGAAATATCTTTAAATCGTTTGTAATCAGCGTAGCTGTAATCAATCCGTGCTGAAAAAGAACCAAAGTCGTACTTAAATCCGACACCTGCGTTCAGCCCTTCCTCTGCCTCTTCAGATTTGAGCAGGGAGTTATAACCGGCCCGCAAGGAGACCATATTACTCCAGGTAACTTCTCCGCCGAGATTAAGATAGGCAGTGTGATTGTTGGGATAGACAGCATCGGTAGCAACTTCAAATCTGAAATCATCTGTTACAGCGAAATCATACCCTAAACCAACAGTAAACACCAGCGGCAGAGTCCAGTAATCTGTATTCAGTGTCGCGGTAATTTTTTCATTATTACCAGTATTGGCGGGGTCAACATCCACCGGCTGGTAGAGGTCTTTTCCGTCAAGTTTCATTTCAGTTCCAAAGTTAGCTATATTCATTCCAATTTTCAAGCCAGGAAGCTGGGTATAAAAGAGAAGCCCGACATCCAGCGCGAATGCTGAAGCTGATTCATTCCATATCTGCTGGCGGATGTATTTCAACGTTCCGCCGATGGAGAACCTGTCGGTCAGGTTTCTGGAGTAGGATACACCAAGGGCAATATCCTGAGCTTTCCAGCGCTGGCCGGTGCCGTTTGGCTGTTCCGGAGTGGTTATCTCTTCATCACCGTAGTCAAGCTGATTCACGCTGATACCGAAAGCATCATCCACACCGCGGAATACAAGCCCTGCCCAGTTATAATTGGTGCCGACGAGCCAGTCAGAATAAGACACATTAAACTCACTCCGCTCCAGCCGTGAGATTCCTCCCACGTTCCAGAAGAGTGAGGTTGCATCGTTTGCCACTGCAACAAATGCCCCTCCCATTCCGGCGGCTTTTGAGCCAACCGGAACGGTAAGAAAATTAGCAGCGGTTGTACCGACTTTCGTCTGGCCGAACAGAGCCGCAGTCCCCAGTATTACGATCATACTAATATATTGTAATGTTTTCATTATTATCTCCGTTCTGCCGTTACTTTATGATAGCAAGTTTACCATACTTCTTAGCGCTCACTCCTTCTGCTTCAACCACATAGAAGTAAACACCGTAGGCAACATCAAGACCCTCCTTGGTACGGAGATCCCAGGTGAGGGAGCCGTCAAGAAGGTCGCCGTCATGCTCAATCGTCCTGATATGCGCGCCTGCTGAAGTATATATATAGACTCTGCTCTTCGGAGGCAGATTAATGAAGTTGATTATGCGCTCGCCTCTTCCGCGAATCTGGGTAGGCAGCGGTTCTTCGAAGACGTTGGTAACCACGTAGGGGTTCGGCACTGCTTTCACGCGCTCCATCTGCTCATTTGCATTAGCGGCGTCATAGCCCGGTATATCCGAATTAAAGACGAAGCGGTCAGAAGCAGTGAACGGCTTGAAGAAGGAAATAATCAGCGTATCTCCTCCCTTGGCCACATAGGCAGCGGTATCAAGGAACGCAAAACGCCATCCGATACGGTCACCTTCTTTGGTAGCCACAACAACTGCATCACCGTCGGAAAGAGTATCCCTCTTGGATGTTGATGTTTCCGTCATCACAAATTTCAGCTGGACCGGATTTGCACGGTCTGTTACATCAAAAATCTTAAAGTTTATCGCGGTCTTTTTCGGAATGGTTCTTCCGAAGAGGGTGCGCAGATCATTTGATGAATCAGCATACGTATCTGAGAAGACAAAAGCCAGATCAACCGGAGGCTTCACACCGTATATATTACGCACCGGATCCTCATACCGGGAAGCGGTAAAGCCGAGGCGTTTGGTAGTATCAGCAATCGGGTTGTTTATCTTCCAGGCGGTTCTGCTCATATCCAGACGGATTGAGTCAGGTGACTGATACGAAGTATCAAAGGAGATTCTCACACCGTTGAATATATCTCCATTTGAGGGGAAGAGCCGGTTTACACCGCTCAGAATCTGAAGACCGGAGAGTGAATCCTTTACACTGTATGCATAAGCGGTTCTCACACCGTTCCTGAGTGAATCAAGGAACGAAACTACATACAGAGTTTTAGAAAGTTTAAAGGGATCAACCACTTCAAAATAAGGAGTGGCCGTGGAGAATCCGCCGACGCGGTCAAGCTGCACGCCGCTTGCAGGAGGAACATAACCAAGGACAGGAGCATTCGGCGTTATCGCAACGGTGTTTATATCCGTCTGAATATTGCCGAGAGCATCTTTTGCCACAAAGCGGGTGTTCTCTGAAGGGAATACATCTGATTCAGCTTTGCCGCGGTCATAAGCAACAACAGCGTAGTAATAGGTTTTACCGTTAATTACATCGGTATCAACAAATGAATTCTGAACACCGGTTTCGTTGCCAAGGTAGAACGGCGCACCGCTGGTAAGATCATAGAGCGCGGCGCCTGAAAGGAAGTAGCCGTATATACCGTTCTTCAGGTCAAACTGAGCGATCGGACGGTAAAATACTTTCTGTCCGGTTCCGTCTGAAATCTGCAGAGCGTCTGAAAAATCAGGATCGGTTCCTTTATATATCTTGTATCCTTCAAAGTCTTTTTCCTTAAGTGAAGGATCAAGTGAGTTTTCCGCAACGCGGTCCCAATAGAGGGTAACCTGACCGTCACCGGGAACTGCCGTAATAGTCGGTTTTTCAGGCGGACGCGGGAAGTTATAATTCGCGTTATAGATAATCTGCGCGATTCTCTTTGTTTTCAGAACTCCTCTGAAGTCGTCTCCAAATGCAAGAGCGAGTGAGAAACGCTCTGTCTGTCCCGGCAGCAGCGGAAAATAACCTGAACCGTACATAAAGTCACCGTCCTCACCGCGGATAGCAACGTTATTAACGATACTTTCAGGAACCTTGAAGAATCCGGGTTTCAGATTCTTCCACATATCTTCTTCATTAGACATGGTAATTGCATTCGAAGGTACATAGTACCAGAATGAAGTAAGACCTAACTGATCTGATTCATCCACATCGAGTGCATCAAAGTTTGGTTCACCAGGTGTTGGAACTCCGTCCCCTTCACCGGCATCACCGGTACCCGGCTGACCATCCGCGCCAACGTCATCATACTGCGCCGTCCAGTCCTGATCGTTGTCAATCAGGTCATCACGTTTTTCATCAAGCATCTTGTCATTAAGGCCAAGGCTTGCGATGTAATCTTTATACTGAACCGGATTAGTTGTGTCAAACAGAACGGTTCCGTTATCGGCACGTTTGAACTGCCGGTAGTGAACGATATAGTTTTCGTCGATCAGACCGTCAAGATCGTTATCAATACCATCAGTAGCATCCTTGCCCAGATCACCCTGCGTATTGATTGCGCCTTCACGCAGAGCCGTCACACCGGGCTGCAGGAAGAAAGGCACACCCATTGATACCACAGTAACGGTATCATTGGGCATTGTGAATGTTGTGCGGGCAAACGTAGCTTTATCAATCAGGATCAGCTTGTCCCCTGCAGTAATGGTTTTAGAATTATAATCGTTACCGGTAAAATATGGAGCTGAAAGCGGGAAAAGCTTTCTGTTATCAGCATCATTATCCACCCCGTCGTAGGGATTACCCGGTGACTCAAGGAATGCGTATGCTATATATCCGACTTTTGAAGGATCCGGCTGCCACTTCGGATTATCTGAAGCGCGTACTCTGCCTTCAAAATCCCAGGTGTAGGTAATTGCTTCGCGGACATCGAAGAATGACACGTCATCATTCCATTCGCTTCCGTCAATACCGACATAGGTTCCGATTACGGTACCAAATACGGTCTGATCGTATGTTTCAGTTCCGTCATTCTTTATATTATACAACCAGAAGACCACATCCTGCGCCAGAAAGTTTGACCATTGCAGGCCTCTTACGGCAACCTGAAGCGCCTGACCGCGGCGGGTAGTGTCGTTCATATCAGGATAGTAGCCATGGCGGTTATACATTTTTTCATCATTAAAATCATCCATCCAGAAATAGCTTTCCTGGTCGGCGTTTAACTGTGCACGGCCGAAGTAACCATTCCAGTCAACAGCAGGAGTAACATCAACACCGTTTACGATGATTGGTTTGCCTGAGTAGGTCCAGGTCGGGCGGTCAGGCCAAACCGGGGGCCAGGTTTCGGGCTGATGGCTCATAGCAACACCTTTCCCGGTTGCCTGAAGAGTCGGGTTTGCAAATCCCGGAATCGGTTCAAAACCAAGGAATTTACCTCCCTGTGCAAAGTCACCGCCGCCGGGGCGTTCTACAGGAGTAATTACCACAGATACAACCGTATCACCGGCATCTGCTATTCCGTTTTTATTCCAGTCTTTTATAGGAAGACGCACACCCACAACAGGTGAAACGTCACCCACATAACCGTTATCATCGTAGCGCCAAGAACCGCGCGGACCCTGTGAACCGGGCTGCGCAATTACGCCATAATTTGAGAATACGGTTCTGACCTGGTTTCCTCTGTGAACACCAACTTTTCTGAATGAGCTGGTTCCGCGGGCCGTGACCCGCTCCTGCGCAATCAGTTCACCGAAGGTCAGCATAAGCACTGCCGCGGTGAGTATATATATCTTAAAATTTCTCATTTGTCTTTTCCGTTTATTTCAATCTTAAAAGAATAACGTTGCACCAAATTCAATTCTCCGGGGCTCGGAGTAGTTGGTCGGAACGCGGTACCACTCATCAAGCGTGTTAACGATGACCGGAAGATTCTGCTGGCGTCTGAGGAATTCCTCAACCGTAAAGTCAGCCGTTCCGCTGTCACCATACACATTCACCTCATTGCGGATATCAAAGAGGTTATAGATTCTGGTAAAGAAGCTGATTTTGTAGGTATCCATGATCTTAAAATCATAATACGCGCGGAAATCCGCGTTTACATACGTCGGCTTTGTTTCGCTGTTAGTCAGCAGGGTTGAGAGATTAATTGACTGATTCGGTGTATACGGGAAACCGCTGCCGTAATTGCCAATCATGCTGAGGCCCCAGTTTTCAGCAGCATAGGAGAATGTAACGTTAATCGTGTGTGTCTGATCCTGATTCAGGCGGATAAGCTGAATCTCAGGAAGCGCTCCGCCAACCAGCGCGTTTCTGGTAGCCGCAGGATCGGACGCGTTGCCTTTTGCAGACTGCAGTGTATAATCAATTGTACCGGACCATCCGTCGGAGAAACGTTTGGTCAGAGTAAAGACGATTCCTTTTACAAAACCGAAGTCTGAGTTAACAAACTGGCTGTAACGTCCTGAACCGCCGAAGAGGGTAATTTCATCAGCACGGGTGCCTGCCAGATCGCGTATATCACGGAAGTAGGCAGTCAGGTCAATTGATATATCATCGGTGATTGCCTGCTGAACGCCGACTTCACCGCTGATGGTTCCCTGAGGCCTGAGATCTGAGTTGCCTGCAATACCGAGGTTTCCTGTTCCCTGTCCGAACTTAAATTCAGGATTGGTATATAACAGGTCAAACGGCGGAATCTGGAAGAAGTAGCCGTAGGAGAAGTGAATCACTCCGCGGTCGGTTATCGGGAATGCAACACCAAGGCGAGGGCTGAGCTGGCTTTTTGTACTGGCATCCTTATACCAGTATGTCTGTCTTTCAGCAAGAGTCTTCGCGATGTTCGCCGGATTGAGCGGGTTGTATATATTCGGGTCAGAAGGATCAACCAGCAGCTTGCCGTCAGGCATGAACATATCATAGCGGAGACCGATATTAATAATGAGCTCGCTCAGCTCAATTTTATCCTGCAGATAGGCTGAGAACTCAACCGGGTTGCGGGTATAAATATCAATCGCAAGATTTTCTGCCGGATTGTTGATATCCGGAACACGCAGGGTAACATACGGGTTGCGGGTATCCTTCGGTGAACCAATACCGTCCGGCTGTATCAGATTCACGTTATCAAAGCTGAGATTGTGGCGGTTAAACTCCACACCGGCTTTAACCTGATGAATCTGTGTAACCTGTGAGGTTATATCAAACTTAACACCGTAGGTACCGGTTGTTCTTTTGAAATGTGATGACTGTGTTCCGCCGGTTCTGAAGCTGGGAACATCAGCAGGTGACTGGCCAAGCAGTTCATTATGCGTGTATTTAGGATCGTTATAATCCTCATAGACGTACTGTCTGAATCTCTTAAAGAAGTAGCTCAGGTTAAGCTGATAGAATGTGCTTGAACCAAGTGTATGAGTCATGCCGAGAATGTTGGTATGACCGGTTCTGAATTTCTTAAAGTCACCATCAGGATTATATGCGAAACTATGATCATAATCACGGTATTCCACATCATCAATCATATAGTTATAGGTAAGCTTGATCTCCGGGATAACACGGTATGTCAGCTTGCCCTGTCCGTAGACTTTCTGGTTCCAGTTCATCGGGACTATTTCACCGTCTCCGGTTTTTTGAATATCGTATCTGTTTTCAAGAGGAACTGAGGCACCAAGGTTGGTGGTGATATCCCACGGATTAAACACCCGTTTGCCGTTCAGCCATCCGCCGAAGTATACATAGCGGAAATTCCCGTAGAAGTAGAGACTGTTCGGAATAATCGGGCCGCTTAAGGATCCTTCAAAGTTGTGAATTGAGAGGGGATCAAAATCATCTATTGCGCGGAAGATATCCGTACGGTCGCTGTAATAGTCGCCAAAGTATGTGGTGACATTTCCTTCAAAGGTGTTTTTACCATCTTTTGTCGCGATGTTTACATAACCTGAAAGCGCTTTTCCGTATTCGGCGTTAAAAGCTCCTGACACGAACTGCAGTTCCTGAATAGAGTTTGCGTTTACATCAACAACGGTACCGCCGTCATAGACGTCTGTTACCGGCACACCGTCAATAGCGTAAACAACTTCACCGCTTCTGCCGCCTCGGACTGAATTACCGACCACTCCGGCTTTAAGACCCAGCACCTCCTGAAATTCAGTAACCGGCAGGGCTGCAATATCATCAGCGCCGACAATGGCGGTTGACGCGGTTAAGTCCTTGGTCACCAGCGGTTTTGTTGCAACAACCACAACTTCATCCTTCAGGGTCAGGGAAGTTTCGCTGAGAACAAAATCAATTTTGGATGTCAGGTCAATTGAAACGCGCACACCGGAAACGCTCTGCGAGTTATATCCGATTGCGGATGCTTTAATGGTATAGGTACCGGGCGCTACATTGAGGATGTTGTAATAACCATCCAGATCAGTTGCCGCACCCTGTGTTGTGCCTTCAATTATCACATTGACAAATGGCAATGCTTCGTTAGTTACTTTATCGGTCACCCTTCCTGAAACCTTGCCTGACTGGGCAGCCAGGTCAGCAGTCAGAAGAGCTACCAGAAAAAATAACGGTAATATATACCGTAATCTTTTCAGCATGATTCCTCCGGATCGACTATAGTCAATTTATTTGGTAGATTGTAGTTTTAACATAATTTTCAACGGCAAACAATGTTCTGCCGAAGATAAAAATTTCCATGCGTGAGTCTTTGCCCGCGCTTATGCCGTCAGCCTTCCGGATTGCTCCGGATGCTGTATCGTAGATAAAAAATTCATTGCCCGCACCGGTAACCGCGGTGAGCAGAGTCTTCGTCTCATCCAGGGTATATACACCGGTTACAGCTTTCACGCTGCCGGGCAGCGGAGAAGCAAATGATGAACCATCTCTGCCGGTTATTTTACCCTGCCGTGTTATAAAGCGGTCAGGTGTAAGCATATATATCGCGGGTTCAGCGAGCGTGATGCTTTCGGTAAAATCAGTGTTCATCAGGCGTGTCTCAGGATATACCCCCGACTCAGATTCTCTGTTGACCGAAAGAAGCAGCTGACCGCCTGCTTCATCAAATCCTGAAAGAGTAGATCCTTTCAGTCTTACAGACTGTATATTGCCGTCAGCAGGAGTATAGGTAAACAGGACAATATTTTCTCCTGCATCATCACGGCCAAGAATATTAGATGCACCGGTGACCGAAGCGCTTCCGGCTTTCAGGAAGAAGGTGCGCTCCATAGTAAATTCTGCATTTTCAACCACAGCAGTTTCTGTAATGCTGCCCCGCAGATCTGAGCTGAGTATCATTCTGAGCGGTTCAAATGAGTAGATCACACCGTTATCATCAACAGCAAACAAAGGATGAGGGAGATCAAAGGAAGCAGTGATATCTTTGGTATAAATAAGACCTGATGAGCGGCTTACCAGAAAGAGTGATACGGGGTAGTCTGACTTGTCTGGCTGAAATCCGAAATTGAGCAAAAGGAAAAAAGTGCCTGAGGGGGACGGAATAATCTTCTTAACTCCGGTAAGCTGCTGTGTAATTTTACCGGACACGGGGTGATTAACGGTAAGTCTGTCATCAGAGGCAATAATTTCCATTCCGCCAGAGGAAATATACGCTCCGGCAGCCTCCTTTACCCGGGAAAAATCCTGAGGAAAGATCCCCCCTATAATTATTGCAAACAGAACCAAGAACCGATTAACCATGAAAACCTGACATTCTCACTACCATCGAAATATTTTTAATAAAAATCCTTACAAGATAGCTATTTAGATTCAATTTTCATTAAAAAATCTGAGCTGAGAGTAAAGTAAACCCTGGCAGACAACCCTCATAAACCCTTATTCTTAAATAACTTAAGAAAATGATTGGTAAAGTTAAGAAACTAAGGGGAGGAAGAATTATAAATTACTGTCGAGCTATCAAAGAGGCAGCTTCAGCAAAACCACACTCTCTGCCTTTTCACTGTTTTATCAGGATATTTTCCTTCTCAGAGGGGAAACTTAATCCCAAAATCTTCCTTACATAAAGAAAACTTCTGAACAATATTGTCCCTAACGGAAGGAAACTGCTCAGGGATTAGCGGCAACAAATGCATTCCCCTGCGGTTGAATTCTTTGGGCCTAAACGTCTTTGCGCGATTCGTTAGGGGGCAACAGATTCATCTCTTCCCCCATTAACTCGTTTATCCGGTCAATCGTCAGCGGGGCTGAGCCCTCATAGTGGTTGTTAACATTCAGGTAAATCTCCGTCTCCCGGGAGAGGAGAATCCGGATGGCATTCACCACTTTCTGCAGGTCATCATTTTTTGGCAGCACAATCTGATTCCACTTCTTTCCGGTGAGTTCCTCAATCCCCTCCCGGTCAGGTCCGTGAAGCCGGATGACCATTTTTTTGAAACTGTGGGTAAAGGGTTTGGCAAGCGTCTCATAAACCGGCGGCATATAATAACCGTGAATCAGTACCGGAATCAGCTTCTGTTTCGCAAGAAATTCAAAGAATGACTTATTCAGGTAATTTGGGTTTCTGATTTCGACAGCATACTCATAACCGGAGGGTATCGTCTCAATAAATGCCCCAAACCGCTCCTGAAACTCTGCCTGTGAAGGCATCTTTTGCTTATTAAGATACTCAAACTGAAACATCAGTGGTCCGAGTTTTCCTTTCATCGGATCCAGGGTCTTTAGAAAAGACTCCATTAATTCCGGCGACAGGAAATGGGGATTTTCCACCAGCGGAGCTTTACCCCTCGAGTAAAAATGTGTGAGGGTAATGCTGTTAGGAATTTTAATGGTAAACCGGAAATCATCTGGCACTGACTCAGTGTAACCCACCACATCTTTTTCTCTGGGAAGAGAAACCGATTCCGGCCCGTGAAGAGACCAGAACCACTGGTCAATTTCCACGGTGGGATATTTCCGTGAATACTCTGTTAAATAATTTTTGACTCCGGGGCTGTAAACCAGACCGGTCCAGGAATCATATTTCCAGCTGCAGGTGCCTGTTTTGAGCATGGTGGTAGTTGAAAATAAATTAAAAGGACTTTAAGGACACTAATGACTTTAAGGACAAAAACCTTTATAAAATTTAAATAAAATCTTGTAAAAGTTTTAGAAATACTTTTGAAGTAAACTCAGAAACCTGAACTTCGTCTCACTTAAACCGTTCCTCACTTTTCCCCTGCGGCTCCAGCGGGTTTTTGGTATTTTGGGCAATTATTTTATTTTTTTCCACAAATGCACTGCTCTGTCATGAAAACTAAATCTGCTCTGCTGTTGCTGCTTCTGTCAATCACTCTGGCGGCACAGTCAAAGAAAATTGAATTCACCGAATATGATCTGCCAAACGGGCTGCATGTTATCCTCCATCAGGATAATTCAACCCCCATCGTTGCAGTCACCATCACCTACCACGTCGGGTCAAAAAACGAAGATCCAAAACGGACCGGCTTTGCCCACTTCTTCGAACATCTGATGTTTGAAGGAACAGCCAACATCAAGCGGGGACAGATTGACTCCCTCGTGCAGAATGCCGGAGGACAGCTTAATGCTTCAACCGATTTTGATGCAACACGCTATTTTCTGCTGCTCCCCTCCAACCAGCTTGAACTGGGGCTGTGGATTGAATCGGAGCGGCTGCTTCACGCAAAGATTGACTCCTCCGGAGTTGAAACCCAGCGCGCTGTTGTAAAAGAAGAACGCCGTGAGCGGATTGACAATCAGCCCTACGGAAGTTTCCTTGAGCAGACGTTCTCCCACGCATATCAGGTGCATCCATACCGCTGGACTCCTATCGGATCATTCCAGTATATAGATGAAGCAACCATCGAGGAATTCAGAGATTTCTACAAAACTTTTTATGTTCCCAACAACGCAGTACTCTCCATTGCGGGTGACATTGATATAGAGAAAACCAAAAAACTCATTGAAAAATACTTTGGTGAAATACCCCGGGGCACCAAAGATATACCACGTCCGAAGGAAGTTGAGCCAAAGAAAACCGCTGAAGTCCGCGACACTGTGTATGACAAGATTCAGCTTCCCGCGGTTATTCAGGCGTATCACATCCCTGCAATGGGAACTGCTGATTTTTATGCACTAAATATGCTGACTACCCTGCTCTCCTCCGGACAGAGTTCACGATTATATAAAGAACTGGTTGATAATACCCAGTTATCCGTATCAACCGGATCATTCCCCTTTGCTCTTGAGCATCCGGGGCTGTTTGTGATCTACTCCATAGCCAACATGGGTAAAACCGCCGATCAGAATGAGGAAGCGGTAAACCGGGAGGTGAAAAAAGTTCAGGATGAAATGATTTCAGAAGATGAATTCATCAAACTGCGGAACCAGATTGAAACCAGTTTCATTGGTGATAAGCAGCGCGTTCAGGGAATCGCGGAAGCGTTAGCCCAGTATTATCTATTCTTCCGTAACAGCAATCTGATAAATACCGATCTGGATCAGTATCTGAGAGTCACCCGTGAGGATATACAGCGAGTGGCGCGGGAATACCTTACCCCTGAAAACAGAGTTACCCTTTATTATCTGCCAAAACCGGCGGGAAAGCAATAAGAGGAGAATGATATTATGAAAACGCTATTATATATTTTTATTGTACTGAGTATTGCACTCTATCCGCAGGTTGACAGAACCAAACCTCCCGTTCCGGGTCCGGCTCCCGAAATAAAAATCGGGAGTTATGAAAAATTTGAACTGAAAAACGGACTGAAAGTCTTTGTCGTGAAAAATGACAAACTGCCGGTCATTTCCGTTTCCCTTTCCCTGGATATAGACCCAATCCTCGAGAAGGATAAAACCGGATATATATCAGCAGCGGGCATGCTGCTGCGAACCGGCACAAAAAACCGGAGCAAGGACCGTCTGGATGAGGAGATTGACAAAATCGGTGCGACGATTTCCACCTCCTCCGGCGGTGTTTACGGCTATGCACTCAAGAAACATGCTGAAACGCTGTTTGATCTGATATCTGATATTACCATCAACGCAAATTTCACGCAGCAGGAACTCGCCAAGATTAAGCAGATGATGCAGTCCAATCTTGCCGCTTCGCTGGAAGAACCGGATGCCATTGCCGACCGTGTAATGAAAAAACTCTATTACGGCGAAGGTCACCCGTATGCTGAGTATGAAACTGCAGAGTCGGTAGATAAATTCACCCTTGATGACTGTAAATCATTTTATGAAACCTATTTCCGCCCGCAGACCGGATATATGGCAATCGTGGGAGACATAACTCTTGCTGAAGCTAAAAAGCTCGCAGAAAAATATTTCGCGCAATGGCAGAAAAAGGATGTTCCGAAACATACCTACAAAGCACCCGAACCTCCGAAGAGTCCGGTTATCGCGATTGTTAACCGGGACAATGCAGTACAGACCAATATCCTTGTCGGTCATCCTGTACAGCTTTCGATGAACAGTCCCGATGTTATCAAGGCACGTGTAACAAACACCATCCTTGGAGGAGGCACCTTCCGCTTATTCCTTAATCTTCGTGAAAAGAACGGCTGGACCTACGGTGCTTATTCATCACTCAACAATGACCGGCTTGTCGGAAGTTTTGCTGCATCCGCGAATGTCCGGAATGAAGTCACTGACAGCGCCATTACTGAGATTCTGAATGAGATGAAACGTATCGGCAAGGAACCGGTACCAGAAAAAGAACTGCAGATGGTCAAGAATTATATCAGCGGATCGTTCGCCATATCACTTGAGAGTCCGCAGACGGTAGCCAATTTTGCTATCAACACCGAGCGGTATAAGCTGTCCAAGGATTATTTCCGCAATTACCTGAAATCCGTCGCGGCAGTCAAGCCGGCGGATATATCAGCTGCTGCAAAAAAGTATATCCTTGCTGACCGCTCTTACATCATTCTGGTTGGAAAAGCAGATGAGATACTTGAGAAGGTTCAAAAATTCTCCACCGCTCCGGTACTCTTCTACGATGAACTGGGCAACCGCATTGAAAAAACGAAACCCGCCGGTGACGAAGCAGTCCTTACCGGCGAGGATATTATCCGTAAATATATACAGGCAATCGGCGGTGCGGACAATATCATGAAGGTTCAGGATAAAACCGTGATGATGCAGGCAAAGATTCAGAACTATGACATAAGCGCCGTAATCTATCAGAAGGCGCCGGATAAGATGCTGCAGAAATTCACCTTTGCCGGGATGGATCAGGTAATTGTGTATGACGGTGAAAAAGCATTTCAGAAGAGCATGATGGGAGAAGAGGAACTCACCGGTGACAATCTGGAAATGATGCAGTTTGAAGCAGGTCTGCACAACATACTGCGCCTTAGCGATCTTGGCGTAACCATCGAAAACAAAGGTCTGGATAAAGCCGGCGGAAAAGATGCATGGAAGATAGAAATTACAATGAAAGGCGGGGCTGTTATCCGTCACTTTTACGATAAGGAAACCGGTTTAAGACTTCGTGAAGAAAGAACAGTTGACTCCCCCCAGGGAAAGATTACGCAGTCAACCGACCTGAGCGATTACAAGGAAGTAAACGGCGTGCTTTATCCCCATCTGATGAAACAAAACGCAGGCGGAATGACCCTTGAACTGAAGATTACGGCAATTCAGATTAACGCGGGAATTGCTGATTCAGTATTCAAAGTCAACTAATGAAGAATGAAGAATTAAAAATTTCTGATCCGTGGGAATCCGTGTTGCGAGGCATCCATATATTCTGCTGAGTCGCAATAGAAGAAATTTAAGTATTATATAATCTTTCGTAGAGACACGCCGCGGCGTGTCTCTACACTGTTTATTGAATTTTTAATCCTCTTCGCTGACTTTGCTTTTAAATTATCCCGGCATAAAAAATTAAAATTGATGATTATGAGTAGATATAAAGTTATAGTTTTTGATCTCGGCAATGTTCTGATTCCCTTTGACCATACTCTTGCCGCAAAAAGATTTGAGGCAGTCGCAACGGGGATGGGAGAACGGTATATGAATTTTTTCCGGGAGCATTATGATGTCCACCGTGCATTTGAGCGGGGGGATATGTCCCGAAAGGATTTCATTTCTTTCTGCCTTAATCTGCTTGACCAGAAGACTGACCCGGAAACATTCTGCAGATACATATCAGAGATTTTTACTGTGAATGAAGATGTGACAGCACTTCTTCCTGAACTGAAAAAACGGTACCGGTTAGTGCTTCTTTCCAACACCAATGATATCCATCATGAATTCGGCTGGCAGCATTACCCGTTTCTGCGGAACTTTGAAAAGCTGATTCTTTCTCATGAAGTGAACGCAGTAAAGCCGGAAGATAAAATTTATAAGGCGGTTGAAGCATATACACAGGAAGCACCTTCCTCACATATCTTTATAGATGATATTGCTGAATATGCTGAAGGTGCCCGGAGACAGGGGTGGGATGCCATACAGTTCACGGGATATGATAATCTCGTAAAAGAACTGCGCTCAAGGGGAATAATTTAAAATAAACAGGGGAAGGCATCTGCCTTCCCCGTGTCCGGAAGAGATTCCGTGTTATTTCATCAGATTCATTTTTCCGTAAAGCGCGTTACCCGCAGAATTCTGCAGTTTGTAGAGATATATTCCGGATGAAAGTCCTGCCGCGTTAAACTCAACCGTATGATTTCCGGCATCCAGTTTGCCTGAGAGCAGCACAGCCACTTCATTACCCAGGATATCATAAACCTTCAGAGATATATTATCACTCTGCGGAAGAGCAAAACTTATCATCGTTGAAGGGTTAAAAGGATTCGGATAGTTCTGGTAGAGAGCAAATTCAGACGGCATTCCGACATTCACCTCAATTACCTGAGAAAACTCATAACTTCCGTCAAAGTCAATTTGTTTCAGGCGGTAAGAATATATACCATTCACCGCGCTGTTATCGGTAAAACGGTACGCTTTTGCGGATACCGTTGTTCCTGAACCGCGGACTGAACCAATAACTGACCACTCTTCATTTCCGCTTCTGCGCTGAATTTCAAAACGGGCGTTGTTTGTTTCGGTGGCAGTTGTCCAGTCGAGAATAACTTTACCATCAGCAGCCGACGCCGTAAACGAAGTCAGCTCAACCGGAATATTTCCGCTGAACAGTCCTTTAATAATATTTGCACGGGAGCCTACTGCATACAGTCCGCCATTGCGGATGTCTGCTGAATAAAATGTTGCATTTGACGGGGCTTGCGTATATGGTATCCAGGTGGTACCTGCATCCGAAGTGAAGAGGACTTCACCAACCGAACCGAGAACAAATCCGACACTGTCATTAAAGAACTTCACCGTGTAAAGAGTCGCAGTGGAATTTGAAGTCTGGGTCGTCCAGGTTGTACCGCCGTTGCTGGTCATGACAATTCTTCCGGAAGAGCCGACCAGATAACCAAACTGCGGGGAGGGGAAATCCATTGCATAGAGCGTTGTTGTTGTGGGGTTCAGGTTAACCCAGGTTGCTCCGCCGTCTGTAGAGCGGTATGTTTTTCCGCTTGTTCCGGTTGCAATTAGATCAGAAGCGCTGAAGAGTTCAATGTCGTATATAGCGGTAGTACCGTGAGGATCAGGGAGTGCTGTCCAGGTAGCGCCTCCATCAGTGGTCTTCAGTATATCACCGCCGGAAGTGGCAACATATCCGGTCATTTCATCCCAGAATTGTGTAGTATTTATAACCGTGGTCGTGCTGGTAATGGGGAGAGTCTGCTGGGTCCAGGTTGTACCGCCATCCGTGGTTTTAAACACGCCTGAATTTCCCCGTGTGGAAACATACCCTGTCTGTGTATTAAGGAAGTTTCCGCTGTATACCCGGAACTTTGGATTAAAAGGAAGCTGCGTCCAGTTCATACCGCCATCGTTGGTCACAAAAACAACACCAAGACTGTCACCAGCAGTACCTGAACCGCCGGTTGCAAAACCGAACTGATCATTTACGAAAGCGATTTCCCGCAGTTCTTCACGGTTAAGAGAAGTTCCGAGTATATTCCATGTTGCGCCGGAGTTATTAGAAAGCACTGCAAGACCGGCCTCGCAGACTGCAAGCACCGATACCGCTGATTTTGGTCCGGCTGCAAGATTTCCGCCAAGTGCAAGACCATAAACGTTTGATGTAGGAGCCGCACCAATGAAACTGGGGGTCCAGACTGTTCCCTGGTCGGTTGTTACATAAACATTACCGTCAGCTCCTGCCGCGAATCCAAGACTATCTGTTGCAAATTTGATTTCATAAAAGGTACCTGTTCCGTAATCCACAGGAGACCAGGTAGCACCGCCATCCGTGGTTTTGTTGATCGCATAGAGTGCATCACCAACAAATCCAATCTGCGGATTTACAAAATAGATGGCACGAACGGTACCGGTAGCTGTATATCCGGAAACTGCGCTCCAGGTAGCGCCGCCATCTGTGGTGCGGATGAGCCGGCCGGGAGTTGCCGAGCCAGTACCGGCATAAACGGTATCAGCATTCAGAGCGTGGATTTTATATACCAGTACAGAAGTTGTGCCGCCGATAACCTGTTCGCTCCAGGTAGCACCGCCGTCGGTAGTTTTAAGAAGTTTTCCGCTTGAACCTCCGATATATCCAAGGTTTTCGTTAACGAAGTCAACATACCAGATATTTGAGGTCAGATTAGTGGTAAGCTGCGCCCAGGTTGCACCTCCGTCCGTAGTTTTCATGGCGAGACCTGCAGTACCGACTGCATACCCGACATTGTCATTTACGAAGTCTGCTTCATAGATACTTCTGTTTCCGGCAACGGTGTCCGGTCTGAGCAGTGTCCAGCTGCTTCCTCCGTCAGTGGAGATACTGACAATGCCTGCGTCACTAAAGGTGAGTATTTTGCCTCCGCTCAGTATCACCGCGTCATTCAGGTGATTTCCGTGCGGTTTGGGATGCAGCCACTGCCAGTCAACGAACTGGGCCTGAAGCATTCCCGCGGTTAAGAAAAGAAAAAGAACAAGTTTTTTCATAGAGCACCTCTCTATATATATTATGATTGATTGAAGTAAGAAGTTCTACGTTCAGCAATCCGCCGGCTGCATTGCTTACAGCCGTGAATCCTGCAGAATTATCTGCTTATTCCGCTGATTATAATACTGGCGCGGCCGTTTGAGCCGTCCGTCGAGACTGTGATGAATACCGGTTTGGGAACATTACTGGTATCCTTGTTGTCCGTAACCACAAATGAAAATCTCGTAGCCAGACGGCTTTGAGTGTCACCCATCGTTACAGCAATACTTCCTCTTGCATCAACATTTTCACCCTCCACATTCACGGTAATAGTAGTACCGGGCGCGAGAGGGTTATTATTCTGATCTTTTACTTCGTAGATAAATTCCTGGCTGCCGGCGTTTGGTATATCAAAACCTGAACCAGGCTGAATGGTAAGCTGCGGCACACCGGAAAAAAGCACTATGGTGGAAACTGAAATGGTATTGGAAGTTTCATCAGCAGTAGAAGCGGTCACCGTTGCGAATCCATTGCCGAGTGTAGGATGCACTGGTCTTGGAGCCGCGGAAAGAAGATCAACACTTGCCCTGCCCGCGTCATCAGTCTCGGCAGAGCCAAGAATGATACCGCCTGTTGTCGTAAAATATACTTTGGTGCCGGGCCGGACCGGATTACCGTATTTATCACCTACAAAAGCAGTCACACTGTTTTCCAGGCCAAAAATATTGTATCCGGCAAAATTGAGAAATCCTGAAGCAACACTGAAGTGATCCGGATCAGGGAGTCCTCCATGGATGACTACACTAACCGGCTGGGAAGTAATGGTCCGGTTTGAGGTAACAATTTCCGCTGTAATCTGTACAACACCTGCTTTGGTACCGCTGGTGAGGAATACTGATGCCTGCCCGCTCGAATCAGTCATGGTTACATCCGGACTAAGAAATTCCCCGCCTCCCGGCGCTGCTCCGAACTTAAAACGTATCACTGATGAATTTACTGATGAGATTTTTCTGCCAAGAGAATCAACCACCTGGAACGTGAGCCGGCCGGATTCAAGCGATCCGCTCTGCCGCACACCAAGACTGGCGACCGACTGGGAAAGGAGAAAGATTGATGAAGGAGGTCCGCTCACACCAGTACCGCCTCCGCTGGAAACTACTTTCTGCAGTGAAACCGGCAGTAAAGAGTTGGTATTATTTACGGAAGCAAATACCTGGGTTGTATCAGCCAGATATCCGCTTTTGCTGAGGATCAGGGTTACTGCCTGGCTGAGAGTAAGATTAAAGTTAAGTGTAAAAACACCTGATGAATTCGTAGAACCGGAAAATATGCCGGAAGATGCAATTACTTTAACCGTAACGCTGTCTACCGGAGCATTGGTAGCTGCATCAACCACACTGCCGGTGATAGTGACATTTCCTGTCGGGGTTCCGGCACCGCCTCCTCCGATAGTTTCGATTTTCGGATCGGTTGCAAGTTCACATCCGGGAGTAAGAATCAGAACAGCAAAAAACAATGGGAGTAATGCCCGGAAGATTTTTGTTATTTCTGACTGTTTCACTGATGCTTATAATTTATTTATTGTAAACTGAAATGTACGTTATACGCAGTTAGTATTCAATGCCTGAAAGCTCCTGCTATCCGCGCAATTTACTGAGCAAACATCCTGAAAAACGGCACATAGCTGGTCAGCAGAAACCAGACTGTAGTGAATCCAAGCCACAAGCTGAACACCATTATCAGATACGTCTTTTCTTTTTCTTTCTGAAACATTACCCTGCTGAGGCCGACCGCGAATACAAAATAGGAGGCAATGGTAAAAATATCAAGCCTTGAGGCAATAAAGCCGGCCCAGGTCTGCCGGTCCATTCCGGCAAGTGTAGCTACGGAAAGATCGGTAAACGTCCTGTCCAAAAGCATGGAGGCGATTGCAATCAGAATAATGGAAACCGCACTGATATAGGAGGAAAGGGAGCTGGCAACCAGCACTCCCCGGTATTCCCCTTCCGCGGCAAAAAAGAATCTGGCGATGCCAAAATAAACCGCCGCGATCAGGAAATAAATCACACTTCCGAAGATAAGAATCATCAGACTCTGAAACAGGGTAGCATTCGGGGTTCCTATTGCTTTTATCCGCTCACTGGCGGCATCCATCTGCTCTTCCTTCTGGGATTCCGTGAGCTGACCTGATTTCACCATTTCGTCAAGTGTTTTTTCCGTCTGTTTCATCTGCTTGTCCCGCACTTCCATAACAATTACCGGATTGGTGAAGAGGATATACGATGAAGCAATACTGAGGAGAATGATTACCGCCAGAGGGATAAGCCAGTCGGAGGTTCTGAGGGGGAATTTAACCAGAGTATCAAAAACCGACCGGGGTTCGGTAAAAACACCCGCTGCCAGGTCAACATGCTGAGGCGGGGTTCCCTGCGGTTCTTCTTCTGTTACGACGGGCTGACTGTTATTCTGTTCTTCCATCTGCGTAATCCTTGTAATATTATACAGCCAAATTATTTATCCTGAAGGCAAAAGACAAACAAAAAATGATTAAATTTCGCATCACAAGCCCCGGCAAACAGGCAGAGGGGAAGACATCCGGAAGGGGTGCATAACAGCCAGATTTCTGAAATCCCCGTTTCCGGCACAAAAACGATGCAACAGGCACACAATATATATAATCCGTCAATGAAAAACAGACTGCTCATTTCTCTGCTGGCGCTCATGCTGAGCGCGGGGTTTTCCCTTTCCTGCAGCGGAGAGAAAAGTGAAGGTAAGGTAATTGAGTTCTGGACTTTGCAGCTCAGCCCGTACTTTGATGAGTACTTCCGCGATCTGATTACCCGTTATGAATCGGAACATCCGGGGGTAACAATACGCCATATAGATATTCCCTACGATGCAGCGATACAAAAACTGATGGCAGCCGCTTCAGCAGGAACTCCTCCTGATATTATCAATCTTTCATCCGATTTTCTTGCAAAGTTTGAGAAATTCGGGCTTTTTGCTGATTTGCGAAATCATGACAGCGAAGACTCCATCCGCAGCCGCTATCTTGAAAATGCTCTGGCTGAGTGTGTTTATGACAATAAAATCATTGCTCTCCCCTGGTACCTGAACACCTACGCAATGATATATAACAAAGACCTGCTCAGAAAAGCAGGATTCGATAGCAGTGATGTCCCAAAAACATTTGATGAGTTTACTGCATTTATACGGGAGTATAAAAACCGCGCGGGCAAGTATGCAACATTCTGGAATATCGGCAGAGACAGTTATCTCCCCATGATGCTCGGCTCGGAGGATATACCGATGACAGACAGCCAAATGACAAAAGCTCTTTTTAATAAGCCGGAATCATCAGAAAAAATTGCAGAGTGGGTTGATCTGGTAAAAGGAAAATATCTTTCGCGTGATTGTGTCATCCGCCCCGGTTCAGCGATTATTGAACCGTATCAGTCGGGACAGGTCGCCATGGTATTCACCGGACCGGTGTTTTTACGGCAGGTAAAAGAAAACGCCCCCGGCATCTATGCGGAAACCGGCATTGCGCCTCCGGTTACAGGCAGAACAGGAAAGCATGAACTTGCCGCAATGGCGCTCTCGGTACTTTCCTCTTCAGCACACAAACAGGAGTCGTATGAATTTGTGCGGTATATACTGAACGCTGAAAACCAGCTCCGATTCGCCAAGATGGCGCCGGTATTCCCCTCTCACAATGACGCACTCAAAGACCGGTATTTTACTGAGACTGACGGTTCACTTGAAACCACGGCCCGGGTGATGGGGGCTGAGTATCTCCCCTCGGCGACACGGCTGCGGAGTTATCTGCGCCATCCCCGGTTTGATCAGCTCAGAAATTTCTTTGATGAGGCAATTCAGAATGCGGTCCTGACCCGTATATCAACACAGGATGCTCTTGATAAGGCAGCAAAAAGCTGGAACGCGGTGCTCGATGAGAACTAAAGAAGCGTATCTCTTTCTTGCTCCGGCAATGGTCATCTTTGGTGTCTTTCTTTTTTATCCGATGGGTAAGATTATCTATTACAGCTTTTTTGATTACAATTTACTGACTCCCGCACAGTACAGCGGTCTTGACAATTATCTGCAGCTGTTCAGTGATGAAAAGTTTCTGGCATGCCTTGGCAATTCATTCATCTTCATTCTTGTTTCTCCGCTCCTGGTAGTTGTATCACTCATGCTTGCACTTGCCGTGCGTGACGGAGGAAGAGGGGCAAAGTTTCTGCGTCTGGGTTATTTTCTGCCTGTAATCACTCCGGTTGTCATTGCGGGAGTTATCTGGAGATGGATATACTCCGAAGATACAGGAATTCTTAATTACCTTCTCAGCACCATAGGAGTCAATCCTGTAGCATGGCTTTCAGAATATCCGACCAACATTATATCCGTTATGATCCTCACTGTCTGGCGGGGGTTTGGTTATTATATGATGATTTTTCTGGCAGGGCTGGCAGTTATTCCCGCCGAACTTGAAGAGGCAGCAAAGATTGACGGTGCAGGAAGATTTCAGCGGGTGCGGATGATACTGATTCCCCTGCTGCTCCCTTCGATTCTGTTTATCATGGTTATCTCAACCGCTTCGGCTGTCAGGATTTTCACTGAGCAGTATATACTCCTCCCCGGTGTGCCGATGGACAATAAAGCAGTGGTATCGTTCCTGTTTAATGAAGCCTTTGAGCAGTTCCGGTTTGGATATGCATCTGCGGCGGGAGTGGTTCTGTTCATTGTCACCCTTGGCATCTCCTGGCTGAACATCAAAATGCTTGAGAGGCCGGAATGAAGTATATTGTAAGAATCCTTTTTCTGCTGATTGCCGTACTTCCCTTCCTCTGGCTGATCAGCACATCACTAAGAAGCGCGGAAGAAATTTTCCGTTATCCCCCTTCGTTTCTTCCTGATGCGTTTCACTGGAACAATTACACGGAAGTATTTGATGCAATACCTTTCGTGCTTTACTTTTTTAACAGTGTTATTGTTGCAGTTGCAGCAGTAGTACTGAATCTGCTTCTTGCTTCACTCGCGGGATTTGCTCTGGCGCGGCTGCAGTTTAAGGGAAAGAGTTTTTTCTTCCTTATGGTTCTCGGCGCTATGATGATCCCAAAGGAGATAACGGTTATTCCGTTATATACCGTTGTGCTGAGAATGGGGCTTGCTGATACCCTGGCAGGAGTAATCATTCCCTTTGCGGTGGAAGGACTTGCGGTGTTTATGATGCGGCAGGCATTTCTTGCCATACCAAAGGAAATTGAGGAAGCAGCTATTATAGAAGGGTGCTCTCCCCTGATGCTCTGGTGGAGAGTGATGATGCCCATGACCCGTCCGGTACTTGCCACACTCGCTATCTTTACTTTCATCGGAACGTGGGGAGACTTCCTCTGGCCGCTGATTGTGCTGCGGGACAGTGATTCCTACACGCTGCAAATCGGGCTGAACTCCATGCTGGGTACCTTTGTAAATAATTACCGCCTTGTTGCTGCGGGCTCGGTGCTTGCGCTGATTCCTGTTATCGCGGTGTTTATGATCACGCAGAAATATTTTGAACGGGGAATACTCTCCGGGGCAGGGAAATAATTTGATATATACTTTATTAAGGAACATGAATGGCTAAACAGGGAGATATACAGGCTCGGCTCAGAACAGCAGACGCATTGCTCGAACAGGACCGGTATCAGGAATCGTATTTTGTATTTGATGAGGTGACTTCAGCACTGATGAAAGCGCTGGATGAGAGTTCATCCGCCCGGAAACTTTCCAAGGGAGCCGGCTGGGTTGCGGCGCTGCTCACGGGGGGATTCGGCGCAGAAGATTTTATTGTTATTCCAATGGTCAATAAAATGCTGATGAAGTTCCTCGGCATTGATCTTGATGATACTCTGCGTATGCTGTTTACTGCTTCGACCAGAAAGCTTTTCATCTGCGGACTTGACCGCTCGATTGCAGGATCAGTTTCCCAGCAAAGAGTGCTGCTGGATTTTCTTATTGCCTACCGGCTGATCGGGGATCAGAGCGACAAGGGATTTCTGGACAATCTGATGACGCTGATCAATCCTTTCGCGGAAGATTCGGGAATCACCGGCAGGGAAACACAATTGGACATCAATGATCTGCTCGCGCAGCTTTTTCCTGAAGTGCAGCGGAGGCATGAGCAGGTGTATTATCTGAATGGTTTGTTATTCCTGTATCTCACTGACAGGAATCTGACCTCTAACCGGTTATATCAGGCACTCCTGATGGCTCAGCAGGGGCGGCAGTATTCTTACCGGGGAGCCGGCGGCCGTATATATAACTCCCCTGCTGAAGAAGAAGCAGAGAAGGCCCGGTACTACGGAGAAGTATTCAATTTACAAGGGAAAGTCACCAAGGATGATATACGCAAACGTTACCGCGAGCTCATGAAAACGTACCATCCTGACCGGATGGCTCATGCCAACGAATCCGAAAAGAAAGCCGCTGAGGAGAAGGTAAAAAAGATCAATGAGGCGTATGAATATTTTAAGAAGAAGTATGGGATATAATTAATTTTTCTGCGTTCATCTGCGAAATCTGCGGGAAAAAAATTTCCCGCAGTTGACCTGGGGCAGATCCGGGGGTAAAGCAAAATTCAACTTCACCTTTCTGGCAGAATAGCACAGAGGGTACATTCTAAGTTGTTCGCAGTTCATTCAAAACAACTTTTCTTTTCTATTCACCCCTACTTCCGTAAATTAGCATCATGTTTCACAAATTTGTCATCCCTATGAAAAAGTACCTGCTTGTTGTTTTGATTCTTATTTCATGCACCTCTTTTGCGCAGCTGACCGAGCCTCTGCCAATTAAGCATCCTACCATCCGGGCTGATTTCCGGTTTTACAAGTACACCGGCAATAAACTCTGGACCATAGGATATAATTTCGCGATCAGGTCATTCATAGGCAGGTCCACAGACCAGGGTGATACCTGGCAGATCGACTATCCTTCAATTTTTAAACCGAACGATAATATTAATGCTCTGGCTTTTCCAACTGAGACAACTGGTTATGTCGGCGGATCAAATGGTGTCATTTATAAAACCACCACCAGCGGAACAATATGGACAGAGGTAACTGATACTAATGTCTATATGGGAGGTATTAATGACATTCACTTTTTTGATGAGCAGAATGGTTTAGTGGCAGGATCGAACTCAAAAGGGTTTTATATGATCCGCACCACCAATGGCGGGCAGACATGGACGGGAGTAACCACACCAACTACCTCAACCTGTTATCAGTTTTATTTTGACACTCCGCTGAACGGCTGGATTACCACAGGCTCCGGCAGATTTATGAGAACAACGGACGGCGGAGCCACATGGACCGTGGCAACGGTTACCGGCACCACATCAACCATTTACTCAATCAGAAAAGCAGATGCTTCCACCTATTTTATGACCGGTACTGCCGGACAGGTTTACCGGAGTACCGACGGAGGTGTTTCATTTGCCTCCGTTACATCGCCTGCGAATCTTCCATTGTACTCAAGTGAATTCACTGACGCAAATAACGGATATGTATTCGGATCCAACGGCGCAGCTTACCGCACTACCAACGGCGGCACCAACTGGACTCTGATTCCTGAACTTGCCGGTGAAGTAATCCGTGGTTCGATCAGAATCGGGAACAGGATACTCACGGCAGGCTACCGCAGCACCATGCATATATCAAACGATGCAGGACAGACTTGGACGAACCCGACCAGTCCTTACCGTGATTTCTGGGGAATCTATAAAGAATCCGCGACCAACTATATCACCTGCGGAGACCGCGGTGAGATTCACTATACCACCAACGGCGGAGGCAGCTGGACACGCGTTCCGGTGCGTCCGACAACACAGATACTCTATGACGTGGTAAAGTTCGGCGATTATATCTATGCATGCGGAAGGAACGGAGAATTCCACCGCTCATCAAATCTTGGAGCATCATGGTCAACTTTTTATGTCGGCAGCAATACCACCCGTCATTACAAGATGTATTTCTTTAATGAGACTACCGGCTTCATGGTGAATAATGACGGTAATATCTATTCAACCTCCGACCGGGGAACAACCTGGACTTCACGCTTTATTGTTCCAAGTACTATTCTTTATGATATAAAATTTGTAAACACACAGCTTGGATATACGGTAGGTTCGGGCGAAAGGATTTTTAAAACCACCGACGGCGGCACAACCTGGGCAAACGGGAATATGGTTTCCCCTCCGGGACAGCTTTTGGGCTTATATATGCTTAACGATACTGTAGGATATGTATCCGGTGAAAACGGTGCTGTGTTCAGAACCTATGACGGGTTCCAGTCAGTATTCCTTATGACCGATACTGTAGCACTTGCCGGAAAGCTGATGCATGATGTTTTTGCCTATGACATCAATAACGTTTATGCTGTCGGGCAAGGAGGCACCTTCCTAAGGACTATCAACGCAAGCCAGTTCGGACAGTGGGGTCAGACACTTTACGGAGAAGATCTTATTGCTGTTGACGGCAGAGGCTCTCAGGGCGTAGTAGTCTGCGGCGCTGACGGCACCGTCTATTTCCATGACGGAATACTACCTGTGGAACTAACCTCCTTCACTGCTAAAGCGGAGAAGGGTAACGTTACTCTTGAGTGGATTACTTCTTCCGAAGTAAACAACCGCGGTTTCGCCATTGAAAGAAGCACAAACGGAACCTGGACTGAAATCGGCTTTGTGTCCGGCGCGGGGAACTCCGCCGTGCAGAATATATACAGCTATACTGATCCCTATGCTCCAGCCGGAGCAGTGCAGTACCGGCTGAGACAGATGGATTTCAGCGGAACCTATGAGTATTCGTCCGTTATCGAAGTGAACAACAGCAATCTGCCTGATGTATTTGCATTAGAACAGAATTATCCGAATCCGTTTAACCCGGCAACCACATTCAGTTTCACCCTGGCACAGGAAAGCAATGTGACTCTGAGTGTATTTGACATTCAGGGAAACAAGGTCGCTGATGTGATCAATGAAAAGATGCAGGCCGGCAGATACGCGGTTGATTTTAATGCCTCCGTACTGAGCAGCGGGGTGTATATCTACAAGATAACCGCGGGAACGTTTTCAGCGGTCAGGAAAATGACACTGCTCAAATAGTTGAGAATTGATAATTGATAATGGAAAATTACTTTAAGTAGCTTTGCATTTGATCTGCGTTAATCTGCGAGATCTGCGGGAGAAAAAAGTTTCCCGCTGATTTCGCAGATATTCGCGGAATTACCGACATATGTTTTATTAGAAGAAATCCCTTAATCCTGCCTTTGAAGAGGGAAAATTCTTCATTTTTCATTCTTCATTCTTCATTCTTCATTCTTCATTTTTCATTCTTCATTTTTCATTCTTCATTCTTCATTCTTCATTCTTCATTCTTCATTTTTCATTCTTCATTCTTCATTTTTCACTCTTCATTACCGAAAACCGTTTTCTGGTTTCATCTGTTACTCTAACCGGCCTGAGAGATTTGGGATCAACCGGACACCAGAGGGTGCGGGCTGAAGCGAGGAGTTTGTTATCAGATGAACGGTATATATCGGTAAGCCGCTCGAAGGCAAGCGCGGTTGACGTGCCTACTCTGGTTTTGGCAATGATATCGTCCCCTGACTTTGCCGGATATTTATAATCTATCTCATGCCTGATTACCACCCAGAGGTATTTTTCTGCTTCTTCCTTTGTCGCGGCATGGTACCAGTGAGCCACAGCGGCATCCTGCACCCATCGGACATAGACGGTATTGTTCACATGATTGAGCCGGTCAATGTCTTCAGGTTTGATTTTTATCGGAAGCTCAAAGAGTTCTGTTGAGGGGTCGGGAGTCATGGTGTTCTTTCAAGCTATAATTTTATAAAGAGATGCTCATCATCCGCCCAATTTTAATCGTTTTTTGGGCAGATGGCTCATCAAGTGTACAACGGTTGGGCACATGAGGGGGGTATCCGCCCAATTATTGGTGATTTTTGTACAAGACAAGATTAATAAGTGAAAACTTTGCGGCTTAATGCCTTGGCGCGAGGAAGTCAGAGTAAATGCAAACCTGGTTCAGTTTAACCGGACGATTACCACTCGTCTGTTTTGTGCTCTTCCTTCTTCGGTGGAGTTATCAGCAACAGGGAATTCATGCCCCATTCCTCTGACGGTGAAGCGCTTTGCATCAATGCCTTTTCCGGTCAGATATTTGAGAACCGCATTTGCCCGCTGCAGAGAAATTCTTTTATTCACCTCCGGCTTTCCGACATTATCCGTATGTCCTTCAATCAGCCAGGTTGACTTTCCATCCGCAATCATTTCCGCGGCTAGCCGGTCCAGGTCAGCATACGCAGCAGGGAGCAGTTCAGAACTGCCGCTCCTGAAAGAAGCACCAGCACTCAGAACAAACTCTTTTGTAACCTCATATGGCACAGGCACCTGTACTTCTTTAATCACCTGTTCCTTTTTAATCGGGCAGCCGGTAGAGTCAACCTGCACTCCGGAGGGGGTATTCGGGCATTTATCAAACACATCAAAAACGCCGTCACCATCAGTATCAAGCGGACAGCCGTTTTTATCAACAGTAACACCGGGAAGCGTGGATGGACACTGATCAAGGTAATCGGGCACACCGTCTTCATCGGTATCAACCGGGCAGCCGTATTGGTCAACGCGGACGTTGCGCGGAGTATTGGTGCAGATATCAAGATAGTCGGGTACGCCATCTTTATCGGTATCCGCAGGACATCCTGCCCGGTCAACTTTCACCCCCTCAGGAGTACCGGGACAGTCATCCAGATAATCGTACACACCATCTTTATCTTCATCATATGGGCAGCCAAAGGGATCAGTTTTAACGCCGGGAGGGGTACCGAGACACATATCTTCTGAATCGGGGATGCCATCGCCATCTTCATCCGTATCTCCGAAAAAAGCAAAGGAAAGACCTGCCTGTCCAAAGAGAATATTGTCCTTGTCGGTACCTTTCAAAAGATTATCAAGGTTATCTTCAGGGCTGATAAATACACCGCCAATCAGATTAAAGGTAAGGTTTTTTGTCAGGAGAATACGGAAGCCAAAATCCGCGTTAAAATTGAGTTCAGTGGTTTCATATGCAGGAGTACGGGTCAGGACCACTCCCCCTTCGGTCTTGGGTTTGAAGGAAAGAATTGATGCGCCTGCCGAGAACTGCGGGAAAAAAACTTCACCGATAGAGAGGTTATACACCAATGCGCCGCCGTAGTAGAGAAGGTCTGTGCGAACCTCATTTGGTGTCAGGGCTGCGTCTGTTGCTTTCAGGTAGCCATACGCACCGAAAGCTTTAATGCCGAGACTGCTTTTTGAGTACGTCGGAAAGAAATACTCCAGAGATGCCATGCCCATATAGTCCAGGTTGAAGTCGGTGTAGTCAGTCATGCCGAGGGTAGGTCCGCCCCCGACGGAAAGAACCAGAGTCCCTGTGAATGGGTGGTAGATATCCTTAGACTGCCCGAAGACAGCAAGGGGGAGAAAAAGCATCAAGAGGAGCAGGCGTTTCATTTCGTCTCAAAATTATAAAATCATACTACCAAGTTAACGCAATCGGTGAAATCATGGAAACGCCAAAAAATTATGAAATTTGAAGTATGAAATGTGAATTATGAAGGATGAAGGATGAATTATGAATTTTTCCAGAACGCCGATTGCGCGACATGATTTCTGGACTCCACGAAAGATGTCGCATATTCGGTTTATATGGAGCGCAGTAAGAAAAAACCGGTCATCCGCTCTGCGGATTCAGGGTTTGTTTTTCGTTGTGGTGTTATTATTGGGTCACCCGCGATGCGGATTTGGGGTATCGTTCTCGTGCGAGTGTTAGTAACCGGTCATCCGCGAAGCGGATTCAAGGGTATTGTTTTCGTGTCGGGGTTATTAACGGGTCATCCGCGATGCGGATTCAGGGGTATTGTTTTCGTGTCGGGGTTATTAACAGGTCATCCCGACTTCGTCGGGATTCATTAGGTCTGCTGTAACTATTTCATTAAAAGGAGTTTGGCTGTTTTGCTTATACCTTTCCCCTGCATCCTGACGAAATACATACCGGAACTGAGGCCGGAGAAACTGGTTTTGAATTCGTGTATGCCTGATAACAGGAAGCCGGCATATATACTCATGACTTCGGAGCCGGAGGCATCAAACACTTTAAGTAAGAGGTCGGTATCCCGACTTAACTCAACCCGGACGGTAGTTGCGGGATTAAAGGGGTTCGGATAGTTGCTGAGAAGAGCATATTCCGCCGGAGGCATTGATTCTTCAGCATCGGTAAGGTTTATAGTTACTCCGGTAATGGAGGTTTGAGCCGGAGTAATTTCCAGAGAACCGATCAGATAATCAGGCAGGTGAATACTCTGCGCAAGAAGTTCGTAGGTACCGTAAGGAAGTTTTGGAAGGAGAAATCCGTTCCCCGTTCCTGAGATACCGGTTGCATAAATTTTAGCATTCTGGGGAGAGCGCGCATACAGCACTACTGCATCCGCTGATATTCTGTTTGCCATTGCCTGCACCGAACCGGTTATCCGGCCGTCTCCATAGGCAGAGTCACGCTGCATGGAAAGAGATATATCCTGCACCGCACTGTTCACGTAGATTGAATCAGCATCCTGCCAGAGCAGCGGGGAATAATTTCCGCTCTTGTAGTAGGCCGGAATAAAATAATCGGAAAAGGACTGAACAAAATAGTATCCGGCCGAATTGATATTCCTTACCGTATAATTTCCGCGGTAGTCAACCAGGGCAGCATATACATTATCCGTTTCCTCAAGTATTTTACCTGGATTATGCTTCCCTTTTCTGATAACAACCACACCCTTATCAACCGGATATACGGAAACAGAATCGGAAACCACACCCTGCACCGAAAATCCGGTCGGGGTGACGGCTGGCAGAACGATTTCCGTCTGAGAAACAGAATCCCGTTTAACCACAACCGGCTGAGCCGCAAAGGGATTTCCCGTATTGCCTGAGAAAATGAGATTTCCCTCCGGATGCTTTGCGGCAATGCGATACTCCCCCGCCGGAAGCTGCAACGAAAAATTACCGTATATATCCGTCACCGCGGATGCATACTGATACAGTCCCTCATGAAACATATATACCGGCTGACCTGGAACGGGCATTCCCTGATAGACCACGGAACCGGACGCAGTTCCAAGAGGCGGATCAGGATCGTGAAATTTTATTTTTATTTTCACCGTGACCGGATCAGGGCGGTAATTCACATACACAAACATGGTGTCAACGGTATCCGTCACTGCGATTGATGCATAGTGGGAGAGAATGCAGTCCATGCCCAGCGTATCCCCAGCCGGTAAGGTCATCGGATAACCGTTGTAGGAATCCCAACGGATAAAATAACGTTGATTGAGATAGGATATGCTGTCAATCTCCAGAGGCTGATTTCCTTCATTCAGGAACCAGACTTTTACGAAGCGGCTGAACCGGTCCTCAAACTCAATTTTCCCAGGCCTGATATCCAGATCGGGCTGGGCGTGGATATATGAAGAAATTACCAGCAGCAGGATGACCGGCAGGGATTTAACCATATTTTTTGATATTTTTCATACTTTGTTAGTATAAAATAGCTTCAAAAAGTGACATTCCCCATTGGGTGAAAAAGATTTACAGTTTCTGCATTTTACTTCCGAGGACTTAACTCCCCTTCTCGAGGCGGCGAAGTCTGGGGACGAGTCTGCCTTCAGCCGGCTTTCGGCTATTGTACAGACCATCGCACGGGAGTATTTCCACGCAAAATTCCGAAGCGGAAAGCTCAGGAATATAGAGGATGCCGAGGATCTGACATCCAACGTCTGGCTTTCTTTCGCAAAGCAGTACCAGAAGATTGAAAATCCGGAATACTGGCTGAGACGGGTGCTTTTTTTAAGTTTTGTGAGCTTTTACAAGAAGGCGAAAAAATACCAGTACAGCGATCCGGAAGAAGTTTTCAGAAAGGCAAAGAGTGAATATAATTTCGGGGAGGAAGCTGATATTGACCGGGTAACAGCCATTACGGCTGAGATGTCCGGTGATAAACGGGAGATTCTTCGTATGCGGTTTCAGGAGGAGATGAAGTTCCAGGAGATAGCCGAGGCTTTGGGAAAAAGCGAGGACGCAGTTAAAAAGATGTTTTACCGCCTGATTGCAGAAATAAGGGAAAAACTGGAATGATGTCCCAAATCACACGAACAGATTACTATTTACCATTATGAGCGAAACGAAAAAATCACCCGAAGATATTTTAGCAGAGCTGAGCAGCGAGGATGCAGAAAAACTTCTGAGCGCCCCGCCGGAAGATAATCCTGATCTGCAGGAATTTTCTGCGGTTTATCTGAGGGCACAGCAGGGATTAAGCAAGGGTAGCCATCCTGATGTAATGGAACTGGCGGAGTATATTGTTGCGGAATCTGCCGGAGAAGAATTCCGTGCAAGCGGTTTATTTAGCAAAATCCAAAAACACCTTGAAGTTTGCCCCTTTTGCAAAGCTGAATATCATTCCCTGCGGGAAGACTTGCCTCAGCCTGTAAAACATGAAAAAATACCATCTGTTCCGGTCAGAAGAGGAAAAAAGAATAAACTTAGTTTCTCAAAGATTGTTTATTACCCTGTAAGAATTGCAGCGGTATTTCTGCTTGGCTGGCTTGCTGTTTATTCAGCATCAGAACTTTCGATGCCTGAAACAATCAGATACGGTTCCGCCGATATCACTCCGGATGGCGTAAGCAGAGCCCTTACCTCGGACACATTCTCTGAGACTCACACCCTTGTTTCAGAAGAGAGGTATGATGAAGCTATAAGCCTGCTGCTGAGACAGATTGAAGAAGACCCGGACGGCGCATCAGCTTTTTATCTTCATTACACCGCAGGGAAGCTCTATCTCCTTTCCGCGCAGTCGGATATATTCGGGATGTTTACCAGCTACGATGATGAAAAAGTCAGGCTTGCCCAGAAAGAATTCCAGCTTGCCATTGAGAAAAACTATTCAGGCAAGTATGAGAACATCTCATACGATGCATCATTTTATCTCGCCAAGACGTATATCCTGCAGAACAATTTCGCCAAAGGAAAAGAACTGCTCGAATATGTTGCCGGAACCCGGGGGAGCAAATCTCGCGAAGCCGCTGAACTCTTAAGCGAACTCTGAACATGAAACGTACGGGACTGCTCGCCGGTTTCATTCTCATTATTATCCTTACCTCAGGCCCTCATTATCAGATAGCGGACAAAGAGGAAACAGAGGAAAGCATTTCATCCTATGATGAAGTATTTGAGAAAACCGTTATCACGCTAAGACGAAGGAATACCGAGGAGGTGAGCCTGCTGAGCGCAAGGAGGTACAAAACGGGATACCAGTTTGCCGTCATCCGCACCGATTCACTTAAAAAAGCCGGAAACTATCAGGCTGTGTTTGACACACTCGATATATACTTTCCCGCTTCCCCCGCAAGCATTGTTTACTATGAAGAACTGATCAGCACCGGAGCCGGCTCGGGGAATCTGCTGCTTATTAAAAACAAGCTGGATGAAATCCGTGACCGGCCGCTTACGCCGTATGAAGAATATGCCCGGGGAATCATTATGAACCTGAGGGGGAACATAGATTCAGCAATTACCCTGTTCAGCGGCATCATCAGAAAACATCCTGAGCTTACAATTGTTTATCTCCGTTACGCAAACGCACTCAAGGACAAAGGAAGATATACGGAAGCCAGACAAGCGCTGAAAAAGTTTTTTACCGCGGATAATGATGACAGCTATCTTCATGCCGAGGCAGTCCTGCTGCAAGGAACCATCGCTTTTCTCGAGGGAGAGTATGACCAGGCAATGAAATACTACCGGCAAGCGGAAAAGCTTTCCGATGAACTGTACGATATCCACACCGGATCGAGGGCACGGATCAATCAGGGACTAATATATGATATATACGGAGAGTATGATCCGGCCAGAGAGCTTTTCAACAAAGGCATTGAAGGCGCGAAGCGTCTGAAAGATCCGGAACTGCTGGCTTACGGATATTCTGAACTTGGTGTTTCCTATTCATTCACCTCAGACTACCCTGACGCGCTCGGCTACTATCAGGAAGCGATCACCATTTATCTGAAGACAGGAAACTCTCTCCGGCTTTCGTATTTATATTCCAACAGAGGCAATTTACAAAACGCCATGGGAAACTATGCCGGAGCGCTGGCAAGTTACCGTGCGGGTATTGAAGCATCAGGGGATGCTCCGCGTCCGCTCATCCAAAACCTGACTGGCATGGCTGATGTGTATGTCAACGCGGGCAATTATACGCAGGCCATCAGGCATTACCATGAAGCTATGCAGCTCGCAAAAAAGATTAATGACAGGGATCTGCTCAGTTCAATCGAGACCGGCTCCGGATCATTCAAGCTGAACCTTGGTGCTTATGAGGCGGCGGAGGAGCATTTCAGGAGGGCGCTGCTATATACGGATGTAAAGAGCAATCCGCTCCAGGCAGGAGACATCATGGACAAACTGGCACTGTCACTGAAGGGACAGGGTAAGACAGATTCAGCAATCATCCTGCTTCAGGAAGCAATCAGAACAGCAGAAAAATATCAGGATATCATTCTTCTGGCCTCAGCATCACAGCATCTTGCAGAGATATATCACGGGGAGGGGGAAGCAGCGAAGGCACTTGGTATTCTGGCAGAGATCCGGAAATCAGTACCGGCGGAGACATATCCCCAGCAGCATGCGGAGGCGGTACTTACTGAAGCGGATATACGGCTTCAAACAGACAATGCTTCAGAGGCTCATAACCTGCTTTTCTCAACCGGCGTTGCAGAACTGACAGGAAACAATGCCTATCTCGCGCTGTATTACCATTCCCTACACACCCGCGCGCTGATCACACTCGGAAACAGAGCAGAAGCAGAAAAAGAATTACAAAACGCAATTGCATTGTATGAAAGAACGGCACAATCTCTCATCGGCGGCAGCCATGATATTCCCGGGTTAACAAAACTTGCCGCCGGACTCTACAATTCACAAATAAAACTTCTGAATGAGAGGGGGGATTACAAGACTGCGTTCGGTTACTTAGAGCGAAAAAACGGAGGAAGCGCCTTCAGGAATGTGATATCTCTGACTCTGGCCCAAAGCATGGATAATCCTGATCTCCTTGACAAACTTTACTCCCTTGCCTGGACTGCAGAGTCGCAGATTCACACACAGACGGAGAGGGATTCTGCACTGCAGCTTTATAACTCACTGCTTGAATTCTTATCATTGCAAAAACCAGTCAGGATGGAAATGCTGAGTGTTACAGAGATGCAGTCCGCCCTTGAGGAGGATGAGTATATCATCGCGCTGCATACAACTGAGGATTCGTCGTATATCTATGCACTTGGGCGGAATGAGTTTCTGACCAGGAAAATAAAAGGAGGAGAAAATTCTTTAAGAAGAATTAAACGGGGCATCTCCCCTAACTATGACCGGAGGCCGGGCTCACCTGATTTCCTCAACAGGGAACTCTTTGCCTTTGACGCAGTTGCCGCACGGTATCTTTATAAACACCTGTTCGGTTTTCTTAATGACAAACTGGAAAAAGGGAGCAGGCTGATTATCCTTCCTGATAATATCTTCAGGGACTTCCCTTTTGAAACGCTTGTTGTAAACTCCGATGATGAAAATAACAGTTTTCATTATGAGGCATGCGAATTTGCCGGGGAGAGGTACCGCTTTGTCTATACTCCATCCTTCTCAGCATACAAAGGACTTGAGAAGATCAATTACAGCAAAAACAAGACCTCACTGCTGGTGGGGAATCCCCTCGTGTCATCATCATCAAGAGGATTTGCCGAGAGGAGAAGCATACAGGGGAATACAGATGGCAGCAATACAAAGCAATTCCTCCCGCTGAAATACTCCGCTGAGGAGGTAAACTCCATTGACAATATGCTTGATTTCTCAACCGTACTAACCGGATCTTTTGCTACTGAATCACGGTTCAGAGAACTGGCAGCAGATGCTTCGCTGATTCATCTTTCAGCACATTCATCAGTCACAAAGAATCAGCCGGTGATTTATTTTTCCGGACTCTACGATGCTGAACATGACGGCATTCTTGAGCCGGGAGAGATTGCTTCGCTTGGATTAAAATCGGAAATGGTTGTGCTAAGCAGCTGCAGTTCGGGGCTGGGAGATCCGGATGCGGAAGAGGGTGTCACCGGCATGAACCGCGCACTGATTGAGGGGGGAGCAAAGAGTGTTATCTCCACACTCTGGGAAATCAATGATGAATATACATCACGCTTTATGGAGATGTTTTATGATCATCTCAGCGTAGGGATCTCCAAATCGGAAGCACTGCGCAGAACCCGGTCAGATTTTATCAGCCAGGTGAATTCTGATCCATACTACTGGGGAGCATTTATTCTCTACGGCGCAGACTCCCCTATGCATATCGAGAAGAAAAACTATATCTTTATTATGTTTCAATACTTATCTATCGGTTTCGCGGGAGCTTTTGTTTTACTTGTTTATATACGCAGGCTAACACGGCAATTAGTAATTAGGAGTTAGTAATTAGTAAACTCAATTTACAATTTACAATGAACAAAATTGAACAGATTTAACCCGCCGAGCAGGTGACCCATTAATAAAGCCGCAACATATACACCACCATCCGAACCCGCAGCGCGGGTGACCTGTTAATAAAAACGCAACATATACACCGTCTTCCCCGAACCCGCAGCGCGGGTGACCCGTTAACAAAATCCCAACTGAAAAGACAACCCCTGAACCCGCAGCGCGGGTGACCCATTAATAAAGCCGCAATATATACACCACCATCCGAACCCGCAGCGCGGGTGACCTATTTATGATGCTGATATCTTCGCTTCATGCCTCAACCCACGGAGTGGGTGATATAAGTTAAAATTATGAAATATGAAGGATTAATTATGAATTTAACTGAGAATTGAAAATTGAGAATTATTTTGCGGGAGCAGTATATATAAAAAAGGAATTAGTAGTTAGGAATTGGTAATTAGTAAACTCAATGAATAATTTACAATTTACAATGAACAAATAACCTTTAGCCAGAAACAAGGAATTACTAATTTAAAAAAGAAAAGCCCCGGGGACGGGGCTTTTTAGTTAGAAACCTTTGCGGCAGACTTTTTCGTAGTCGGCCAGTGCCATGATCTTTACCAGATCTTCGAACTTTGTCCGGGCTTTCCAGCCAAGTTTTTCTTCAGCTTTTTTTGGATTGCCCAGGAGCAGATCAACCTCAGTCGGGCGGTAATAGGTCGGGTTTACCGTTACCACTGTCTGGCCAGCCTTCAGATTAGCAAAAGGTTTTACAACCGCATTCGGATATAATGCAATCAGTTCATCTTTCTTTGCAGAATCGATTGACGCAACCACACCTTTTTCGGTTTCATTCTCCCCTTCAAAGCGGAGTGTAACACCGAATGATCCAAATGTATATTTCACAAAATCCCGGACGGTATTTGTCTCGCCGGTTGCCAGGACAAAATCCTCGGCTTTTTTGTAATTGAGTATATCCACCATTCCCTGGCAGTATTCGGGAGCATAACCCCAGTCGCGCTTTGCATTGAGGTTGCCCAGGGAGAAGGAATCCTGAAGTCCGCAGATAATCCGTGATGCTGCACGGGAGATTTTTCTTGTAACAAATGTTTCACCTCTGCGGGGAGATTCATGATTAAAGAGAATTCCGTTGCAGGCAAATATATCATATGCTTCGCGGTAGTTTACAATAATCCAGTAACCATAGAGTTTTGCCACACCATACGGAGAGCGGGGATAAAAGGGAGTTGTCTCGCTCTGAGGAGTTTCACGCACTTTTCCGTAGAGCTCACTTGTTGATGCCTGATAAAAACGGACTTTTTTGAGGCCGACTTCACGGATTGCATCGAGGAAGCGCAGAGTGCCGAGAGCATCAACCTGTGCAGTGTAATCCGGAACTTCAAACGAAACTTTTACATGGCTCTGGGCGGCTAGGTTATATATCTCATCGGGCCCGATCTTTTCCAGCAGGCGGTTCATATTGCTCGTATCAACCAAGTCACCGTAGTGAAGAAACATCTTCTTGTTGAGGATTTCAGGATCGTTATAAAGATGGTCAATTCTTCCGGTATTAAATGAACTGCTGCGGCGTATAATACCGTGCACCTCATATCCCCTTTCAATCAGAATTTCCGCGAGATAACTTCCGTCCTGTCCGGTTATTCCGGTAATAAGCGCTTTCTTCATTACGGTCTGTTTACCTTTTTATCGTTTCTATATTTTCCAAAAACCATTTGTATGTTCTGCGGATACCTTCTTCAAGTGATACAGAGCTTTCCCAGCCAAGTTCATGAAGACGGGAAGAATCCATCAGCTTACGGGGAGTACCGTCCGGCTTTGATGTATCGTATATAATCTTTCCCTTATATCCGGTAATATCCTTCACCAGTTCCGCAAGAGCAGAGATGGTGACATCCGATCCGGTTCCAATATTAATGTGGGATATTTCTTTTTCATATATATCCTTCGCATCCACATTTTCGAGGAGGAATGCAAGAGCGGAGGCAAGATCCTCCACATACATAAATTCGCGGAGAACGGTACCGGTACCCCAGACCATTACATGATCCTTTCCGGCAGCCTTCGCCTCATGGAATTTTCGCATTAGCGCAGGGAGAACATGGGATTTTTCAAGATCGAAGTTGTCACCCGGACCGTAAAGATTGGTCGGCATCGCAGAAAAATAATTGCATCCGTACTGGCGATAATAACTTTCACAGAGTTTAATACCGGTGATTTTCGCAATAGCGTAGGGCTCATTGGTGAATTCCAATGTCCCGGTCAGGAGAGACTCTTCCCTGATCGGCTGCTCGGCAAATTTCGGGTAAATGCAGGAAGAACCGAGAAAGAGAAGTTTCTTCACACCAACGCGACGGGAGGCTTCAATCAGGTTTGCCTCAATCATGAGGTTATCATAGAGGAATTCGCCCCGGTAGATATTGTTTGCCATGATACCCCCGACTTTAGCGGCTGCAATGACAACCACCTCGGGAGAGGCAGATTCCATCCTGTCAAATACCTGCTGCTGATTCCGGAGGTCAGCCTCATTCCGGTCAACCGTTGCCAGATTTACGTAACCGCGGGAAGAGAGTTCGCGTACGATCGCAGAGCCAACCATGCCTTTATGACCGGCTACCATTATTTTTGAGTTTTTATCCATCGAGGATGATTAATCCGTAATTTTCAAATTCACAGAACAAAATTTACGCAGAAACGGGCTGGTTTTCTACAGTAACATCAGTCCCTTGCATTCAAACAGAGAAACTTATGACCTATGATATTACCATTATCGGCGGGGGGATTGTGGGGACAGCCACGGGGATGGCAATCCTCAAAAAGAAACCCTGTAAGCTCCTCATTCTTGAGGCAGAGGATGTGCTGGCAGCACATCAGACGGGGCACAACAGCGGAGTAATTCACTCAGGGCTCTACTACAAACCGGGTTCCTTAAAGGCACAAAACTGCACGGCAGGAAGAGAATTACTTTATCAGTTCTGCGAGGAGCAAGCGATTCCCCATCAACGATGCGGCAAAATTGTTGTTGCTACCAGCAAGGAAGAAATTCCGGCTCTGAATGAACTTGAACGGAAAGGAACACTGAACGGGCTGACCGGAATGAAGCGCCTAAAGAAGGAGGAGATTAAAGAATATGAACCCTATACAGACGGGATTGGGGCCCTGTATATACCACAGACGGGCATTGTGAACTACACCAAAGTGACTGAAGCGTACGGAAAGATCATTCAGCAATTCGGAGGAGAAATCAGAACCAGCAACAAAGTGAAGGGAATCAGAAGCAGAAACAACCAGATAACGATTGAGACGACCGGAGGAACACACAGCACAAAGCTGCTGGTAAACTGCGCAGGGCTTTATTCCGACAGAATTGCAAGAATGTGCGGCATTGATCCGGAGGTGATGATCGTCCCGTTTCGCGGAGAATATTATGAGCTGGTTAAGGAGAAAGAATATCTTGTAAAGAATCTGATCTATCCCGTACCCGATCCCCGATTCCCGTTCCTTGGGGTGCATTTCACCAGAATGATTCAGGGAGGCATTGAGGCAGGACCCAATGCAGTGCTGGCATTCCGAAGGGAAGGATACAGCAAAACTGATGTGTCACTTTACGATACGGGAGAATTGTTACTCTACAAAGGATTCTGGAAGATGGCGGGGATGTATTACAAAATGGGGTGGGAGGAGATGAAGAGGTCATTCAGCAAAGAACTGTTTGTAAGAGCTCTGCAGAAACTGATACCAGAAATTAACGAAGAAGATGTTACAAGGGGAGGGGCGGGAGTCCGTGCTCAGGCATTAGACAAAAAGGGCAAACTGCTCGATGACTTCTGCATACAGGAAACGGCAAGGATGGTACATGTGCTGAACGCACCAAGTCCGGCGGCGACAGCATCAATTTCCATCGGTAGAAGTATTGCGGATGTTGTGATCAAACATCTTTAATACTTTGTGGGATGCCTAAGGAAGTATGAAGTATGAATTATGAAGTATGAACTGAAGATTGTGATCAGCCGCAGCAGAGGTATTTACAATGAACAAAATTGAATTGATTCAACCAGCGTAGTGGGTGACCTGTTAATAATACTGACATCTCCGCCCTATGCCTGAACCCGCAGAGCGGGTGACCTATTAATAACACTCACACCTCCGCTTTATGCCTGAACCCACGAAGTGGATGGCATAATTGATAGTGGATAAAAGAGAATTGAAAATTGTTTGAGACGCATTCGCTTTGAAGCAAACTCACCCCCGTTAATCCCCCTCTCTCTCCGACAAGTCGGAGAAAGAGGGGAAGTAAAATTTAATTCATCGGCTATTTTGCTTTGGGGATATACAACGGCAGCATGGTGGATATGATAGTTTCGATATCCGAATACTTTGGGATCCAACCGAGGAGTCTATTTGCTTTGGAAGCATCGGCAATAAGGGCTGCGGGATCTCCCTCACGGCGGGAGGTGACTTCGTAATTCAGCGGAAGAGCGGAGATATCTGCAGCAGCTTTAATCACTTCAAACACACTATAGCCCTTCCCTGTTCCAAGATTCAGCGTCAGATTCTGTTGATTCTTCTCCAGATAGTCCATTGCAAGAATATGAGCAGATGAAAGATCGGATGGATGTATATAATCACGAATGCAGGAACCATCGGAGGTGTTATAATCATCACCAAAAACCATCAATTTTTGGCGGATTCCGGCAAGGGTTTCCAGCACAACCGGGAGCAGATTTGCTGTTCCCACTTCCCTTTTCGTCACTCTTCCTTTGACATCATATCCGGCAGCGTTAAAATAGCGGAGCACAGCAACATGGATACCGCGAATCTGTGAGAGCCAGGCAAGATTCTGCTCCAATGAGAGTTTAGTAAAGCCGTAATAATTAATCGGATTCTTGAGGGCTGCTTCAGAAACCGGGATGGATTCAGGATTTCCATAGACCGCAGCAGTTGAGGAAAAGATTACCTTGCGGATCTTCAGATCTTTCAGTAAAGAAAACAGATTAAGCGCCCCGGTGATATTTTCCATCATATATACTTCGGGAATTTCCATTGACTCCCCCGCAGCTTTCTTTGAGGCAAAGTGGAAGAGAGTATCAAATTCCCTCCCCCTTAAAATATCTTTTAAATCTGGAGATTTCAGATCCGCTACGATCAGTTCGACACCAGCGGGAATATTTTCCCGGAAACCGGTTGACAAGTTATCAAGGACGGTTGCTTTATAACCGAGTTCAGTAAGATCGTGGACGAGGTGGGAGCCAATATAACCGGCGCCTCCAGTTACTAAAATATTCAAATCTCTTCTTTACGTAATTTTTTTCTTTTGTTTGGCAAATTAGGAATTAGCAGTTAGTAATTAGTAATAAAAAACAATGCACAATGAGATTAGGTACCAGGTGTCAGGGTCTAGTGATCATGGGTAAGGAATTGATTAGTGACTGGTGGCCAGTAGAAGAATTAGCAATTAGGAAGGAGTAATTAGCAGGGGAATCAATCAAGAAGAACTTTGCCACGAAACACGAATAAAAAACATTTTTGGAATTTTTACTTAAAATAACGGGGGTATGGCGAAAAAGGGGGTATTTGTTTACCTTTTCTTTACCATGCGAATTTTCACTATTTTCGCAGTTTTCAGAAACTCTCCCCCTTAATCCCCCTCTCTACTCCGTTGAAGAGGGGGAAACTGGGCAGTAAAAATTTTCAAGTGATTAAATATTCGAATGGAGTAAAAGGTGTACAGCAAAGAAATTATTAACAGATTTATTGCCCTGCGGGCAGAGGGGAAGACTTTACTTCAGTGTCAGGAGATACTGGAGATTTCAAAACCAACCCTTGTAAAGTGGAATCAGAAATACAAGAAACAGGTCCGCAAACAGCAGGTCATTGATCAGGCGCAGTTGTACGCAAAGAAGCTGACTGAGAATGAGGAATCTATTCTCTTCAACGCGAAGCAGATTCTCTGGATACGGAAATCAAATTTTCCGGAGTCAGAAAAGAATCTCAGAATAAGGGGAGTATTAAAAGATCTGGAGAAGTTTACCGGGAAGGAAATTGTGAGTGTGAATCTGAATTATTCGACGACAAAGGAGACGATAAATGAAATCGGGATAAACTTTAAATGAGAACTATAAATTATGAAGTATGAAATATGAATTGAAAGATTAGAATTGAGAAGGGAGAATTGAAATGTACAATGAACGATTTACAATGTACAGGATTGAACTAGGAATTAGGATTTAGTAATTAGTAATTAGGAAAAAAATTTGAATGGGCAGGGGAATATTTAGGAATGAAGAATTAAAAATTGAAATTTGGGAGGAGGGGGGTATGGAGAATATATGGGGGAAGGAAATCGCGCAAAGGAGGCAAAGGCGCTAAGGGGGGTTTATAATTGAGAGTGGGAAATTGAAAAGTGAATCGCAATTAGCGACTAGTGATTAGGTGTTACATAGCAAGACATCGCTTACAGTATAATTAATTAGTATTAGCTGTCTTTCATAGCAAGACATCGCTTACAGTAAGTGCCCTCCCCCCTAGGGGGGAGCCTTAACGGTCAAAAAATAGCAGGACATCGCTTACAGTCTTTACGGTATCAATAGATAATCAAAACATGCAATTAGTTTTTCGTCCAGATAAACCATAAGAGTATGGGTTCTGTAGCATATTACAGCTTGAACATATGTGTAAATCGCTTCAGCAGGCAGGATGAATGTTTCGCTAAATAAATGTAGTTTCCTGTCACTTCTGACAAATCTGATGATCATAATCTCCCCATCGTCAACATCAAATGTTTTAGGAAGAATGTAATCCCCTCTGAGAAGTATTTTACTATTCCCCGGGATTTTTACCATCTCCAGAAGGGTTTTCCCATGATTGGCCTTATAGCGATAATAGGTGTTATGGAAATTTTCAAATTTTTTTGCTTTATCAACCAGACTCTGATAGTCGGTAAACACCGTTGTTCTAAAAAACTTCTTATCAAAGGTATCATTAAACTTCTCAATGACACCATTGCGCCAAGGTTCTTGTACCGGAATAAATATCGGTTTAATCCTGTTAATCAGGCAGAGCCGAACTACTTTCCCATAACAATGTTTATATCGGTTATTTCCCCTGAAAGACAACTCATTATCCATCTGAAGAAAGTCCGGGATGCCGTATTTCTGCCAAAAATCAACCAAACAGGGGAGAATCAGATCAGAGGATTTGCCGATAACCGGATAAACAGCTGCAAGTCGGGTATCTAGATCGATGATATTAAGCCAGTAGATCCGACCCAGGTTTTTAATGTAGCGTGGCCCGACAAAGTCCATTTGCTGCATATTAACATAACCCTGCACCGGATATTCGTTCTTTCTCTTCTTGATTTTATCAGGAAGATGGGTAAGTTTATTCCGCTTAATGACTCTGTCAATATTCCAGATTGTCGGTGGTTTAATTCCTTTGCGTTGAAACTCCCATTGAATGCTTACTGCCCCGATTTGTGAGTATTGTTTGCTTTCTAATTTGTGCCGGATTGTAACAATTTGGGACTCGATCTCAGGATCAAGTTTTTTTTACTGTTGTGTGGCTTCCGGCTTTGTTCAACAAACCATTCTCCCTCTGGGTTACTCTGATACCGGCTCTTCCATTTATAAAACCAGACTCTGCTTTGCTTAAGGGTCTGGCAAATCCGCGTGATTGAAATACCCTGAGTAAACAATTTAATAGCCTCTTTACGCTTAGTGATTTCGTCCATAACTATCTCCGGAAATAAGCAATTTACGGAGAGTTGCCTCAAATTGTAAACGATGTCCTACTATTTCCTGACTGTTAGCAAAAGCATCTAATCAACCGCTAAAAAGTGTAAGCGATGTCCTGCTATTTATCAATTAGGGGCTAGTAAAACAATTAGTGTCTATTTCAATTATGAATGATGAATTATGAATTGGAGGGGAGAGAGGAGAAGAAGAAGTGACTAGTGATTGGGGGCTAGCGGTTAGTTAGATTTAGGCAAAAAGGATTCGAGATAGTGCATAGTTTGGGTGAAGGTATGGCGGAAGGTAATGAAGTGGCTGTTGCTTTTCTTTTCTTTCAGATTTAAGTTCCCAGCATTATGGGAATCGATCAGATTCCGGACTTCTTCTTCCAGGTTTCCTTGTGCCAGGGTATATCTATGGTAGTTATTGTTCTGCATTATTTCAACCAGGGGAGGCCAGGTAAATATGATCCAGAGATTTTCATGGGCTGCTTCGATGAGGGGAATTCCGAAGGATTCCACCACTGAAGGAAATATCAGTACATCATGCTGCTGATACACTGCCTGCATTTTATCATGAGTGAGTTTCCCCTCGTAAGAAATTCTCCCTCCAGCAACTGATTTGCTGACCGCTTCCGTGATTTCTGCCGTATGGGTAAATCCATCCCCGCATAAGGTAAGAGATATGTTATATCCCCGCCTGATGAGATCTTCAAAAAGAGGTATCAGCATCAGGTGACGCTTGTACTTATAAAAGTTCGATACATAAAGAAAACGTACCGTCTGGCCCGAACCAATCTCAATTGGTGCTGTCGGCTTTGAGAAAGAAGACCAGGTACCGAACGGTATTACTTTGGAAACTGGTCTTCGAGCAGTACTGAGGGATGAAAGGAATTTATTTTCAGTAAAAGAGGAGGAGAAGAGAAGCCCATCTGCAAGAAGCATGCTTCGCCTGTACAGGAGATTCAGCAGGCGGTATTTTATATATTTTTTCTCGCCACGGTAGAGATTCACCGCTTCTTCCTCGAACGGAAGAAGCGAGTGAAACATAACAACGGTTTTGCAGTTAGACCTGACCGGATATATTCCGCTCTGTACAAAAAGTACAGCATTTGACGGTCTGATTACTCCGTAAAACCAGATCAGCCATAAAAGATGAAATATTTTGGACTGAAAAGAAAGAAGGAAAGGAGTTATGATTTCAACAGCGGGATTACTGCAGGTAATTCCCTGTGCAATATATTTTGATGCATAAACAATTATCCTGTCAAACTTTCCCTGATACTCCTCAAAATTTCTGACGAGTTCCTTCAGGTATAAAAAACCGCCGCCCGAGCGGAGATTATGGGCATCTATACGTAACGAACGGGATGTATTAATGAACTATGCTCTTTATATAAAAAAGGAACTGACCAGTGAGGCAGTTCCTTATCAATTTCCGTTTATCAATCAAACAATTACTGTTGGCTAATGCCCGGAGCTTCTTCCCATTTATATTCGGGAATAAAACTTTTTATCAGGTTTTTCAGACTGTCACTATCTCCCCTGAGCGCCATTGAGTGAAGTTCACCCACAAAAAGTTCCAGTTCAGGGTTTATGATTTCCGAGGAGTTTTTGGCATAAAAAATCTTTTGATGAAGGGTCCGCTCATAACTTTCCTCTTCGAGGAAAAGCTCTTCATATAGTTTTTCACCAGGGCGCAGCCCGGTAAATTCAATCCTTACATCAAGATCTTCCCGGAGACCTGAAAGACGGATCAGATCACGGGCAAGGTCAACAATCTTTACCGGCTCACCCATATCAAGAACATAAATCTCACCGCCCGAACTGAGCACCGAAGCCTGAAGCACCAACTGGACTGCCTCCGGAATTGTCATGAAAAAGCGCTTGATATCCGGATGGGTAATGGTAATCGGACCACCATAATTAAGCTGTTTCCGGAAGGTGTTAATGACACTTCCTCTACTACCAAGAACATTGCCAAAACGGACAGCGCAGGCATTCAGTCCGCTATTTTTTGCATGCGAGAGGACAAGCATTTCCGCAAGGCGCTTGCTGGCACCCATGATGCTGGTCGGATTAACCGCCTTATCCGTTGAGATCAGAACGAAATTCTTTACCTCGTACTTTACCGCTGCTTTCAGGAGATTCAGGGTTCCGAGCACATTATTGCTGATCGCTTCGGCCGGATTATGCTCCATCAGAGGGACATGCTTATGGGCCGCAGCATGATAAACAGCATCGGGACGAGATTCGCTAAAAACATGCTCAACCCGGTTGAAATTGCGAATATCAACAATCCGGGAGAGAATAAGAGGTCTTGGCTGACCGCCATTCATTTTATTCAGCCGGAAATAGAGTTCCTGCTCAATTTCAAAAACGGAGTTTTCTCCATGTCCAAGGATGATAATTTTTGAGGGACGGGCTTTCAGAATCTGACGGCAGAGTTCACTTCCTATGGAGCCGCCACCACCAGTTATGAGAACTGTTTTGCCTGAAAGAAAGGTTTTCACCGCATCCGCGTCAATGACCACCGGATCACGGCGAAGAAGGTCTTCAATCTGCACCTTACGGATATTATCCAGCCGGACATTCTGATTGAGCATTTCATCCAGACCAGGAAGGGTGAGAGTCTCAATTCCGATTCTCTCACAGTCGTGCAGAATAGAACGGATTTCCTTACCACTCGCTGAAGGCATAGCAATTATGACTCGGGTGGCATTTGTATGATGCACCGCTTCCTCAAGTTTTGAGATGCTTCCGAACACCTCAACACCTCGGATACGGGTGTTGTGTTTTGCCGGATCGTCATCAAGAAACGCAAGAGGGTTCATGTTGAGTTTGTTGTTCCGCTGCATCTCTTCAACGATCGCAGTTCCCCCCAAACCGGCACCGATTACTATAGTGGGAATTTTGTGGGAATCATTTTTCCCAAGCCGCTGGTTTGCCCGCTCAAATAGGCGAACACTAAAGCGGGTAGTCGCCACGAAAAAACCTGAGAGGATTGAATCCAGCAGGGAGAAGGAGTAGGGCAAGGATTCCATGTGGAGTCCCGGAATCTTCCTTATCGCCAGAAAAACAATAAATTGGGCAATGCTGGCATTGAGACCAATAAAAAGGAGGATGGCAAGTTCATCAATACTCGCTGTCTTCCAGAAACGGCGGTAAAGCCCAAGGAGGTAAAACACCAGCATTTTTACCGCGGTAAAAATCAGTGTTGCATAGAGAATCCCCGTGAGCGCATTTGAATGCTGGGGAAACTCCCCGTCAAATCTGAGAACATACGCTATAAGGGGGGTAATCAGGAGGAATATCAAATCGATATAAACGAAATGACGATTCCTGAGATCCTTTGTAAACGCGTAAAATTTCCGAAACGGCATAGATTTATCCTTCCCTCATTTGCTCAGCGGATTTCCCCGAAGGGACTCCGCACATACTGACTTTAATTCCAAACACACTGCCGGAAACCATGAACCTTTTTCTTTTTTGAAAAACCGGACTGAAACTTACAAAACTAACCTTAAAGGAATGTGACCGGGAACATGAGGAAAAGGGTTGATGATATGGTTCAAAACCGGCTAAATAAACAGCCACCAAACCCACACAGGAATGCGCTTCACAGGGGAAAAGCCCTTTAGTTAAATCCATACCCTGAACCAAAACTGATTTCCGCATATTTATAATCGGAGGGCTTAATCTGGTTGTTTTTTCCCCAAGCATTAGAAATGACTGCGCTGACATCAAAAAACCAATTGTTAAGAAACTCATATTCCCCCCTTAAGGAAACAGTTAGGTAACCGCTTTTATCACCGTAGAGAAACGTCTGCCCGCTCTTGTAACGCTTTTCAGAATTGTTAAAAAAATCACCTCTGCGGACGAAGGTGTTTTCATTCACCAGACGAATCTTTTCATCATATATATAACTGAACTCCAGATACATCATATCCGCATTTGAGCCGATCCAGTGCCCCATATAGTAATTTCTGTTACCGTAAGACTGCGCCGGATCATCATGCTCATAAACAAAAGGATTCACCCTGACATATTCTATTTTTGCCGAGAGATTATCAACCAGCAAATCGTGCCTGGTAAGCCCCGCGGAGAAAGCAACTGCTTCGGGATATTTTCCCGTAATATTGGAAATGCTCAGTTCATCAATAAACACAGAAAGATCAATCCGAGATTTCCACCCGGGAATCCGGTAACTCAGAGAGGAGAACATCTGAGCATTCCCGGATGTTTCATCCTTGTTGGTAAAATAGTGATCAGCAAATCTAAAAAGGAGAACCGGCACCAGATACATCGGTTCAAAACGGTCTGAATATATCACTGACTCCCCCAAAGAAAATCTTAGGTCTTCCCACAGATTTACCGTAACGATGTGGGCAGCAAAGTATTTGGGCACCAGTTGAATGTGGTTTCTTCCGCCATCTGTTCTTCTGAACGTTGCACTATCAAGAATTCCGGAGTTGAGGTCACCGTGAACATACGATATATCCACCCATTCAGCAGGAGACATTGTAAGCCGTATATGCGGATAAGAAGGAGCCTTGTCAGAATGTATTATCTGACCATCATAACCATTGCCCCACAAAACATTATCCTTCACTAAAGCAACATTTCCCCATGACCAGGAATACGTTAAATTTCCCTCTGTTTTATCGTGGTTAAATGTTCCTGTTGAAGCACGCCCTGTTCCAAATTCATAGCCCTGAAGTGGAGAAAATTTTCTGCCGGTTCCAATCCCAGAGTGTTTTTCAGAGTAATCATTAAACTTCAGATCATAGGATACGTTCTCACCAACAGAGCCAAAGGCAGCAGCACCGTTCCAATAGTTTAACACATATTCCCCCGACTTCTGGTATGCATACGAAAAGCCACCATCGAACATGGCGTTTACATAGAAGTTTCCGTCGTAATACTCAAGGTTGCGGAAAGCGCTATTTGAGTTAAAAGCGAGAAAAGTGACTAGTGACTGGTGGTTAGTGACTAGTGGGGAGTCGATGGTGCTTGGTTCTTGGTGCTTAGTGGTTAGTGAGGGAAGGGGGTATTCATCGATGAAATACTGAAGTTCGGAGCGTTCAATTGGGTTAAGGATCCGGGAAGAGTCTTTTTGGCCAATTTCGATTAGTTTCTTCAGAATAAACTGACGCGTGAAGGGCTTTTGATGGTGATTGATTGAAATATACCCCTTTACATCCATGCGGTCTAAGAAATCGTATATTTTATCATTATTACTTATGTTACTTTGGGCCGAGATATATCCATATCCGAACAAAAACCAAATAATTATGAAGTATAAATTATGAAGTATGAGTGGACTTCTACTTGAGAATTTCATCAGACTTCTAACAGAGCTCCGCGGATTATGGATTTTTAGCCTTTGAGTCTTTTGAAGATTACTTCTGAGATTCGGGAGAGGTCGGAGCTGGTTAGATTTGAGCCGGAAGGGAGGCAAAGTCCGTCATTAAACAAAGATTCTGAAACTCCGTTTGCATACTGCTTTGCCTGGCTGAAGACCGGCTGCAGATGCATTGGTTTCCATAACGGACGGGATTCAATGTTTTCCTGCTCGAGTGCAAGACGGATATCTTCCCTGGTAATTCCACCGGTTTTTGCAGGATCGATAATTACCGTTGTGAGCCAGCGATTTGAAAAACTGCCTTCAGGTTCGGATAAAAAGTAAAATCCCTCAATACCATCAAAAGTTTTTACATAAAAATCAAAATTTGCTCTGCGCTGTGCAACACGATCTGCCACCACTTCCATCTGTCCCCTGCCAATACCGGCGCAGACATTGCTCATCCTGTAATTAAAACCAATGTGAGAATGCTGATAATGGGGAGCAGCATCACGTGCCTGGGTTGCAAGGAACCGGGCTTTTTTTACATATTCCTCATTATTTGAAATAAACGCACCGCCGCCAGAAGTTGTGATAAGTTTATTACCGTTAAAAGAGAGAATTCCAATATCACTAAAACCGCCAACATGCTTTCTGTGATATTTTGAACCTAGAGCTTCAGCTGCATCCTCAATAAGAGGAATTTCATACCTATTAGCAATTTCCCTGATCTCATTAATTTTTGCGGGCATTCCGTAGAGATGCACAAAAATAATCGCCTTTGCTTTTTTCCCTCTTTTAATGCCGTCCTTAAGCGCTTCTTCAAGAAGGGCTGGATCCATGTTCCAGGTATCCCGCTCACTATCAAGGAAAACAGGAGAAGCACCCTGATACGAAATTGGATTTGCAGATGCAGAAAAGGTAAAACTCTGGCATATAACCTCATCCCCCTGACCAACTCCAAGGATTATCAGGGCAAGGTGGATGGCAGCCGTACCTGAAGAAAGCGCGGCAGCATATTTAACGCCAGAAAAAGAAGCAAGATCCTGCTCAAAGCCATCAACATGAGGTCCAAGCGGAGCAATCCAGTTCGTATCAAAAGCGTTTTGTATATATTTTAATTCATTCCCACCCATATGCGGGGAGGAGAGCCAAATCCGGGGTTTCATATTATTATTCAATCAGATAAGTAGCGGGCATAAAACATACCCATTGATTCATAAATTACACTATTCAATATATCCATTTTTCGCCATGAAGGAATCAGACCTGACTTCGGGAACTGAGGGTCCTCCTTCACAAGAAAATCACAAGGAACAGGTGTCACAGGTATGCCATACTTACTAAACCAATAGACCGCGCGGGGCATATGTATGGCACTAGTCACTAAATAGATATCAATATTTTGCTCAGGAAATCGTTTCGTTAATTCATCCAATCGACTCCTGCATGACCGAGCTTCATCCTCTGTAATAAATGTATCCGAAAGATGCAAAGTATCTTTGGGCAAAACACCAAGAGAAATTGCAGCTTCAGCAACCGCCTGAGCCTGAGAGATACTGCTATTCACAGAAGCACCGGAAGTAATAAAATATGCGGAATCAAGTTTATTATATAAACCAACTCCTTCCGCCATGCGGGCGAGGACACTATTGCTTAACTTTGTTGTGGGGGATAAGTTGGGATCATTAGTAAATCCAGAACCCAATATCATTATCACATTTACCTTTTCAACAGGATCATCAATCCTGCCAGAATTACTATAATTATCTTCCCGTTCAATAATCTCTGCCGCCCAAAAAGAAACAGGTGAAATAAATACTATAAAGAAAAAAATTCCAATAAAAATTAATGATAGCCGAAATTTTTTTATGTCCCCCCGCGAGACAAAAAAATGAATGAGACATAACCCAAAAACAAATTGAAGACTGATGATGAATTTAATGGCAATAAAAATCCAATCAGTTAATTCTTCAATAATAGTTAAGGTCCTGTCCGTAATGTTTAGGTTCCAGAAACATCTTATTTCTTTCGCAGTTCAACAAGCTGCTCGGCTTTACGAATAATTTCCTCCCTGTACTTACGTTTACCTACAGGAAGGCACTCCTGACCATCATAAACTGTCCAAGAATCAAGATTTTTCCTGACAATAGTCCCTGGATTTACTATTGCTCCTTCGCCAATTTTGACACCGGGATAAATGAGAGAATTGGCACCTATAAATGCAAAATTATTGATTTCAACTGTCGATCTTTTCACCTTTCGTAGATTCGCGGGAACTGAGGGAGTAAACAAGGAATCGCCAAATATATCATCAGTCCCACTAATGATTTTTACCGCATAAGAAATGTCTACGAAATCCTGAATATACACCTCTCCACCACCGGTTATCATTGCATAAGGTGCCAGATGCGAATACTTACCGATTTTAACAAACTTTTTGCCAAGGATAAAACAAAAATCACTTACAACAGCATGGTCATCTATGAATACTGTCTCAGGAAAAACAATCTTTGCCAAAGGAAATACTACAGCATCCTTTCCAATAAATAAAAAATCGCTCATGCTTTCAGCAAATTTTTAATCCCTGTTTTTTGAACTAGCACAGGATCATTGAGAGCGTTCTCCCCTCTAATTATATCACCATGCCCCGGGCAAATATAGCTTTCTTCACTCACCAAATTTCTGATTATTTGCAAACTATCACTAATTATCCTATTATCCCCTCCCTTTAGTTTTGTCACAACTTTTATCCCGGGGATATAGGCATCGCCTGTAAAGATATAAGAGTCTAATTTATATGTAAGGCAACTTGGGTTATGACCAGGAGTATAATGAACTTTTACAGAGCAATTATTGAAAATACTCACCTCAGAATTATGATCAACCAGAGAAACATTCCCCCGATTATAGTAAACCGGAGATTCATGATAGAAGGATAGGTTGATCTTTGCGGATCGAAGGCCTTCCAAGCCATGTTCATTGGTGATTATCCTGCAATTCGGGTACTTATCAACTAATTCGTTTATCCCCCAAATGTGATCATAATGATAATGAGTGAGGAATAAATCAGAAATTTCGAAGTTATAACTCAACTTTGCAGCAACACACTCAAAATCCCCAATATCGATCAGACATGCTCTTCGCAGTGTATCATTTGTGATCAGATAACAATTTGAAGTAAAACTTCTGTTCCTGATTTGTTCAACTTTGTATTCTGCAGGCATTAGCCCATGAAATCCAGAATGTCTTTGATAGTCTTAAATTCTTTTATTTGTTCGCCGGTGAGTTTTTTATTAAAGTTCTCATCACAAACAACAATAAGAGTTAGTTTCGCCAGCGAATCAAACGTCTCAATTTGATCAAGAGCGGTATTTTCTGATAATGTTCCAGATTCGAGTTCAAAAGAATCTTCAAGTAACGCTATTTTTTCTTCGTTAGACATATGTAACCTTTTTTTCAATAATAGAATTAACTACTTAAAAATCCCCCATCAACCGGGATACTACTTCCGGTAATAAACCTTGATTTTTCACTCAGCAAAAAAACAATAACATTGGCAATATCTTCAGGCTCAGCCAAACCCAAAAACTGCCTCTTTAACACTGGATCCTCCCCTGAAGCAGCAAGTTTCATCAAATCAGAGTAGGCAGGAGTATTTGTCTGACCCGGCATTACAGTATTTAACCGAATATTTTTAGAACTCAGTTCAACAGCCAGACAGCGGAAAGCCGCATCTACTGCCGCTTTTGAGGCAGAATAAGCAGTAACTGCCGCGCTTCCACGGGTTGCAGCAATTGAGGATACCGAAACGATACTCATGCCATCCTGATACCGGTTCCGCTGGGACAAACACCTCACCATTTCTATCACAGCCCCAAAATTTATACCTAAAATATTTGCAATCTTATCCGGCTTTAAGAGTGACAATGGTGAGCGGGACCTGATCCCCACACAATTCACATATCCATGCAGCTTACCGTTTTCAAGAATCACCGAACTGACCAAACTTTCAATCTGATGAATTTCTTTAAAGTTGAATTGATAAACGGTATGCCAATCGTTTTTTAATGATTTTTTAAGCTGCAAAAGACTTTCAAGATCAATATCAACAAGAGCTAGCTTTGCACCAAAAGAATCCAGCATCACTGCAACAGATTTTCCAATACCTACAGCAGCTCCAGTGATCAGAATTGTTTTACCCGCTAATTCAGCATGCATATATTTCTTTCAAATTGTGTATCCCCCATCAAGAACAAGTGCTGTACCAGTAATCATTCTTGATCCATTGCTTAATAGAAAAGCTACTGCATTGGCAATATCCTCCGGCTCAATTACACCTAAGATTTGCTTTGAAAAATCAGAATCGCCGGACAATGCCATATTATTCTGAATAAAGTCCTGCTGCATATCTGTTGACACCCAGCCTTTCTGAATGGAGTTGACCCGAATTGACCTTACCCCAAATTCGGCTGCTGCTGAGCGAACAGCAGCATCCAAAGCTGCCTTTGAGGCAGAATAAGCAATTTTGGACTTTAAACCCCTGATGCTGCTAACAGAGGAGAGAGCAACTATTGATGCTCCTTCCATTAGTATATTTTTTTTGCTGATTATTCTTAACAGTTCAATGAAAGCAAAAACATTTGCGATAAACATATCTTCCACAAATTTCTGTTTTGTCAACTGAACTGGTCGAACTCCACCAATCCCATAACAATACACCACCCCATGCAATGGACCATGCTTTTCAGAAATGTTTTTAATAACTGATTCGAATTCAGAATTATTCTTAAAATCACATTCCGCGAAATCTGCCGCAATCTCTGTTCTAAGTACATAGTTCGAACCATCCTGGCTGTCTGAATTGTTTAATAAAAGCACCTGTGCTTTTAACGAAAGCAACTTTTTAGCAATCGAGGACTCAGTACTGCCTGAACCGCCAACCAGAAGTACACTCTTATTCCTTAGAACAAATGGGTTCTCAAGCATTATTTCTGCTGTAGTCTTTCAACCATCTTCATAATCGCCCCTGCAGAGTTAAAATTTTCAGGTCCGAGCTCATTTACCCTTATTGAAATGTCAAATTCATCATTTAAAACAGATATTATAGAAACAATATCAAATGAGTCGAGGACTGCATTGTCTATTAATTTCTCTTCATTTGCAAAATCAACATCAGGTCTTATATCAGTCAGTATTTCGATCAGTTTGTCCATAGATTTTAAGAATTTTTACCTTTTTATCAGAGATGTCGTAAATTTATTTGCAGATGTAAACCCGAACTTTCGATATAACTCGAGGGCCGGTAAGTTATTATTAAGTACCCACAACTGATAGCGTGAGGGAATGGAAGTAAAGTTATCTTTTAAGTACCGTGATACCAGTTTTTTTGCGATACCCTTTCCTCTGAAATCAGAATCAACGCAAATATGTCCCAACCAAACCACGCCATGCTTGATTTCAAACTGCAAAATTCCTGCCGGCTGACCGCCATCATAAGCAATTAACAAACAGTTGTTATCAGCATATTGCTTGAGTTCTATGATACTCAGAATATCTCCGGTGTATTTATCAAGTGTTGCATCAATAATCTTCTTCGCATATTCTATCTCAAAAGCAGATTCAGCATACTTAATAGTAAAGCTCTCAAATTCTTCAAAACTCAACTCTAATTTATCATAAACACCTTGCATATTTACACGTGTAAGATGATTTGCAAAACCACAATTTAACCAATAATCAATAATCCTCTTTGGATAATTGTTCTCTCCACGATAAATTATTTCCATCACCACGGGCAAGCCCATGCCAATATTGAGAATTTCCTCAACATTATTAATGAAGTAATACATTCGGAAAAAATCATCCTTCTGCAGGAACAAGGCACAATTCGATTCCGAATCAGTATAATATAGCTTTCGCTCTCTGATTAGTGTGTGATAAGAATCAGCTAAAAGATAATTATTGGTCTGCGTCTTTTTGATAAAGTAACGCTCAAATAAATCATCCAGCTGTTCTTCATTTTCTATCAGTTTCATTTAAAAACCTTGTCTAATTCAGGATAATTCACCATTATTATACTGATTTTTTAATAATGTACGATCTATTTTACCATTCAGATTATATGGCATCTCCCCAAGTTTTATCATAATATTGGGATACATATACTTCGGGAACTTATCTTTAATGGAGTTGATGATATATTTGTTGTCAGCGTCCTCCCCTTGAAATATAAGAACAATTTTCTGCTTATCATGATCATAAAAACAGATTGAGGCGTCAATCAATTCCAGGGAATTAATTAACAACTCGATTTCACCAAGTTCAACTCTTTGCCCCATATGTTTTACCTGATTATCTTTTCTCGATAAAAACATGATCTGACCCTCGCTATTATATCTGGCAAGATCCCCAGTACGGTAAATCTTTTCAGGGTAGCTGTCATTTAGAGGATTCTGACAAAAGGCCTCAGCCGTTTTCTCCGGATTATTGTAATAGCCCAGGGCTAAGCAGCACCCACGAACACAGATTTCACCTATTTCATCACCTGTTACCGGCTGATTCTTCTCATTCAGCAAAAGAATTTCGGTATTCTTAAATGGCATCCCGATCGGCAAGGGTTCATCGTCTCCAAATGGTCTATCCGCAATAAAATATGAACAGACAGAAGTAATTTCGGTAGGCCCATACAAGTTTACAAACATGGTTTCAGGAAGCGTCTTACGCCAGTAATTAAGAACTTTATTATGCATTACTTCACCCGAGAACATGACTTTTTTTAAGGAGGATGGCTTTTCCAGCTCAAATGCTCCTGTATTCGCAACCAGTGCTATGGCAGCTGCTGACCATAAAATGAGATTTATCTGATATTTATTCAGATAGTCAACTAGTTTTGCCGGGAACACAAAACATGATTTCGGAATGATGTACATTGTACCACCGCATTTCAAGGTACAATATATGTCTTTAATTGATGCATCAAAATAGAATGGATTTTGATTACCAACAATGATATTTTCATCAAAATTAAAAGTACTCACTAGTGCTTCTGTCATATCTACAACTGATCGCTGACAGGTAATTACTCCTTTAGGAATTCCCGTTGAACCTGAAGTAAATGTTGCATAGATGGGATCCGTGTCTACCGAAAATCGCCTAATCCTAGCCAATTCATCCTCAGCAACTACCGGATTTTTAATTGCCTCCTCATAAACGATGGTCGCTAATCCGGGGGCTATACTTCGAGAAAACTCCACTTCAGATGCCAAAACAACCGTTGCGATTGGTTTAAGCGTTTGAAGAATCAGTTCGATCCGGGATTTGGGCATCTGCTTGTCAATAGGCACATAAAAATTACCGCTATAGGCGACACCTACAAAGGAAACAAGACTTTCAAGATTCCGATCAACATAAACCACAATCGGTTTTCTCTTTGCATTTCCAGTGGCTTTTAGAAGTGTAGTTCCTATTCTCTTGCCAAAATCCACCAACTCAGAATAAGTAACCTGCTTTTCTTCCTCAGCAAAAACTACTTTGTGAGGAACTCTTTTTTCAGAATTTTCGATGTAATCTAAAATATTCGTGACCAATATATTATCCTCTTTTTATAAATCCTTAACAGAACTGATTATTCCTTCTTCAAAAACTGAATCATCTTCAATGACTGGAAGTATATCGTCTGTATTAATTATAGCTGAAAACGCACCCCATGAAAGTCCCACACCAAATCCACAAAAGAAAGCATTAATATTTTTACCGAGTGTCCCTGCATAAGTATCACAAAGGGTAATAACCGGAGACGCACCTGACGTATTACCAAATTTTCCTAACGTGATTGGCATTTTATCCTCCGGAATTTTAACTTTCCGGGCAATCTGTTTCAGTATGTACAGATTCGCCTGATGAAATGCGAAACTATCGTAATTATCAACTGAAGTTTGCGTGATACTTAAATAGTCTTTAATGAGTTTCGGCACATCACTGATCGTGAAGGTGAAAACTGATGTACCCTGCATAAAAGAATGATGCAATGTCCGTTCATTTCCATCGGCACAAATTTCCGGTTCCCTGTTGGCATTTAAGTTTCTGTAACCACCACCTGGTACTATAAGATATCTGTATCCATTCCCATCAGAGCGTGTCAGCGAAACAATAGGACTGCAATGATCGCATTTTTCCATCAACACTGCAACACTACCTTCCCCAACCAGCATAATTGAAGCCCGATCTTTTGGATAAGTTGTCTTAGAAGCGGTATCACCAACAATAAGTATGGCTTTCTTTATATCTGAAGAATTCATCATTGAGGCAACTACCTGAAATCCGTAGATGAATGAGGAGCAGCCAAGACCAAGATCGAAGACAGCTGTTTCAACAGAAAGTCCAAGCCTTTTATGAATTACAAATGCCGTTCCAGGTCTTCTGTAATCAGGACTTGTACTGCCAAATACAAGAGCTCCGATCTCATTCCTATCAATATTCTTTTGAGAAAGCAGTTTATCAGCTGCAGTGTAACCCAGGTCAGAAGCAGTCTGAAATTCAGAGGTTCTGCGTGTCTCTTTAATTCCAGTCATTACCATAAATTTATCAACTTCAGCATCACCAAACTGCGATTTGAAGTCTTCAGGCCTGACAATATTTTTAGGTACGGCACTTGCCATACCTGCAATTCGAATGTTGTTATATCTGAAAACTGGCATTTTATTATCCTTATAAATCAACCCGGCGGGCCGGATTACCTATATAAAAGCTATTATCCTTAGTTTTTCTCACCACCATACTCCCAGCACCGATTTTTGTGTTTATACCTATTTTGACATTCTGAAGGATAATTGCATTGATCCCAAAAAAATTACAATCTCCAATCTCAGTTCCGCCGGAAACACGCACTAATGGCATAAGCACATTGTATGACCCGAGTTTACAATCGTGCGCAAGAGAGGAGATGCTGTTCATTTGATTAAAATCACCCACAGACACGTCACATGAAAATGAACATCCCCGAACGAAAACATTCCCAACACCTATTTTAAAAGATTCGGGATCTGCAAAAAAAACATCAGGGTGAATAATATTAGGAAAACTTATATTAGGGTTTGTAATATTGCTTACCAGCTTTCGCAGTATTTGCGGATTACCTATCGCAAAGGCAATATTTAAAGGAGATGACCAGGCATTAATTTTATTCAGGCCCCCAATCACTTTGCCGAAGTGAGAAATCTGCTCACCAGGTGCTATTCCATCATCAAAATATCCTATAAGTTTCCAGACAGGTGAAATTTCGTTAATCTTGTTTAAAATACATGCTACTTCTTTACCAAAGCCACCGGCGCCATAGATAGCAATTTCTTTCATAGATTAATCATTTCCCCTGAATGCTTCCATCGTTACCGATGTTGAGGATGAAATCCCTTCACGCTTAATTACCTTAAATACCGTTAATAACAGAATTTTCATATCCAAAAAAAAGGAAACATTCTCAACATACCAAACATCCAGATCAAATCTCTCCTGCCAGCTAATGGCATTTCTTCCATTTACCTGCGCCCAACCAGTAATTCCGGGTCTAACCTCATGCCTACGCGCTTGCCTGGCAGAATAAAGTGGAAGATATTTAATCAGTAAAGGACGGGGACCAATTAATGACATATCACCCTTCAGAACATTTATAAGTTGAGGAAGCTCATCCAATGAAGTTGACCGTAAAAATTTGCCAATTTTCGTTAATCTTTGTGAATCATGGAGTAAGTTGCCATTTGCATCTTTTTCATCTGTCATAGTCTTGAATTTAATAAGCTTAAAGATTCTGCCGTATTTACCAGGACGGCTCTGGACAAAGAAAACATTAAACCTGTTTGAGAAGAACAAAAGAAAAATTAACAATAATAAACAAGGTGATATTAGTAAAATAAGAGTTAAAGAGAATAAAAAATCAAAGATTCTTTTAAATAAAATAATATAGAGATTATTTTTCATACGCTTGATTGCAATTATATACTATTATTGCACGTACAATGGTGTTAAATATTCTTTGTTAAATAATTTGGATGTTTTAAAGGCATTTTTTTTGAACTTGGCTAATTTACTGTCATCACTACTTAATTCAGCTATAAAATTCGCTATTTCTTCTACTTGGTCAATCGAGAAGCTATTCCCAAGAGAGTACAATTCTGTAAACTCCCTTAACTCTGTATTTTCATCTGTGATACATAAAAGTGCTGCACCAACAGCTAAAAACCTAAACAATTTGCTCGGAAAACAAAACCCGGAGATCCCACTCTGCTGACTTATAATAGCAATGTCAGCAGCTGATAATGAAAAACGTAGTTCTGATGAATCCTCAAAAGGCAATATTTGAATGTTGGTTATATTTTCCTGCAAAATTCTTTTTTTTAGTCTTTCTCTTTCAGAACCTTTACCAATTAACACAAAATGCACATTTGTATTCAAGACTATTTTTGCTATATCAAATATGACGTTCAAAGAATGGCTAATGCCCATATTACCAGAATACATCACTATAAACTTCCCCTGTAATTTATTTTTTACTAGAAAAGGATTCTCTGATTTACATAATATTCCATTATAGTTAAAATCAGGCCAAAGCGGAATCATTTCAATTCTTTTTTGAATACAATATTTCTGTATTTCATTCTTCATGGAATTACTTATCGTAATTACTCTTTCAGCTCTATTATAAGCGCATTTATTAAGCCACGACCATATTCGCAAAACTAATGATCGTGAAGAAAATATTTTCAGACCAATCAACAAATCTGGATATAAATCAAATACTATCAACTCTACTTTTCTTTTAGTTAGCAAAGGCAGCAGCATAGAAAAGGGAGGGTTTGATACCACCAACCATCTTCCTTTGCCACCCCTTAAAATTAATAAATAAATAATTTGGATGAAGCCAAGCAACCCAGTTAAAATACGTGTCACAAGGGAACTTCTATTATAACTACAAATTTTAGTTATTTTTGCTGATTTATCAAGTAGATCAGAACCAACATTCAAAGAACCAGTGATTAAACGAACAGTATAATTTGACTTAACGAATCTATTGGCAATGTCAATCATTAGATATCCTGAAGACTGATTGACTAGGGTCACCGAATTACAAACCAATTATTATCTCAATTTGGCAGCATAATTATATTAACAAGATGCAATACAATGGCACAGTTAACTATTATCATTTATTCAATATTAAATAGTACTCTTCCACTGAATTTTTCCAAAATGAAGTTTTAATCGTTTTTCCGATTTATTAAATCACCCAACTGCATTGAAGTCATGAATTCAACATCGGGCCAGTTCTTCACTATGGATTCAAGTAATTCTTTCAATTGTTTAAGACCATTAATTTGATTTTTTTCACTTATTGATCCAACATAACTGGACCTATGCGAAATAATAACAGCAGGCTTCTTCCACTTAAATGCCGAATCAATTTCTGCGAGACAGGAGTCAACGACATTGGACAAATTTAGAGGTCTATGTGGTTCAAAAGTGCAATTTCTGGTAAGATAAACTTGACCAAATTTATTTCGTTTACCAATCCAATGAAAATAAGGTCTAGTCTTTTTATTATAATAATTCGAATATTTGGTAACTTTAGCTCTCAAAAGAAATCTAATACCTAATTCGTGAGCTTTGCTTTCCAACTCTTTGGTGCCAAATTCATCTGGCTCAATAAAATGCTTGGGGCGATATCCAAATGAGTTTTCAAACATCTTACAGGCTTCAACTAATGATTGCATTATAAAAGAAGTATCTTCAGGCAACTCTGGATCAAATGCTCCCAAATACATTGGAATAGGAACACCCTTAAATGAATCGGCCCCTATTGATCTGTGCTGAAACTGAACAATTGCTCCTTCATTATTACTTCTTAAGATTCGTAACCATCTCGGTGCATTTAAATGTTCTCTTCCATGCAATGCTGGAACAAAGATATGACTACCAATTCCTTCTAATATAAGTTGCTTTACCTTATCATGACAAGGATAATCTTTGCAAGTTTCAAAAAAGTGTTCATAATGGTAATTTTGAAAATCATCGTCTTTAATCTTTTTATAATCAGGATTAGCCATAATATACATTGGTGTAAAGACGGGATAATTTCCATACTTATCTTTTACTGCACTCAGAGTATCGTATAATCGCTCCAAATCGTTGTTTGACTCTAAGGAATCATACTTCGTGTAAGGATTTCCATTTAAGTTCAAACCCAATGACAACATTCTATCATAATCCGTCTTACTTCTTGTTCTTATACTTCCCCAATCATCAGATTCAATTACAACAATCTTCCTGTTAGATACAAATCCAATAATATTTTTTAGATTGCTACGAATGTTTTCCTTGGACATTATTTTTATCCCTAATTACTTTTTCATACTCATTTTTCAAATATTCCCAGTATTTCTTTTGATCATATAATTGCGCTATTTTCTCTCGACTTTTATTTTCTAATTCTTTTTGGCAACTATATTTTTCATATGTCTTTTTCATTGCTTCAGCAAGAGAAAATCTATCATTTACCGGTACCAAAAATCCCCCAACTGATTCAATGATTTCTTCATTCCCCAATATCCTAGTCGCAATTAGTGGTAAGCCCATTGCAGCAGCTTGAATTAATGACCCCGGCAGACCCTCTCTATGACTAGGAAAAACAAATGTATTGCTCAATAGAAGAAAGGGTCTTACATCACGCTGCAAACCAACAAATCGTATTTTGGGATGATTTATCAAAATATCTTGATAGTATTTTGGAATTGGATCATCTGTTTCTCGCAGAGGCCCTATGATTAATAGCTTGCAGTTCAAATACTTTTGGTCCTCACAAAATGACAAAAATGCCTCCAACAACTCTTTAACGCCTTTGTCATTAACCACCCTCCCCATGAATGAGAAAACAAAGTCCATTTTTGTTAACCTGGTATTTCTTCTAATCTTCTCAAGCTTTTCAATGCTGACTCTACTTGGATTATAGTAATTTAGATCAATTCCATTTGAACTTCCATTACCAATCATTCCGATTTTTTTACTTAGAACTTTCCATTTACTGTAATAATGGTAAAGTCCCCATGAATTTGGGTAGACATTCGTAGCTAACGAATAACTTAGCAAATCTAAATTACGTAGGAACCAACCTCGTATACCGTAATCTTTATAAGCAGGCATCCCCACAATAGAAAGAATTCTGATTGGAGTGCGACATATGAAAGCTGCAAGCATAGCCAATAGGTTAGCCTTTGGTGTTTGCGTATGAATTAAAAGAGGTTTTTCCCTCATAATAATAGAAACTAGCTTCATTACTGCCAGCAAATCTTTTACTGGTGTAATTTTTCTTGTCATCTCAACATCATATAATTTTATTCCTTCTCGAATAATAATTTCCTCAAAATAATTTAAGTATTTTGCAGTAATACCGATTACTTTATAATATTGATTTAAATATTCTAACTGTCCTTTTAGAATAACATTCATGGTGGCTGAAATCGTTGTTATTCTTATAATCTTTATTTTATTTGAATTCATTATACAAAAACTAAAGTAGTTATATCATCGAATTTATAGATTATCTTCAAACAAAAATATATTGTTCAGATACAATAGGAAAAATATTTATAAATTCCATTAGATTTTATAAATCTTCTTTTTTATCTACTAATTTTTTAATCACGAGAAGAAAATAAATATAGACGAGATGCTGCTTTTCAAAGAATTAAGTCTTCTGTATATATAAGTCAATATAATTAAAGGTAGCGGCTTTCGGTTTTTTGCAAATAAGAAAAAAATCTTCCAAACTACTGGTAGATATCTTAAACTTAATCTAGAAATACACTCTTTATAAAGATTATCATTCAATATCTTATTAAGATCTCCTATTTTTTTTGCTAAAGATGCTTCGTATCTTGAACTTGTTATAGTCAAGCAATTATTTATTATCCACAAAGAAAATCTATTTCGTAATGCTGTTTCATACTCTTCATTTAAATTCTTCTCCAATACAAATCCATAAATATAACTATATAGACTTTTTAATCTCACATACAAGGTGTTAGAATGATGCTTTGTTAGAGAATTAGGATTATACATCCTGTAGTGACTGAAATATTTGTTTAAATACACTATCCTGTGAGCATAGAAAAATGCTTGAATGTTAAAAAAAACATCTTCACTCCCAACTTCCTGAGTTGGTAAAAATGTTAAATTATTTTGGAATATAATATCACGTTTGTATAATTTACCCCATGCTGAAATAAACGCATCAGTTTTTGTGGGAGTTTTTAATTCTTCCTTAATTAATCCAAACATTCTTCTCCTTAAAATCTCCAATTTACTACCCTCAAATAGAATAGATTCATCTAAAGTAGAAATTGCAGGAACTTTCACACTTCTATTTTTATACTCTTTAATACGAGACCAAAAAACTATATCACAATGATATTTTTTTATTACTGAGTTAGCCTCACTTAATGTATTAATATTTAGATAGTCATCGGAATCTACAAAAGCAATATAATCACCCTTTGCAAGTGTTAAACCAACATTTCGCGCAGCAGACAATCCACTATTTAGTTGGTGGACAACAATTATGCGTTCATCTAGAACTGCAAATGAATCACAAATAGCAGAAGATCCATCCTTGGAACCATCATCAATAAGAATTATTTCAATATTCTTAAAAGTTTGATTTATTATACTTTCTATGCATTCATTAAGATAGTTTTCAACATTATATACAGGGACAATTACACTAATCAACATAATAATTAAGTATTTGTTATAGAACGAAACAATATTTTGAGATGTCTTTTAATTGCATTTTTATCCTTAGGATTAGATATAACTTTTAAGAGTTCAGGGTGTATAATATCTATTGGTAGCTTAACATTATTAGTAATATTGTTGGATTCAATAGCTTTTTTAAATAGTACAGTATTCTGACGGTACCACCAAAATATAGATTCATCGTCCCAGATAATAGGTCTGATGGTATCATGACATTCATATCCATTTTTATTAAACTCTTTAATCCAATAAGATAATGGCTTTTCGTTTAGATGATGATCGCCTCCTTGGAAGGGGACTGCTGCAGAAAAGAGAATTGTATTACTCAACGAACACAAATCCTTAATAAAACTTTCTGCTCTTTCGCTTGATAAATGTTCAGCAACTTCTAATGAGATTGCTAAATCGAATGTTTTGTTTAGTTGTATATTTTTCTCTAAATCTAGTTCAAGAAATTCATCTTTACTAATATTCTCAAATAGTAAATCTTTTTTACACCAATTACCATCAATACCCAGTATTTGATTTACACCCATCTCCTTAAAAACGCGAAGAAAGGTACCTAAACCACATCCTACATCAACTACAGATTGACAATTTATCTGTGGTAATATATGATTGACTATTCTACGCGGCGATTCTAAGTTGTGTTTTTCAATCGTATGTGTATATTTTGTCATATAGAACTTCTATTTTTATCGTCATTAATTATTTTTACTAATTTATTTGATATACTATCAATTGATAATTTATCCATAATATCCATTGCTTTTTCACCAATTTTTCTTCTAATCTCATCGTTTTTAATTAAAAAATCTAACTTATACGTCATTTCATTTATATCTCCATCTGGTACTATATACCCGTTATATTTATCAATTATGATATCTCTCGGGCCAGCTATGAAATCGAATGCTACACAACAACAACCAGCTGCCATAGCCTCAGCAAGTGCGTTAGGGAACCCTTCACTCCGTGACGACATTACGAAGATTCCTGATCGAGCGAAATATAGGTCAATATTGTTTGTCTTTCTCAGAAATTTAACACGATGCTTAATTTTTAGTGCTACTGCAATTTCATTAAGTTTTTTATCATCATCGTCATCGTCGCCACCTACTATAAGTAATTCCCAATCTTTGTTCTCCAAAAGTGAAAAAACGTTCAATAATATATCAAAACCTTTCAAATAATCTTTAATTCGGCCAACTGCCAATATCATTTTTTCCCTCTTTATTTCAGGAAATGTTTTAACGTCCCGTATTGCATTAGGCAATATATGAATTTTTGAATTCCGGTAATATAATTTGTGTGATTCAGCCGCTATTTTCGTTTGTGATAACACGCCCTCTGGTGGCCTTAACCAAAACGCTAATTTGCAAAAGATATTAACATGATATGGCCATCTGTATAATGGACTTGATCTCTCTGATATGTATAAAGGAATTCTGGATCCTAAAAGAGCTATCGCTGTAATAGCACTATATAGTTTAACAAAAGCTATAACCTGATCTGGCTTGTATATATATATATTTTTTTTTATCCAGACCACTGATTTGAACAAATTTATTGATTTCTTGTTAAAATTTTCTGGCTCTAAAAGAATGATTTCAGAATTCAATTGAAAAAAGTGAGGTCTTTTAAAGATTGTCAATAATATAACTTCATATCCTGCATTAGATAGACCATTGGCAATGTTTGCAGAAGCTCTTTCTACTCCTCCCATGGCTAAACATGTTGTGACAAAAATAATTCTATTCTTTTTCAAATAATTTTTTTGATAATTTGTGAATCATACTTCTCATCAGCAATATCTTCGACATCCCTACCTCCGCTTGCTTCACTTGTATATTTTCCAATTATTTTGGTTTTTTTTGTTACTCTTGCTAATAACCATTCATATTCAATATCAACATTCCCAACATCAATTGCTCTTCTTCCATTTAATGCCAAAGAATAAGCCAATGCAGTGGCGGTCGGACCTAAGGCGAGAAGTGTAATTTTATTTTGGCCATACTTCATTGCTGCCGCAAATAACTCATCAAACCTATCAAAAGCATCGTGCTTAGGTGCGAGAATCCTTGAAACAGAGTTGGCGTTATTAAAGAGATTATTCCCCACACCAAGCCTTGACTTCTCACCTTCAATTAAAAGAACATCTAAATTGTTCCAAATTTTTCTTATTTTATTAATGTATTGTTCTGAACGAGATTTATCCTTTACCTCAATATAAAATCTTGTAAAACTTGCATTAAAGTATCTTTTACCAGGTTTTAATAGTTTACTTACCCTTGGGTATGTCCATGCAATATGACTACGCCATACAATTTTACTCTTAAAAGTGAGATTGTTTAGTGAATGATAACCACTTGGCAGACCAATTAACAAACCAGAGATATTTGAAGAAAGTGCAAGTTTCAATATCTCTGATAATCGTTCGTTATAAGATTGAAATGGTAGATTCAATTTGTCAACCATATACAAAAATTCACCATCTCCGAATCTTGCAATACTGGATTTATAATGGATTAAATTATCAAGAGTTTCATCTATCGATGCTACCTGGGGTAGTGACCATTTTCGTATCACAAGCGGATAAAGAACTAAAGCAAATAAATACTTTAGCATTTTTCGCAATGGCCTGAAAAGGGGACCATAGCGCACTGTTTTTAGAGAATAGAACTTAAAACTTATATTCAAAATTATTGTGGCTATATTGGTTATGGGTAATTTAAGTTTTCGTTATAAAATCAAGTCTTATCTGTATAAAATTTAATATTACACTTAATTTCTACAGTCATCAACTATATTAGTGTTTGAAAAAAATCCTGAATGCAGCAAATTAAATGATTCTTTAGAATTGTTTAATATAATTAACTTTTAATCTTTTTTTGTTATAATGAATATAATGTAATAAAATTTCTACTTGGTAATTTTCATTGAGACCAAAGAAGTTTCTTTTTTTCATTATTGCTAAAGACTTCGAATAAAGCATTAATTTTTCATTAATTTGCACCTAGTTAGGAGAGGATTTAACATGAGTCAGTTAGGTAAATTTAATAAACTAATTGAAGTCTTTGTTTTAAGTATACGAACCATTGCCTAAAAAGATCTTTGGTCACTATACTGATATTATTCTCTGGTTCGTTGCATGATAAATTTGACTTCAAAATCAAACAAATGAGTTCTTAGTTCATAAGGTTGGATTTACTTGCTGTAATTATAATTAGCTAAAATCAGAAAAAGGAAATTTCTTCTGAAATTGATATACATAATATCACATACTATTCTTGATGTGGTATGTAAAATTAATAGTAAGGTGGAGATATATAAGATTATATCTATTTCTTTTCTGTAACTCTACTTTAAGAGAAATTGTTAATTATTTGATAAAAAACCATTGTGACGATTTGACCATACCTTCATAGGGAGACAGCAAACAAAATATTGAATTCCAAATTCATATAGATTATTAACTGAACAAATTTACAATTTTGTAAAATATTAAAAACGAATAAATAGATTTTTACGAAAAATATTCGCGATGCCACATTTCAAAAATCATAAGTCTCCAAATGACTGAAGGGTATCTAAAACTACCAGCAATGAACTGCTTTTTAATTTTTTGTACATATTCAAGGTTGAAATACTTATCCTTTTTTGTATTTTCAGTTCCCAAATAGTCTTCTAACAAAAATTTTAAGTCTGTCTTTAGCCACTGATATATTGGTAAATCAAAACCAACTTTAGGACGATCCATCATTTTCTTTGGTAAATACTTATAAACGATTTCCCTTAATGGTCTTTTACTTAACATACCATTATTTTTGTAACTAAAAGGCAGTGAGGCAGCGAAAGCCATTAGATTATTATCTAATAAAGGTTCACGTCCTTCAAGTGAAAACGCCATAGTTGCTCTATCTGTCTTTACTAAAAGTAAATTTCTAAAAATATCTTCAAATCCCAGGATGAATAAATCATCTAGGGTTTCTGACAATTTTACATTTCTACGATTATGTGGTATAATATTTCCGGGATTCAAGAGTAGGTTATTAATGATTCCTTCAGGCAATCCACTTTTTAGAATGTGAAATTGATAAATTTGGTCCAAATTCTGTGATAAAAGAGTTTTACTAAGTCCATTTAGCTTTTTATAATAGAAATTTTCATGATCTATAAAATGTCTTGCAACTAACTCTGCACCTATTCCAATAGCTTTTTTAAAGGGTATATTTTTCATGCGATTAAATAAGGCTGGCGTTGTCTTAAATCCATCATAACCACCAAATAACTCATCTCCACCATCCCCTGTTATCGCAACTTTAACTTCACGTCTTGACAACTTGCTAACCAACATAGTCGGAATACAAGAGATATCAGCAATTGGATCATCGTAGAATTTCGCTAATTCCGGAATCAGTTCCATTGCATCTTTTAGACAACAATCATAAGTAGTATGATCAGTACCTAAGTAATTTGCAATTGTTTCAGCATCTTTTGATTCATCAACTCCGTCAGAGAATCCAATCGTAAAGGTCTTAACTTTATCAGTTCTTTCTTTTTGTAGCATCGCAGTAAGTAAAGAACTATCCAAACCACTACTCAAAAAGACACCAATCTGTACATCAGAAACCATTCGCAATTCACAGGATTGTTGTATTAGTAATTCAACTTCCTCCACTGCGTCTTCAAAACTACCAGAATACTTTTTCATTTCAAACAACTCTGAAAATGACCAGTATTCTAATATTGATATTTCGTTATTCTCCAGGTTAAATATCGTCCAAGCTCCAGCCTGTGCCTTAAAAACATCTTTCAATATCGTACTATCATTGGTCACATATCCATAATTAAGGAATGTTTTGAGGCTGTTCTTATCAACCCTTGCGTCAAAGCCGATAGTGTTAAAAAAAATCTTCAACTCAGAACCAAATATAAGCAACCCCTCACCCTTGTACCAATACAATGGTTTCACACCCGCACGATCTCTACATAAATAGATCTGCGACATAATAGAATCATAAATTGCAAAAGCGTACATACCTCTAAATTTATCGACGCAACGCAGACCCCAAGCGTGGAAGCTTTTTAATACCACTTCTGTATCAGTCGAAGATATAAAGTTGTATCCCATCCCAATCAATTCTTTTTGAATTGTCCTGAAGTTATAAATCTCGCCGTTCAGCACAATCGTAAGATGCATGAATCTCATAGGTTGTTTCCCAGACTCTGACAGATCGAGAATTGAAAGTCTTGTATGGGCAAGCCCGACTTCACCAAATGAATTCATATCATAAAAAGTACCGTTGCCATCCGGCCCGCGATGTGAAAGCACCTTAACATACTTTTCAAGCTGCTGAACACCAAAATTGCATTTACGGTTATAATATCCACTAATTCCACACATATTGTCCTTAAATAATCTCGCTTAGTTCATCCGAAAATAAAAATTCCACATCGGGGAAGTTAATAATTAATTTTTCTAAAAGAGCATTAAACAAATAGAGATTTCTTTTCCTTTGATCTTCGTTCAACCCGCCTACAAAATTCAATCTATGCATAGATATGACAGCGGGAAGATTAAACAGAAAAGCATATTTTACAATGCTAAAAGTCTTTTGAACCCAATCAATATTTTCAGAATAAGCTGGTTCAAAATGAGCTATCCGAACCAAATAATTAAGACCGGAAGCTTTATTCACCTCTCCAAGATAATGAAATATTTTATGATAGTTCATTTGATTTGGCTTAAGTTGAAATAAAGACGTCTGAAGGCTGGTAATCCCACTCTCTTTAAACACCATTTCTAATTCCGGATTCCAGACATACCGAGGTGCCACTAATGTTTTAGAAGGATATCCAAATAACTCCTTAAACATATTTAGACCATCGCGAATACTGTTTTCAACAAAATTTCTCTGCTTTTCGTTTTCATATTCAAAAGCCGCCATCAAATTAACCCGATGATTATTACTCATCTTTACATCTATTGCATAACAACCTAATTCAAATGCTTTTAGAAAAGACGGATTCCTTTTTCTCAGTTGTGCTAACCATAAAGGTACATTAATATGCTCTCTGCAATGAAACTGAGGTTTAATCCAATCACCTTCTATCAATTGTTGAACTTTACGCCATACTTTGTCTGATTTGTCTCTTTCGGTATAACAATCAACGAATCTCTTATAATGATAGTTTTCATATTCATTTTTATTAATGAAATTAAAATCGGGATTAGTTAAAACAAAATTTGGTGTGAGTTTTACTTTTTTCCCATGTTTCTTTTCAATTTCAATTAGCAGTTCCTCAAGCAAGACCAGGTCATCATAACTTTCGAGTGTGTCAAACTTAAGATGTGGATTGGACTCCATATCCAGCCCAAAAGCAATTAATTGGCTCCGAACATCAATATTTGGAACCCGCTGACTTCCCCAATCATCTGATTGGATAACAACAATTTTTCTATCACTTTTATGCCCATACATAAAAGAACGTAATAAGCTTATTTTAGTCTTAAAGCTCAATGTTTATTAAAGACATCCAAAAAAATTAAAAAAGTTAACTATATGTAGTGGATTATGCCTTAACACGTAGTACTTACACCATCGTACATTTTCTCAAAAAATTCAAGTAATAATCCACTCTGATGTGTTTTGTTGAAGTATTGCCCAGCAATTTTCCGCCCCAGGACACCCACCTTTTTAGCTTCATCATAATTATTCAAGGCGCGACTCATTGCCTCAGCAAATGAGTCTATTGAACCAGGTTCAGCAAAATAAACTGACTCTCCATTTTTTAAATAATTGGGAATCTCTCCTACACTTGTGGCGCATACAGGTTTGCCGGTTGCCAGATATTCTCCCAATTTCGTTGGGAATCCACCCCGAGCTTGTTTTGAATCAGGTCTTGGTAAAACAAGTAAATCGGCATTATCTATGATTGCCGGTATTTGATCCCTGGAGTACTCACCTGTCCAAATCACACGATTCTCAAGAGACAGCCGTTTTATTAATTCTAAATGGCCAGGGGTATCATAATGTTTTGGACCTACGAGATATAAGGTGTGCTCGGGGATAGTATGTTGAATTTTCGAAAAGGCATTAATTAGGATATCAACTCCATCCTTTGCGTTATTCATTATCCCAACGAAGGCAATATAAGGTTTTTTAAAGTATTGAAGAGGCTCGGAATTTTTCTTAAATCTATCGAGATCAACAGTCATTGGCAAATGTAACAATCTTGGCTGTGGAGGAATAAATCTTAAATAATGGTTGAATAATGCAACCGTCATTAGTGCAATTCCATCGAAGCAATAAAAAGCTTTTTTCTCAAAAAATATCTTTGTTATTCGGGCTTTCCATCTTTGAAAGAAGTTGCTGATATTATACTCATGGATATCAAGGTATTCGCTCATTTCTAAGAATAATTTAAGATTTGATATGTTTCTTTTCTTTAGCTTTACTGCAACCCGAAAGCTTACTAAACTCGAGTCAAACCATAAAATGTTTTTTCCCACATTAAAGTAGTTTGTGATTCTCCTTACTAAACAATCAACAATAAAAACATCACCCAAATATCCGATAAATCGTTTTTTCCAAAATCCTTGTATTGTCATTAAATTCAAGTAAACATAATCGATTCCCTTTACTCTACCTGAAATACCCATGGTTCTCTTTTCTTCAGATGAACTATAGCCCCCATATATACATATTTGAACTTCAAGTCCACTATCCCCCAAGGGTTCGATCAATGAACGAAGTCTATTTGCAGAAGCCGTATTCTGTAAAAATATATTTTGCCAACAGAAAACAAGAATTTTCAAATGGATTTATCTTCCAGAATTTTAGAATAAATAGCAAGATACTGATTAGTTACGGTTTGCTTATCATGCCTTTTAAGGGAGCTTTCCCTTGCTTTTATTCCATATTCTTTTGCCATTTGTGTATTTTGTATCATTTCAATGACCGCTCCGGCCATTGCCCATGGATCACCATCTTGTATAAGAATTCCTTCTTCTTGGTCTTTCAAAATTGAACTTGTACCTCCAGCAAATGTACTTATACAGGGCATTCCCAGAATCATCGCTTCTGACAAGTTATTTGGACTATTTTCAATATGAGAAGTCATTATGAATATATGTGATTCGAGAAGATTTTCAATAAGTTCCTCCTGATTCAGTGTGCCAAGCAGTTTTAATCCTTTTTGCGGATATTCAGCACCCAAGAATTTTTTTGTTATTTTATTAATTAAACTTTCATCTGTAATTCCGGCAAACCTCCATTCTACATCAAAACCTTTAGCAATAAGTAATTTTAATGCGTGAGCCCCGGTTTCGAATCCCTTATAATAACTATTACCAGTAACTGACATAATTATCAGTTTCCCCCCCCTGTACATGTTATTCCAACATTTGTTATAGAAGCTGTCCCGCAATATTTCACCACCCCTGTAATAAACACTTTCTGGAGATAATATTCTTGACACCCTTCTATCCCAATCTGTTCTGCCTATTAGATGTTTTATGAACTTCATCCGGGATTGTTCTATATCCGCCATTTTTTTATATTGATTCATGTTCTTCTTAAAGTTGCTTCTGCCAAAAAGAATTCCTCTTAAACTCAATTGCAAATCGCCCTCAGACAAGTATTTTCCATGAAATCCCGAGAGATATTTATGATAGATAACATTAATATTTCCCTGAAATGATACCACCACTGGGATTTCGGTTTTTTCGATAATTCCCAAGAATGAATTTTCGGTTCCATGAATATGAATGATATCAGGCTTAAGAAAATTAATTATGTTCAAATATTTTAAAGTATATTCCAAATCATAAACAACATTAAAAAATCTCTTTCTTAATGCTTCAATAATTATATTTCCTGTATAAATTGGAAAATAACTAGTTTTCTCCACTGCAAATTCTCTTTTTTTGTATGGGTAATGAAAAGCCACAGACAAATCAATATGATTCTGCAATTCTTTATTTAGTGAATAAATCCAACCTCCAGTTCCTTTAATCTGAAAGCCCTCATTGAGGTATTCAGAACCAAGGGCTGGCGAGTTTGAAAACCATAGTACTTTCATTTATTATTTACATTAGTTTGAAAGTATTTTGAATATAAGATGCCTAAAAAGCCCATACTTATAAGTGAGAATTCGGGTAGCAATTGAAAAGTACCTGCTAATGTTAAAACAATAGTTGTAATAATAGACATCAGTGAAAATGCTAACAGTAAAGGAGCATGCCCAGGCAAAACAAAAAAGGAACGTGTCCTGAGAACAATGGATATTAATAAATAGACGAGAATACCTCCTGCAACTATACCATAGATTCGAATAAGTTCAATAATTGTTGAATGAGAACCAAAGTCAACATTTTGCCACTGATTGGTAGAAAGAAAGGCAGTGATCTTTGGAATAGCCGGATCCGGTAATATTGGCTTAAGAAATAAGATCTGTTCTATGCCGCCAGCCCAGTAAGGCGCACGATCCCAGAAAAGTTTAAAGGAGAACCTATCAATAAATTCATTTAGATTTTTAATGCTTTCAAAACTATCTGGTATATAAGCAAATGAAACACCACCATACTTTATTACCCCGATGGCGATGACTCCGACAATTAATAAAAAAGAGTTTAATCCAAGCGATTTGATCAATAGTTCTTTCTTATTTTTATAATATAAAACTGTAAATAGAGATACCAAAAAGATAATTAATATTACCGTAAACGTTAAATTCTTAGGATCAGAAAATAGAATAAATATTCCATAGATTGCGGGTAAGATTAGAGAACCGGGAATAGACTTTCTTAAACCAAGAGAAATTAGCAAACTCGCACTTACAACACTGAAGGCAAATTGAACCCTATGGTAATCAGTATCAAAAAGGTTACCAGACAGACTCAATACAAATAGCGAAAAATAGATTGAATAAAGTACTCTGTTGTCAACAGTTTTGCTGATCAAAACTCCATAAAAAAAAGCGAAAAATGACAAATAATATCCTATATAACTTACGGCAATTGGAATATATTCACCCATCACCAATACTTTATAGATTGCCAACCAAACAAATATTGGCGATAGATATATTAAGTAATTTAACGGTTTGTTTAGTTTTTTGTGTTTAAACGCATTATAATTTATTATTGACAAACCTATTATCGACAAAGAAATAACAAGCATTATTGTGGTAGCAGAAGCAGCATGCAAAATTAACGCTGGTAAATATTTTGCATCAGTACTAAAAACCATCCAAATAACATAAGGCATTATTAAAATGATAAAAAATTCTCCGGTACTGGGATACAAGAACAAGACGGACAACAATCCAATAATGGTATGTAAAACTATTTTCCCCAATTTATATCTCGCAAAAATGACCCGCTGAATAGTTAAATGAAATTATCATTACTTATTTATAAGTTAATACTAAAATAAATCTTTAATGCCAACTGCGCACAGAAAATTATGTGTTCATAGATAGATAGGATCTTTGTAATAATCCAGTCGAAGTTAAATTCTAAATAGTAAAAGAATAAAAAAAGTTATTCCTTAGCTGCATAAACTCAATTCCATTTAATAAAAGAATTAATCTTTCATAATTGTTAGCAGACTTCATATAAAACTTTGGATTTAAAAGACCATTCCCTTCGATGTCATAGTCTCAATTGAGAAAAATATTTTGAAAGATGTCATCACCACCTTCGTTGAAGGTATTTCAAAATTGACAGACCAATAGTTTTATGGAGCACTTGATCAAGGAAATATTATGCATACACTTGAAGAATTCAGTGGGCTTAACTTCAACTGACTTGATATAAAATTTTCTAAATTCTTGGCAAATGATCAAAAAAGATTGGCAGATTTATCGAACCTAACATAAACTTAAAGAATCTAATAGAGGTTTAATTCTGGCTTAGACGACAAAAGTAAATTACAAAAAATGAGCTAATTGGAATGATGAGTAGAAGGACCTCAAAGGTGCTTTTATTGTCCAAGATTCGTTTGCTTTTTCTTCTGTTTATTACCTTCAGGACAAAGCACCAATTTAACAAAATGAAGCTCAATAATTTTTTAAACTGAAGTAATGAGCATAAGTTGAACAAACCAAAGTTATTTAGAAAGAGGTTTATTCAATATCTAACAGAACCTATCACGATATTAAGCAAAAAAATCTAAAACTGCTTTAAGTATCCATATGGCAAATTGGCAATTTCCAAGATTATAAAGTGAATGGCTAAGTTAATGCTGAAAGATTTCTGAATTGGCTGACAGTATACTATTTTTAAAATCAACTCTGAATTAAATAAAAATAAATAGATTCAGAAATTAATTAGTGCCGAAGGCAGTTAAACAAAACAAAGAAAAACTTTAGAACAGATGCTAAAAAGCCAACATTTATTTCAGATTTTTGGAAAATTTTGCACAGGTCATTATTTTAATCGTTTTTATGATACAACAATTTATCGTAAAAATATTCCAAAGGCTTTCTTATTTATTATTCTAATTACCTGTGTGCCCTGTACAGTAAGTCCAATAAGACTTGTAAAAGATAATGCCAAAGCAATGGCTAAACTACTATTCAGAGATCCAGACAAAATAAATGTAATAGCAAAAAATGTCACAATTCCAAGTATGGAAAAACTCATTGTTAGCTTCAGTTTACCAAAACCATTTATAAAAGTAGAAAATGGTGCTGTAATTACCCAGATTATGGCATATAATGCGATTCCGGCAGATAAATGAAACGGGATATTAACTGTTGAGCCAATCCATACACTATAAAGAAAGTCAGAAAAGTAAAGAATTAATAAGATCCCACAAACAAAACCTAAAGAAATCATATTAAATCTTCTAAGAGTAACTTTTAACCAAATAAAATCATTCCTGGAGTATGCATCAGTGACAGCAGACCAAATAGGTGATAAAAGGATTCCATATATCATTATCACCACACTAAACAACTTAAAGGCAATATTGTATCTTACTACTTCCTCAGAACCAAATAGCTGCAAAATTAAAAAGTTTGTAGTTGAAAAAATGGCCATCGCTGTAATCTGAACAACAAAGAACTTCAAGCCCAAGGAAAGCAGATCTTTCTTAATCTTGAAATCAACGTAATCCCCGGAGGGGGATATTTCCTTAAACCGGGATTTAAAGGAAAGAACGGATGCAAGCAAATAAATTATTACTGGAATAACAGTCACTATAGTTCCAAGAACTACAAGATTAGCGTTTTCCGTAATTTTTGTGACTAAAAAAACAAGGAGCAGAGCTAAGACGTTTCCAGCTGTTTGTACAAAATTATTAAAGGATGATTTTTGATGGGCAATATATATTGTACTTATAGGCTGCAGAAGAAACCGCAAGCAAAAAGCACCAAATACTACAACAGCCAGCCAGTAGAGTTCATGTGATGATATCTTTGTGGTGTTTAATACTTTTTGCCAATCAAGAAATGGAAAAATCAAATTAAAGATAATAAAAACAATAGAAATTATTATCGCAAGCAATGCATAAGTAGTTGAAATGTATTTTCGACCCAGTTCTTTTTCATCCTTCGCTATTGCATCCGTCAGTTTGTTCCTTAATCCATTACTCAACCCAATATCAAGAATATTAAACCAGCCAACAATCGAAATAAGAGTCAACCAGACCCCATATCGCTCTGAATCGTAATAATTCAACAACAATGGAACAAATAGAAATGAGCTAATTACATTTAAGCCTTGTGAACCAATTGTATACAGAATCTGTTGTAAAGCCAAAGTCGATCGGGTTTCACCTTGCAGAATGGATTTGATGAAACGAGGATTAAAATATCTTATCAAATCTTTCGATTAATTAAACCGTCCCAACTATTCCAATTTTTCTAAAACTGCGGAACAAAAAAGTTCTTAGAAATAATGGCAACAACATAAACACACGCAATACAAACTCTGACGAAAGTTTTGACTTCAAAAATTCCGAATAAATATTATTTGTTGATAAGATCTCTATCGCTTTCTTTTTAGGAATTATTCCCAAAAAATACCATAATGTAGCTCTTCCGTTATTCTTAGCCATATCAGATAATTCAGAGCCGTTTTCAAAGTAACCTGCAAGAACTTTGTCATAGATATAAGCGATTGAAAGCATACAATGAATGTGAGTGTTTATGTTTTTTGAATCTTGTTCCAAATGAGTTCCATACCGGAGAAGTTTTTTTTGTTCTCCAAACACAGAAAGTTCTTTAATCTTTTCATAAACCCATAACCAGTCGTTCGAAGCATGAAATGCTGTGTAATATTCTGTAAACTTGCTTTTATTAACTATAAAAGCATACGGAATACCTAACTTATATCTTATTCCATATTCAATTATCTTCATTCCATTTTCACAATATCCAAAAGGATATATATGCTTATGAGATGATACATTATTATTTGCTAAATCAAATAAGGAAAAATCAGTGAAATAGAAATCTAAATTCGGATAATTGTTAAGGGTCTTAATAAACTCTTCCACAAATGTGGCTTCCAAAATGTTATCATCTTGAAAAATCATTGAATATTTTGTTCTGGTCAAGGACATACATTTGTTCCAATTGGGAAACAGTCCGATATTCGATTCATTCCTATGATATTCTACATTATATTTTTCACATGTTTCTTTAAAGAAATTATGAGAAGAACAGTTATCAACTACAATTATATGGCATTTTACTGTCTGATGGAGGATTGATAAGAGTGCCTTTTCAAAGAAATCCTTCCTTTCATAAACAGGCATTGTAATTGTTAAAGCATCGGAAATTTTCATACTGATTTTTCCAATTTCATCATCCAATTTTTTGTTTTAATAATACCCTCTCTATAACTTACAGTAGGCTCCCAACCAAAATGACTCTTAGCTTTTTTGATATTCGCAATAAAGATTTTTTGATCACTCTGTCTCCAATCTAACTCATGATAATGCATCTTAATAGAGAGAATCTCCTCAAGCACATTAAAGAGTTCAATAAGGGAAAGACTATTCTGAAACCCGCCGCCAATGTTGTAGGCATTACCTCGAGTAGTTTCAATATTTTTAATAGCCTTAAAGTAACACTCAATCAAATCGTCCGCATGTAAGACATCCCTAACCTGTTTCCCATTTCCCGATATACTAAAGGGCTCAGTTTGGGATTTATTTGATATTTCAAGTGCGTTTTTTACAAACCAACCAACCCAACCCTGGTCAATTGTGGAGTTCTGATTGGACCCATAGATTGAAGAATGCCTAAAGACCACAGTATTTAAATCAAACATTCTTGCGTAATCTAACATATACTGATCAACTGCTCCTTTTGAACATCCATAAGGCGACTCAAAACATAATGGCAAGTTTTCATTAAATCCATCAGGATACTGATTACATATATATCTTGTTTCAGTTTCAAGAAATTCTAAGTGATTTAGATCACCGTAAACTTTATTTGTTGATGAATATAGGACAATTGTACTTGGCGCAAACTTCCTAACACACTCAAGTAGATTATGTCCTCCAATAACATTAATTTCAAAATCTTGTCTTGGATTTTCTAAGGAGGTTGTCATTGCAACCTGACCCGCTAAATGAAAGATAACGTCTGGTTTTGAATTCTTAATTACACTTTCGACATCATTATAAGATCTGATATCGGCATGAAAATATTCAAAGCTACCTTCATTTCGCAATACTTTAAGATTGTTAGCTGAACCAACCCTAAACAAATTGTCCATTATGAATAACTCTTCACCACGCCTAAGTATTTCACTGGCTAAGTTAGTACCAACAAATCCACAGCCACCGGTTATTAGATAACGCAAATTATGTCTCCTTTATCGTTGCCAGTAATCCATCGTATATTTCTACCCTTGGAGTCCATCCTAATTTATATAGTCCTTTGTTGCATTTCTTTTCATTTTTTAATTCATTCTTTCGATATTCAATCGCCCCAAATCTTAATTCCGTATTACTATTTAGATTTACTTTAATGAAAGTTAATAGCTCTTTAATACTAATTAGATTCCCTGTGCAAACCTCAAACTGTGAAAATGATTTATTAAAATCTTTAATATTATTCATAACGCTCAGAAATGCGGTTACCACATCCGAATAATAAACAAAATCTCTTTTTTGTTCACCCGTTGTCAAATCGATATGTGAAACGTTCGACTTTAATAATTTTATCATTCTTGTAATAAAATTTGTTTCGGGGCAACCAGGGCCATAAAAATGCTCCAGTTGTAGGTTAACAACCTTTATTTGTTCCGAGTAAAATTGCAACCAATCTCTAAAATGAGACTTAGTGAGTGAGTATGCACTTGTAAATTTGTCAAGTACGGTATCTGTATTGATAAATAAAGGAACTTTGTTTTTAATACCAACTTCCAACAGTGTAAGTGGTGACAGTGAGTTTGCCTTTACAAGATCAGATGTGATTTCATTATCTCTACCATAGAGTGTGGCGGTATGAATAATGACATCAATTTTAAACGCTTTAAAAATCTTTGTAATTGAATCGTGATCAGCCTCAAAAACAGAATAATTTTTACCTGCAAGCCTGAATAAGTTGTCCAGTGAGTATTCTGTGCCAACTATAGCATATTCAGTTTCCAGAACTTTTGCGAGATTACTTCCCAAAAAACCATTTATTCCTGAAATTAATACTGTTTTCATAGCATTCTTACTAATTTTATAAGATTATTCCCAGTCATCTGTAACAATATTATTTTCGGGGAGACCATATTGAATTAATTCGGTCTTAAAGTTTTTAAGCATTAAAGGCGGACCTGAGAGGTAGTACACTGTTGAACCATTTTTTTTATAAATATTATTTATGTTGAGCATCCCATCGGAATCCTCATACAGTACCTTAATTTGGACTGTAGGGTTCTGCGTATTGTTTAATTCAACATTATATAAATTATAATCTCTAGTCCGGAAACCAAGATAAACTCGTGGATTAACGAACTCCTCAAATGAACTATGAGAGAAAAGAGAGAGGAATGGCGTAATACCGGTTCCCCCCGCAATAAAAACACAATTTTCTTTTTTATGATCCCTCTGAAACAAATCACCGTAAGGTAGTTTTAGCCATACTTCTTTACCGGGGTATAACGCCTTTTCCATTCTTTTTGTAAACTTCCCCTTTACCGCATAGGTAATTTTTATCAAATCTTCATCAGGGCTGCTTTGCATTGAAAAGCATCGTGAGTCAGGCCACTGACCCGCGCCATCATAATTGTCCAGAGCCAGATGCAGAAACTGTCCGGGAAGATATCTGAATTTCTGCCTGCTTTTAAAAGTAACCGTATAAAGCCCCGCAAAAGGGTTTGAAATGTTCACTACTTCAGACAGATACTTTTTTACAATTGCCATTATTTGACAAATTTTTGCATAAATTCAGAGACTGTCTTATCGATATAATCTAACCGCTCTTCGGTATTCCCGGGGAAAGTACCTATAAAAAATGTATTATTCATAATGTAGTCAGAATTCTTCAAATGATCTGCTATCCGGTACTCCTTACCAATAAATGCAGGCTGTCTGACCATATTACCGGCAAAAAGATTTCTTGTTTCGATAAGTTTTTCATTAAGGTAGCGTGTAAACTCATCTCTGGTAAAAGGCAGATTCTCCTTTAATGACACTATGTAACTGAACCATGCAGGGTCTGATCCGGGAGTTGCCACAGGCAGAATAAAGAACTCAGGGTATTTGCCGAAGATTTTATTATACCTGCTAAAGTTTTGCTTTCTTTTTTCGCAAAACTCCGGCAGTTTGTCTACCTGTGCCGCACCTATTGCGGCCTGCATGTCGGTCATCTTTAAGTTGTAACCTATTTCCGAGTACACATATTTGTGGTCATAACCATAAGGAAGAGTTCCAAAACTCTGAGAAAACCGTTTACCGCAGGTATTATTTTCCCCTCCAGCGCAATAACAATCCCTACCCCAATCTCTGAAAGATTTAATTATTTTTGCCAATTGTTCATCATTTGTACAGACAGCCCCTCCCTCACCTGTTGTAATATGGTGAGCCGGATAAAATGAAATGGTTGAAATATGCCCAAATGTACCGGTAAATTTTCCCTGATATTTGCTTCCGAATGAGTCGCAGTTATCTTCAATGACCCAGAGATCATGTTCCCGGGCTAATTTCATTACTGCATCAAGGTTAAACGGATTGCCTAATGTGTGGGCAAGAAAAATGCATCTGGCTTTCGACGAGATAGCTTTTTTCATCATTTCAACATCAATGTTGTAGGTTGGTATATCAACATCTACAAAAACCGGTATTAAACCATACTGTATAATAGGAGTTACAGTAGCAGGAAAACCGGCCGATACTGAGATTACTTCATCTCCTGGCTTCAGTCTTTTCTCACCTAACTTCTCAGATGTAAGTGCAGAGAAAGCCAGCAAATTTGCCGAGGAACCAGAGTTGGTTAAAATTACATCCGCTACTCCGAGAAAGTCTGCTATTTTCCCTGCAAACTCTTCCGAAAACCGCCCCTCCGTCAGCCAGAAGTCCAGTGAAGAATCAACAAGATTAACTAATTCTTTCTCATCAAATACACGACCTGCATAATTAACCCTGGAGATTCCTTCAAGAAAGGGAATATCATTAAATTTTACTTCATAATATTTTTTTGTTAGTTCCAGTATTTGATTGCGTAATTGTTTATGATCCATTTTACTTTCTTGTGAAATTATAAATACGATATATTTTGATTTCTGCCAAGTTCACAATATCGCTGAATCTGGCTCTTCCTGCACTCATAAGAAGAACCGGTCGGAGTATATCCTTCAACTGTGAATTTTACTGTCTGAGCAAAATCAAGGACAGGGCTCCATTGTAAATATGTCCGCGCTTTGGAAATATCAAGCTGCAGCAACGAAGCTTCATGAAGTTTTTGCCCTTCTTCTGCCTGATATGTCCCTTTACCTGTCAACTCAATCATTTTTTGTACTATATCTTCAACAGATTTGTTTGCTGCACTTACAGGCCCAAAATTCCAACCGCCTGAATATTTCTTACCTTCAACGAATAGTTTTGAGCCAAGAAGCAAATATCCGCTTAGCGGTTCAAGTACATGCTGCCAGGGACGTGTAGCTTTTGGATAGCGGAGCAATAATTGCTGACCTGAGTTTATTGCCCTGAAAAAATCAGGAACTATTCTGTTATCAGCCCAGTCACCGCCGCCAATTACATTACCTGCACGGGCAGATGCAACATTGCAAGCTACATCCCCTGAAAAGAATGATGATATATATGAAGCAGTTATTAATTCTGAACATCCCTTGGATGCACTGTAAGGGTCTTTTCCGCCCATCGGGTCATTTTCCCTGTAACCCCAAATCCACTCACTATTATGATAACATTTATCACTAGTCACATTAATTGCAGTTTTTACAGACTTTGTTGACCGAACTGCCTCCAAAAAATTGACCGTTCCCATCAGGTTGGTCTCAAAAGTATACTTTGGATCGTTATATGAATCCAAAACAAGCGGCTGAGCAGCTAAGTGAAAAGCAATATCCGGCTCAACAGCTTCAAAGCATGTGAGAAGAGATTCGAAATCCCGAACATCACCATCCTGATGACTAATATACTTTTCAAGCCCGGTTACAACAAAATTATCTTCAGGACGCTGAGGAGGCAACGCATACCCGATTACTTCTGCACCAAGCTCTTTCAGCCATAAAGCAAGCCAGCTGCCCTTAAAGCCCGTATCTCCGGTTATAAGTACCTTTTTTCCGTTATATACACCTGAAAAGGAATTCTTTATTTCCAAAGTTTCCAAGGGGCCTTTCCGGAGTTCCAAAGTTTTTCAAGATCAATTTTGTCAGATAATTTATCCATCGGCATCCAAAATCCATTGTGGTGAAACGCCCTTAGTTCACCATTTTTTGCAAGATTTTGTAATGGCTCTTTCTCAAATACAGTGGAATCCCCCGACAAATAATCAAACACACCTTGTCTCAAGATGAAGAACCCGGCATTTACCCAAGAACCATCCCCCGAAGGCTTTTCATGAAACGACGATACCATCTGATTATCTTCAATATGCAATGCCCCAAATCTGCCGGTGGGTTGAGCAGCCGTAACGGTGGCCAGTTGATTATGAGAACCATGGAATTTTATCAGATTAGTGATATCAATGTCAGCAAGACCATCGCCGTAAGTCAGCAAAAATTCTTCTTCATGGATATAGTCTTTTACCCGCAGCAGTCTGCCTCCGGTCATAGTTCCTTCTCCGGTATCAACAAGGGTCACTTTCCATGGCTCTGCAGAATTGTTATGGATCTCCATTGAATTATTTGAAAGATCAAAGGTCACATCTGACTGATGCAGAAAATAATTCGCAAAGTATTCTTTAATAACATAGCCCTTATAACCAAGACAGATAATAAATTCGTTAAATCCAAATGAGGAATATATCTTCATAATATGCCAAAGAATTGGCCTACCGCCAATTTCAACCATTGGTTTGGGTTTTATAGATGTCTCTTCACTAAGGCGAGTACCGTAACCGCCTGCTAAAATCACGACTTTCTTCATAAACCTAAGAATTATGGGAGATTCAAGTTATTAATAATTTTTTTATTTCGAATTCCGAATAACTTTTGCTACAAGTCTTGAGTAAATCTCTGCACCTCGTCTATTCAAATGAAAAGGATCAGCAAAATATTCCGGATGGTTTAAAAACAAACTATCACTCTGAAAATCAAATACCTTGATCCCCTTTTCACGGCGCAGTTTTTCTTTTATGCCTGAATATAAATTCTTTCCCGAATCAAGCGCATAGTGAGGGGAAATAAAAACAAAAAGCTCTATACCCGCGTTTTTGCAAATGTCAACAAATTCATATAGTGAACTAACTTTTTTAAAATCAAATTCCTCTTGGAATAATCCGGCAACCGACCGTTTTTTGTTCCACACGCGATCAATCGGGAGGTGTCCCTTAATGTCATTTTCGAAGGGAAAAAAGTTGTTTCTGAGAGCAGTATATTGCAACGAATTAAAAGGATAGATCCAGGAAAGGAGTTTAATACTTTCTGAATAACCTCTTAACATCACTGTGTTTTTGGCTGATTCTGATTTATCTGCAAAAGGCAAAAGAACTCCCAATTTTTCAGTATCCCATTGAGAGGGTGTTTTCTGAAAATCGATATACATCAGTTCAAGTATGGCTACTTTTGGGGTATATCTTTCCAAAACTGTTTGCAGAAGAGCTTTATGAAAATAAATATTTTGTCCACCCGACCCCACATTATAAGTAGTTTGGCTAAGTAAATCTTCAAATATTTTTGGGTTGTAATGGTGTAGTGCTCTTGAAGATCCAAAAATGAGGATCTCTTCATTAGTATGCAGAACTGATTTAATTAAACGATCATTTGCCCTGCTGCTTTCAGAAAAGAATGAATATTCGTATATTTTCCCAATAGTGATGTCTAATAGTATCGTAAAGACTGCAAGATAGATGAGGTATTTTTTCGATTTATTTTCTCTCATGATCAGAACTGGAAATAAATGAATTGACTGCCATCAAAAACTCCAAAGGACAAAATGATCACAACCAAAACTGCTGAGAAAAAGGCTGACAATACCGGTCTTTCACTTTCAAACAACTTAATGCGATCTGCATAGTATTCTTCCCTGATTTCTTTTACGATAAGAATCACCAGTCCAAAAACACCATATAGATACGTTGTAATACTTTCCTTAAATGGCATTCCCGGCTCAGTGAATATTTTAACAATCACATTCACAGCGTCTCCCACATTATTCGCCCGAAAGAATATCCATGCCAGAAGCACCAAAAAAAAGTTCGAGATTATGAGAAAGAATGTGGTAAATTTACCCCGGTTATTTTTAGGACTGCCTATACTCAGTGCCCTCTGCAGAGCATTATAAATACCATGAAGACTACCCCAAACAACAAAAGTCCAGTTCGCACCATGCCAAATACCGCTTACGATGAATGTTGTTAGAACATTAAAATAATTCCGTTTAACCGAAACTCTGTTCCCTCCAAGTGGGATATACAGATAATCTCTGAACCAGGTTGATAAGGAGATGTGCCACCTGTGCCAGAATTCTCCTATTGAGGTCGAAAAATATGGTCGCCTGAAGTTTGTCATCAAATCAAAGCCCATCATTCTTGCTGCACCTATTGCAATATTGGTATAGCCAGCAAAATCACAATAAATCTGAAATGCGAAGAATATGGTAGCGATCAGAAGAGAAGTTCCGTTATGGGAATCTATGTTATTATAGGTTGCATTTACAAAAAGAGCTAGACGGTCTGCAATGACCACTTTCATGAAATAACCCCAAATCATTTGTCTAATCCCTGATGCAAACCGATCAGCATTAGGTTTATGAACAACATAGAACTGAGAAAGAAGATTTTTTGCCCGCTCAATAGGTCCGGCAACCAGCTGTGGAAAAAAAGAAACAAATAGCGCATAAATTCCTAAATGCCGTTCGGCTTTAAGATCACCCCTGTAAACATCAATGGTATAACCAACTGCCTGGAATGTATAAAATGATATCCCCACAGGCAACAATAAGTCCAAATTAGGTACACTCCAACGAATTCCAAAATTCTCGAGTAAACCAAAAATACTTGAGTTAATAAAGTCGAAATACTTATAGAGGAACAATATTCCAAAGTTTATTATAAGACTTACTGTTAAAAAAATTCGTTTTTGATTCAGTGATTTGGCATTCTCTAATAAAACACCGCAACCCCAGGTAATTAATGTTGAGAAGAAAATCAGAACCGCATAAATTGGCTGCCAGTTCATATAAAAATAGTAACTGGCAGCTAGCAGAAATATCCACCTGAATCTATGGCCTAAAAGAAAATATACCAGAACAACGAGTGGAAAAAAAACAAGAAACTCAAACGAATTAAATAGCATATACCGGTTGGTTACTTAGTATTAAAGCGAATAAGATATCCGGGAAAGTTATTTTTCATTATGCCAAACCACTCTCTTTACATAATCAACGTACCCCACAATAATTCTCACCACCTTATCGCTAACATTCGGCATAGAATAATCATTAACCCTTCTAAAATTACGCTGATCACCAGTCTGCTGATATTGAAGTTGCTTTAACCCTTGCATAATTCGGTCGGGATTTAAGCCAACCATCAGCACTGAAGCTTCTTCCATGGCTTCCGGGCGCTCATGTGCTTCTCTTATATTAAGAGCCCGAAAATTAAGAATAGAAGATTCCTCACTTATAGTACCACTATCAGAAAGTACAGCAAAGGAATTTATTTGCAAAGCATTATAATCACTAAAACCCAAAGGTTTCATCCACTGAACAAGATCGTTTACCTTAGCTCCCTTCTCATCAACCATCTTTCTTGTACGGGGATGAGTACTAACTATTACCGGCATCTTATATTCTTCGGCAATCATATTTAGTGAACTGATCAGGCCATCAAAATTTCTATGGCTGTTAATATTTTCTTCACGGTGTGCTGAAACTACAAAAAATTTCTCTTTTTCAAGATTAAGACGACTCAAAATATCTGATTTGTCAATTTTCTCTTTATAAAAATTAAGCACCTCAAACATCGGACTTCCGGTTTTTATTATTCTGTCCGGCGGCAATCCTTCTCTTAAAAGATACTCACGCGCTATTTCGCTGTAAGTCAGGTTAATGTCCGAAATGTGATCAACGATTTTTCTGTTGGTTTCCTCCGGCACCCGCTGGTCAAAACAACGGTTCCCGGCTTCCATATGAAATATGGGGATATGCATTTTCTTTGCAGGAATGGCACATAAGCAACTGTTTGTATCTCCCAATACCAGAAATGCATCCGGCTTTGTTTCTAGGAGTATTGGTTCGATATTTATCAGAATCTGACCTATTGTTGCCGCCGGAGTCGAAGCCGCAGCATTCAGAAAATAGTCCGGCTTTCTGATACCGAGATCTTCATAAAATATCTGATTTAATTCATAGTCATAATTTTGACCGGTATGAACCGTCACATGTTCAATTGCTTCAGACTCATCAAGCCGTGCCATCACCCTGGAAAGACGGATGATTTCAGGACGGGTACCAACAACGGTCATGACTTTAAGTTTTTTCATGTAACTGGCAACATGTTATTTGTGATGTGCATCTGATTTGTTGGAAGTGAACTCAGTAGAAAAGTGTAAGAAAAGTAACCAGTCACTAACCACCATTTACCGGATTTCAAACTTCTTCCAACCAAGTATCAGGGTCAGCGGGATCATAGGGCTCGTTAATCCAGAAAAGAGTGACCAGTTCTTCATTACCTGTATTTGTGATATTGTGTGTGTGCCAGACCGGCATGTCAACGAACGACGGGTCTGAACCATCAAGCTGATACACAATTTTATCATTTGAACCTATTCTGCGAATAGCTATTTCTGCTTTTCCTTTAATTACTGCAAAGCGTTCAATTTTCCTGGTATGAAAATGATTGCCTCTTGTAATCCCTGGTTTTGTGGTTGAGAAAGAATACTGCCCGGGCATTCCTGACCGCAATATTTCAACAAACGTTCCGCGATTGTCTGTATACAGCTTAAAATTTACAGGATAGTGCTCAGATGGCACATAACATCTGAAAGTATTAAAAAGACTTACTTCAAAACTGTTTTGCAGCGACGGGATGATTCCATTTGACAAATACTGTTCTTGATAATTTCTGAGAAGAGCAAGAATTTCAGATACTTTTATCCTCTTAGAAAAGGGAACTTCATACATCTCAACATCCGGTACACTGTTTCCTTGCGATTTCTCTGTTATCTTCTTCCAAAATTCATAAACCAGTTCATTTATATAAATGAGTTTTAACTCCCCATCAATCTCAATTTTGGGGGATTCCCCTCTTGCAAGCTGATGGCAGAATGTTGCAATCACCGAATTATAATGGGGATTTCCAAAAGGACCAAATACATTGGGAATAATCATCCCTGTAAAATTCGAACTGTTTTTCTCAGACCATTTTTCCAGCAACCTTCTTCCATCACGCTTTGACTTTCCATAAAGATTATCGCGCTCCTCCTGTGTAGAGGAAGAGAATACTATATGAGCCTTGGATGATGTCCGCTCACAAGCTGTTATAAGTGAATTTACCAGTCTGATATTCGTATCATATATCACCTTAGGGTCACCATGTCTGTTCATCGCAGCTAAGTGCACAATTACATCACACTGAGCCACAAAGCTTTCAAGATCATTCTGATGGTTAAAGTATTCATCCGAGAAGGGGATACGCTCAACACCATTTTGCAACCCCAAAAAGTTATAAAGGTGAGTCCCCATAAACCCCGCCTGACCAGTAATTCCTATTCTTATCATTTCAGAATTTTTCAAATCTTAGAATTTTAGGGGGCGTAGATTTCTGATAGTTTCTCGCTAAGCACATCCTGACGAATAAACCGAAGTTTTAACAACAGTTCTTTCGTTTCATCAAGGGTAAGTAATTTTGTATTGTGGGAAGTGTAATCTTCGGTAGTGAAAATTTTTGATTCGCCTTCCGAGAAAAACTTATTATAGTTAAGATCCCTTGTATCAGCAGGAATCCGATAATAATTGCCATAATCTTCAGCTTTCACCATTTCTTCCCTGCTAACCAATGTTTCAAAAATTTTTTCACCATGGCGAATGCCAATAATTTGTATAGGGTTCTTTGCGTTATACATTTCGAGCAATGCATCAGCAACTATTTTTACAGTAGCTGCCGGAGATTTTTGTACAAAAAGATCCCCTGAATTTCCATGTTCAAAAGCAAAAAGAACCAGATCAACCGCATCCTCCAGAGTCATCATGTAGCGGGTCATTTGCGGTTCGGTGATTGTAAGCGGTTGTCCGGTTTTAATCTGATTTACAAATAAAGGTATAACTGATCCACGGGAAGCCATAACATTACCATACCGAGTGCCGCATAGTATTGTCTTATGGCTATTTTCTCTGGAACGGGCAACCATTACTTTTTCCGCCAATGCTTTTGATATTCCCATTGCATTAACCGGATAAACTGCTTTATCTGTGCTAAGAACTATTATCTTTTCTACATTACAATCAATCGCAGAATCGATAACATTTTGTGTACCAATGATATTTGTATTTACTGCTTCTATTGGAAAAAATTCACACGATGGCACCTGTTTGAGAGCTGCTGCATGAAACACAAAATCCACCCCTCTCATTGCGTAATCAACAGACTGTTTGTTTCTTACATCTCCAATAAAATACTTAATTTTATCATTCTGATAAAACAGGCGCATATCGTCCTGCTTTTTTTCATCACGGCTGAATATCCGGATTTCTTTTATATCTGTCGCTAGAAATTTTCTCAGTACCGCATTGCCAAAGGAGCCTGTTCCCCCTGTAATTAATAAAATCTTATTCTTAAATAATTCAGTCATTTTATATTCAAAGTTTTGGTAATTGATATATGCATTTATTCAAGCAAAAGATAACTCTGGGTTTGAAAAGATGCGGATAAACATATGTATACAAATAGCAAGGGTGAATGCACCCCTGTCATCCATGCCTCGAACTGGGCGTGCGTAAAGAGAATCAAAAGAAGAAAAATTGATAGTTTTGGGTACGAGAAAAGTTCTCCTGAATTATAAAAGAAAAACCGAAAAAAAAAGAAAACAGGCAATAAAAATAAACCTAACCCAACACCCCCCACTTCCTCTACCATAGCCAAAAAGCTATTTCCCTTTTCTCTAATATATCTGCCACTTTCATCAAATCTGCTGCCGGCAGCATTGTTCTTTATATTAGGGTGACTGATCCCATAGCCAATACCAAAAAGTCCGCCAATCTGAGCTGCCTTCCAGCTATCCGCAAAGATATGCTGCCGGGTTGAATAAGGAGTATCATCACCTTTGTACCAAAACGAATACCAAGTTTTACCCCATAGTTTCGGGGGAACCTGCTCCTCCTGAATATTTGTTGCAGCTTTTTCTGAATTGCCTAAAAGACTATTCTTAACCAAAACAGGATTTACAGCCGAAACTGAAAAGAACATTAAAATCAGTAAAGCAGAACCGATCGCAAGCCTTTTAACATTTTTCCTGTAAAGCAGAAACAAGTAAAGCGACAGCATCACAAAAAGAAAAAGAATACTTGCCCGCGAGTGGGTAAGTGTTAGCAGCAGAATATTCAACACAAAACCCGCTGCAAAAAAATACTTAAAACTTCTGGGATAGGTATACCGAAAAAGAAAGGAAAATTTTCCTGAATCTTCCGATGCTTTTTTGTCCTCAATTAACAAATGGAGGTATAACCACCCCGGAAACGTAAACAGAAGTATTGCACCCAACGAGTTCTGATGTGAGAACAGCCCCATGAATCCTTTTGCATTTCCCGCTGTCCAGCCATCTGAAGGGATTTCGCTCAACAATGAAAAGAGTGAAGCAAAAATTATCAGCACATTTACCGGTAGCAGCAGTTCAAAAACGGTTATACCGTGTTTCTTAAGATGATATACCAGTGCTGTAAGACCGGTTACCAGAAACAGGTAGTACAAACCTCTGGTAAGCGAAACAACGGAGTAAAATGACCAAAATGATGTCAGTGTTGCCCATATTCCGAAGGGGAGCATGAGATACATCACTCTACGGCAATCTCCAATAATAATGCCCCGCCCTGCTGCAAAAATTCCGACCATCAGCAAAACCGGCACTGCCGGATATAACCAGCTGAATCCCCTGATAATTACCGATACAGCCGCAAGTAAAACCAGAATCCCCCATATATAAACGAAGAAACTGTTAGTAAATAGTCTCTTCACTGTTTTAAGAGGTATAAAGTTTTACCCTGTTTTCAGATTGTCAAAATACCATTCAGCCGCAAGTTCAAATCCCTTTGCGGCATCAAACTCCGGTTTGTATCCCAGCATCTTTTCAGCTTTTGCAATACTTGCCTGTGAGTGAGGAATATCCCCTTCACGGAACGGTCCATAAACCGGTTCAATGGATTTGATTGTCTGATCAAACCGCGCAAGATTATCCCTAAGAGCAGCAAACAACTGATTCAGAGTTGTATTTCCTCCAAAAGCAATATTAAAAACTTCTGAGAAAGGTTCTGCCTTGTCTTCATTTTTCGCACCCCCGTCTGCAGAATGCTCTTCATTGTTCAGGAAGTTTTCAGATGGAGCGAACAAAGCTCTTTCGTTTGACTGGATTACATTATCGATATAGGTAAAATCACGGCTGTATAAACCGTCTCCATTAATGACCGGTCTTTCATGGTTGATCAGCAGCTTTACCCATAAAGGTATCACTGCTGCATACGCTCCGTTTGGGTCCTGCCGCCTTCCGAATACATTAAAATACCGAAGCCCGACGCACCGCATGTCGTATGTTCTGGCAAAGATATCAGCATAGAGTTCATTGACATATTTGGTGATTGCATAAGGTGACAGGGGTTTCCCTATTTCATGTTCAACCTTAGGAAGCTTTTTCGAGTCACCATAGGTGCTTGAACTAGCAGCATAAACAAACCGCTTTACTCCGGCATCCCGGGCTGCAACCAGCATATTAATAAAGCCATCAATATTTACTGCATTTGTAGTAATCGGGTCTTTTATTGAACGGGGTACAGACCCCAGAGCTGCCTGATGGGAAACATAATCACACCCCTCAACCGCTCTCTGACAGTCTGAGAGATTGCGTATATCACCATTAATAAACATGAATCTAGGATTGCCAAAATTATGAGCAATATTCTTTTCGTAACCGGTGCTCAGATTATCAAAGCAGACGACCTCATATCCTTGCGCAAGGAAGTAATCTACGAGATTGCTCCCAATAAATCCGGCACCGCCGGTAACTAATATCTTCAAGTGACTAGTGATTAGTGGTTAGTGATTAGTGGTCTTGGTTCTTGGTGCTTAGTTCGTAGTGCGTCGTTCCTGGTCTAGAGGCGGTCGCTGACGATGTCTTTGGAAATAATACCTTTGACATCATATATGATTTTGCCATCTTTTTTAAGTGAGGCAAAGTCAAGTGATTTGAATTCGTTGTGGGCGACGGCAAGGATGAAACCACTATAAGTGGTTAGTGACTGGTGATTAGTGACCAGTGATTTGTCGACTAAGTCTATGCCATATTCTTCTTTGACTTCGTGGGGATCTGCCCAAGGGTCAACTACATCAACATCGCAACCAAATTGTTTTAATTCGTTGATGATATCAATAACTCTTGAGTTACGAATGTCAGGGCAATTTTCCTTAAAGGTGATGCCCATTACCAGAACTTTGGCGCCTTTAATCGGATGACCTTCATGAATCATCAGTTTAATGAATTTTGATGCAACAAATGCCCCCATGCCATCATTAATTCTGCGACCTGCTAAAATTACTTCCGGATGATACCCGAAACTCTTTGCTTTGTGGGTAAGGTAATATGGATCGACACCTATGCAGTGTCCTCCAACAAGACCGGGGCGGAAGTTCAAAAAATTCCATTTTGTACCTGCTGCTTCAAGAACATCCAGTGTGTCAATTCCCATTGCATCAAAGAGCATTGCCAGTTCGTTGACAAATGCAATATTGATATCACGCTGTGAGTTTTCTATGACCTTTGCAGCTTCTGCAACCTTTATAGTCGGAGCTAAATGTGTACCCGCAGTTATCACTGATTGATACAGATTATTCAGAACTGCTCCTATTTCCGGAGTACTTCCGCTGACAACTTTTTTTATGGTACTTACCCGATGCTCTTTATCACCCGGATTGATACGTTCAGGACTGTATCCAGCAAAAAAGTCAGCATTATATTTTAACCCGCTGAATTTCTCAACCACGGGAATACAGTCATCCTCTGTGCAGCCAGGATATACTGTTGATTCATACACAACCACTGCGCCTTTTTTTATAACTTTACCAACGGTTTCACTTGCTTTTATTAACGGGGTAAGATCAGGAATCTTATAATCATCAACAGGTGTTGGTACTGTTACAATAAAGACATCAACATCCCGAAGTTCTTCAGGATTAGTTGTATAAGAAATATATTTTGATTCTTTGAGCTCTTCACTGCTTACCTCAAGCGTGAAGTCATGAAAATTCTTTAGGTCCTCAACACGTTTTTTGTTGATGTCAAAACCAATTGTCTTAAATTTCTTGCCAAATTCAACAGCAAGCGGAAGTCCGACATAGCCGAGGCCGATGATGCCAAGTATGATGGAGTGGTCGTTTATTTTTGAGTTTAATTCTGTTTTCAAAGTTCTTAGTTCGTAGTGCTTTGTTCTTGGTTCTTAGTCAAATTAGCTTGGTTCTATGTTCGTAGTGCTTAGTTTTTGGTTTTTAGGTATTTGATGAAACCACCAATTAATTTTTTGATTTTATCCGTTCGGTTCAGGAGTTCTTTTGATTTTTCTGTGCTGATGTAACCTACATCAACCCCAACAAAAATCAAAGATTCAACCTCTGATGCAGAACGGTATGCATAGTTAAGAAAATTTATAAAACTTTTGTTGCTGCCGCTGTCAAATCCTTCAGCTATATTCGACATGATTGAGACTCCAGCCCGCCGTATTTGGTCACGATAACCAAAATCAACCTTCATTCGTCCCTCATCTGTAATGAGATATATCTCTTTTACCAGTTCACGGGCTTCTTTCCAGGATTCGATTTCGGTAAAGGAAGTTAAGGGCATGTGAGTTTTGGTTCTTGGTTCAGAGTTCGTCGTTCTTAGTTCAGAGTTGTTTGTTTCAACTAAGCACCCAGCACTACGCAGCAATCACTCTTAACGCAGCACTAAGAACTCAGCACTAAGAACATATTCATCACCCCCATCGTATATACCCCCAGCACCACATCGTCCAGCATGATGCCCCAGCCGCCGGGGAGGGTTTCGAGTTTTTTTCCGCCAAAGGGTTTGATGATGTCAAATGCCCGCCAGAGGAGAAATGCTGCAACAGACCAGATCAGCGTTTTCGGAAGAAAAAGCAGGCTGATCCACATGCCCGCCACTTCATCAATAGTGCACTCAGCCGGATCTTTACCGTAAAGCTTTTCGAACCAGGTACCAACCGGTATCCCCAGCGCAATTACCACCAGTATTGCCGGAATTATTACTTCCGGTTTTTCAAATCCGGGTATCAGCCAGTAGATGCCAAGCGCCATAAGAGAACCCCAAGTACCGGAGGCAAAGGGAATATATCCGGTCCAGAGTCCCGAACCGAACGCTTTAAGGATGTAACCGTTAAGGCAGGTAATGGTAAATGATCACTATTGCTGATAAAAACCAGAGCGCTACCGAAGCAGCAATTCCCGCATCACCGAAGAGCACTTTTGACGGATCTCCCGTCCCCCTGTTTTTGTCAATCAGCCAGATATATCTGAAGACTCCGTAAAAGACAAACAGTGATGTAAAGATCAGTTTGTCCGTATTAAACTTTGCTATCGTCTCAGCGGAAATGGTATAGAGAAGATAAGAAATCACCGTGGTGGTTGTCAGAACGGTGATGATCTGATCAAGAAATTCTTTTGAGTATTCAGTCAGCACTTTCCGGTGTGAACCGCCGTCATCTCCCAGCAGCACCAATTCATGCCGACGCTTGGCAAATCCAAGGAAAAGTGACATTGTCAATGTACAAACCAGCAGCCATTGGGAAATAGGTACATCAATGATTACTGCTCCGCTCACTACCCTCAACAAAAATCCCGATGAGATACAGAAGACATCCAGCAGAATGACTTCTTTCAATTTTATTCCATACAGGAGGTTAATCAGCAGATAGATGCCGATCACCAGTAAAAACTCAGTACTCAACCATGATGCACCCATCAGTGAAATTGCCAGAAGAACCCCCGCGAATACTGATGCTGTGCTTTTTTTCAGCGCCCCGCTGGCAATAGGACGGTTCCGCTTCAGCGGATGGATTTTATCACGCTCATAGTCGAGGATATCGTTAAAGATATATACCGCACTTGAAGCGAGGGAGAACATCAGGAATCCGGCCGCCGACTTCATCAGATACGAACCGGAGAACAAATGCTCCGAGAAGATCAATGGAGTAAACAAAAAAATGTTTTTGATCCACTGATAGGGGCGAGCGCTAATTAATAATTGAGAATGGATAATGGATAATTCTAATTAGTAATTAGGAAGTAGTAATTAGCAAAATAGAGAAAATGTGCAATTAATAATTTACAATTAACAAAGATCGAAGAACACCGAACCAAGAACTGAATCAGAAAAACTTTTTCGCAAGAGAGAGTATGCCCTGCTTCCAGGGTAGGCGGTGGGAGATGCCACTTTCTCCTTTAAACTTGTCCAGATTTTCCAGATACCACTTATAGTTTCTGATCAGCGCGTCTTTGTTGGAATACTTTGGCGCGAAGCTGAGTTTCTTTTCCGCTTTTTCTATCGAAACAAATGAGTCTTTCGACGCGGTTTCATACACCCATTTATACAAAGGGCTCAGCTTTAATGCTTCAAGCAGACGCAGCGTATATATTACCGGCTTTTCAGGGAGTCCGGTAATCTTTTTTCCGAATCCGGCCTCATCAAGCACTGCCTGATAATCTTCCTTCATTGTGGTAAATTCTTTTGCCCCGATGTTAAAGGTATCATTCACCGTTTCTGTGTCAAGCGTCATGGTTTTATATACCGCTTCACAGAGATCCTCAACATCAAGCAGCTGGTAACGGTTGTTTCCTGAGCCGATCATCGGGAATCCGTGTCCGTCTTTTGCCCAGTCATAAAACAGGGCAAACACACCAAGGCGCTCAGGACCGATAAATGATTTCGGTCTTAGGATCGGAACACAGAAGCCCTTCTTCCGGTATATAAGGCATTCCTCTTCAGCCTGAATCTTTGCCTTTCCGTAAGGGCCGACTCCGTCAAGTTTGTCATCCTCATACAGCGGATGATGGTCCGGAATACCATAGACTGCCGTGGATGAAATATGAATAAAGCGTTCCACGGGTTTGTCTCTGTTAAAGGCATGTTCCAGCAGCAGCCGGGTGCCTTCAACATCGGTAGTATATATATCGTTTTCTGAATAAAGCGGGAGGGCAGCCGCGCAGTGAACTACCATATCAGCACCGTTCATTGCCTGCTGTATATCTTTCGGATTTCTGATATCCCCTTGGACCGAAAGGATGCTATCGCGGCAGTCGGGATAGTCAAAAGGGACAAAATCCAGCGACGCTACAGAGTAGCCTTTTGCGAGTAGGTATCGGATGAGGTTGATCCCCAGGAAGCCAGCTCCACCTGTTACAAGAACCTGTTTTTTCATCTGCGTATGTTACACTGACAGCAGCGCAGCCGGCTCTTCCGAACACAGCTCCGCTTCATCACTCCCATAAGGGGTAATGAACCCGCCTTCGGTTCCTGGATCCTCCAGCGGCGGCAGAAGTAATTTTTGTGCCCTATTATTCAAAATTGAAATATCAATATACCAATCTGAAAGAATTCCGGCAATTCCAGAAATTAAGAAAATATTATGATTTTACCGATTTTGACAGAAAACACATAAAACAATTATGAATTATGAAGTATGAAGTATGAAATATGAATTGACAATCAATTTACAATACACAGTTCTGCCACTAATCCCGCGAACTAGGCACTGACTGGTGACCAGGGATCAGGGATCAGTAACTAAGCACCAGGAACCAGGAACCAGGAACCAGGAACCAAGAACTAAGCCCCAGGACCAAGAACTAATCACTACTTTTGTTTTGGTAAACAGGGGGCAATGTGATAATTTTAGGCAGTTTATTTACCCTTTTTACGCATTCATTTTCAAGGAGCTTTATGACCAAGACGTTCGATGTGAAATCCGCCGGTATTTCGGTTATTGTCGGCACTGCTTTTGTCGTTCTTCTCACCTGGTGGAGCGGCACCGACTTCCGCTCTCCCGTCTTTCCCTTTATGGGGATGTTAGCGGGCTTCATCATTTCCGGCCTTCTGGTCGGCTTTGTCTCAAAGGAGGAAACCATTGCCGAGCCGGGAGTAGCATCCCTAGCCGTCGGCGCGCTCAGTTATGTAATCCTCTCTTCCATGGAACTGAAATGTTTCAGCATGCTTCAGGGGGATGTTTTTACGACTAATATCCTTCTGGTCATTTTTAACGGTATCATCCTCACCTTCGCGGGTGCATGGGCAGGAGAAAAATTCCAGGGTACGTTCGAAAAGAAAAACTCTGAGGAACCTGGCGAATATCTTGAATGGGGATGGATTATCTCCGGTACTATACTCGGTATTACGATCAGCCTGATTGTCGCCAATCTGATTCTGAAGGTCGCAGGTCTTGTTTACACTCCTTTCTTCCTGGCTCTGGTGCTCGGCCTGTTCATCACCGGTCTGGTTATCGGCTGGAAATCCCCCGGCATTACTGTTAAGGAAGCTACCCTTGCCGGATTCATCACCACAGTTCTTAATCTTGACATCTTCAAACTTTCCCTCGACCCTGAGACCCATTACCTGACAACCACCACGGTTATCGTTGCGCTGGCAGCAGGACTGGTTTCGTCATATATCGGAGGAATAGTCGGAGAGAAGATACAGGCAGCGAACTAAACTAAACTAATTAGGAATTAGAAATTAGTAGTTAGTAATGTATTAGAATAAAAAAAGCCCCGCTATGCGGGGCTTTTTTGTTGGGGTTAAGCTTTTACACGTTCGACGTAACTGCCGTCGCGGGTGTCAACTTTTATTAAGTCTCCTTCGTTAACAAAGAGGGGGACGTTAATCACCGCACCGGTTTCAAGGGTTGCAGGCTTCTGAACATTATTCACGGTATCCCCCTTCTCACCGCGGACGGTTTCGGTTACTTTAAGATTCATGAAGATTGGCAGTTCGATCGCAATAATTACCGAACCATCAAAAAGGATGTCAATATTGGTGCTTTCCTTCATATACTTTTCACCTTCACCAATCAGGTCAATCGAGACATTGAACTGATCGTAGGTTTCATTGTCCATCACCACAAAATCATTTCCGTCACGATAGAGGAACTGGCAGACTTTCCGCTCCACCCTCACGGTGTCAATGCTTTCACCTGCACGGAAACGGTTTTCAATCACCTTGCCCGATTTCATGTTCTTCAGCTTTGCCCGCACGAAGGCACGCCAGTTGCCGGGATTCACATGCTGAAATTCCACAATCGTCCAAAGTTCGTTATTCCACCTGATAACCAGTCCCGGTTTGAAATCTGTTGTTGAGCCCATACAATCTAATCAATTAGTAGTTAGTAATTAGGAATTAGTAATCTTCAATTATGAATTATGAATTATGAAGTCTCATCCGAGGAACCAGAAGGGCGCTATAATTCACAAAATCAGAAATTCAGAGTACAAATATACGGAGCATGGATGACGGATTAAAGGGATTTGCGGAGTTCGCGGATTTTTTAGTCTATGATGTCGCGGACTTCACGGGAAAGGTGGCTGAATCCCGTGCGGATCTTCTCTCCCAGGACGGTCAGTTTACCAAGATTATTATCTCCCCTGGCATGTTCCTCAATCTCTTTTGCCAGTTCGCCAAGCTGCATTGCCCCTATGGAGAAAGCTGAACCCTTAATGGTATGGCTTTCAGAAATGATCACCGGCTGATTATGGTCCTCAATCGCCTGATGAAGATTGTCCACTCTTCTGCCGCAGTCCTGGATGAAAGTCTGCATCAGGTCTTTCTGGAATTCAGGATTGTCAAGACTGATTGCTCCAAAATGAACCCGGTCAAATATCATGGTACCATTTTTCTCCTCTTCGGGAGCTGTTACCGGTTCCGGATCTGAGGCCAGCAGGTTCGAATAATCAATCCTCAGATGACGGTCAATTGCACTGATCAGTTCATCATTGCGGATTGGTTTGGTTATATAATCATCCATTCCCGCCGAGATGCATTTTTCCCTGTCACCGGAAAGAGCATGCGCAGTCAGTGCAATTACCGGGATGCGGCTGTAAGAGTTTTCCAGCTCACGTATCATTCCGGTTGCAGTCAGGCCATCCATCACCGGCATCTGCACATCCATCAGGATCAGATGATATTTGCCCGGGGTTCCTAGTGCATTAATCGCTTCGATACCGTTCGAGACTGAATCCGCATTAAATCCGGAATCGGTTAAAACCCTCATCACCACTTTCTTATTTACCGGATTATCTTCCGCGAGCAGGATGGTGTATTTGCCCCGCTGAACCCGTAATTCTTCCGAGCGGATTTCAACCGAAGTAAGAGCCCGCTGCTGCAAAGGTTTCTCCTCAGCGCCAGGCAGAATGTGCGTTATTACTTTTTCAGCCGGCTGATTCCTCCTGCCGATCATCGCCCAAAAGGTGAACGTACTTCCCTTCCCCTTTTCACTTTCCGCACGGATTCCGCCATTCATCAGATTAAGAATCTGGCGGCAGATGGCAAGTCCAAGTCCCGTCCCGCCGAACTTCCTTGCGTAAGAGCCGTCAAGCTGAGAGAAGGGCTGAAAAAGATGCGGCAGCTTTTCAGGATCAATGCCAATACCGCTATCGGCTACCGAACTGGTCAGGCGGACGTTATCCTCATCAATTTTTTCGATGTTTACGGTGATTTTAATACCCCCTGACTGCGTAAACTTCACCGCATTGGAGAGAAGATTTACATAGACCTGACGGAGCCGCACCGCATCGCCGACCAGCTGACCAGTCGTATTCTGTTTAATCTGTGTTGCTATCTTCAGCCCCTTTTCATTTGCACGGGGGGACACCATTGAAACCGCTTCGGCCAGCACCTTCTGAATGCGAAAGGGTTTCTGTTCCAGAAACATTTTCCCCGCTTCAATCTTTGAGAAATCGAGGATATCGTTAATCAGATCAAGAAGGGTTTCCGCTGAGCTTTTAGCACTGGAAACAAATTCTTTCAGTTCCTGTTCACTCCGGTAGGATTTATTCTCCACCAGACCTAGAAAACCAAGGATACCATTGATCGGAGTACGTATTTCATGGCTCATATTTGCCAAAAACTGGCTTTTGATTTCAGCTGATTTAAGAGCTTCACGGGCCAGTTCATCTGCCCGGTTTTTTTCACGGAGGAGATTTGCTTCCGCTTCAGAACGCTGCTGTTCAAGCATTTCCTGAGCAGTTATATCCCGCAGACTTCCCTCAAAATAGTACCTCTGTTCCACCTCATCCTGCACTACCCGGTCATTCAGGAGCACGGTTATAATTTCCCCGTCCCTCCGTTTAAGTTTCAGCCGGTAGTCACGCACCTCTTTCTGCTCAAGCACCTGGCTTATAAGCGCGGCGCGTTCAAATGGGTCGGCATAAATTTCTACAATATTTTCCATCTCCATCAGTTCCTGCTCAGAGCCGTAACCAAGAATGCGGGCCAGTGCAGGATTAACAGTCAAAAACTTTCCTTCTGGTGAAGTCTGGAATATTCCCTCGGCAGACTGTTCGATAATCGAGCGGAATTTGCGCTCGGAAAGAATCACCCTGACCGATTTTTCCGCCAGTTCACCTCTCAGCCGGAAGTTAACCGCGCTGCCGATAACAGAGATGAATGCCATGAAGCCTACAAAAAGAACTGATTCAAATGTATTGGGAAGGAAATAGATACTCCGGTCATTCAGAAGAATAGCACCGGCGAACACCAGATAATAATAGAGCGCGGTGATAATCTGATTACGCACATCCCAGCTCAGGAAAAGCGCGGAGGTAAAGATCATCAGCCCGACAATCTGACTGTTCAGCACCAGCGTTGAAGGGATGAGAAGTATCATATATCCGCTCGAAAGAACGATCGTGAGCAGCAGGACGTGAACCAGAAGAACAGGCCTGGCAAGAGCCAGGCGGGAATAGAGAACAGCAAGAACAACAAAGGAGAGGAGGGTCGCTGTCAGGCGGACAATATAAACCTGAACGGAATGTTCGGCAAAATAACGCACCTCAAAAACCATTGCAAAGATACCGGAAAGGAGAATGAGCAGGGACATCACTCTGAGGGGGAGGATGAGATTTTCCTCAGCCTGCTGCTTCAGATAGAGCTGCTTTTTTTTCTCAATCGGCTCTTCCTGGTCATAGATGAACTGGATTACCGTTGCATTCGTTTTATTTTTCATCCCTCAAGTATAAACAAATTATTTCTATATTTCCCGGCAAATATAATAATTTTAGACCGCAGGGGCAGTGCAGCAGGCATCATTCCGCGGTAAAAACTTCAATCATCCATAGTATAACAAGAGCATGACCGATTTTCTTTACTCAATAGACCTGGCGGTATTTTACTTTTTTAACCATACCATATCCAATGCGGCCTTCACCAGGTTTTTCTCCCTGATCACCAATGTAAACAACTGGTATATCACCTACGCAGTGCTTCTGGGAATTCTCTTTTTTAATGATGGGAAGAAGGGAAAGCTTGCTGTTCTTTTTGTGCTTCTGCTGGTGGTCGCATCCGATCAGCTCGGCTACCGGATTCTGAAGGAATATTTTCAGCGGCCCAGGCCCTGCATGGCGCTAAGCGATGCTATCACTCCTTTAGGCTGCAACGGCACCTGGTCTTTCCCCTCAAACCATGCACTGAACAATTTTGCGGTGGCAATGTTTTTTGTCCGGCTCTATCCAAACCTGAAGTATCTGCTTTTTATTACCGCGGGACTGATAGCCTTATCAAGGGTGTATCTCGGACTGCATTACCCGTCCGACATTATCGGCGGCGCGCTTATTGGTATCGGGCTGGGATATGTGTTTGCATTGATGCATAAGACGGTGCAGAAATACACGGGAAAGTAATTATGAATTATGAAGTATGAATTGTGAATTTTTGCCGGGAATGACATGAATATATACCAATGTGCGATGTACAATGAACAAGTAAAAATGAAAAATTGAAATCTGCCACAAATAACACGAATCACCACGAATATTTAAAACAAAAAAGCCCCGCATCTGCGGGGCTTTTTTTTCAGATAGTTTTAGTTTTCGCTGCTGCCTGAGGGGACGGTTTCGTCAAGACGGCGGAACATCGAGAAGAAGAATCCCGCGGTCATAACAATTACTCCGAGCCATACCAGATTTACATAGGGCTTAATGCTCGCGGTTACACTCAGCACTTCACCCGTTGCATGGTTGTGACCGTCATGGCTGCCGCCTGATACCACAAAGTCAGCATTCTTTGTGGCAGGGTCAACTTTTTTCAGCTGTATCTTCAGATCGGAACCGGGTATCTCCAGCACGTCAAAAGTTACATTGCCGCCGGTGCTCCTCATCAGAGCATCCATTGCAAAAACCTGTCCGTCCTTTTCAACGGAAAGTTTTGCGCCCATCACAAAGTCACCGCCTCCCATCATTGCGGTCATGTCAGGCTTTACAAAATCAACATACTTGATTTTAAGTCCCTGCACCCGGGTTTCTTCGTCCACGGTAAGGGTTATTTCATTACCTTCCGCATGGTCAGCCCCGGCCTCTTCAAATCCGAGCGGTGATATATAAAGGTCCTTTGTGAGACCCATCAGGATATCCGGCTCACGCATCAGTCCCTGATTAAAGTCGCTGATATACATCACCGGGGAAACGGTATATTTTTCATCTCCCTTGAGGACATCCACATTAAACGCAAATTTCTTATTGTTTTCAATGCCGTTATAGCCGGTAAAGGTAAGCTTATGGCCAAATACTTCAACCGTCTGTCCTTTCGGCAGATCAATATCCTTTTCAATACTGTGACCGGCCGAACCAACCACACCAAGTATAAAGAATGCAATACCCATGTGGGCTATATACGCGCCTGCCATTTTCGGTTTTCCGGTAAAGATCTTGTAAGCAATCTCTCCGTTAACGATAAGTGCAAATGCAGAACTCAGCGTCATGAGTATCATCATAATGTTTGTCACACCGCCGAAAATTATCACTGCGGCTGTGATCGCAAGTGAAAGTATCGCAGGCCAGCGCAGCTTCTTAAATAATTCTGCACCTTTAGTGGCTTTCCATTTCAGCAGCAGACTCATGCCGTTCAGGAACATGATAATTATCGCAAGAGGGATGTGCATATCATCATAAAAGACAATATCCACCGACTGCCCGAATATGGGAGCCGATGTTCCGGTAAAGACGATAATCGCTGAAGCAGTCATTGCCACGGCAGCAGTAAAAAGTGAAAGTTCCCGCGAAAGGAGTTCCTCTTCGCTTCTTGCCTCAGCGTTCGCGGCACTCAGGGTTTTCCAGCGGTAGATAACCATTCCCGCCCCGAGTGCTGCAAATGAGCCGATAAGGGTAATCAGGAAGAGATACACAATCATGCCCGGATCAACAAATGAATGAACCGAAGCATCACCAAGCACACCGCTGCGGGTGAGGAATGTGCTGTAAAGAACGAGGATGTATATACTCATCGAAAGAATGAGGTTGGTCACTGCGTAGCGTCCGATGCGGTTAGGGTCTTTCCCCTGATCTTTCCGCTGCACCACCATGGTGTGAATTGCGGCAACGCTTATCAGCCAGGGAACCAGACTTGAGTTTTCAACCGGGTCCCATGCCCAGTAACCGCCCCAGCCGAGAATTCCGTAAGCCCAGTAGCCGCCGAGCATAATGCCGAGTCCGAGAACTCCTGCTCCTCCCAGAATCCAGGGGAATGACTGGCGTACCCAGTCGCGGTAATCGTTTTTAATAAGAGCCGCCATCGCAAAAGCAAAAGGGACGGTTCCCATAGCGAAACCGACAAAAAGAATCGGGGGATGAATCTGCATCCAGAAATTCTGCAGCAGAGGGTTCAGCCCTTTTCCCTGAATAATCACATCATTTACGGACATGCCAAGAGATGAAAGCACCGGCAGTATATCCGAACTGATCTTCAGGAAATTTGTTCCGTTTGAGGGATCACTGAAAAAGAATCCCTGCAGTGCCTGTATACTAAAAATGGACTGGTTCACATTTTTGATATCAACAAAAACCGGATCGGTCCAGAGATACGCAAAGGGGCTCTTCAGCATGGGGGAAACCATGGTGAGCAGGAATGAAGTTGCCAGTGCATACACCATCATCAGACGGGGTTCAAGGTCACCCATCCTCGAAGCATAGGACTGAAGGAAGATACCGATGATTGCCGTAAGCAGCAGCCACAGCATGAAGCTTCCTTCCTGACCTGCCCAGAAAGTGGCTATCAGGTAGCCAAGGGGAAGATCGCTGCTCGAGTAGCTGTAAACATATTTATACTGATACTGATGTGTCAGGATAAAATAGAGAAGAATGGTGGATGCAATAATTACCAGCATCGCCATCGCATGATAGGAGAGGCGGGCAAGAGCGAGTGTGTTTTTTGCTCCGCGGTACGTGTAGAAATACATCACCATGGAAAAAACACTCATTGCAAGAGCAAGAGTTAATACAATACTGCCGATCATATTTTCACATTCTCCGGATGTTCACCGCCTTTTTCCTCATACTGCTCCTCATATTTTGAAGGGCATTTGGTAAGGATATCCTTTGCATGGAAGTAACCGTTTTCATATTTACCGGTTACCACCACACTGGTAGCCACTTCAAAATTATTCGGTATGGTGCCGTCAAAGACCACTTTCATCTCCTGACCAGCTTCATCTTTCATGAAGAAGGTAAAGGTTTTATTCTGTTTATCAATCTGATAGTTCTTTTCCTTAACCCAGCTGCCGGTTGCTTTCACGGTGCGTCCTTTTTCCATGACGGTAGTGAAATTGCTCACATACTGGATATTACTTTGTGTGAAGAGGTAGATCATCAGACCGAGAAACACGGTCACAATGATTCCGCCGAACATGAATTTATTCTTTTTCATCGTTGTCCTTCCTGATGTTTATTTTTTCATTTCCTTTTCAATACCCTGCAGGCGCTTATCCATGACCCAAAGATAGCCAAAGATTCCTGCCCATACGATCAGGGCGATAATGAGTACGATATATATAGCATTCTGTGATAAAAATTCCATTAAATCCTCAGTTATAATTTTTCTGTACTTTTTCTTTTAAAGCGAGCGAGCGGTGTCCCACGGACCACATCCACCAGTAGAGGATGGTAAATCCGAGCAGGGAGAGGTAAAAAATCAGAAGCATATTCTGATCCATTTTAAAATTCACAACCGGGCCGGAATGGCTGTCATCGGCTGAGCCGGGGTGGAGTCCGCGCATAATTCTCGGCATAATGAAGACGAAAAAAGGGACGGTAATAAACGCGATAATTGAATAGACCGACGAGAGCCGTGCGCGTTTCTCATCATCCTCAATGGCCGAGCGGAGCGCAAAGTAGGCACCATAGATCAGCATCAGGGCAAAAATGGAAGTCTGCCGCGGATCCCAGCTCCAGAAGGCACCCCAGGCGAATTTTGCCCAGATGGCTCCGGTTACGGTTGCCAGGATGGTAAAAATCATGCCGAGCTGAGCGGCTGTATACGCTTTATAATCATCCTCAATTCTTTTTTTCCGCAGGTACATGATACTGAACACTGTGGACATAAAGAATGCGATAACAGAAACCCAGCTTGTGGGGACGTGGAAAAAGATGATTTTTGCATTCTCTTCCAGTCCGGGAATGAGAGGAAACTCATACCAATGAGCCGGTTTCTCAACTATGGGAAATGCCAGTCCTGCCACGGTTACAAACGCCAGCAGCAGGAAAAGAGACACTTTTAGAATGTTGCTTTTCATTTTCTTTGTTTTTTTGTGATTAGCCCTTTTAATCCTTCCATATAATGTCGAACAAAAGATAGGAAGCTGCTATCATGACGACATTATAACTGCCCAATACGGCAAGTTCTACTAAAGACTCATCAAAAGGTGTGCCATCCATGGACATCTTTGTTGTTTCGATGAGAGTCAGCATCAGCGGCAGGAGAATCGGGAACGCCAGTACCGGGTACAGGGTTCCTTTTGAGCCCGCTTTTGAGATAATTGCCGCGATTACGGTTGATGCTGAAGCAATTCCTATGTTTCCAAGCAGATAGGCAGCCAGAAACAGGGAGAGGTTTTTCAGCACGAACGCCTCAAAAAGCAGGCTGTATAACACCAGGATGATGATATTCATGGAGAACATCAGCACCAGGTTGAACAAAAACTTTCCGGAAAGAACCGTATCAGGGGTGGCACTCAGCTGCAGAGCCATCACTGTTCCCCGTTCTTCTTCGGAGACGAAGGTACGGGAGAGACCGGACATTGCGGTAAAAAATACGATCACCCAGAGGAGTCCGCCGGTCAGGTAATCAGATATTTTTTCCTGACCGATCGCGTAGAGTATCACACTTATCGTAACGATGATAAACATCAGCAAAGAGTTGATCGCGTAACGGGTACGGATTTCCGATGACAGGTCCTTGCGGAATAATGCTATTGCCTGTTTCATCTTCCCTCCCCGTTCCCGTTGTTTTTATAGTCGCCAAGATATATCACCCGGGAGCAGAGCGCCAGGTCACCTTCCTCATTAGAGGCAACAACCACCACGTGATCTTTTGCGTATTCGCGCACCATGTCATATATCTGGTTTTTGCCGGCAATATCCAGATTGGATACCGGTTCATCAAGAATCAATAATTGCGGCTGATGCTGCAGGGCAAAGATGAATTTCACCCTCTGTTTCATGCCGGAGGAATAGGTTTTCAGCAGATCGTCTTTCCGCTCCGTCAGTCCGAAATACTCAAACAAATTCCTCATTCTTTCGCTGCTGAAATTACCTCCGCGCACCTTAGAAAAAAAGTCAATATTTTCCTCCGCGGTGAACTCATCATAGAGCATCAGGTAAGGGGAAGCAAGACCAATGATACCGGGGAGTTCCTCATCCTCCGCTTTTTTCCCGCCGAGTTTATGCTCAACCATCCCTTTTGAGGGGGTGAGAAGTCCGGCAATAATCTTGACAAAGGTGGATTTCCCTGAACCGTTGATTCCGGATATACCGTAAATACCTGGTCCGGCTATTTCCATGTCAATCCCCCTGAAAATTAATCGTCTGCCGAATATTTTTGTCAGTCCCGAAACTGAAAGTGAATAGCTACTCATGTATAACCGTGAATTTTCCTTTCTGCACAAAATCATCCCTGCGGAGGATGTAAAGATATACCCCCGACGGGAGTTTTTCATTCCTGCTGTTCCGAACCGGATTCCATTTCACCACATTCTGCCCCTCAAAGGTAGTCCGTACCAGTTCAGACCAGACCAGATCCATCGAAGCGGTATATACCGCAAAATCCAGTTCTCCGGAAATCCGGTTCTGCTCTAGGGGAATAGTAACCCCCTGGTGCCGGCTGTAGATAAATGGGGATGGATATGCATCCTTCATGGTATAACCGCCTATGCCTCCGGAGGGGATCAAAAAATTATTCAGCACAGCGCCAAAGGACCAGAGTAAGGGCTGCAGGGTTTCCGTTCTCAGGTAATAATAATCAGTAAGCTTTATTGAACCGGTTGCGTTATAATCTGAGAGAAGCATGGAAAGTGCTGTAAGGGAGTTCATGCTGTCAATACCGAGCCGGACATCGCCGTTCACATAGATAATAAACAGCGTATCGCTCAGTCCGCCGCGTGTATTTACCGTCTGTATATAATTCAGCGAAGCGGGCTTCAGAAGGAACTGCATGGAAAGAAGGGATGAGTTCATGTTTGCCGTAACCCGGGGTTTCATGGCGGGGTATGATATCCCCTCTTCAAAATATCCTGCTTTAAAGCGGTAGTTGGTAAAATAACACCAGACAGAGAATTCATGAAGTGATTCCTTAAATGAACTTCCCCGGTCAGTCAGACTGTACTCAATCGCCTGAAGGGCGCGGAAGTCCTTAAGCAGAGTCCACTGATCGGTGAACATGGTCAGGTCATTGTGCCTGTCACGGAGATATATATTCCAGTGGGCAAGGTTATATCCGGAGTTCTGAGCGAAGGAGCGGTCGGCACCGGTAAAGAATGAATTCAGATAGCCGTAGTAGTCGTTCACCGAATCAAAAACAAACTCCTCCATCGCGGTGGAGGTCATTTCATAAAACCAGGTATCAATGATACCGCCGTTCTGCTGGCGCACGATATAGCTGCCTATCTGAATACCATGATGAATTTCATGAGCCACGGTAACGCGGGCTGCCTCGATGCCGGTGGTATAAAATCCCAGGAAGTCATTATCCATCATAATATAGCTGGTATACCGCTGGGAACCGGGGACTATTTCATCTTCAATTTCCGTAAAGCCATACACTCCGCCGAGGTTCAGGATGTAAATATCGTAGAGCGAATCACCTCCCTGTCCGTTGTCAAACGGAGGAGGGGGAAATCCGAGGTAGGCTGTTTCATATATATACGAAGAGTCTGCCGCAAGCAGCAGTTCCTCAATGCTGTATGCCGGGGCATCATTTCCGCTTTTATTGTAATGCACACGAAAGAATCCGCGCGGAGTAATTACAGAGGTATCAGTCACCGGTCGGAATAGAAGCGGAGAAAGATTCTGCTGATTTCTTTCAGAGGCAGCGGTCCCGAGGATGACCTCATTCACCAGACCAAACGCACATTTAACCGGTTCACCGTCATAGCTGTGTGAGAGAATCCGGCTGAGGGAATCCTTTTTTGCGGCAAGGGATATACCGGCACCATCACCGGCAATAACCTGAAAGGAAAGCATATATATCAAAAGAAAAAGGAGTCTGATCACAAACCTCTGAACCTGATATTGCCGTCTTCGGAGGCGGTAACCAGATAACTTCTGTTGCGGGTCAGTTTCCTCACAAGAAAATCGCTGATATCATCCGCCCTCCTGATTTTCCGTGAAGTGGATCTCCCGTCAGAGGCAGAAAAGCTGAGGTTCAGCAATTCTCTCGGATCGGCAGTGAGAAACCAGACGGAGACCTCCCTGCCGCGCCTGCGGAGGGTGATTTCCGATTCCTGTCTCAGGGCATCAAGTGCCGCGTCAGCACCTCTTTTATTGTCTATATACGATGTTACGCGCAAATTCCTTACTAAAAAAACTTCTTCATTATCTTTCCGTACCAGACCAAAAACAGCCTCATTTCCCTTTTCATCAGCCGGAATCAGGAAGAAGGATTTTGGGTCAATCTTTCCTTTTTCCGTTCTGAAGAGGGTTACGCCGGTTTCAGCAGTACCTAATTTACGGAATTCCAATGTAGTGATAAGCCCCGTATTTTTAAAGAGGTAAACACCGCCTTCCCTGTCAATCAGGGTATGCACAAGGGCACTTCCCAGTTCAATTTCAATTAGCCGTTCCGCCTTGCCTCCGCGAAAGGCAAACCTGCGGTAGCGGAAGGTACCGGCACGGCTGGTGATAACCGCGAACTCGGTTTCCTGTTCCCCCGAGACGAAGCGGACATCCTCAATTTTCCCGTCAAGGTAAAGATCGTGCCTTGCTATTTTGAAAGATTCCAGATCCGCACTCACCAATTCCAGGTAGCGGGAGCCATGCTTCCAGAGGAGTAGTGATTTCACCCGGGGGTCATCATCGCTGACAAAAATTTTATCCGGGACAGACATAACCGGACGGGTATATATCACGGCAGGCCTGCCGCTTCCGTCACGCATCAAAAAGCGGAGTGAGGAGAGATTCCGGTCATACCAGACCAGATCAGTTATACCGTTATTCCCCATATCAAAGGTACTGAGCACAGCCGGGAGTCCGCCGCTCACCATAGTCAGTTCATCTCCCGGAGAACCGGTCCTGGTGACGGTGTGTATATAGCCTGCCGAGTCAAGCAGGGCAATACCGTCAATAAAGCGGCTGAAATAGTTGGTAATATCGGTAACACCCGATCCGTTATAGAGAGTAAAAGGTTCCGAAAACTTTTCATCTTCTTTCTGAAAGAACGCGGCAGCTTTACCGGCCGGAAGGTACAGAAGCGCCAGGTCAATTCGTCCGTCACGGTTATAGTCACCAATCACCATTTTAGCAGCCCCGTGTCCTGCGGCAACATCCGCAGTACGAACAAAGGCCCCGGTTGGTTCAGCATACAGCACCGTTACCCTGTCATCAAAAAGGAGAAGTATATCATTGTATCCGTCGAGGTTAATATCATAAGCGTAAAGACCCTTTACACCGGCAGCAGTGCTCATGCTGCGTTCAAAGCGGAACGCACCGCGGCGGTTGTTCGTCAGGATATATACCGACTGGCGGAAAGGGGACCACGCAAGGATATCGGGAAGTCCGTCATGATTTACATCGGCAAAAAGAGCATACTCAAAAGACTCTCCCTTATTCAGGCGGGTTTCCTCATAACTGTTCCCTTTTGCCGTAAAAATGCTCATTCCGCTGTAATTAATACCGGCAAGAAGAAGATCGGGCAGACCGTCACCGTTAATATCTTCAGATGAGACGGTGCGGGGATACTCCGTATGCCTGAAAGAACGGCGCAGAGAATAATTTCCTCTTTCTGTAATCAGTGCCGACTCGCTTCTGAGCATCGAGGGGGAAGTGAGAAAGATAGATTCACCGCGGACCCCTTTTTCGCGGAAGTTGAGTATATATTCGGCTTTAACCGAAGGGCGCACTTTCCGTTCCTGCTTCAGCTTATTGCCACGGAATCCGGCTACCAGATCCATATCCTTTCCGGCACCGCCGTAAAGAAGGAAATCGGTATAAGCATCATCATTGTAATTAAGCGTAACAAAGGAAGTATATCCGGCAGGAACCGCGTGCCGGTCATAACGGACGAATCCCCCGACCGGAATCTGTGAAAGCAGAAGTTCCGCCGGCAGGAGCAGAAGAAAGAATTTATGAAAGAGGTTTTCTGGCAGAAAGCCGGGCATCTCGTCTGACAAGCGCTTCATCGAACCGGCGCTTCTCCTCTGCTGTTTCGGGAATTACCGGAATGGCAGGCACCGGTTTCCCGGCACCGTCAACCCCGACGAAGGTAAGATATGCTGAATTGGAATGAGTCTTTGTTCCCTGTATATATGACTCGGTATATACCTTTACACCAACCTCCATGGAGGTGTTGAACACCCGGTTCACCGAGGCAATCAGGGTGACAATTTCACCAAGCCGTACCGGGTGGTGAAAGTCAATTTTATCCACCGACGCGGTCACGCAGGTGCGCGAGGAGTGCTTCTGCGCGGCCAGCGCGGCACAGATATCAATCCAGTGCATCAGCTGTCCGCCAAGCAGATTGCCGAGGGTATTCGTGTGATGAGGCAGAACCAGTTCCGTCATGGTCACAACGGAAAGGTTCATCAGTTTTCCCTTCATCTAATTGCTCGAGAGAACTGATGGGGCAATTTTTGCCTGAAGATCAAGCATCTCTTTCAGAGCCGCATCATCCGGATAACGCTTTATAAAATTTTCGATTTCCTTAAGCGCTTCCTTATTGCGGGAACGGTCTGCAAGAAGACGGATACGCGCGGCAGATGCAATAGGAGCGTATTTCGTATCATGATAGATTTCAGCCACGGCAGCATAATACTGCAGGGCTGCGGTGTAATACTCCATCTTTTCGTAGATATACGCGCTGTTGTATTCCTTTTCGGCAAGCTTTTCCGTCAGGGTTTTAATCCTGGTTTCAGCCTCAGGAACACGCTGGTCTGAGGGGAAAAAATCTATAAAAGCCTGCAGCTCTTCGATCGCTTTACGGCTGTAACGCTGATCCAGCGAAAAGGGGGGCGAAAGCTGATAGTAGCATTCGGCAAGCATAAACTGGGATTCCGGAACAAAACTGCTCGCGGGAATATTACGGATTAGTTTGCTGAACTCACTTGCACCGAGGAGATATTCTCTTCTTTCAAAGCGGGATTTCGCCAAATAAAACTGGGAATCATCATAGCGCTCGCTTCCGGGGAACTGCAGCATGATGGCTTCAAACTCATTGATCGCCAGATCGTAGCTTTCATCATTAAAGTATTCCATAGCTACCTCAAACCGCTCTTCGGCGGTCATATTGGCGGTTTCCTTCAGACCGGAACATCCGGTAAGGAAAAGCAGCGCAAGGGGGAGTAAAACAATTGCTCTCTTAAACATTCACTATCCTGAAAATCGAAAAATACAGCCCGGATTTACCTGCCCGGGGTTACCGGGGCAATTCGGGGATTACTTTTATTATAATCACGAAATTTACGGAAAAGAGACTAAAGTAGTTAGGGAATTATGAGGGACGAATTATGAGGTATGAAATATGAATTGTGAATTATGAATTATGAAGTATGAAAGCGGGGGTCGAGGAGGAAGGGTTCTATCAAACCGGTTTTAATTTCAGCAAATAAGGGATGGCGGGTGTTAATCACAAAATTATGCTCCCGCCTGATCAGAACCGAGGGGACTTTCAGGATGCAGCTGCGGGCGGAGGTGTACCAATGGTGTCCAAATTCACCAGTTTTCAGCAAAGACTCATGGGTATTAAAGATCGCATTCGCAAGGGGTACCGGCAGTACTTCAACTGAAACCTCATCAGGAATCAGGATTTCAGTAATAAAAAACTCCCCTGCAAAAGCATTTCCGCTCCGGTGAATCAGGTTTTCCAGACAGGCAAGGGAGCGGTGTTCTGAGGCATAAAGGACATAATCCCCTGCGTGATTCCACCTTGCTGCATATCCTGACGGACTGAGCCTGCCAGCCCATTGAGCAGTTGTAATTCTGTACACTACCATTTTTAATAAAAATCAGGCAAGATCGCCGGCTTCAAGGCGGCCGAGTTCTTCAGAGATCAGGTCTATGCCTGAGGCAGTGGTGAGCAGAGTTACCGGGACCAGCCCCTGAAGACCAAAAGCAGGTTTTGACATCCACTCTCTGAAATTTTCAAGTGAGCCGAAGAGTGAAGCACCCCGTGTATAGAGAGTGACCGTTTTAATAAGGAGCTCACTTGATGAAGGAGTAAGGGTAACCGGTGAGGCCAGATAACGGTCAAGGGTTTTAACTGAAATACTAAGAATGGCGGCAACAATTTCTTTACGAAGGCCGGTTATTTTAAGGAGTTTTGGGATCAGGGAGGATGATACCCCCTTTGCCGAAGCCCTGAAAAGCTCCATTCTGTCTCTTATCAGTAACATTTCTTCATCTCCGTTTTCTGTGGAATAGATTTCGGGTACCATGGTAATCTTTCAAAATCTTTTTCCAAACATACAGACATTTGTCCGGTTTGTCAAGACAAAAGTCTAAACAATTATGAATTATCAATTATGAAGTATGAATTTCAATGGAGAATTGAGAATTGAGAGTTGAGATTTTTTTCTGCGGAAATCTGCGGGAGAGTTTTGGGGACAATGGGGACACCATGGACATTGGGCGTTAATGCAGAATTCACAATTCACAATTATTTCGAGTATCCCGTCAGTTCGGCGTAGCCTTTGCCGGATTTGGTTCCTGTAATCCGGACGGCTCCTTCCCAATAGCGGACCGTCACTTTCAATTCCTGATCTTTGACCGCAGGTACAATTTCAAGAGAAAGCTTTTCCGAGGGAACTTCGAGTTTCCAGCCGGAGGGGTAACGGTCTCCCTCATCATTTTCCCAGAATTCAGTTACCGTGAGATTTACATCCTCCTTTTTCAGAAGCCGGGTTGTGCCGTCCGGGTAGATAAACAGCCCCTTGCTCCAGCGGTCTGCCGTACCGTCTTTTTTACGTAGCTGGTAATACATCATTTCGGAACCGTCATCAAACTGGAGGGAGAACCAGTCCCACCCCTGCTGATCTTCGCTGAGCGCTGAGGTACTCCACTCCCGGTCAAGCCAGGAAGACCCCTTTACGGTAAACGATTCATCCCTGATATATATTTTGCCTTCCGAGCGGAGGCGGGGCAGGGAGTAATAAAAGGATGCATTGCCGGGATCATCCCCTTTTCTGCTGTAGCCACGGTCCCCCTGCAGAACCAGGGGCTTTACCGGATCAAGAGACAAATTAATCGAAACATCACCGCCGGCAGCGGAAAGCTGTACCTGCGGGAAATTCATTGCGGGTATATATGACCGCTCCTCAATATTCCAGTCTTCAAGCCATACCTTCAAGGGGGATGCCTGCGCTCCGGCGAGATTGTTTCCGTCCCGGCTGAAGCGTTCAAAGTAATAAAACTTTTCACCGGATATATCCGTCAGGGCAAAGTGCCCCATGTATATATTATTGGTCAGCCAGCCTCCAGACCGGGTAACATGAGGAGACACCGCAGTCCTGAAGATGGTAAACTGATAACCGAACTCTCTCCCCTCATCAGAAACAAGATTACCGGTAAAGTACCACCACTCGGTTTTATATCCGGGATGCGGGCCATGGTCAGCGGGGAAGGTAAATTCACCTCCGGGAAACGCGCGCATATAGAGGGAATCTTCCTCACCTGACATGAGTGAACTGAGAGAAAGAGAAGATCCGTTTTTCTGCTGATCAGCTTGATCACCGCAGCCTGCTGCCAGAATCATCAGCATGGTAAATACGAGAACTTGTTTCATCACTCACTCCTCAAAGCGGCGGCGGGAGAGGCTGATGCCATTTTCAGTCCGGGATATATACCTGCAATCAGTGCGGCAAGAAGAGCAAGCACCACCCCTTCCAGCAGTATGGATGGTACCGGCGTAAACTGCATAGTCCAGCCAAATGAGCGCTTGTTGATAATAAAGACCAGCACCCAGGCGAGAATAGTGCCGAGGGGAATGGCGAGCAGTCCGGATATCAGCCCCATCAGTGAAGTCTGCATGGTCAGAATGCCAAAAATCTGCCGTGGGAGAAATCCGTTTGCACGCATGATGCCAAGTTCCCTTCCCCGTTCAAGCTGAACGGACATAAACGAACTCAGGATGCCGGCAAAGGCAACAATGATTGCAAGAAGCTGCAGGGCTTTTGCGATCAGAAACGTCCGGTCAAATATTTCTATGGAACTCTCTCGCAGGAATTTATTTGTCCTGATTAAAAACTGCTGTCCGTCACTGCTCAGGTTTCTAATATATGATGCTGTTTCATCAGTATCAGCGCCATTGTTCAGGAAAAGAGCAATTCCTGATATACCGTTAACCGACCAGTGCCGCTTAAAGTGATTGTAATCCATACTTATGAGCCCCTCATCCGAGGCATAATCATAGTATATACCCGCAACCCTGAAGTTTTTCTCTCCGGATGATGTTTTCAGCATAAGCTCATCCCCTGCCTCAAGGTCATGCCTGAAGGCGAAAGGTTCTGTTATGAGAATTTCTCCGTTGTGGAATTTCTCCCATATATCCTCAGGATCACCCCCCTTAAAGCGGTAACCGGTATAGCTTTCCTTCCCCATTGAAACTCCCAGCAGCCGGTACTGTTTTTCATCCTGGCGGATAGTTATCTCCCTGAAGAAATTCATATCCCGGGTAAACGATGCATCCTTGAGTTTCACCGGAAGCGACTCAGGAAGAGTGCCGTCAATTTTGCGGGAAACCAATGACGGGGCTGATATATATAAATCCGCACGGAGGCGGCTTGAGAGCCATTCAGTAACCGTTGTCCTGAAACTGCTGACCATGGTTCCTACCCCGATGCTCGCCGATACCGCAACCGAAAGAGCGGCAATAGCAATCCAGGTACGGCTGATATTCCGCACCATACTCCCTGAGGCGATGCTCCCCGTCAGCCCGAAGAGCCGCTTCATCACCGGGGCGACGAGGCGGTGGGTATATACAATGAGCGGAGGGGTAAGCGCCGCAAATCCCAGAATAACGGGAAGAATACCCGCATAACTCAGCCAGATGAAATTCACCGGCAGCAGCAGGATTATTACCCCTGACGCGAGAAGAAGAATTCCTGCAAGGGTGAATAATTTCAGTTTTCCGGTAACCCCTGTTTCCTGCGAAGAGCGGATAAGGGAGTGTGCCGGAGGGATGCGCGATGCTCGCCATGCAGGATGCAGCGCCGAAAGAAGTGTTGCGATCATTCCCGCAGCGGCTCCTTTTGCAATCAGCAGCGGATCAGTATGAATCTCCGTTACCGTCACCACAAAATAAAGATCATTAATTGACTGAGCGATCAGTTCAACCAGACGGGTTGAGAGGATATATCCAAGCAGGAGTCCAATCACGGTTCCCGCCGCACCGATAATCAGAGACTCCTTAATAATCAGACCGAAGATTTCCTGTGAAGTCACCCCGATGCAGCGGAGGATTCCCGTCTGCTGTTTCCTCTGCACTACGGAAAACGATATGCTGTTATATATCAGAAAGATGCCAACGATGAGCGCAAGGAGACTTAGTGCGGTCAGATTGATGGTAAATGCTTCAAGCATTTGTTCAGCCGTCCGTGACCGGGCGGAAGAGCGCTCAATGGAGTATCCTTCCGGAAGGAGTGATGTTATATACTTTTCTGATTCCTTATCCGGCAGAATGGTATTGACATAGTCAATATATCCGTTTCTCCCCGTGACTGCTGCGGCGGAAGCAATATCCATGATAATGACATTTTCAAGCGAGGTATCATCCTTTTTTGCGGCAATCAAACCGGCAACGGTGAATTCATGTTCCTTCCCATTGATGATAAAACGGACCGGCTCCCTGCTTTTATATAATCCGGCAAGTGAACTGTTGCCGCTGACAAGAATGGTATTCCTGCCAAGCAGGAAGATGCCAAGATTTCCGGTAAAAGAGCTGTCGGTAAAATTCAGGTAATCACGGAACTGCGCTTCAGCAAAGATATCCAGGCCAAGAAGCTGGTAAATCCGCTTCTCCTCAGCGTCATGCACAGCATATTCTTCAATCACCGGGGCCAGGTCTCCCGTTCCGGGGGTAAGGCGGATGTTCCGGTATATACTGTCAGGAATCTGTCCTGAGGCACTGATGATATGATGTGTTGCCTTTCCCGCAACAGTATTCATCGAAAGACGGAATGCTCGTTCAGCGCTGCCGTTTGCAATATCAATGGCGACAATGATCGCTACACCCAGCGCAATACCCGCCACCGAAAGCCAGAACTGCCAGGGATGTTTCAGCAGCCAGCGGAGCGAAGTCCGGTTAAGGAGCTTTGACAATCAACTTCTCCTTGTCCAGTTCATTAATCTTCCCTTCTTTTACCGTAAGCACTCTGTCAGCCAGCCCGATTACCTCGGGACTGTGAGTCGCCATTATCATGGTTTTTCCTGTCTGCCTTACCAGCAGGTCAAGCAGGTCAACAATTCTTCCGCTGGTTTCATAATCAAGATTTCCGGTCGGCTCATCGGCAAGAATATACTCCGGTTCGTGAATAAGCGCACGGGCAATAGCAATCCTCTGCTGTTCCCCGCCCGAGAGAGTGTCGGGATAGCTGTTCATTTTATGAAGCAGGCCGGTCTGTTCCAGGATAGTGCTGATTTTTCCGTTCACCGGAAGCCCGTTCAGTTCAAGCCCCAGCTGCAGATTTTCAGCAACCGTGAGTGTGGGCATCAGGTTAAAAAACTGAAAGACAAAACCGATATGCTTTCTGCGGAAGAGGGTGCGTTCTTTCTCACTCATCCCGGTAATTTCCTGTCCCCTGAGCCGTATGCTGCCGCTGTCGGGGAGGTCAATGCCGCTGATCAGGTTGAGCAGGGTGGATTTGCCTGAACCGCTTTTCCCAAGAAGGACGATTATTTCCCCCTGAGAGATCTCCAGGTCAAGGTTTTTTAATACCGTGTGGCGGGTGTCTGCCTCATGGTAGGATTTTACTATATTTTTTAACTGAATCATGTGCTTGAAAATTGATTAACTACAGATATAAAAAAGGGGGAGGGGTTTTAGTTCCCAAGTTACCTTTTTGCTGGGACAATGGGGACACTTGGGACAATGGAGAAAGCAATGTACAATTTACAATGGATAATGGATAATTGAGAAGGGAGAATGGAGAATTAAAAAAAGTAACTGCGGGTTACTGAAATCTTCCGGCGATGTGGGTACCGCAGGAGGGGCAGGCGCCATCTTTCAATAAATTCATCTGCACTTCATGCCAGCTTCTCCTGATGAGCTCTTTGCCGCAGCCCGGGCAGCAGGTTATCTGCCCTTCATCCCAGTGAATATTACCCGTATATACATATTTCAGCCCTGCTGAGCGCGCAAAATGATATGCTCTCTTTACCGTGGCAGGAGGTGTCGGTTTTTTGTCCATCATGCGGTAATCAGGATGAAACGCTGTGAAATGGAGCGGCACATCATCCCCCAGATGTTCAAGGATCCAGCCGCACATCTTTTTGATTTCATCATCAGAATCATTCTCCTCCGGTATCAGCAGTGTGGTAATTTCAAGATGTACATCCGTTTCATGCCGGAGCCAGACCAGGGTATCGAGGATGTCCTGAAGATGGCTAAAGGTGAGTTTATGGTAAAAGTGCTCGCTGAAGGCTTTCAGGTCAACATTGGCAGCTGATATATCACGGAAGACTTCCCTACGCGCTGCTTTGTCAATATATCCGGCGGTAACCATAACCGGATGAATTCCCTCTGCACGCGCAAGCTGCGCTATGTCAATCACATATTCTCCGAAAATAACCGGATCGTTATAGGTAAAAGCAATGGAGGGAGTTCGGTATTTCTTCGCCAGAGCAATTACCTGACCGGGAGTTACATAGAGTGCATCTTCCGCGTCAAGCTTTGCCTTGCTGATAGACCAGTTCTGGCAGAACTTGCATCCGAGATTGCATCCTGCAGTGCCGAAACTGAGAATTTTGGTGCCAGGAAAAAAATGGCTGAGGGGTTTCTTTTCCACCGGATCCACGGCAAAGCCTGTCGGCCTGCCGTAGCCCGATGTATATAATATGTTGTTGTGGTTCTGCCGTATATAACAGAAGCCGTGCTGCCCCTCGCCGATAGTGCAGTAGCGGGGGCACAGGGTGCAAAGGAGTTTGCCGGAGTTATGCTCCTCCCACCAGAGAGCTCTGTGAAGTCCGGCCTGTTCCATTGCTGTTATTTCACCATGGCGACCATTGCTTCAATTTCCTTCACCATGTGATCGGTGTTGCCTGAGAAACCAACCGATTTAAAGCGGATATTTCCGTTTTTATCCACGATAAACTTTGTCGGAATTCCCTGCACGCCGAAATCAGAGATTACCTTGTTTTCATAATCCATCAGCACATGGAACGTATATTTCTTCTTAGCGATAAAGTCTTCAGCGTTGGTTTTTTTATCAGCAACCCGTTCCCACGCGTTCACAAAAAGGAACTTCACATTTTCATCCTTTGCGAATTTGTCAACGGCGTTCTGCATACCGGGGAACGACTGGAGACAGGGTCCGCACCAGGTAGCCCAGAAATCAACAATTACCGTCTTTCCTTTATAGTCGCTGAGCGAAACTTCTTTCCCGCTCAGATCAACCAGAGTGAACTGCGGAGCCGGTTCATTCATCAGATCCTTTTCGAGTTTGCTGATCAGTTTATCGCGCTGCGGTTTTTCAAGGGCAGAGAGATATTCGGCAAATCCGCTTTCGCTGCCGTTTTTCTTTATATACGCTTCGCGGAGTGTTTCAGCAACCTGTGTATTATCGTACCCGCGCAGTACTGCGTCTTCACAGAGCTTTATCACTTCCGCGGTTTTTCCTTCTGCCAGAAGCAGCCTTGCATGAAGCGCGTTATATTTGTCATCCGTTCCTTTTGCGTAGGAATAATTTTCCTGCATTACGGCAAGCGCTTCACTCTTTTTACCAAGCTGTTCAAGCAAGAGGCCTTTCACATAAAGATTCATCGCGATCAGAGAGCCCCGGCCTTCTTTCCAGTCAGCTTCGCTTTCAGCCGCGCTCTTTTTATCAACAGGATTCTCATATTCCGCCTTTGCTTTCGCGATACCCATATCAGCCACTTTCAGTGCTGTCTGAGCATCGTATTCTTCCTCATACATTCTGAGCGCAAGCATAAAGTAGCGGTAGGGGCGGACTTTCTCTTTGTGCATATCTATATACCGGAGTGCGTCATCATATTTTTTGTTGTCGCGGTACCAGTTAATCAGAATATCATTTAAGTCATCAAGATACTCACTTGAGGGATAGTCCTTGCGGAATTTGTCCGCCAGTTCAAGCTTTTTTGTAATATCACCTTCACGGTTGAACTCATTAAACTGCACGCGCTGAAAATAAACAGCTTCAGGAAATTTCTCCTTATAAGCAGTCCTGATTTCGTTTACTTTTTCCGGATTCTTTCTGTTTGTATAGTAAGAAACCAGGAACGTATAGTCATCCTCTGATTTATCAGCCGCTGCTTCGATCAGTGATACAACTGATGAAAGATGCGCTTCGATATCTTTCCCTTTCACGGCATTCAGCAGATTAAGCCAGGGCTGAGCAAACTCACGCTGCAGTTCAGGATGCTTTTCCAGATCATTTTTCATCAGTATATATGCTTTTTCAGAATCCTTCTTCAGATCCAGCACGCCTTCAGCCCAGTTCACCATGGCATATGCCATTCCCGCGTCAGAACCCGGAACCGGATTTCCGTCCGCCCCGTGCACCTGCAGATACCAGCCGTAGCCGTCATTGTTTTCTGTCTCACCGCCGTTGTCAATAATGAGCAAACCGCCGCGGACTCCTTCAGAGAAGGTAAAGGTTGCAGTATATCCTTTCCCTTTTTTCTCCATCGGATAATCCTTGGTATCGGTCAGGTTTGATTTATACTCATACACTTTCAGAACAACTTCATTTTCTCCGGCATCAGCAGCCGGGAGAAAATAGACGGTCACTTTTTCCCCCGCCTGCGGCTTGGCATTTGAGAGGGCAAATTTTTGGGTGTATTCAGGAACCGAACCGCATCCGGCAAGGATCAGGAGAAGGGGCAAAAGCAGGGTTAATCTTTTCATGAGATTCATCGGGAAATTTTCACTCTTTAGTTTTTCTTAAATTGCAAAGGTAAAAGTAAGAAATGAAAGGCAGAATATGAATATGATAAGAGGTCTCTCAGTGAGGACTTACGGAAACCTGAAGCATCAGCCGCTGGTGTTTTTGCACGGTTTTCCCCTCAGCCAAAGCATGTGGAATAAACAGATTCAGGAATTTGAGCAGGATTACTACTGTGTTACCCCCGATTTCCGCGGTCTTGGAGAATCTGTACCCTCGACCGGGCTTCACACCATGGAAGGGTTCGCGGATGATATCCTCTTCCTCATTGAAACCCTGGACCTGCATAAGCCGGTTCTTTGCGGGCTTTCCATGGGGGGATATGCTGCACTCCGGATAGCAGAGCGGGCGCCGGAAGTTTTTTCCGGCCTGATCCTGTGCGATACAAAATCATCCTCCGACCCTGATGAAGTAAAACTGAAACGGGCCGCGGCAATAAAGCGGATACAACAGGAGGGGGCAGAGGGTTATATCAGGGAATTTGTCCATGGCATTTTTTACCCTTCATTCCTTGAGAATCATTTTGCCGAATTTGACAGTTATGTCGCACAGTGGGTGAAGAATCCACCGGAAGGGGTCATCGGTGCGCTGCTTGCCATGATGGGAAGGACCGATACCACAGAAGCGTTAAAGAACTTCACCTTTCCGGTGCTTTGTATCTGCGGAGCGTATGATGCCATGACCCCGCCTTCGGTCATGAAAGATCTGGCGCGCCTTGCCCCTCAGGGGGAATATTATGAAGTCCCCGAAGCCGGACACATGTCCCCTCTTGAAAACCCTGAAGCAGTGAACAGCAAGATACAGGAATTTATGAGGAGAATTAGTGGTAAGTGATTAGTATATACAATTAGTAATTAGGAGTTAGTAATTAGTAAAATTCCAATCCCGAAGGGATGATATTGTTATACAAACAAACAACAAAACAAATACCAATCCCGAAGGGATGATATTATTATAGAAACAAACAGCAAAACAAAACCAATCCCGAAGGGATGATATTATTATAGAAACAAACAGCAAAACAAAAACCAATCCCGAAGGGATGATATTATTATAGAAACAAACAGCAAAACAAAAACCAATCCCGAAGGGATGATATTATTATAGAAGACAAATCAAAGGAAACAGCCATGGCAGGTACCTATTCGCAAATATACATACAATATGTCTTTGCCGTAAAAGGAAGACAAAACCTTCTGCTCAAACCCTGGCGTGAAGAAGTTTTTAAATATATTTCGGGCATCATCACCGAGAAAGGCCAAAAATCCATCATCGTTAACGGATATAAGGATCATGTCCATGTTTTTGCGGGGCTTCGGCCATCGATGAGCGTTGCGGATTTAGTCCGTGATATAAAAAATAATTCATCCAAATTCATCAACGAAAAAGGATTTCTTCCGGGAAAGTTTTCGTGGCAGGAAGGGTACGGAGTTTTTTCCTATGGACACTCCCAGATAAGCGATGTATATAATTATATAGCAAATCAGGAAGAGCGGCACAGAGGCAAATCATTCAGAGAGGAATATATTGAGTTTTTGAGAAAGTTTGAAGTTGAGTTTAATGAAAAGTATTTATTTGAGTGGGTGGAGGATGAAGGCAACATATAATGCTATCCCTTCGGGATTTTAGGGCGGGGGTGCGATTCCGATTCTATAAAAATGTCATCCTTTCGAGATTTATGAGCACCGGGAGGGTTTCTAATTCTCCTATAAAAATGTCATCCCTTCGGGATTTATGAGCACGGGGTGGGTTTCTAATCCTCCTATAAAAATGCCATCACTTCGTGATTTTGGTGTGTTGGTGGGATTACAATTCTAAAAAAAATTTCATCCCGACTTCGCAGTGATTTCCTGCACTACTCTGGATAATCCCATTACTCATTACTCACCAGACTACTCCAAGCGCTTTGCTCTGCCAGAGGATGTTGGTGAACTGGCGGTCATCGGCAAGGTAAATGAGTGAGGTTCTGATCATCGGATATTTGCGGACTACTCCGTCTTCAGAGGTGAGTTCTTTCAGATCAATCAGAGTGCCGAAAACCCGGATCTGGCTTCCGTTGGAGATGATCTGCCTCTGTTCGGAGACGTGCGCCTCGGTCGGCAGGGGGGAGTCAACAAAAATCAGCACGCGGGTCATATAGCCGCTGTTGGTGCCGGAGACAAAAAACACGGTCTTGTTCATCCCCTGCAGGTCATAAATCGAATTGGTGCTGATGGTTCCGCTCACGGCAACAAGCTTTCCTTTCCACTCCTCCGGATTCTGCAGCATCTTCAGATTATAAAACTCATAGTCGGCGCTGTTAATCATACGCGCGATTTCCCGGTCAATCCGCTCTTCTTTTGTCAGATTATTCGTGTCTTCGGTCTTGAAGACTCCGGCGCATCCGTTCAGAAAGGAAACGAACAGAAGGATGATGATTAATCCATAACGGAAATGTCTGGCTGAGCAGCGAACTGAATTCATGAATATTAACCGAAGAGAATGTTTACCATAACAGCAAAACTAACCAGAAAACCCGATTTCTACAACAAAAAGAGGAAGCTGAACCCTCCCCCGGCGGGAGAAATAAAAAAGCCGCGGCATTCTTACGGTTACCGCGGCCGTCTGACAAAAACAGTTTCACCGGAAACGGATATCCGGGGCAGCAGCATTATTCACAATGACAAATCTCGGCTGGTTTTCATACGATACACCCGGCCCCTGAGGTGTTGAGGGTACATATCCATTATTGTATGCCGGTGTGCTCCGGGCAGGATATCCGGTTGAGCTTCCCGTCCGGTAACCCTGAGAACTGCCGGTCTGATATCCTGAGGAATTTCCTGTCTGATAAGCAGGTGTTTGTCCAGTCTGATATGCCTGTGAGTATCCTGTCTGATAAGTTGGTGTCTGTCCGGTATGATAAGCTGGAGTATTTCCTGTCTGATACGCCTGTGAGTAACCTGTCTGATAAGCCGGGGAACTTCCGGAGTAGTGCGCGGGAGAATTTCCTGTGTGATACGCCGGAGTGCTGCCTGTTTCATACGCAGGGGTACTGCCTGTCAGATAACCCTGCCCGTAACCGGTATTGTAAACTGGCTGCTCTGAAGTTACTGTAAACTCCTTAGTTCTCGTCTGGTCAGCAGCCTTTTGCAGTCCGCTCTGAACGGCTGCACGTTTATTTTGTTTTTTTTCCTTCCTCAGCATGTAACCAACAGTTACCACAAAAAAGAGGAAAAAAACCCCCGTTGAGATTAAAAGAATCCAGAAAAAACTCGCGAGCTGCATTATTAATAAACCTGTTAAATATGTAAGAACAATCCTGCAATTCAATTACGTTAATAAAGATGAGAGGCACCTCCCCGGAGACAGTTCTCAAGCCAGGGAGTAAACTCCGGGAAACGATTAACGTAAAAGAGCCAAACAAAATGCAAACGGTCTGACAAACCGCTTTACAACACACTATTATCAGGAGAAACAAATCTCATGCCAGAGAAATCACCTGATTTTTCAGATTTTTTGCATCAAATCCTTATAAAATCTGAAATTGCCTGTTTTATAATGGTAAATTGTCTCAAAATAGAGCAGAAATCTCATCATTTTTTTTAATGAAATTCACGGTGAACGCGTTGTTTTTCGGGCAAAAGGAGGGGAACTCCCGGGCTCAAAAAAAATTGTTATTTATCTTTTCTATTCTGCATTGATCCGGTCAGGAGAAATGTTTTTGTTCAGTAAAATTGTATCAAATATCGCTTTTTTTAATATTTTAGACCTGCACTGATTCAAAAACTGTCAGCCCGTCCGGAAGTGTCACTCAGGTTTCTGCAGAGGCCCCCCGGAAGATCAGTGAGACATTCACTTTTTTATGGAGCCCTTTCCTTGTACGCTAATGAATCACTTGCTGATAGTGATTATCAATTATTTTTTCAGTATTCATTCGATCATTTCTTTATATCGGATAATAAAGGCATTATCCTCCGGGTCAATAATCAGTGGCAGAAAACCCTCGGATATCAGCAAAACGATATGGAGGGGAAACCTTTCCTTAGTTTTGTCCATCCTGATGATATTAAAGCCACAACGGAAGTATTCCTTGAGATTTTAGGCTCAAAGTCGGAAGAAGGCTTTACCAACCGCTACCGCACCATTACCGGGGACTACCGTTACATGGAATGGAAAGCAAACCTGATTTCAGACAAAGTTTATGCCACCGCTCGTGATGTTACGAAGCGCAAAATGCTTGAAAATGAGAGGGAATTCAGCCAACAGCTGTTTGATGTGGCTACTGACCTCCTTGTAACGCTCTCCCCTGAAGGAGTCATACGGCGGGTAAACCCCGCAGTTCTCAATGTACTTGGATATACAGAAGAGGAATTCCTCAATAAACATTTTACCGCATACTTTCTGCCGGAAGATGCTGAAGAGAATATACAGATTTTTGAACGCGCTAAGCAGACAGGTGCAGTATATAATTATCAGACCCGGAACATTAAAAAAGACGGAACTTTAGCCAATTTACACTGGCATCTGCTTTATCTGGAGAAACTGGAGACGGTCTTTGCTGCAGGACGGGATATTGCCGAGCAGCTTCGCACTCAGAGGACACTTGCGGAAAGCGAAAAGCGCTTCAGATCCCTGTTTCAAAATATGGACTCAGGTTTCAGCCTTGTTGAAATTGTTTACGATGAACAAGGCACGGCCGTTGATTTCAGATTTCTTGAAGTAAACAGCGCTAATGCAAAACTGACCGGCTACAGCGCTGAAAATGTTATCGGCAGAACGATTCTTGAAATTGATCCTTCATATAACAGAGGTATTATTGACTGGTGCGCAACCGTAGCACAAACCGGAATTCCCCAGAGCACGGAAGTGTATTATCCCCCCACAGATAAACATTATTATGTACAGGCATATTCTCCGCAGACAGGGCAGACTGCAATGATCTTTTCGGATATATCCGAGCGGATACGAACAAAGAATCTTATCATAGAAAAAAATTCCCAGCTTGAAACGCTGATAGCCGAAAAGGATAAATTTTTTTCGATCATCGCGCATGACCTCCGCAGTCCGTTTCAGGGGATTCTTGGGGTTCTTGATATACTCAATGACGAAACCGAATCACTCGCGTTTGAAGAGATCAGGCGGCGGCTTTCAGGTCTGAGGACAACGGGTAAAAAGCTGTTAGGACTGATTGACAATCTTCTCTTGTGGGCAAGTTTTCATCGGGGAAGCATCCGCTGCAAACCGGAGGTAGTAAGCGCTGCCGAAAGTGTATCCCATGCAGCGGACTCGGTAACAACCGCTGCCCATCTGAAAAACCTTACCCTGCTGCAGGATGTGCCTGCATCACTTTATGTCTCTGCCGATTCCATGATGCTGAACACTATTCTGAGGAATCTGCTTTCCAATGCCATAAAATTTTCTTACCGGGGCGGAAAGATTTCTGTATCATGTTCTGCAAAAGAAAAAATGGCTGAGTTTGTGGTTAAGGATGAAGGAACCGGAATTCCGGATGAGGATATCCCCCGCCTCTTTATGATCAGCGAAAAGGTATCCACTACGGGTACGGAGAATGAGCCAAGTTCCGGGCTGGGCCTGATTCTTTGCCATGAATTCGCCCAGGCAAACGGGGGTTCGATTACGGTGGAGAGCACTTTTGGAAAGGGGTCGGCATTTATTCTGCGGATTCCCCTATCCGGAGAGAGCAGTTGACCGCCTCATCAGGGTTTAAAATGTAAAACCCCGCCTCAGTCGCGGGGTTTTTTGTGGTGCTCCCGAGGGGACTCGAACCCCTGACCAATTGATTAAGAGTCAACTGCTCTACCAACTGAGCTACGGAAGCACTGCAAAAATACGGCAAAAAGAGGGGTTTACAAAGAGGAATTATGAATTTTGAAGTATGAATTATGAATTGCTCAGGCCGATAATTAAAGAAGGAGGGTTCTGTTTAAAGATACATGGGAATTTGGCATTTTACGGAAACAATAATTTGCTTTATAAGCTCACGTGAAAGACCGGCTTAAAGAATTATGAATTTTGAAGTATGAATTATGAATTGCTCAGGCCGATAATTAAAGAGGGAGGGTTCTGTTTAAGGATACATGGGAATTTGGCATTTTGCGAAATCAATAATTTCTTTTTGAGCTCACGTGAAATACTGGTTTAAAGAATACTCTGTACTACTGATTCCAATGCTCCTGGCGGCAGGGTATGCCGGTGTATTCATCTGGTATGCTCCGGGTTATTATTCGGATGATTTTCTTGTGTTCTTTTATATTCAGGAAAGCCTGAGTACCCTCAGCTTCCCCGGTCTGACTACCCCGTTCTATCTTGGACTGCGCCCCGGTTTTGTTCTTTTTCTTTCCCTGCTTCACAGCGTTTCGGCTGATCCGTTATTCACGAAGATGTTTCTTCTCTTTTCGGTATTACTTCTTCTTTTCTTCAGTTACCGGATTATTATTCTCGCCGGCAAATTGTACGGATTCGTTCCGTCCGGGATGATACTGTTCGCAGGGCTACTGTTTATCACTTTTCATCCGGATACCCTCTACTCCGTTTTCTGGATCTCAAACGGCAATGAACTGCTGATGACGCTCTTTTACGCGGGAAGCATATATTCTCTTCTGCTCATGATGCAGAAAGGGAAACCGATCTATCTCCTGCTCTGTCTGCTTCTGTATGTTATTTCGGTCTCCATGAAACAGACGGGCCTTCATCTCCCCTTTCTGGCAGCGCTTTTTTTATCCGTTTATACCCCGGGGGACAGCAGGGAATCACAAAAGAGCACGGTATATATTCTTACGGCCGCCGGAATTCTGATAAGCGCGGCAAGCATCTGGCTTCATGCATCTTCACAGTATGCGGGCATACTTGATTCCATTGACTTATGGAAAAAGCCATTCGCGGTGGCCGGCACAATGCTCTATGTCCTTAATCCAGAGGCGGGCAGCCGGCTTTACGGCTATTTTCTGATGAACAAGCTTTATGCTGTACTTGCGGCAGTCCCGGTAACAGCCGCGGCAGTGTGGTATATATACCTGAAACGCCTCAGGGCAGGAAAAATTATTTTCTGGCTTGCTGTTTTTACACTTATCTTCTTTCCGAGAATGATGGCTCCCGGAGGAGACAGGGTCAATATGATTCAGGTCTTCTGGGCGGGTATCGCGGGCATACTACTGGTTTCTTTTTACCGTAAAGGAAAAGCCGCAGTACTGCTCCTGTATATCTTTGCCATCGTATCTTCTGTTCAGTATTCGGCAAAAGCTGCTGAAGGATTCCGGGAGCGGAAGGAAGTATTGCAGCAAATGAACCAGGAACTCGCGGATCTGAGCAGCGGGAAACCGGAGGAGTATCTGCTGGTTACACCACCTGATACATGGATGTATCCTTATCTGTACGGCTATTATGCGGCAGGGAAATTCAAAAGATATCCCTTCACCATACTTCCCGTTTCAGCGAATACCGCTGATCTCACCGGAATATATAATAAGCAGCAGTCTGTTATTGAAGCAATCAGGAGCGGTAACACACTGCGGCTGCGGTATACCGATGCTGCTTCTTACTTCACCCATAATCCTGCCGACAGCGCCGGCGGCCGGGTAAACTATCTCAGTGCAGTCCGTCATCCGGGTGAGCGTGGATATATTGAAATTTCCATACTGCTGAGAGGCATATACAGCACCATGCCTGTGATATTTTTTGACGGTGCAAAATGGAGGAGGGTTAGTAATCAGTAATCATTAATTAGCAATTAGTAATTAGTGATTAGTGGTTAGGATAATAGCATTCGTTTTTATCCGGGTCATTATTCCGTTATCCGGTTCACTGAAGAAAACAGGTTCACCCCGGCGAGCCGGGGCTGCTTAACATCGGCATACATCCTGCCAATCTGCAATTCCGTTGGAGTGGATAGATATATATTCCCAAAAACATCAAACCAAAACCGGAAGCTGTTTCGTCCCAACCGACATGCCGCGGCATGTCGTTACGATTATCTGTCAAAATAAAAAACCCCGGACGAAGCCGGGGTTTTGAAATTAAAATTTAAGAATTACAAATTACAATCAATTCATAATTCATAATTCATACTTCATAATTCATAATTATTTTATGAGTATCATCTTCTTTGAATCGGTAAAGGATTTGCTGCCTGCCGACGCGCGGAGCGTATATATATAAGTACCGCTGGTGAGCTGCGATGCATCAAACTCAGCTTTGTGATAGCCGGCTTCAAGGTCGCTGCTCAGAATGGTCATTACCTGTTCACCCAGCGTGCTGTAAACCGTCAGGGTAACCCGCGCGGCTTCAGGGAGGGTGAAGCTGATGCTGGTAGCCGGATTAAACGGGTTCGGATAGTTCTGCGAAAGTGAATACACTTCCGGGCGGTCAACTGTTACATCCGGCGCAGTATATATGGTTACGGTTCCGTCATAATCTTCCTGCACAAGACGGTAAGAGTAGGTTCCGGAGTTCATATTCCGCTCGGTGAACTGATAACTGCTTATCTCAGCCGTGTTTCCTCTTCCGGCTATATATCCCGCTGAGATCCATCCGCTGTTCTGCGATGAACGCTCAATGCGGAATCCTTTATTGTTGGTTTCCGTAGCGGTGCTCCAGTTCAGAGTGACCGTGTTTCCTTCAGCAGCAGCGCTGAATGAAGTCAGTTCAACCGGCACATCACCGATCAGGAGATTAACCGGAACGGTAATCAGCGGCTTTGAAGGATCGTTGCTCGCTATCTTTACTTCCATGCGGTACTGTCCGGCAGGATAGTCTTCAGAACGCATTTCAAGCCGGATTGCGGCCTGTGTTCCTGATGAAAGGGTTCCTCCTGTTGACGGTGTGGTAAGCCATTCAGGATCAGCAGAGAATTTAACCGCGTGATTATTCTTTACATAAACTGCATTATAGGCAACCTGTAATCCAACCGTACCGGCACCGTTTTCTATGCCGACGGTCGCTGAGTTCATGGTTGAAGAGGTCATGGTCTTATAATAGAACATGATGCGTCCGTTTGAGTGGAGCACAACCTGGAAGGTCAGAGCCGACCCGGTTGTTGAGTATCTCGGCCAGTTGTTATACTGAATTATCAGCCGGTTTCCGTCAACTTTGTAGTATACATTACCGCCATTTGTACCGTCAAGATCATCCCAGAAAGGAGCAATCAGATCATTCGGCGCTGATGATGAAGGTATCTGAGCGTTAGTAAACATATTCGCTGTAGGCGCCGCAAAAAGTATAGCACCATTCGAAGAAACAAACAGCTGAGATTTCACTACATCATAATATTTAAATGGGAAAGGAATGGTTACCGGTCCTGCATATCCTTCATCCTTTGCACCAAAAGTACCGGTCGGAAGCCAGGTGGTAAGTTCTGTTCCTGTTGTTGCGATGTCATTCCATTCATAAGCAGGACCATTCGGTTCATCACTGTCTATCCATTTATAACCTCCTGCATCGGGTCCCCCCTGTCCTTCAATGCTCTGTCCTGTTGGTTCAGCATCGTCCTTGCGGGGGAATCTGGCTTCAGGTGCTTCGGTATGCTGAGGCACCAGTGATACGCGTATATCACCGGGGAAGCTGTTGTTCTCCAGTGTTACGGTATAATCAAGCGTTGAAGGCAGTGCAGCGATATTGGAGAGCATGATGCTGTCAATCATTGTCTGGTTGCTCTGCAGCACCCGCATGAGGCTGTCTGGTGAGGCTGCAATAACCGGCGCGGCAAGCGTGGTGGCGGAAGGGACATTGGACATCACGGATACATTGTTCCATCTGTCAGCCGAACGGATTGCGAAGTAATATTGTGTCGCAAAGTTCAGTCCGGTTACGGTAAAGGATTCGGTCTGTCCGGCTGGTTTGGGCGAACCGGATATATTAAGGTTCATTGCATTATTAAATGCATTGGTATCGGTTATCGGTGTCGTTGAATATTTACCAATGTATTTCATTACTCCGCCGTAGGAGGTATCTGAGGGTGCCGTCCAGGTGAGGGTAACTTTATTTGATGTTACCGACTGTGCGGCAAGGTTGTTCACCGCAGTCGGCGCAACGGTATCAGGATTGCCCATGGTCGGATCCCATCCGTCCATAAAGAGCGCGCCTGTATTATCCGGATCAAGCCATTCCTTCAGGCGGCTTGATGCAGATGAGCCGTAGTTCCAGGAGAAGGAAAACTTGCCGTATATATCAGAGTTGTCAGACGAGGTGCATGAACCGGGGCCTCCGTGAAGCTGACCGAGCACCCGTTTATTCTGATCAAACAGAGGTGAACCGGATGAACCCGGCTCCGTGGTGCCCGCGCTCCAGATTGCTCTCCAGTGGGAGTTGGCCGGAGTGCCTGACCATGAAGTGCTCTGAAATGTTGAAGATACAAATACGATTTTCTTGATATCACCGTCAGGATGATGAATGCCCGCGCCTGATAAGCCGGCTACATCACGCGCGTCCCATCCGTTGAAGTGTACCTGATAACTGTCAGGAGGAGCTTCGTTCAGCAGCAGCAGCGCAAAATCTGAAGCAGAGTTTGATGCTTTAAGCTGTGAACCGGAGAGGGTATAGTAAGTAGGGCCGTCAATATTGGTACAATTGGGGCTTTCATAACGGAACATGAAGACCCAGCTATTCTGTCCGCCGTTCAGGCAGTGATTCGCTGTAAGAAAATAAGGAGTGAGATCCTGGCGGATATTATTTACCATGGAGCCGGTGCACCAGCGTGTTCCGCCTGAGGTGAGAATCATCGCAACGGAGCGCGCCTGGTTTTCCCACGGATCAGCCACTTCGCAGTTCACGTTTATATTGCATGATCCTGAAGTGCCAAAATCATCGGCAAGAGGATCAGTCTTAAAGAAATTTCTGTAGGCATGCACCACATTTTCAACCTGTATAATGCCCGGGCTGACCACTTCAGCCGGTTCATAATATTCAATGGTCACATCGGAACCGGGGACAAGTCCTGTCGCGAAGTAACCGTCTTCCTTGTTATTGCGCTGCGTAAAGGCGCCGATGATATATGACCGGTCCTGGTTGTATATATACATCTTTCCCCCCGGAGGAAGCCAGAAATCGTTAAAAGTAAAGTTGATGGAGTATGCTCCCGGGGACTGCACTCTGAGGCGCCAGAGTTTACCTCCGTCAGGGAGGGTCATCCAGGTGCCGGAGTTCTGCATATTCTGGTTTACCGTAAAAGCATAACCGAATCTGAAGGGAACCCCTTTCATGTTTTCAACTTCATCCTCAGCAAGAAGCCGCTCGCGGTCAACTGCCTCGGTGATAATGCCCGGCTGTGCCTCAGCCACTGCATAAGAAAAACTTTTCGGTACTCCTCCTTCGCTTAACTGCGCGAATGCAAGAGGGCTCACTGCCGTGAACAGCAGTATATACAGCATTCCTTTCAGGGAAAATGCGGTCAGGTGTTTAATCATGGTTTGTCCTGTGTGGTTACGATGATGTATTGATTATTTGTGAACAGTATCAAGTTCTTCAAAGGAAAGATCAAGCAGCGGATAGACGCCCCACCCCTTCAGGTCATAGTGCCACCATTCGGAGGTTATGGTTTCAAAACCGTGTTTTTTCATAAGAGTGATCAGTTTCCCGCGGTTTTCAATTACATGAGCCGGAAGTTTCATATAGTTCAGATGCGCCTTTTCGGAAAAATCATCATAAGGAGTTGGCATCTCAAGTTCTTTGCCGGTCTTAAGGTCTATAAGAGTTAGATCAACCGCACAGCCGCGGTTGTGGCGCGAACCCTTTTCAGGGGGAGCAGCGTAGCGGTCATCTTTGATGGCATCCCACAGCAGCAGGGTCACCGCATAGGGGCGGTATCCGTCAAAAATTTTTATCCCCAGCCCTTCTTTAGCAAGTTCTTCCCGCACCTTTTTCAATTGCACGGCAGCAGGTTTCAGAAGAAACGCTCTCGGCTGGCGGTAAAGGACTTTTTTGGTGATATTATCAGTGGTGGCATAGCGGACATCAAGAACAATCCCTGGAATAAATTTTTCGAGGTCAACCAGTGCGCGTGAGGAATCCTTTTTTACAAGGTCAAGATATTCCTTCACGGAATTGACTACCGGAAGATTATGGGGATTCCGGGGATTGGTCTGGGGAACAGAAACAAAAAGGAATGCGGTAAACCAGAAGAAAAGCAGGGTTAACGATGCCTTGGAAATAGCCGGCCTTAGAAATTAAATTGTTGAAAAATTTAAATTACAACAATTCTTAAATAATAACAAAAGAGGATATTTGACAATGGGAGGTAATGTACAATGGGTGATAATGTACAATGAACAATTTACAATGTACAAGGGGTGTGGTAATCTAAGAAAAAAGCGGATGCCGGAGGGTTCTTTACAGCCTGGCGCGGGCTAAGAACTCAATGACAACCTGAATAATTAGGAATGAGTAATTAGTAATTAGTAAATTTCAGAATTTCACCATTCATACTTCATACTTCATAATTCATAATTGAATTACGTTGTTTTGAGAACTTTTACTTCAATCATTGACTGCAGGAAAAGAGCGAACTTGTTTACATTGGAAACGCGGACACGCTTCTTTAAGAGGGTGCTTACGTGACTGCTGCGGATCTTTTCAAACAGTTTGATATAATAGAGATATGCCGAGTAAACTCCCATTCTCACGCCCGGGGTCAGCTTTTTGATTCCCTCAAGGGCAAGAGCGAACTCTTCTTCAACTTCCTTCTCAAGACGCGCTTTGTTGATTTCATCAATGCCTTCGGAACTGTCCACACCCGGAAGATATATACGTCCCCGCTCCTCGATATCACTCTTGATATCGCGCAGGAAGTTCACCTTCTGAAACGCGGAGCCAAGGGCGCGTGCAGGCTCAAGCAGCGCGTCAAACTGCTGCTGATCGCCGTCAACAAACACCTTCAGGCACATGAGTCCGACCACTTCGGCAGAACCGTATATATAATTATTGTAACCGTCCTGCTCGTAGTAACTGTTGGAAAGGTCCATTTCCATGCTGTCCAGAAACGCGATGATATATTTGTGGTCAATCTGGTACTCATTCACCACTTTCTGGAAAGCGTGCAGTACCGGATTCAGGGAGATGCCGTCTTCGATAGCCTGGAAGGTATCCTTCCTGAAGCGCTGCAGCAGTTCTTTTTTATTGAAGTCATGGAACGTATCCACAATTTCATCAGCAAAGCGGACGTAGGCGTAGATGCCGTAAATCGGGTCACGGTATTTGGGAGCAAACGCCATGATGCCCATCGAAAATGATGTGCTGTATTTATTGGTTATGATTTTGCTTATGCTGAAAGCAGTGTTATGATAAAGGTCCATGATCTTCCTCGATTCTTTCAGTTACTAATTTTGAGCTGATTATTACCATCGGGAGCCCGGTGCCCGGAGTTGTTGAGGCACCAACATAATAGAGATTATTAAATTCTTCATCTTTGTTGCGCGGACGGAACGCACCCACCTGCATCATGCCGTGAGCAAGTCCAAGTCCGGAGCCCTTATACAGGTTAAACATGTTTCCCCATTCCGCGGGATCGTAAATTGTTTTTGTCACGATATTGCTGCTGATATCATATCCGACACGTTTGCTTAAATCATCAATGATATTCTGCGCTAATTCCTCACGGTCACTCCAGTCGCTTTTAAAGCGGAGATCAGGAACCGGGCAGAGGATAAAGATATTTTCATGTCCCTCTGGCGCGCAGTCCGGGAAGGATTTTGATGATACATTGACATAGTAGTAGGGTTTCTGCGGACTGATCGAAGAAGTGAATATGGTATCCGCGTATCCCTTAAAATTATTTCCGAGGAAATAGTTGTGATGCTCAAGATTGTCAATCTTTCCTTTAACACCAAGATAAATGGTGAAAGGAGCAAGAGTCCAGTCCATATTGTCAAGCTTCTGTTCATTCCACTTTTCACGCCTGAGTACCTGACCGCGGAATGATGCCGCGTCGGAGTTGGATATATATACATCCGCGTCCCACACGTTTCCGTTCGTGTCTTTCACTCCGGTAACTTTACCGTCAGCGGAAATGACTTCTGCAACTTCTGTATTCAGCACCAGTTTTACATTGCGCTGCTCAAGCAGTTTCATCAGTTCGGTGACCATGCTGTACATTCCACCTTCCACTTTCCAGTAGCCGTTGTGCCGCATCTCCGTGTAGTTAAGCAGAGAGTAAATAGCTGGAGTCTGAAACGGTGTGGAGCCGAGGAAAAAAGCCACGAGAGAAAAAATTACCTTTACTTCTTCAGAGTCAAAAGTTTCATCCACTTCCTTCCACATTGAACGGAAGAGATACGGCAGATGCTTAAGCGGCACTCCGGTAAGAGAAAGAAGATAGCCGGGGATGCTGTTAAAATTTGATTTAACCACTTTCCCTTCGGTATCATGGAAAAATTCACCGGCACGTTTCAGATACTTATCTGCTTTTTCAGCAAGATTAGGCTCAAGCCCCTTAAACTCTTCTTCAAGTTTCTTCAGGTCTTTGAAGATGCGGAAGGGTTTTTCCCGGTGCTCAAAATAAACATTATAGATAGGATCAAGTTCGGTCAATGTCAGAGGATTATTCACTCCGCAGGAGTTAAACAGCTCATCCATTTCATAGGTCATGCTCATAAAGGAGGGTCCCACATCAAAGGTAAAGCCATCTTTCTGAAGACGGTTAAGCCGGCCCCCCGGAGATGAGTGTTTCTCCAGAATGGTAACCTGATGCCCCTTTGAAGAGAGCCGCAAAGCTAACGATAAACCGCCTAAACCTGAACCTATAATTACGAACTTCATTTTCTCACTTTTGAAAAACTATACTACAAAAACCCCCTTACCTTCTCATTAGTTCCGGTAAACTGCCAACGGATAGGTCCGGATTTTCTAAAAACTGACGTGAAAACCCCCCGGCCGTCTGATTCAGGATTATGTTCCCTAAGTTAGCACATAATTACCTTATACCCGTTCGCTTTTCGTTCAGATAATTTATGCCGGCGACTTTTTCCTGTCATGCCGCTTCTGCTCTTCGTCTGCCGTGTAAGTATTTTCATCAATTAAGTTCCCGGGTTGTAGAGAATTTCTACACGGGGCGGCTCTGCCTGCAGAGGAATTTTTCAGAACTCTTTTCTCATAAACGACGGGAGTAATTCGGCCCGGCTCCGTCATCCTGCATTCACAAAGCGTACGTATATATACGAATTCTTTTTTCAGCGCGGAGTGTATATATATTCATCACCCCTGAAAAAGGAAAGTTTATAATTATAACTATAGCTTTGACCTTTATTTACAGGGGTTTCCTGATTCCAAGAAAAAATGAGGATGCTTTCAATAATTGCAGGGCGAGGCGGGATAAAGAAACCCGTTTTTGGTAAAAAATCCGCTGTTTGTTTATTTTGTTTACGGAGATGCTTCAAAAAAGATGGTTTTTTCAACATCTTCCCTTCTGGCACGCTGTTTGTTTTACCGGGAAAAAGTTACAATTTTTTTACAGGCGGCATACCCGCCCGAACGAAAGAGACCGATGTTAAAAAAAGCTTTTCTCCCGCTCATTACCCTTTGCCTTATGGCACTGATTTCAGCAGGATGCGAATCAGAGAAAATTGGAAATTCAGCAAACCCTGAACCACCCTCATCAGTTGCAAGCTGCGAAGGATGCCACACCAATTACGATTACCTGAAACAGGTTCACTCCCCTGATACCGCTGCAGCCGGCGGCGGATGCGGCGGTGAAACACCTCATATTGAACCATATGACCGTGTTTATATGGGCGGCGCGGGTTACACTGCTTTTAAGGCATCAACACACGGCTCACTCCCCTGCATCGGCTGCCATGGCGGTAATGACAAAACAGCTGATAAAAAGCTTGCGCATTCAGGTAATTTCCTCAGCCATCCTTCAACTAAGGCTGATCAGAAATGCGCCGGATGCCATGCTGATATCGTAGCAAGAACAAAAAACTCCCTGCACGAACAGGGATGGGGCCAGAAGGCAATGGTTTTCGGACGTTCAGGGCTTAACAGTTTTGATGAACTGAGCGATATGATGAAGATGGGGTATGATAAAAACTGCTCAAAGTGTCACGCAACCTGCGGTGACTGCCACATCAACCGTCCTAAAGCCGGAGGCGGCGGACTGCTGAACGGACACAATTTTAAGAAAACCCCTGATATGATTGACAACTGCGTTACCTGCCATACCAGCAGAGGCGGACATGCCTATCTCGGTATCGGGCCAAACACAGTTCCGGATGTTCACCTTACCAAGCAGGGATTCACCTGCATGAGCTGCCACAATAAAAATGAGGTACATGGTGACGGCAATATCTATAATCAGCGCTACAAAATGGCTCTGATGCCTTCATGCGATGACTGCCACACCAGTATGGCAAACGCCAATATGTACCACAGCGTTCATATCAATACCTTCAACTGCAACACCTGCCACTCGCAGGATTATAACAACTGCGGCAGCTGCCATATCGGCGGTGAAGGCGCCCGGATTGCGTCACATCTGAAATTCAAGATTGGCATGAATCCGATACAAAGCGTCCGCCCCTATAAACTGGCAACCCTCAGGCAGTCACTCAGCGCTCCTGACAGCTGGAAAGAATACGGAACCGCAAATCTGGCAAACTTCAACAGTCAGCCGACCTATAAATATACCACACCGCATAACATCATCCGCTGGACCAGCCGTACCAAGGTTGATCCGGGCAAAGCATGTTATGACAACTGCCATATCATTAAAGAAGGCACCACTTTCAGAAACAAACAACTCTACCTGTTCCAGTCCGATCTGGAGTCATGGGAAGTTCCGGCTAATACCAATATTGTCGTTGACGGAAAATTACCGGCAAGCTGGGGACTGAACTAGTAGAAACATCGTTAATATATAAACAGAGAGAAAGAATCCATGAAAAAGCTCCATAAATACCTGTTCCTGTTCATCATCCCCATGCTGTTCATCACTGCATGCTCTGAAGACAGCACAACCAATCCGCCGGCACCAACAGTCAACGAAGCTGAACTGCTTGTTCAGTATATTGAAAATGACGGCGATTTTATCAACACACTTGCTCCGGCAATGATTACCGCTGATGAAGTACGTACCTATCAGCTCACCAAACCTGACAAGATTCATATCATTGATATCCGTCCTGCTACCAATTTTGCAAAAGGGCACATTGAGGGTTCAGTAAACAAACCTTTGACCGAAGTTCTGAATTATATGAAGAGCATCACTCCTGCCAATTATGAAAAGATTGCATTCGTATGCTTCTCAGGCCAGACCGCAGGTTACGCTGTATCACTGCTCCGCCTTGCAGGATATAACAATGTCTTTGATCTGAAATTCGGTATGTCAGCATGGAATGATTCTGTTGAAAACGTATGGAAACCAAACGTAGGCAATAACTACACCAACTTCGTAACCGATGTTACCGCCAAAGCAGCAGCAGGCGCACTCCCGACACTCAGCACCGGCAAAACCACTGGTAAAGAAATTCTTGAAGCACGCATTGCACAGCTTCTTTCAGCTGCAGATCCGTTCGGAGATATCAAGATTTCCTGGCAGACTGTTACCGCTAACCTGAGCAACTATTATATTATCAACTACTGGCCTCAGGCACATTATGATATGGGACATCTCCCCGGCGCTATCCAGTATACACCTAAAGTTGATCTGAAACTCTCAACCAACCTTAAAACACTTCCGACCAACAAAACGATCGCTCTCTACTGCTATACCGGCCAGACCAGCGCTCAGGTTGTTACCTATTTGAAACTCCTCGGATATGATGCAAAGTCACTTCTGTACGGTGTAAGCACCATGAATTATAATCTGCTTACTACCAATAATCTGACCACCTGGAAAGATTCGGAATGCAAATACTATCCGGTAGTTAAGTAAACGATCCAAGAACCTCAGTTAATGAAGCCGGCGCCCGATCAGCGCCGGCTTTTTTTATGAATGGGGTTAGAAGTAGAAAATGGACTGGAAAGACAACATGGATATAAAGAGCAGTATGGACATCATAGAACCAGAACAGAATGAATTTTTGAGATGCTAAAATTTCTCCCCGAACAGCAATAATTTTTCATTCTTCATTTTTCATTTTTCATTTTTCATTCTTCATTATCAACTATTTTTCTCTCATCATCGTGCCGAACTGTGAAGGGGTGAGGGTTTCCCCCGCAAAGCAGCCCGCGTCATCTATATAAAGCTGCAGTCTGATGAGCCGTTCAATATATATTATAACCGGGCAGTGATATCCTCCGGTGAATACCTCAGCATCAAACAACACCGGGGCGGTTTCGTTTTCCCTGACGGGATAGAGTTTTGCTTTCATGCTGCGGCTCTGCAATAAAACGCCGCTGCTGTCTTTGAGCTGAATCTGCACGTCCATGGTTTTTTCATTGCTGAAAACAATTTTTACCAGGTATTGCTTGCCTTCAATTGAAAATGACTTAAAAAAAAGCGTATCTGTGCTAAGTTGGAATCCATTGCCCGCCTGAGGGGAAGAAACCGGCAAAAACAGGAGGATTACCAGGAGAAAAACCGTTTTGCTGCTATTCATGAGTGTCGTCACATCCTTCAGGTGATAATAAAAACGTGATTTCAATTTTTTCCTGAAAATTGTAGATTTGTATTTCTTTAACGATGTTATTTATTAAAAATCAAAATACGCACCCGGCAGCAAATGATAAAACCGCAAATACCAGAAAATGAAGAATTCCGGCTACAGGAACTCTACTCACTGCACCTGCACGAATCGGGCTATGAAGAGGATTACCAGAACCTGGTGCATCTTGCATCGGCTATTTGCGGCACACCTATTTCTCTGATTTCTCTGATTGACAGGAATAAGCAGTGGTTTAAGGCAGAAATAGGGCTGGGGCAGACTGATACACCCCGCGATGTCTCTTTTTGTGCGCATGCAATTAATCAAAAAGACATTTTTGAAGTTTACGATGCTACGAAAGACGAACGATTTTTCGATAATCCTTCCGTAATAGGTTCACCGAATATCAGGTTTTATGCCGGTGTTCCTATTCAGTCGCCAAACGGTTACTGTCTCGGAACTATCTGCGTAATTGATTCTGTGCCCCGCAATCTGACTGATGAACAGAAATTTGCGCTGCGCACCTTAGCCCGGCAGGTTGAAAATATGTTTCAGCTGAGGAACTCGGTCAGCAAGCTGGATGCGCAAAATAAAGAACTTCTGCAAAAAGAGACCAAAATTAAAGAGTTGCTTACTGAACGCGAACAGCATATCAGTGAACTTTCTGAGCAAAGTCAGCTTAAAAGTAAATTCCTTTCAATTCTTGCCCATGATATCAAATCCCCCCTCGCATCTGTTCAAGGAGTGCTGGAATTGATCAGCGGCGGGGTTCTTTCACCTGCTGAAACAAAGGAATTGACAGGTATGATTCAGCAAAACATTAATGCTACCTCCGCCCTGCTCACCAACATCCTGCAATGGGCCTGGGCTGGCATCAGCGGAGAGTCTCATTCACTCGAACCGGTTGATATGTTTGCGGTTGCTTCTGAAGCTGCCGCAGAAGCTGAAAGTGCCGCTTATAAGAAGGGCAACCAAATCGTAACCGCGGTGCCTTCAGGGTTGATGGTATCAGGGAGAAAAGAATGGCTGCTGCTTATTCTCAGGAATTTGCTTACTAACGCGAATAAGTTCACCTCTAAAGGCAGAATTTTTATTTATGCAAGTTCAAGCGGCACCGAAGCTGAAATACGAGTTAAGGATACCGGCATTGGTATGTCAGGCGAAACTGCTGAAAAAATAATGTCGGGCGGGGCTATCCGGCCAGGATTGGGAACAGAAAGGGAATGCGGTTCCGGAATTGGGCTGATGCTCACCCGGGATTTCATTGACAAATTAGGGGGGCGGCTCGCTGTTTCCAGTAAAGAGGGGGAAGGTTCCGTTTTTAGTTTTACATTGAAAGTTGTGTCCTAAACTCACATTACACAGGTGAGCAAAGGCGGATTTCTGCCGGGGAGCCAAAGTGAAAAGAATTTACCTTCCCATTTCATTTTTTTACTTTCCGGCTTTTACCTATTTTTTCGTACACCTGCTGAGTAATTACTGCCGGTCAGGCGGCTTTCATCCATTTTTCATGTAACAGATGATTCAGACGGTTTTCCGAAAAGAAGTTTTAGAACAAAAGAACCTGCGGGCAATTATCGCTTCACTGCAGCAGTTTATTTATGCTGACTGGGCAGGGCGCGCGGAAACAGATCATGAGAAGGAGATAATCCGGGAGTATTTTGACTGTCTGGAAGGAAGTCCCCCTCCTGAAACATTTGCATCCCTGATTCTGGCCCACAGCAGCACCAGCCTGAATCATTACCCTTCAGCCGTCGCGCGGAGTTTTTCAAAACTGATGGATATACTCGGTGTCGGGGAGTATTATATGATAGCGCATCTTCCGCATCAGCTTCTTGCAAAATCAAAAATGTCCTATCCTCCTCTGGCAAAGGCATATAAACGCCTCGCGGCACTTTCTCCCGCAGACAGCAGAAAACATGCGTTTCTGATCAGCAATGAATTATCAGCTGAAGTCATTAAGTCCATCTTCTGGATACACCGTTGTGATCAGTCTGTTCCGGAGTATGTTTTCTTTTCACCAAAGGATGACAGTTTTGTAATGAGTCTCTGCAAATACGGCAATCTCCATTTTGAAGCATTTACCCCTGAGCGTGCTGATCAGATTAATACACTGCACAGCAAAGCAGGGCTGATTACCATTATACCGCCTGAGACTGAACGGTTTAAAAATCAATAAAGAATGATGAAAAGTGAAAAATGGAGAATTGATTATGAAAAAAAAAAGGAGAGTATGTAATATATAACCGGGAGCTTTGATAAACTGAGGGAAGAATGAATTGACCATTACTAAATAGCCATATATAAACCTGATGATTTAACTCGAATCGTCCGGGTTCATACTCCCAATGACCGCAGAGCGGTCACAAATCGGCAGAGAACATAAAAACAGCATATCATTAACGGGAAATTATTTTTTCTCCAGGACAATATTACACATCAGTCCGTGGCCGCAGCCGTATGATTCCTGACGGTTCAGCTCAAGATTCCGCAAAACTGCCGCAAGCTGGGGAGTGAATATACTCGCAAGAAAATCCACCACCGGAAACCGCCCGGAATTCCTTACCAGCCATGCTAGCATCTTCATCTCTTCGGAGAGAAACTCAGAACTGGTTTCAATATATTTCTTTATTTCCGCGTCATCACGGCTGAGCAGCGCCTTTGTATACAGGATGAAGGTGTTCCAATCCTCCGCATAAGCCCGGATACTCTTATATGCTTCAGGAGCAGCCTCAGCGAAAGGTTCAAGAAACGAGCAGCCAGCAGCAGATTCACATCGCCGCAGAAGTCCCGGTCAAGAAGCCGGTTCACCTGATACCGCAGCGGCATGGGATGGTGATTATAGTAACCGGTATCAATATGGCGCCCGACAAGCAGAGATCTGTCTCGCACCGTCACCTCAGACTTCCTTCCCGCCTGCCGTGCCACGTCACTGCAGAAAGATCGTATTTCATCACCGCCCCAGAATTTCACCATATATATTTCATCCTTCTCCGGTTCTTTCCGTTCGGGAAGATAGAGCCAGCTCATGGTGTACTGATTCATTCCGGATATACCACTTCCCCAGTAACAGGGCCATTCTGCTGAATACCGTGCAAAGAGATCAAGGATGACAATCACCTCCCCGGAGTGGGTTTCAGCTATCCTGCTCAAAAGCCGGCTGAGTTCTGCTTCCGAAAGATGGGAGGGGGAAGAGTAGGTTGAAAAAATAATATCAAAGGGACCTCGTTCAAGAAAGGAGAAGTCAGAGGAAAGGTCTGCCTGCATGAATTCAACCTGAGGTTTCCCCTCATAATTTTTTCTGCCGGCTTCAATCATTGCCGCGGATATATCAACACCGAGGTAGAGTTCAATATCCTCCGGACGGAGTACAAATTCACCAGCCTCAGCAGACATGGTTTCAAAGGGCAGATGAGTGATCAGTTCATATCCCTCACCGCTGCCGCATCCAAGGTCAGCAATCCGGAGTTTATCCTTTCTCTCGAGAACGCGGGATATGAATTCCCGAATATTTATCTTGATGGATATATCCTCCCAGTATTTGCGGACATTATCTTTTTTACCGAACAGACCTCCCGTTTCAAGTCCGTAAAACCCCTGCCTTGCCGCAATATCAAAAAATTCAGTTTTAGCCATAATGACACCTCTCAAATTGCTCTAAATCGAATAATACGGATTTTAGCGCTGCAAAGAAAGGGGAAAAAAATTATGAAGTATGAATTATGAATTGTGAATTGAAACACGTCCCCAGCTTCTAAATTGGCCGGATTCAGAAACAGAGAATCCTAATATATACCAGATATTGGTTACAGCAGTCAGCCTGAATTATTGCCGCAATATCGGGGTACATTTTCATTTTTCATTCTTCATTATTTATTATTTTTCCCGTTCTCCCAGTTTCTGCAGGAAAGATCCTATCAGCAAGGTTGCCGTAACTCCGATGAAGGTGAACCAGGTCCAGGCGGCGAGTTTAAGAGTGATAACGGTGATCATAATGAATATACCGGCGGTAAATCCGGCAAGCGCGTCTTCCTGTTTTGCTTTTTTGTTAAACACTCCCAGCAGAAAAGTACCGAGCAAACCCCCATAGGTGAATGATGCTATACTGAGCGCAAGTTCAACCACTGCTTTTGGGGACTCCATAAAAAAGAATGCCGACAAACTGAGCATTCCCGCCCAGAATATCGTAAGAAGGCGGGAGAGTTTGAGAGCGCTTTTTTCATCCCGCTGTTTTTTTGAATAGGGGATTATCAGATCAAACATGGTTGATGAGGCAAGCGAGCTCATTGAGCCAGCCAGAGTGGACATGGCAGCGGCAAAAAGCCCGGCTATAATGATGCCTGATATATATACCGGCAGTTCCTCAAGGATAAACTTCGGAAAAATTTCATCGGACTTCATCTCCATCGCTCCGTAGAATGCATACAGCATAACGCCGAGAATGAGGAAGATGGCAAACTGAAAGATCACAATCACGCCGCTGCCGATGATTGCCTTGCGCCCGCTCTTAAGTTCTTTAGTCGCAAGAAGACGCTGCACCACAAGCTGATCCGTTCCGTGAGAAGCCGCGGAGAGGAACGCTCCGCCAATCAGCCCCCCGATAAGCGTGTAGGGCTGGCTGAAAAATCCCGCCACACCGTTTTCAAAACCAAGATTTATAACAGAGAGTTTATTCCCTTCAGCCGCAACAGTAAAGAACGTTGCGAGTCCCTCAGGGAGATAACTTATAAGAAAAAAGATTGAAATAACCGCACCGCCAAGATAGACGAACATCTGGAATGCATCAACCCAGATCACTCCCTTGACTCCTCCGGTATAGGTATAGATGATCGTCACCCCCGCGATGATCAGAATAGCGGCAGGGTAGCTTATATCAAGCATCAGTTTGAGAGGAATAGCCGTTGCAAAGAGCCGGACACCATCAGCCGCTGTGCGGGTGAAAATAAAAATAATGGAAGCATAAGAACGGGTTTTTCTTCCAAAGCGGTTTTCCAGAAAGGAATACGCCGTGGTGAGCTCCCCTTCAAAATAGCGGGGGAGGAGTATATATGAAACCACAATCCTTCCGATAAGATAGCCAACGGTCACCTGCAGAAAATTAAGATTGGTCAGATAGGCAAGTCCCGGAATGGAGATAAAAGTAAGGGTACTGGTTTCCGCTGCAACAATAGCAAAAGTGACCGCCCACCAGGGCACCTTATCCGAACCGAGGAAATAATCACTGACACTGGTCTGTTTGCCCCCCGCGATGATACCCCACAGCGCGGTAAGCAAAAGGTACACGCCGACAATAAGAAGAATGATGGTCTCTTTACTCATAAGGATCTTTCTATCTCCTCCCTTGCCTGAGCCGTAGTACTGCACACCGAGAGAACCGCATCAAGCCGGGTAATGGTTATCAGATTAAGAATCTTTGATGACTCCGTAACAATCCTGAGTACGCCGTCTTTCTCCTGCACCAGCCGCTTTGCAACCAGCAGGGCGCTGAGGCCGGAGCTGTCGCAGCTTTCAATATCCGGCAGGTGGAGTATATATCCTTTCGCGGAGCTTTTTGCGAAAGCTGACGTCATTTCACCTTTCAGCAGACCGGAAATTGCCGTATCAAGTTTTTTTTCAAAAAGGGTGAACGTAAGAATTCCGTGATCTTCAGCAGTTGTATAGTTCATGCTAATCCCGTCCGAACATCGTTATACTGTTAAGAAATCCCGGATAAATCCCTTCAAAAGGGGCGTTTCCGGGGCGGTATATAAAATCAAAAAACTTTTCCGCTTCCTGTTTTTCTATTCCGGCATAAAACGAAGCAGGAATGGTTCTGGCTGCATACCGGAAGAAAGGGAAATCACTGCCGCTCAGGTCAATGACCAGGTCAGCACTCTGGCTTTCCAGCAGATGCTTCACCGTTTTGGGAGGCAGTTTATATTTTGAGAGTTTTTTCATCTGCAGCACAATAATTTCGTGATAGAGTCCGGCCGGAACCAGAGAGGCGGAATCGTTAACAGAAACAGCAATGATCCTTTTTCTTTTTTCCTTAAAATACTCAGCAATCACCGCTGATTCCCGTGCCTGTTCCGGGTCATCCGGCAGGATGAAGATGATCTCTTTTGCAAGATTAAAAACCTTACCGGCACGGGCAACCGCCTGTTTTTCAAATTTTCTTCCGCCAAAATAAAAATAAAACCGGAGTCTGCTAATCATTCACTCAGCCGCTGAATAAATTCTTCTTCGCTCAGTATTGCTACTCCCAGATCCTTTGCTTTCTGGAGTTTTGAACCGGCACTTTCACCAGCGACGACATAATCCGTTTTTTTGCTGACAGATGAACTTACCTTGCCCCCCGCTTTTTCAATCTGCGCAGCAGCATCATCGCGTGAAAATTTTTCGAGAGACCCGGTCAGTACAAACGTTTTGCCGGCAAAAAATTCTTTGACGGCCGTTTCCTTTTTCCCTTCAAAGCGCAGCCCCGCTGAGCGGAGCCGTTTAATAATTTCAAGATTATGTGCTTCGCGGAAATAATTCACCACGCTTGAACTGATGCTTTTTCCTATTTCATGAACGGCAGAAATCTCTTCTTCTTTTGCCTGCATTAGCGCTTCAACCGAGCCAAAATGATCGGCAAGTTTTTTAGCTGCCCCGGCGCCCACATAGCGGATACCGAGCGCGAACAACACTTTATGGAATGGGATTTCCTTGGATGCTTCAATTGCGTCAAGCAGATTATCAACGCTTTTTTTACCGAAACGCTCAAGTTGTATCAGTTCTTCCCTGCGGCCGTGCAGGGCATATATATCAGCGGGGGTGCGGATAAAGCCCCGGTCAACAAAGATATCAATGAGTGATTCGCCCAGTCCTTCGATATCCATTGCTCCCCTCGAAGCGAAGTGTTCAAGTTTTCCTTTGATCTGCGCGGGGCAGTCACTGTTTTCGCAGTACCAGGTTACTTCCTCTTCCGGTTTATATAACGAAGAGCCGCATTCAGGACATGCAACAGGCACTCCCATTTCGGCAGATCTTCCCTTACGGTCAGGATCAGCAACAGCAACCACTTTCGGAATAACATCCCCTCCTTTTTCGATGATCACGGTATCCCCTTCCCGTATATCCTTCCGCCTGATTTCATCCATATTGTGCAGCGTTGCGCGGCTGATGGTTGAGCCGGCAAGAAAAACCGGTTCAAGTTCAGCAACGGGAGTCAGCGCGCCTGTTCTTCCCACCTGCCAGGTGATTTTTTTCAGGAGCGTTTTTTCCTGCTTTGCCTTAAACTTAAATGCAACTGCCCAGCGGGGGGATTTTGCAATGCTGCCAAGTGTGCGCTGGGCCTGCAGTGAATTCACTTTAATCACCGCACCGTCAATCTCATAGGGAAGGGAGTCTCTGTTCTCTTCAAACCGGCGGCAGACCTCAATAACTTTATCAATGCCAGTGCAAACCTGATGTGCATCATTAACCCGCATGCCAAGCCGCTTCAGTATATCAAGCCCTTCTGAGTGTGTTTTGATGGTGCCCTCCTTAGCCAGGAGGTAATAAACAAAAATCTTTAACGGCCTGGAAGCAACTATTTTGGGGTCCTGCATCTTTATGGTGCCGGCTGCAAAGTTGCGGGGATTGGCAAAAAGTTTTTCTCCTTTAGCCGCCCGCTCATCATTCAGCTGACGGAAGTCCCCCGTCTCCATATATATCTCTCCCCGGATATGGATGTCGCTCAGGTCATATCCTTTCAGCGGATACTCCCTGAATTTAACCGGAACCGAGCGGAGGGTTTTCACATTTGCAGTTACTTCCTCGCCGGTTGTGCCGTCTCCCCGTGTGGCTGCGTAGGAAAGCAATCCGGCTTTATAACAAAGATTGATACTAACGCCGTCAATTTTATATTCCACCACATATTCAACAGGTTCTTCCTGACCAAGGCCTTCCCTCACTCTTCTGTCAAAATCGCGCAGTTCGCTCTCGTCATAGGTGTTTGCAAGACTGAGCATCGGATAAACGTGGGGAATCTCGTTGAATGTTTTTGTAAGATCTTTTCCGACACGTTGTGTCGGTGAATCAGAAGTGATCAGTTCGGGATGCTGCTGTTCAATCTGCTCAAGCTCCTTAAGCAGCATATCATACTCATAATCGCTGACGCGGGGACGGGCCAGAACATAGTATGCATGGTCATGCTCAGCTATCAGACGGCGGAGCTCTTCAGCGCGGCTGACGATGTTCTTTCCTGCCATGCCTACTCAACTCCCCGTGCAGTAAGGATGGCTTTATATACACGGGCACGCTGAGGCGGGAGCGCTACCGTGCGGCCGTTAAGCTCGATCATTACCGCGTAGGAGTTGCCAAGATGCAGGGCAAATTTCTCAGCGGCGGATATATCAATATATCTTCCCGGGAAGAGACGGTATTCCGATGCAGCTGCGTTATCGGGAGTAATACTGACCCATACCGTGTCATTAGCCCGTATTCTCATTCTCAGACTGTCTGAAACGGTGACTGCTAATGAATCTTTTTCCGGCAGAGAGGGCTCCTCAAACCGTTTTTTGTTTTGTTCCAGAACTTCACTGAAGGGGCGCTCCGTGATTACTTCATCGGACCTTTCTGAAACAAGAATATATAGCAGCGCGGCAATGACGATCAGCAAACCTGCGGCACCGGAGATCATCATTTTTTTTCTGTCTGCTCTTCTTGCTCGTTCCAGACTTTCATCAACAAAACTTCCGTCAGAAGCAGCAGATGCATCTGAAAGTGTTTCATCAGCGGAGTTCTCTGCCACTGACGTGACTTCAGCAGCATCCACGGGTGAAGGCACTGCCGGCTCTTTGAGCATCTGATATGTTTTCATGACCGCTTTTTCATCTAGATCAAGCAGTCTTGCATAATCCCGCAGAAATGCTTTCACATAGACTTCAGCAAGGAAAGTAAAATTTCCCTCCTCCATTGCTTCAAGGAATTTAAGATCAATCCGTATTTTAGCTGCAGCATCCTGCTTTGACAGACCGGCTTTTTCGCGGGCTTCACGCAGTTGGTTTGCAAGCGGCTCAAACATTACGCAGACTCCATATTACTGAGATGATTCCGTGGTAAGTTTCCTGAGCCGTGCAGCAAAAGCCCCGTCGGTTTTATGTATATGCGGAAGAGTCTGCACGCAGCCATTCTCATCCGTCACGCCTTCCGGAACATACGGTGAGGCATCTTCCAGGCGGAATTCGGGATGAGCGGCAAGAAACTTCCGAACGATTTCAAAATTTTCATCCGGTTCAATGGTGCAGGTGCTGTATACAATCACGCCCCCCTCTTTTACCAGAGAAGCGGCCTTATCAAGCAGCTGCGACTGCAGTTTGCTTACATTGTGTATATCAACCAGTTCCTTTTTCCATTTAATATCCGGTTTCTTCGAGAGTGTGCCGAATCCGGTGCAGGGGGCATCAAGCAGCACGCGGTCAAAGGGTTCCGATACATATTCAAGCGCGTCAGTGGCAACGGTTTTCACGATGGTAACACCGAGGCGTTCGTTATTCTGCTGCAGGAGACTGAGACGGCTTTCAAAATAGTCAAGCGCGGTAATTTCACCGCTGTTTCCCATCAGGTCGGCAAGATAAGCGGATTTACCACCGGGGGCGGCGCACATATCCAGAACGTGCATTCCCGGCTCAGCCCCAAGAAGGCGGCAGGCAATCCCGGCACTTTCATCCTGCACGGCAAAGTATCCCTGGCTAAAATACTCCCAGCTTGATATATTCGTCAGATTGTGCAGCCTGCAGTATTCCGGTATATATGAGCCGGTGCTGTATTTTAAATTCACCGAATCCATGAGGCGGAGAAATTCTTCCGGACTCACCTTAAGCTGATTGATGCGGAGCGTAAGATAGGGGCGTTCGTTATTGGCAATCATCAGCTTTTCCGCGCCTTCGCGTCCGTAGCGCGAGAGCCACCTCTTAACCAGCCACTGCGGATGAGAGTAATAAGCGGAGTAATAACCGATCAGATTTTCTTCAGGATCAGGATAACGGAGTGCGTTTTTATTGCGGGCAATATTGCGCAGGATTGCATTGGTAATATCAGCAGGTTTCTGTCCCTGGAATTTTTTTACAAACTCCACCGCTTCATTAACAGCAGCGTATTCTGGCACCTTGTCAAGAAACATAATCTGATACAGCGCGACGCGGAGCGCGTTTTTCATCAGAGGGAGCGCTTTGGAAAACTGTCCTTTGTAAAACCCGCTGAGAATCCAGTCAAGCCTGCCGGACCACCGCACCACACCGTGAACAATCTCATAAAGCAGCGCCTTATCAGGACCTGAGATTTCACTGTTCTTCAGTTCATAATCTAGCAGTTTATCAAGATAGGAATCGGTCCGCTCAATCCTGTTGAGGATTTTTACCGCGGTACCGCGCACGCCGGAGAAGAGTCCGGCTTTTTCAGGAACATCCTTTTCCTGCTGCTTCTGCTGTTCGCTCATTGATATATATTCCGGTGAATCAGTGGAAAGATCAGTACGGATATCCGCGCTTTCTTCTTTCCTTCTGCGTGAGGTCAAATACTTTTCTGATCAGCTTTTCTTCCGGCTCCGCCATGATCTTGTTTCTGCGGAGCATTACCCGCTTGGCTGTTTCCAGACTCCGTTCAAGGTCATAGGTGGTCATGGATTCACTTCCTCCCCAGGAAAATGAAGGTATATACTTGGGAGGGAATCCGGAACCGAAGAGATTGCAGGAAAACCCGACCACGGTACCGGTATTGATCATCGTGTTAATGGAGGTTTTTGAGTGGTCTCCCATGATCACGCCGAGGAACTGCTGGCCGGAATTCACCATCTCCCCGTTAACATAAATCTTTACGCTTCCGTAATTGTTCTTCAGATCGCTGCAGTTGGTGTCAGCACCAATATTCACCCAGCTTCCAAGGTATGCATGACCGAGGAATCCGCTGTGCTGCTTGTTGGTGAGGGAGTGAACGATGGAGTGTTCAAGCTCTCCTCCGATTTTACATACCCGCCCGATACTCACGTTTTCGTATATACGGGAGCAGCTTTTCACCTGGCTGAACTCACCGATATAAACTGGTCCTTCAATCACCGCGTTGGGAAAAATGACCGCGTTATGATCAATCACGATGGGGCCGTGTGTTGCATCAAGCACCACACCGGGCATCACCTTTGCCCCCTCGGCAACATAGATATTATCCTTCTCAATCATATATACGCCCGGATAAATTTCCCCCTGTATCAGGTCCTTTTTTTCGGCACGGGTTTTATCCATTACATACTTCTGGTCTTTCAGCAGTTCAGCCCCGTTATTGCTGATCAGATCCCAGCAGTAGTCTATAAAGCGGATATCAACTTTCTCCACCGGGAGGCTGTCAAAATTTGAACGGGAGAGGAGATCGGTAAGACTGTTCTTTATTTCCTTCAGTTTGGAGCCGGAAACACGGGCGGCGGCTATATTATCACCGCTGATATAGAGTTTATCGGCCTTGTCATTCAGGGGAATCATTTTCGCCAGATTTTCAGGCGCGAGCATCCGGCCGTTCACAAAGAGGCATTCGTCATCCTGAATGTGGTTAACGGTGATGTCGGGATATTTGTTTTTTAAGAACGAATCAAGATAGGGGCGGGTGTGCATAGAGACGCGTACGCCGGGATAGGCGCGCGCAATTTTTTCCCTCAGCATATTCATTCCGCAGACCAGATCATAGGCCGGACGGGAATAAATCAGCGGTTCAAGTCGGTCATAGTATATATCTTCGAAAATGCATATTTCCATGATGACAGTTTTTCCGGTTTATGTAAAAATAAAAAAAGCCGTCCCCGGTTTGGGACAGCTTTTTCAGTTAAAAAATACCTGTTCCTCTTATTTTGCGGCTTTGGCGTACTTCTTGTTGAATTTCTCAACCCGGCCGGCAGCATCAAGAAGTTTCTGCTTTCCGGTGAAGAAGGGATGCGAACCGCTTGAAATTTCGAGTCTGATAAGCGGATAGGTCTGTCCGTCTTTCCAGGCAATCGTTTCTGTGGTCTTTATGGTGGATTTTGTCAGAATTTCAAAATCGCATGAAAAATCCTTGAATACCACAGGACGGTAATTGGGGTGAATACCCTTTTTCATTCGTTTCTTTCTCTAATTATTTCTCTTTTGAACATTAAAGTTAAGAAAATCCAAACACACATCAAAGAATTATGAATTCTGAAGTATGAATTATGAATTCTCAGCCGGGAATGACGTGTTATAAGCAGGTATCAGGATTGAAAAATGATGAATTCTTGAGGAAAACAGCTTAAAAATGCCTGTTTATGAAGAAAAATGGCCGGTTTTTGTGAAAATCAGGGTTTTAGCGTAATCAAGTATCCCGCTCAGGCAGCTAAAAAATCCTCCCTTTTCAGCGTTCATCTGCGTAATCTGCGGGAAACGAATTTCCCGCAGATTTCACAGTCTAACTCTTATTTATTCAGAACCAGCTTTTTAACTGCTGACTGCCCCTCTGCCTGAAGTTTGTAGAAATACACACCGCTGTTCAGACTATAATCTCCGCTGTTGAGACGGATACTGTAATCCCCCGCTTCTCTGAAGCCATCTGCCAGAACAGCAATTTCACGGCCGGTCACATCATAGAGTGCGAGCCGGATATCCCCTGCCTGCTTTACCATAAATGGAATCACCGTTGACGGATTAAACGGATTCGGGTAGTTCTGACCGAGATCGAACATCACCGGTTTTACCTCATCTTCAACCGAGGTTATAACATCAATGGTTTTATCAGGCGCGAAATTCCACTGATCGCCGGAATTGTTGCCATTCAGATTAACACTGTTGCCATTAGCGAACATGGTCACCGGCCCCGGTACAGCAGGAGCAGTAAACTTAAAATTAAACGTTACCGAACCGCTCACAGGGGTTTTGGGGGAGGTATGGGTAATTTCACCGTTGCTGAGTCGTGTACCTTCTCCGGCAATTAATTCAAGCGTTCCGGCTGAAACTGCGATATTGGTACCGCCCCGGACAAGAGGACCGCCTGTAATTACAACGGAATAATCACCCGTCTGACCGGCAGCAAGTGAAGCCGGACCATTAATGCTGACCTGAACCGCACCGCTCTGGCCGCCGTGGCAGTTACATCCGTCTCCGTTTTTTCTGGTGACCCCGGTTACCCCGGCGGAACTCGCATAAAACATGAAGGAAACGGCGGATATGAGCAGCACTACCGTTATATATCTTTTTCCTGAAACAATACTTCTTAACATCGGACTCCTTAATTTATTTATATACACAGTAGTATCTGAACCTGAAACATCGGGACAAAAAGAAAATTTCAGAGCCGCTCTCTCATAAAGTAAGGAAACATCTTATACCACGTTGGCCAGTCATGAGGCATATCATGTCCCCAGATTTCCAGTTCGTGGGGAATCCCCTTGGAGGAGAGAATTCCGGAAAGGTTGCGGGAGGCATCGGGGTTTTCATAGTCCCCCTGGCCGGTCGCAATTATAATCTTCTTGCCAAAACGGAGTTTTCCCAGAACACTCTCATCATGCATATGATAGAGGTAGTCCACAGGTGAATTAAAGTAGACATCATCGTCATAATAGCCGTCGGTATAGTCCTTCAGATCGTAACTGCCGCTCATGGCCAGAGTTCCGGCAAAAAGATCGGGACGGCGGAAGAGGGAGTTGGCAGCGTGGAATGCTCCGAGGGAGGCGCCGGTGGAAAGCAGCGGAACTCGTCCCTGGCAGTTGTTAAAAATAAAGGGGACAACCTCCTCAGCGATGTAATGGTTATACTGCTGATGGCGTATTGATTTATGCCGGGGATTCATGTGACGGTTGAGCCAGCTCTCGTTATTGATGCTGTTGATCGAAAAGAGCTTGCATTTGCCTGAATCCACCAGATCGCTGATGGTATCAAGCAGCTTAAACCGCTCATATTCCAGATAATCCGCCCCGGCGGTTGGGAACATCAGCACGGCAAATCCATAATGACCGTATACTGCAATCTCCATATCTTTGTGGAGGGCGGGGCTCCACCAGCGGTGTATTTCACGCTTCATGTTAAGTATCTCCTGAACCTGAATAACTGACAAAATTGATTACAATATATCAAAACAATTATGAATTATGAATTGTGAAGTATGAATTTAAGCGCGTCACATAAAATTCTTGTCAGCCTTGCTCCCACAGGCTGGTTTTCCGTTATAACTCAGAAATTCATTCGGATAATCTCTTTAGGAGCCGGGGCCGGGTAATACATTTTTCTGTTTGCCCATCGCTCAATAAATGAGTGCTCATAGACCGCCTGAAGATTCCTGTGCCTGATAAAGAGCCAGAGATAGTGAAAGAGGAGAATAACCGCAAGCCCGAGCGGGGAAAATATCCTCTGCTGGGTGAGGTGGGTATACTCATGTTTGAGCACCATATTTACATACCCCTCCCCCCTTCCGATGCTGTCTTCCGTAATAAAAATCAGATTTAAAAAGCTGAGTCCGCGCGCATTTCTCATCCCCAAAATGGTCTTTACCTTCACGGCAACCGGCGGAAGAATCAGCAGCATACCCCAAAGAATAAAATTGGGAATGATAATCAGCATCAGTTCAGAAGAGAATATATTCATGCAAAAGGGTTCGTAATAATTGTATTTTTGAAGTCGAATTTATTATAAATAAACAGGAAAATCTTGCCCGTCGGCGAACTTTTTGCACTCCTTACCGCCCTGCTCTGGTCCGGAACCGCCCTCTGCTTCGCGGAAGCTTCACGAAGAATAGGAACCTATCAGCTAAATATCAACCGTCTGCTCATCGCGACGGTTTTTCTCAGTATTACCATCGTGATTGGCGGACTGAATTTTCAGCTCTCCACTGAACAGGTACTGTATCTTGCCGCGAGCGGAATTGTGGGTCTGGTCTTCGGGGATACCTTTCTCTTTAAAGCGTATCAGGAAATAGGCCCGAGAAACGCAATGCTGGTGATGTCACTTTCCCCCGGTATGGCAGCCATCATGAGTTACTTTCTGTTCGGAGAGACTATTTCGGCAATTGGGATCGCCGGCATCGTTGTCACACTGGGGGGTGTTGCCTTTGTCGTGTACGGAAGAAATCCGGCAACCAAGGAACATATTTCCGCAAGCGGGTTGTGGTTCTCACTTCTCAGTGCATTAGGTCAGGCAGGGGGGCTGGTGCTGGCGAAAATGGCATTTAATGTTTCTGATATTAACGGTTTTGTCGCCACGTTCTACCGGATTTTCTTTTCGGTGATTATCCTTTTTATCATGGGAGTCACCACGCGTATATATAAAAATCCGGTCACCCTTTTCAAAGAGCATGTAACCGCGTTCAAGTTTACCCTCGCGGGTGCAATCATGGGGCCGTTTCTGGGTATTACCGCAAGCTTAATTGCAATCAGTACTGCCAAGGTTGGTATTGCCTCTACGCTGATGTCCATCGTACCGGTAACTATGCTTCCCCTGGTATATATCTTTTACAAAGAAAAAATTCCTGCTAAAGGAATCATCGGGGCTGTTATCGCGGTAGCGGGAGTGGCGATACTGGTACTTAGATAATTGATAATGGAGAATGGAAACTGGAAAATTAAGAAAGTGATTTCCTCCAATTTTTAACGATTACCATTCATAGGGGAAATAATAATATTAGTTTTTGTAGCGCCACGCCGCGGCGTGGCGGTTGGGGGCAACATGGAATTGCAAATCATTAAATATTTGATTCTTCGATTAAGATGGTTTGAGGTGTCGCCAGATTATCATCTGGCGGTACGAAATGTTGGTGAGTCTTATTCAATTTTATACATCGACCAGATTCCTGCACACCAATCAAGCAGCAAAGATAATTCAGGTTTGTAGCGCCACGCCGAGGCTTGGCGGTTGGGGGCAATATGGAATTGCAAATCATTAAATATTTGATTCTCCGATTAAGATGGCTCGTGGTGGTGCAAGATTGTCATCTGGCGGTACGACTATCACTGATTTACGCAAAAGTTTATGCAACAGATTACTTGAAAACACGACTCCCATTAGTTTGCAAAAACGCCTCATAACTTAACCTGAATTTCGTATCTTTAAATTTTTCATCAATTGCGAACTCATAATTACTCACTAAAGCAAAACTTTTAATTCGCAGCTTGCCATAATACCCGGTAGAATTACGAAAATAAATTAGATCATTGGGCTTCACGGAAATAGTACTTTCATAACCAGTTTCAGGCGCAATATCAGCGTTGGAAAGCGTTACCCCATTAGCTGCACTTACTGAAAGGGATGCATCAATTGAATAGGTTGCTTTCAATGTAATAATAAACTGAAGTGCATAGCTGTATGAACCCTCAAAAGAAACTTGTTTCAATCGGTACTCATACAGTGGTGAGGGAGAGCTGTTATCCTCAAACATATAATTGTGCGCCTCATTTGAGGTTCCTGCTCCGGCTACAAAAGCAATAGTTTTAAAATTACTCGAACCGTCCTTCCTTTCAATGCTCCATCCTCTGTTTTGATGCTCATTTGTTGTTGACCAAAAAATCCTCGTATATGTGGGGTTCAAGCTAACTCCGGTATTTGCATACATAACAGTGTCTGAGGTTCCAACCTGAAGATGATAGGACTCGATCGAGATGGGACTAAGTTTGTACTTCGTAAAGAAGAATAAATCTTTTTCCCCTGCACTCAACATAATATTAGATGTATCAATATTTTGAGTGGAATCTAAATGTACCCTAAACTCCTTTTCAAGAGTTTTAGACTGATACAAAACAGAACTGTTTTCTGCATTACTAGGATGTTCTTTGCATCCATAATGCGCGATCAAAACGAAGAAAAGAATCAAGTGCGTATATTTCAAACCCATAAAAACTCCTGTCTTGGTTAATTCTCAAAAATTTCGTGGCTAAAATTTCTTTTGAGAATGCTGGTTTGCAAAAATAGAGAAAATGATGAAAAATCACCAATTACTTTCAGAACTTTACTCGCTTTGCGTTTAGTCTCCGAAACAATCGATGATTTTAAGCACCTTAATGATAATAGATTGTGTCGAAAGGTCTCTCTAACGTGATGGGTAATGAATTTCAAGATCTGTAAACGATGTCCTGCGATTTTTTGGTTGTTAGGATTTGGGGTGGCGACAGATTATCATCTGGCGGTACGAAAAAGTGTTAGCGATGTCCTGCTATTTTCTGACTGTTAGGGTTTGGAGTGCGACAGATTATCATCTGTCGGACGGAAAAGTATTAGCGATGTCCTGCTATTTTCTGACTGTTGGGTTTGGGGTACCAACAGATTTTTATCTGCCGGGACGGAATACGAAAATTTCAGGAGCATTCTTCATTCTTTCATTGTTCATTATTCATTTAGGCAGACAGATTATCATCTGCCGGTACAAAAAAGTGTTAGCGATGTCCTGCGATTTTTTGACTGTTAGGGTTTGAGGTGGCGCCAGATTATCATCTGGCGGTACGAAAAACTGTTAGCGATGTATTACGATTTTTTGGTTGTTAGGATTTGGGGTGGCGACAGATTATTATCTGCCGGTACAAAAAAGTGTTAGCGATGTCCTGCGATTTTTTGGCTGTTAGGATTTTGGGGCAACGCCCTATTATTATCAGCCCGCCTTAGTCAGGAAAAGTTAGGACGTATCCCTACTGAAGCGGATTGCGGTTACTTTCCGGCCCTGCAATTCTCCATTTTCCATTCTCCCTTTTCCATTACTCCCCCGTTTTCCCCTGAAAATTCCGTAAATTTGTGTTTTTGTTAAAATATTTCCCCTGACAGATGAGCAATCAGCCCGAATTAGCCAAAGCATACAATCCTTCTGAAGTTGAAGATAAGTGGTACAGGAAATGGGAGGAAGAGAAAATCTTCCGCTCGGTGCCTGAATCAGGTAAAAAGCCCTATACCATCGTTATTCCCCCGCCGAACATTACCGGCAGCCTGACCATGGGGCATATCCTGAATAACACCATCCAGGATATTTTCATCCGGCTTAAAAGGATGCAGGGATTCAACGCCTGCTGGGTGCCAGGGACCGATCATGCCTCCATTGCCACAGAGACCAAGGTTTATAACTTCCTGAAAGACCAGGGAATCAACAAATATGAAATCGGCCGTGAGGAATTCCTGAAGCACTGCTACGAATGGAAGGATAAATACGGCGGGCTGATCATTCAGCAGCTCAGGAAGCTCGGCGTCAGCTGTGACTGGGACCGTGAGCGCTTCACCATGGATGAGGATTATTATAAAAAAGTCGTCAGCTCATTTGTCGAACTCTACAATGAAGGAAAAATCTACCGAGGCTACCGTCTTGTGAACTGGTGCCCTGTTTCAAAAAGCGCTATCTCAGATGAAGAAGTTATACCGCGCCAGGTTCAGGGAAAACTCACCTATATCAAATATCCGGTCAAAGGTGAAAGCGGATATATAACGGTTGCAACCACACGTCCTGAAACGATGCTTGGTGATACCGGCGTTGCGGTAAATCCGGAGGATGAACGATATATAGCATATATAGGCAAAACAATTGTCCTGCCTCTGACCGGAAGAGAAATTCCTGTTTTCGCTGACCAGTATGTTGATAAAACCTTCGGCACAGGCGCAGTGAAAGTAACTCCGGCACACGACCCCAACGATTATGAAATGGGAGTTCGCCATGGCCTTGAGATGATCAATATCTTTAATGAAGATGCATCACTCAACCATAACGCACCGGAAGAGTATCAGGGGCTTGACCGCTATGCAGCCAGAGAGAAAGTTGTTCACCGCCTGCAGGAGCTTGGCCTGATTGAAAAGATTGAAGAACATCTGCACAACGTCGGTTACTCAGAACGGGGCGGAGTTCCGATTGAGCCATATCTGAGCGAACAGTGGTTCATGAAGATGGAAGAACTGAGCAAGCCTGCTCTTGATGCTGTTGTTAATAAGGAAGTGAATTTCCATCCTGCTCACTGGGTCAAGACATATGAGCACTGGATGTCAGGCATACGCGACTGGTGTATATCCCGCCAGCTTTGGTGGGGGCACCGCATTCCGGTATGGTACCACAAGGATACCAAAGAAATGTATGTTAACGCGGTTCCTCCGGCTGATATACAAAACTGGCATCAGGACGATGATGTTCTTGACACCTGGGCTTCATCATGGCTCTGGGCGCATGATGTGTTCCGCACTGATGAAGAACAGAAGTATTATCTGCCGACCGATCTGCTGGTCACCGCGCCTGATATTATCTTTTTCTGGGTTGCGCGTATGATTATGGCAACCATTCATTTCAAAAAAGAGATTCCGTTCAGGGATGTATACTTTACTTCAGTGATACGCGATCTGCAGGGACGCAAGATGAGCAAATCGCTCGGCAATTCCCCCGACCCGATTGAGGTGATTAATGAATACGGCGCTGATGCACTACGCTTCACCATCATCTATCTTGCTCCGCTCGGGCAGGATGTGCTTTTTTCAGCCGAGAAGAGTGAGTTCGGAAGAAACTTTGCCAACAAATTATGGAATGCAGGACGTTTCCTCCTGATGAACAAAGGGAGTGAAGATATATCATCAGCAGTGCTGCTCGAGGATGATCTGGTTGACAAGTGGATTAACTCCCGCCTGAACCGGACCCTGCGCGATCTGGAAGAGTCCATGAGCAGGTTCGATATTAACATTGCGTCAAAGACGATATACTCATTTGTCTGGAATGATTTCTGCGACTGGTATATCGAGCTGATCAAAAACAAGCTGTATTCACAGGATCCGGCAGTGAAAGGATCGGCACTCAAAAAAGCCGCGGGTATTTTTGAATCATTGCTTCAGATTGTGCATCCGTTCATGCCGTTTATCACCGAAGAACTGTGGCAGGCATTCGGCACGGAGGACTCAAGAAAGAGTATTTCTGTATCAGGATATCCTGTTTCAGATCTGACGAAAATTGATGACACCGTTGAAAAGGAAATGGGACTGCTGCAGGATGTGATCACCGGAGTCCGTAATATCCGCGGTGAGATGAATATACCGCCTTCAAAGGCGCTCGAAGTTTTTGTCCGCGGCGCTTCCCTTTCGCCGGTGTATGCCGAGTATATAAAGAAGCTTGCTAAAGCTTCTGAAGTAACCATCTCCGAAAATCTGACAAAGCCGCCCAAGTCAGCATCTTCAGTAGTACGCGACTGCGAAATTTTCGTTCCGCTTGAAGGGCTGATTGATCTTGAGGCAGAGCGTGCACGTCTTGAGAAGGAGATCACCCGTCTTAAGGGAGCGCTTACCGGTGTTGAAAAGAAACTGGCAAATCAGTCATTCGTCTCAAATGCTCCTGCTGATGTAGTAGCGAAGGAGAAAGCGAAGCAGAATGACTGGAAACTGCAGATTGAGAAGCTTGAGGAGAGCCTCAAAAATCTGTAATCTGAAGAATGAATGATGAAGTATGAATTCATCCATGATTTTTCTTAGAACATGCAATTTCAGGAAAGATTGTATATAGCGGCGCGATTTAAATTGTCAGACATTATTAATTGCTAAATACTCATTACTAATTCTAATGTCATCCCTCTGGGATTTTGTTTGATGGATTCCAATTGATTGCTACAAAAATTTCATCCCTTCGGGATTTTTTTAACTTCGAAGGCGTGTTATTATTGTAGAAAAAGAATACCAGAGAACACCCGTCCAAACGCCTAGGGCGTGACATTTTATTTGATATATTAACGCACACCGCCCGAAGATGCCTTTATAATGTCATCCCTTCGGGATTTTGGATTGCCTTCTCAAATTGAATCCTACAGTAATGTCATCCCTCCGGGATTTTGTTTTATAGATTCCAATTCATTGCTACAGAAATTTCATCCCTCCGGGATTTTTTAACGCCGAAGGGGTGACATTATTGTAGAATCGGATCATTGCAAGTGCCGTGAAAAACACCGAAGGCGTGACATTTTATGTGATATATTAACCCACACCACCCGCAGATGCATTTACAATGTCATCCCTCCGGGATTTTGGTTTGCTTTCTCAAATTGAATCCTACAGTAATGTCATCCCTCCGGGATTTTTTTAACGCCGAAGGCGTGATATTATTGTAGAAAACATTTACCAACCCCAAACCCCTAAAACGCCAGAGGCGTGATATTATAAATTCCCTGATTACATATATATCTATGAAAGGATTTCAGACATCAGCATGAGGAACAGGGTCTTCTCATCAGTCGCTGAAGTTTTGACGGCAAGTTCAGTTCTGTGAAGAGCATCAATAATCCGGTAAAGGTCTGCCATGGTATATTTGGCTGCAGCTGCTTTACTGTCCTTCAGAAAAAACGGATGCACTCCAATACTCCGCGCCATAACATCATCAGTTTTACTAGTCCGCATCATTTCATGCAGCCGCGCCAGTCCAAAGAAATAGCGAAAGAGCATAGTGAGTGACGGCAGTATGCTGTCTCCTTTACTGACCATACTGTTCGCAATCTTAAAAGCCAGTTCCTTATTGCGCCCGCCCAAAGCATTCTGCAGATCAAATATGGTATATTCTTTTGTATTATCAGAGAGGAGCCGCACTGCATCCGCGGTAATCAGTTCTTCCTCGCCAGCATTGGTAATCATCTTTTCAAGCTGATTCTCAAGCAGACGGGTATCACTTCCGGTGATATCAATAAGAAGCTGCGCATCCATCCAGGAAATTTTCTTTCCCTTTTCAGCCATATATCCGGTCACCCATGAGGCAAGTTCATTGCCTTTGAGTTCCGGCGCTTCATATACAATACCGTAACCCGCCGCCTTCAGCAGAACCCCTTTATCAAAATCCTTTTTAATGCCGTCATAGATGATTACCAGCACTGTGTCAGGTGAGGGAGACTCAAGATAACTGAGGAGACGCTCGCGGTCTTTTGCGTCCGTCTTCTCAAACTCCCTGTAGATAATCAGCTTTTTACCGCCGCCAAACGGATAGGAGAGAGCGGAAGAAAATACATCCGCGCAGGAGTGGGTTGAGCCAAAGTATGTTTCGTTATCAAAGTCTGATAATATATCCGGCTTCACCTTTTCCGTAATCTGTGTTACAAAAGTATTAAGCAGTGACTGATCAGCACCAAAGAGGAGATAGGTATTTTTTACCGCTCCCTTCTTCAGTTCATTCTGCGCGGTCTGAATGCGGTGGATTTGCGGTTTTTCCCTGACAGCAGTCTTGCTCATTCTCCGGATTCCTTTTTTCTCTTTTCATAGCGGGAAGCAAGGATGATCATATATATCAGACCTCCCCAGACCAGCCCGAGAACAAAAATCATATTCACCAGGGTCCTGATTTCCATCATGCACTCTCCTTTCCGCTCCGGGTAAGCAGTTTATTTATTGATATCAGCACCGTGAGCACCAAACCCCACTGAAAGAGCACAGTACCGGCATTCTCCACATGAAACGGATTCCACCACTCGGCATCCCAGGTCACTGATGAGATCAGCCACCAGAGAATCAGGGCAATTGCCTGTACCGGTACTATCCAGGTAATAAGTATATCATACCATCTGCCGATTTTTATATCGCTTCCTTCGTGATTAATCACCCTTTCCCTGAATCGTGACGCGCCATGTTTAATAACCGCGAATGCAATAAACGCACCGCTGAGCATGAGGGCAACTCCCCAGACCCAGTCCTGATTAATCAGGAAGGATGAACTGAACGCGGAGGGAATTCCCAGCACCGCTCCCAGCACGACAACTATGATGATGGCCCGCCGTCTGTTTATACCCGCATCAATAAAGGTACGGGTCGCAAGTTCAACCATGGAAATAAGAGAAGTAAGCGCGGCAAAAAAGAGCGCAAGAAAGAACAAAGATGCAAGGAGAATGTTTACCGATGAGCTTCCGGTGATTTTTTCAAACAGCTGCGGCAGATAGATAAAAGTGAGTCCTGTATTTGCCGGACCGGATTTAGCAATTTCAACCATTGCATCAGCAGAACTTAAGGAGAAGACGGTTGAAAAAATCATCATACCGGCAAGAAGAGAGATGGAATTGTTTCCAAAGCCGATGAGCGCCGCGTTAAGTGCAATATCCTCCTTTTTACGCATATATATAGCATAGACCATAATCAGTCCCCAACCGGCGCCGGTATCCCATGCGTTCTGCGTAAGCGCATTCAGCCAGATGCGGTAATCCGTCAGTTTTTCAAAGTCAGGCGTAAAGAAATACTTCAGGCCGTCAAGAGCACCGGGGAGTGTGACTGCACGGATAAAAAGAATAACAAGAATGATGAGAAGCGAAGGCACCAGATATCGCGATACCCTCTCGATGCCTTTTGATATACCATGGTAAACGATAGCTCCGCAGAGAAGAATTACCAGCAGATGAAACAGCGCCGGCTGATAACCATTTGAGAAGGTATTCCAGAATGCAAGATGATCATCAACGGCAAAAAGTTCACCTGTTACCGCCGTTGAAAAATAACGGAGGCACCAGCCGGTAACAACTGAGTAATAAAACATAATTGCCGTTGCCACAAACACGATGAACGCCCCCATCCATGCATAGTTTTTTCCGGCAGTTTCCGCTATGGCGTAAATAGGACCCTTACGCGTTGATTTACCGAGAGCAAACTCCGATATAATAAGCGGAAGTGACCAAAGGAAAAGAAATATCACCCAGGGAATAAGGAAAGTGCCTCCTTCGTTCTGGGCAACGACACGGGAAAAACGCCAGATATTGCCCGTTCCCACCGCTATGCCAAGCGTTGAAATAATGAGCATCCATCTGCTTGAAAAGAAATCTTCCTGCTTCATATTCCTCCTTCTGTCTGAAAGAAAAATCCCCGGCCGTAAAGACCGGGGAATGAAATATACACTGCGGCTGAGGTATCAGGCATATATATCCTGTCTTCCGGTTAATCCCGCTCTTCGATCTTTACTGATTTAATTACCACATCAGTCAGCGGTTTGTCATACGGCTTTGAAGTAGGAACTTTTCCGATTGCTTCAACCACACTCAGGCCGCCGATAACTTTTCCGAATACGGTATGTTTTCCGTCAAGCCATGGAGTTGCCACCAGGGTGATAAAGAACTGGCTTCCGTTGGTATTCGGGCCGGCATTTGCCATAGAAAGGATTCCGGCACCGGTATGTTTCAGAGCAGGTCTGATTTCATCTTCAAACTTGCCTCCCCATAAGCTTGCGCCGCCTCTTCCGGTTCCGGTCGGGTCGCCGCCCTGAATCATGAATTTATCTATTACTCTGTGGAAGATCACTCCGTCATAATAACCTTTTTTGGCAAGGCCGGTAAAGTTTTCAACGGTTTTCGGGGTTTCGCTTGCAAAGAGCTCGATTTCGATGGTGCCCATGCTGGTTTCCATCACAGCAATCACACGCTTTGCTGTTTTGTTTGTATCGCTCATATCTGGACTTTCATTGGATTGTATAGTTGTTTCCGGAGCCGGATTTCCGGTATCCGTATTTGTTTTTGAATCACTGCATCCTGTCAGGATAAAAAATACAAGAAGCAAAGCTGAGAGTTGTTTCATTCGTATCTCCTTTTTAGTTGTATTTATGGTGTAATAATTCCGCTGAACAGCAGCGCGAGGATAATCACGCCGACCGCTATCCGGTAGTATATAAACAAAAATGTGCTGTTCTTCCTCAGATATTTAAGCAGGAAGTCAATCGCGAACCATCCGCTCACTCCTGAGACCGCTGTCGCAACGGCAAGCTGCAGCATGTCGTAGGAGGGAGGAGACTCAAGTGTCTGCTTAAGTTCCAGCATCCCGCTTGCAAAGATAGCAGGAATGGAGAGAAGAAAAGAAAAACGGGCGGCAGTTTCGCGGTTAAATCCGCAAAAAAGCCCGCCGGTAAGTGTGGTGCCGGAACGGGAAGAACCGGGTATCAGTGCAACCGCCTGCGCAAGCCCCACAATGAGTGCATCGCGCAGCGTTACCTTTTCGATACCGCGGTTGTGTTTTGCAAGTTTTTCCGCGAGAGCAAGAATCAGCGCAAGAACGATGAGACTGGTCGCGATGACATACAGGTTCTTTGTGAGCGCGCCTTCAATGATATCCTTAAATCCGAGACCGATGACCACAATTGGGATGGTTCCTACAATTACCGCCCATCCAAGACGTGAGTTCAGCGATTGCTCTTTAAATGCTACTCTTTTCAGGAGGTTTTCATTTACAAAGTCTTTTACAATGTTAATTACATCGTTCCAGAAATAGATAAGAATGGAGCCGAGCGTTCCGAGCTGAATAACGGCAATAAACGCGGTCCACTCAGCCGGATTGGATTCGTTAATAAGCCCCATAAACTTGCCCGCCAGGGTTAAATGGCCGGTGCTGCTGATGGGAAGAAATTCAGATAATCCCTGTACTATGCCAAGGATAATTGCATCAAGTAAACTCAAAAAGACTCCTTATTAATTTGACAGCGGCACTGATCAGGCATCAGAAGATGTACGAGACGCCCAATTTAATGCCGAACGAAAATATATTCATGGAAAGATTTTCCGGCGTGAGCAGCGAGGTCATTCCCTTGCCATCCTTTTCCGGCTCACCATTCATATCATATCTGATATCACCCGCTATATACGCGTAAAGATTTTCTGATAGAGCAGTATTCCCCTCCGCTTTTACCAGAAACCCGACACCCGCCGAGGTGAATGATTTTTTTACATTTGAGCCGGGGATGGTTTCTTCAACCGTAGTGAAACGGGGTCCCGCTCCGGCGCCAAGACGGAGATTATATCCTTTACCTGACGTGACTGAAGAAACAATCACCGATGGAGCCAAAATTCCGTAACCGAACTCATACTGGCTCGCTATAAACGGGTAGGTATAGGAGTTCAGGAAATAGGCGAACTCAGCCGCATAGCTGTAGCCGCCTGATATATATCCTGCCTCACCGGCAAACTCAACCGAGGTTGAGAAGGTATTCACTTGCTGATCAGCGGGTGCGTAATTAAAATTGAGATAATCCTTCATTGCCGGGGCGGTAAAAAAACTGATACCCATGCTCCCCCGCACATAGAGCTGCCCGAATAACATTTCACCGGCAAGAAGAAGGAAAAGGAGGATATATCTGTTACTGTTCATCATTGCTGAATCCGCGGAATAATCTGCTGTTAAAGAATGAGTACTTGCGTCTGAGTATCATAAAGAAAAACACTGCCGTAGATATCTGCAAAAGAAATGCTGTTGCATGAGTCATGGTTGCATAGGCAAGGCTGATTTCAGCGTTAAAGCCGTACAACTCAACGAGCGCCGCCTTGGTGATTGCATGATATGAACCGAATCCCCCGGGAGTGGGAATCATTATGCCGATGGAACTGATACTCATGATAACCCAGCCGGTCAGGTAATCCACCGTAAGTATCAGATCCATATCAAGAACCAGCAGTCCGAGATAGGAAGTCAGCGCGTAAAAAAACATAATGCCCGCGGAGTAGATCAGCGTCAGAACATAATTCCTGATTCCCTTGAGACTTGAGAATCCCTCAATCAGTTTCAGAAGCACTTCAATGAAGCGGCGTCTGAATCCTCCTCCGGGTCCCAGTTCCACCTGATATTGTTTTATACTTCCGGTAAAGAATATCGCTGTAATAATTCCGCCGATGATGATGCCGATGGAAACTGATCCGATGATGATGGTCATGTGAAGCCAGGGAACACTCTGATATATATCACCGGTATATAGTGTGGCCGCGATGATAACCGAAAGACCAAAGAATATGATATCAAGAACCCGTTCAATCACGATCGTGCCGAGCACCGAGGTCCGGGATACGTTTTCCAGTTCACCGAGCGAAACTGCACGCGTGACTTCACCGAGGCGGGGCACCACATTATTCACTCCGTAGCCGATCATCAGCGAAGAGAAAAGATGGAAGGGTTTTGTTCCCTGCTTAATCGTATTAAGAATAACGCCCCATCTGAGCGCTCTGAGATAATGGGAAATCAGGGAAGAGGCAATAAATGCAGCAATCCACCCGGGATGGGACATTGCAATGCTTTCCCACATTCTGCCAAGATCTGCCCCTCTGAATGCAAGCCAGATAAAACCAATGGTCAGCAATACAGAGAATGCAACACCGGCTATTTTCCTGCCGGAATGATGCTGCTTCTTCTCAGCGGAGGTCAACCGTTTCAACTCCCTCCGGCCGCTCCATCGTGAAGAGGGCATCGGATATACTGCTGCTGTTCAGATTATAGGAACTGAAGCTCACTTTCATTACTGACTTATCCCTGTTGGTCACCGTCATTTCACTGATCAGTCCATCTTCATTCAGAATAATCAGCGCTTCAGAGAGAGAATCACTTTTCTTTTTTGCTTTCAGACGGATGCCTTTTTTTCCGTTAAGGGTAAGTTCTTCCGCATCCGCGTTCTTCGGAAATTCGTTAACGAATGATGAAAGATCAAACGTCTCAAGCGGAGTTCCTTCAAGATAGGTTACCGTAATTTTTTTCAGACTTTTGTTATAGCTCCATACGCTCTCACCGTCAGAGACCACAACCACATTGCGCATCTCAAGGCGGAGGTTTTTTTCCTTTTTATGATAGAAGGTACCGCTCAGCCCCTTCTTTCCGTCAACAATCTGGGTGAACTTAACGGAAAATTTGTTCAAAGCATTAAACCGCTTCTGCAGTTCTTCAAGCTGCTGTGCCCCGAGCCATGAGGAGAGCAGGAGTATATATATAAGGATTCTGTTCATTATTCTAAAAGGTTATTTCTCAGATAAGAGTACGGATGACCGCTTCAAGCTGATCCAGACTGTCCACAATCACCTGCCGGGGCTTTGCACCGTCTCCCGGACCCACGATGCCTGTATCTTCCAGCTGATCAACGATGCGCGCTGCGCGGGCATAGCCGAGTTTTAATCTTCTTTGCAGGAAAGAAACCGAACATTGCTGCGCCTGCACCACAATGCGCGCCGCATCCTCAAACAATGCATCCATATCGGCAAGGGTACCGGTTCCGCTTCCGGCTTTTTTCTCAGCCACAGAAGGAAGGTAATATGGTTTTGAGTAGCCCTTCTGCCCGTTTATAAAGTTCGTTACATTCTCAACTTCGTCGGTCGAGATAAAAGCATTCTGGACACGCATCGGTTTCGGGGTTCCGTTCGGCAGGAAAAGCATATCACCGCGGCCAATAAGCTGTTCAGCTCCGTTCATATCAAGAATGGTGCGGGAGTCAATCTTGGTTGCAACCTGGTATGCAATACGCGCCGGGAAGTTTGCTTTTATAAGACCGGTAATAACATTTACTGACGGGCGCTGCGTCGCAAGTATCAGATGGATACCAACCGCACGGGCCAGCTGCGCAAGCCGGGTAATAGGTTCTTCAACTTCTTTGCCGGAGGTAATCATCAGGTCAGCAAGTTCATCCACCACAACCACGATATACGGCATAAAGTGATGTTTGATATTATCATCACTCTTTGGAGCCCGAACCGGGTCAGCAATGCGTATATTATAATCCACAATATTTCTAACCCCTGCCTTGGCAAGCATATCAAAACGCTTTTCCATTTCCGCGACAACTGAGTTCAAAACCACAATGGCATTCTGAGGAGTGGTGATGATATCTTCATTCAGATCAGGCGACACCGCCAGATAATGATGGCGCAGCATATTATAAAATGACAACTCCACTTTTTTCGGATCAATGATGACCAGTTTCACCTCAGAGGGATGCTTTGCGTAAAGCAGACTGGTAATCATCATGTTAATGCCCACGCTCTTACCTGAACCGGTAGATCCGGCAACAAGAAGGTGCGGCATCTTTGCAAGGTCCGCGATTATAACATTGCCCACGATATCCTTGCCAAGCGCGAGCGGTATCTCCGCTTTTTTATTTCCCACAACAGCAATGATATCTTTTGCTACCACGATGCTCGGATCAGCATTCGGAATTTCAACACCGATAACGCTGCGTCCCGGTATCGGAGCTATGATACGGATACCCCGCGCGGCAAGAGCGAGCGCGATATCATTTTCAAGATTAACAATACGGCTGATTTTTACACCGGGTGCCGGTACGATTTCATACATCGTAACAACAGGTCCAGGTGTTACACTGATATTTTCAATTTCAATCTGAAAGAGCGCGAGCTTTTCCTTTAACTGCTCAGCATTTTTCTTCAGTTCTTCTTCCGCTATTTTGAAATCCTGCTTCGGAGGATCCATCAGCAGATCAAGAGACGGCTTTTTATAATTAATTTTTTCTTCCCACGGCTCAGGCAGGCGCACTTCTTTTTCGCGGTCAACCTCAACGGCAGGTTCATCAGCCGGAGAATATCCCTTCTCCCCTTCTGCAGTATATACCTGTGACTCCCCGGTGAGCTGTTTGATAAACTCGCTTACCTCTTCCTCTTCTTTTCCCGCGGTTTTTGGTTTTATTTCTTTCTTTGCGGGCTTATCATTCTTCACCGGCTTTTCTTCTTTTGCCGTATCCGCATCAGATTTTGCAGCCGCTTCATTCTGCTTTAGGTTGATATTAATCTTGGTTTCTTTTTTCTTATTTCCCTCATCCGGTATGATGGCAATCACCTCATCATCCTCAAATGAAAGCTGTTCTTCCTTCTGTGGTTTCTTTGCTTTCGGTTTTGCCTGCTTCTGAAGAATCTCATTCTGGCTTATATACTCTTCCTCCGGTTCCTCTTCATCATCAGCATTCTTATTCCTTTCACGGAGTTCGGCGGCTTTATCGCGCAGTTCAGAAAGTTTTTCCTTGACCGAGACTGCCGCAGTTTTTACGCTGACATTAAAGACATATATCGCAAGAATCAGGAGCCCTGTGAGTAAAGCAATAACGGCCCCGGCCCCGCCGATAGCACGGTCGAGGAGTGAGGCAAGCTGCAGTCCGATATATCCGGAAGATTCCACCGCCTCATAAAATCCTTCAAACTTAAGCCGGAAAACGCCAAAGAGTGATGCTCCCATCACCGCGGCAAGCATGGATGAAGCCGAGATCTTAAGAACAAAAAAAAGCTCCCGCTTGCTGAAAAACGTAAAGCCGATATATCCAATAAGCAGGGGCAGAAAGAGGGAGAAATAGCCCAGAGTGTTATGAACAAAAAAGTGAGCGGTATATGCACCGGCGATATTCATCCAGTTGTTAATCTGCCCTTTCGGCGCGGACTCCGCCCCCTCTTCAGGCAGTTCAATGGATATCGAACCGCTCCGGATGAAACCGATATCGCTTGGACTGTAAGAAACAATGCTCAGGAAAAGCAGCAGCGCGCTCACCATCAGGACAAGCCCGATAATGGAGTCAGTTTTTTCTTCCGAACTCTGAAATGCCCGCGCTTTTGTCTCCTTGGCGCTTTTCTTTTCGCTTTTAGCCATGTACTCTGGATTTATTCAAATTAAACTTTAAATGTAAGGAAATTGCCTGAAATCTCCTTAAAGCAGAATGTGAGGTGAGGTGGTTTAAGTTCTTGTTTTTAAGGATTTCACTGGAGAAAATTTTCCGTCCGGCCATCGCTTAAGGTTTGGAAATATCCCCCTAAAAACACCAAACCCCGCTCTGAGGCGGGGTCCGGGTGGTGAATTACATCAATTCTTTAATCTTCTTTTCGTATTCTGATTTTGGTATCAGGCCGACATGCTTGTCGACAATGTTGCCTTTTTTGTCAACAATGAATGAAGTAGGGATTGCGTCAATTCCGCCGTAATCTTTAATCACTTTTCTGTCTGCGTAGAGCACCGGATAATTGATGCCGTATTTCTGCGCGAACGGAGGAACTTCCGCCAGATCGTCATCCACAGTTATGCCAATGATTACCACATCCTTGCCGTAGGTTTTCTGGAGGGAAACCAGATCAGGGATTCCTTTGCGGCAGGGTCCGCACCATGTAGCCCAGAAGTCTATGATGATAATTTTATTCTTAAAATCCGAAAGCTTTACAACTTTACCGTTCAGGTCTTTAAGACTGAAATCAGGGGCTTTTTTCCCTTTTAGCTGTACTGCCTGAGTATCCGAAACAGAGAAATACATGGCTGCGCTGATGAACAGAACCAGTACGGTCATGAGTGATTTTTTCATTGAGATTCCTTTAGTTTATAAAAAATTAGATGTATTCCGCGCCTTTAGGTTTCACTTCACCAGGCGGCTTTCCACCGATTCCTTGTCATAGTCGGGCGGATAAGGTCCGCGCTCTGGTTCAGTCCGGGTATTGTTAATAATGAAAAAAATCAGCGCCAGGGCCAGAAAAATGACCAGATTCACAAAACTTTTGTATTTCGGGTCAATCAGGGGCTTCCGCTCCTTTTTCTGCGTCTGAACTTTTTTTGCGTTAACCCGTTCACGGGCTTTATTATTTGCTGCCATGTTTTTCCTTTTTTCAGAGAGCAAATATAAAATAAAGCTTTCAGAGTTCTTCTACCGATTCTACCCCCTGAAACACGGATTTGTTCCGGATCAGGCGGGCGGATACTCTCACAGATTCAATATGCATGCCAAAGATCTCCACAGAGCACCATTAATGAGTTCAGGCTGTTTTCCCTTGTCACGATTTTCTTACATTAGCGGATTCAATCAGTTAAAAAATATGAGCAGCACAACCATCAGAAAAGTCAGTCCCGGGGAGCTTGAAGAACTGCAGAAGATCAGCCGGGAAACATTTATTCAGACATTCGCGGCGGTGAATTCAGAAGAAAACATGAAGCAGTACCTTGAAGAAAATCTCTCTCAGAAACGGCTTGCATCAGAACTGAAAAACCCAAATTCCGAGTTTTACTTTGCCCTAGACACCGGTAAAATAACAGGTTATCTGAAAATCAATCTCGGGCCTGCCCAGACCGAACAGCATGACCCCGGTGCCGTGGAGATTGAGAGAATTTACGCTCTGAGTGAGTATTACGGTAAAGAGACAGGACGGATGCTTTTAGACAAAGCGCTTCAGCGGGCAAAGGAACTCCATGCTCCCTCGGTCTGGCTGGGGGTGTGGGAGAAAAATTACCGGGCACTCAGCTTTTACCGGAAAAACGGATTTACGGAGTTTGGCACCCACCCCTTCCGGCTGGGGAATGATGAGCAGACGGATTTGCTGATGAGGAAGAACCTGACATGAACAAACCCGGCAGTTCAGTAAACTGGACAGCCGGTTACAAAAAAGTAAACAGTTCCGCCCGCAGACCCAAGACAAACCAGTCAAAATTTACTAATTCGCTGCCTCCCCGCTGGCATATAAATTGCATTTCTCCGGTGCTAAAAAGGAGAAAAGAAATGAAATATATATTCAGTATCACACTGCTTTCCGCTGTATTTGTTAGCGGATGTTTTTACGGATATACCCCGCTCGTGGAGGTAACAAAAATTAATCCGGCGGTGCAATATCCCCCCAAAGATTCTGTTGCAGTTTTCTGGGAAGACGGTGCAACTTTTCAGAAGAACTATCAGCAGATTGCATTCATCGAAGTTCAGGGGGATGCTTATGCAGATAAATCGGCTCTGCTTCCGTTGCTGATAAAAGAGGCCGCAAAAGCCGGAGCGGATGCAGTCATCAATGTAAAGCACTCCTACGTTACCCGTTACAGCGGTGAAGCGCTCACCAGCATCGTAAGCGGACAGGACAATTCACACGAATATATTGCAACGGCATTGACGGGAGTAGCGGTAAAATTCAATTGATAATGGATAGTGGATAATGGATAAGGAATAAGGGATAAAGAATAAAGGATGATGGTCAGGGTGGAAATGTAATTCGGGTTTCAGCTAGGATTTTCCTTTTTAGTTATTTTGGAGTTGCAGTAATCCTCTGTATTTTTGCGACAGACGGATAAAACGGTGGGTAACATTATCATCATGTTGCCTGCGAATTTTAACCGTGAGAAGTAAATTCAGGAATTCTTTAAACAGCTTCATTAAAAACACAACTCAAAAAAACAACGCTGATGAAAGAAAATATCATAAAAAATAAAAGTTTTGCATTTGCGATTCGGGTAATCAAACTTTGTGAATATCTTAGAAATGAACATAAAGAATTTATTTTAGCAAAGCAGCTTTTACGGTCAGGTACAGCAATTGGTGCGCTTGTCCGGGAATCTGAACAGGCTGAATCAAAACCTGATTTTATCCATAAGATGTCCATAGCGCTTAAAGAAGCCAGCGAAACTGACTATTGGCTTGAACTATTATTCAAATCAGAATACCTTAAAGAGATCGAATACACATCAATGAAAGAGGATAATGATGAGATTCTCCGGCTTCTGGTTTCCATCATTAAAACTGCCAAATCCAATTCCGGTAAACTGTAATTACCCTTTGCCCATTATCAACTATCCATTATCACTTATCAATTAATTTTATTATGAAATTAGCGACCTTATGTTACGTTAAAGACATCCCCAACGGCAAAACTCTGATGCTGCACCGCATTAAAAAGGAAAATGATGTGCATCAGGGGAAGTGGAACGGACTTGGGGGAAAGTTTGATGCCGGGGAGACTCCGGAGGAATGTGTCATACGGGAGATCAGGGAGGAGTCGGGGCTTACTATCAAAAAGCCGGTTCTGAAAGGTTTTCTTACTTTTCCTGCATTTAAAGATGATGAGGACTGGTTCGTGTTCGTCTTCACAGCGCCCCAATTCTCCGGCCATCTGATTGAGTCCACCGAGGGACATCTGGAATGGATTAATGATAAAGACCTCCTTTCCCTGAACCTGTGGGAAGGAGATGCAATTTTCCTCCCCTGGCTTGAACAGGAGAAGTTCTTTTCCGGGAAGTTTGTTTACAAAGGGGGGAAGCTGATTGAATACTCAGTGGAGTTTTATTAAGCCGTTTATCTGCGGCTGAAACAAAACCCCTATTGAACGGGTAAAACCCTCAGCAGATGATTAATTTCGATACCTGAACTTCGCGACTTTGCTCTAGAATTGCAGCCCGGAGACAGATTTTCATCTGTCTCAACGAATTCAGATGGTTCTTCAACTAAACGTACATTGTTAATTGTACATTGTACATTTTCTTAGGATTTCTTTTGAACCGAGTCCATGATTTTCTGCCATTCCGCCTGAGGCAATTCTTCTGACTCGTCAATGAGCATGACGGGAAAATTGTCCTCAATGCGGTACCGGCGACGGGTTTCCGGGTCGGTAGAGACCAGAAATCCCTCATGGAAGACCAGAGGCGCTTTTGAAAGGGGGCAGCGAAGTATGTTCAGGAGTTCGTCGGAGATCATATGCGTTGTTTTTGCTATCAAAATTAAATCGAATAAACTATTTTAATCTATCAAAAAATTCTGACAGGATCAAAACATGAAGGCCGTTTTTTCCGTTATTTTCATCATTCTGCAGGCAGCCATGCTCTTCCCCCAGGCGGTAAGCGGGGCCGACAGTCTGGGAGACAAGAGGCTGTTTCAGATTAAGCGGTATAACTACATACTTGATTATATCGCCGAAAAGAAGTTTGAGGAGATAACGAAGGATATCATCAAGGCAGACGGAAAATCGGTCATCCCGGGTTACAATCCGGAAGAGGATGTATATATACTCTTCAGCGGTGTGATGGATATGAATGAGTTTCAGCTTATCCTGCGTGACGAAAACGGACTGACCGACAGAATAGTCGAAGCAAAAAATGTGTACCTGATCTGGATTGATGACGAGCTGATGGATGATTATGAAATCAGTTACGAAATCCATGAGCGGGAATCAGCCCTGCAGAAGGATTTTGCCAGTGTAAAAAGCTGGTTCACCGGCTTAAAAACCGACGCTAACAGCACCCGCGGCGATGATGCTGTATATAATTATTACTACAAAATTATCAAACTTCAGGGAGTAATCTGCCCGTCAGATATACGGATTTCTCTTAAAATACTGAATCAGGGGAAGGTTAAAGCAGAGAAGGAAGCAAGCTATATCAATCATGAAATCAGTTATTACAATGTTGCCATCGGTGTTAGTGCGTCTCCGGGTAAAGAGAAGAATTTTTTGATTAAGGACAAACAGCTTTTTCTTTCAAACAATGTGCGCAGCGAATGGAACGGACAGTTCATTCTCGGATTTAATTTTCACTTCGGGCGGGAGATGGATTCGTGGAACCCAACGTATGTTCCCTGGGAGGGAGAATTCTGGTCAGACTTCCATAAGCGGCTCAATCTTTTTGTCGGGCTGGACATAAGCAGCAAGCCGTTCGACAATCTATACGCAGGTCTCGGTCTTAACATCACCAAGGATATTCAGCTTGTCTCCGGACTGGTCTGGTACCGCTCAACCCAGGTGAGCAACGGCGAGGATGTAGGGGATATCAATTCACTGGATGATATCAAAAATTTCTTCCCAAAAAAATATGAACCCAAAATTTATGTTGGTCTTAACTTCAGTACCCTGGCTGTTTCCAAGATGCTGGGGCTGACCAAATAAGAATTATACCGTAAAGCGGCTGCTTCCCTACTCACTTTCGTTTGTTGTTCCGCTTCTTTCTCTTGTAGGGATTATCTACGGCGGCTGGATGAGCTGGCTGACCGTTATTACGGTGTTTCTGATTGTCCCCATAGCCGAATTGATTTTAAAAGATGACGGAAGCAATGTGCCTGAGTATCTGGAAGACGGACTCCGCTCAGGCGCCTCATTCACCAGTATGCTTTTGCTGCATCTGCCGCTGCAGTATATCATCGTATGGCGGTTTCTTGAAGCTGTGAGTAAAAATCACTATACTGCCCCTGAACTGACCGGACTGATACTCTCTACTGCAATTTCGCTCGGAGGGATCGGCATTACCGTTGCGCATGAGCTGATTCACCGTCCGCAGCGGTGGCTGAAACTTGCCGGGGAGCTTCTTCTGCTTCCGGTATTATATATACACTTTACCATAGAACATGTGCGGGGACATCACAAACATGTCGGTACGCACCGAGATCCGGCAACAGCATTATACGGAGAGCATATTTTCGGGTTCTGGTTTAAGTCGGTTATTGGTTCCTACCGCAGCGCCTGGGAACTGGAACTTGTGCGGCTGAAGAAATCAGGGAAAGGGTTCTTTTCCTTTTCCAATGCAATGCTGCATTACACACTTACTACGGTAATCTTTTTCGGGGGGATATATATTATCTATGGAGCTGCTGCAGTTTTTCTTTTTCTGCTGACCGCGGTGATATCTTTCACGCTGCTTGAAATTGTTAATTACATTGAGCACTACGGACTTGAGCGTCTTGAGAGAGAACCGGGGAGATTTGAAAAAGTTGACATACATCATTCATGGAATTCAAACACTTATATCAGCCGGTATTTTCTGTTTGAGCTGACGCGCCACTCTGACCATCACATGAATGCCACAAGGGAGTACCAGATACTTCGTGATATTGAAGAAAGTCCGCGCCATCCTACCGGCTACCCGGGAATGATATTGCTTGCGCTCATCCCCCCGCTCTGGCGCAAAGTGATGGATCCGCTGGTGGAAAAATTTTCGGTGCGGGGTAAGTGACAAATCGCGACCTGTCAGTACGAACCAAAACTTTACACGAATTCACACGAATTTTAGGAGACTAATTTCACGAATTACATCCGTGCAATCAGTTTAATCCACGATCGTGCCTTGTTTTCCTATTTTTGCTGTTTTCCCGCTTGAGAAAATACCATTTTTAAGAAAAATAAACTGAAAATATGAGCAGATGTTAACACTAATTGACACGAATTTGAGTACACTAATTTTCACGAATTAAATTCTCAATCCGCGCAATCTGTGCAATCAGCTTAATCTGCGATCGTAATCAGTTTAATCCGTGATCATTTTTCCCCTTTTTATTTCATCCCGATTTCTCCTATATTGCCCGCCACAAATGAAAAAGAATAGACAAAATACCGCCTTAATAACGCTGATTCTCTCGGCTCTCTTTTTTATTTTCCTTCTTGTTTCCCCTTTTTATCATCTGCATGAAACGGGGCACGGACATTCACTTTTTCATAGCCACGGATCAGCCCTTGAGGTATCTTCTTCTGCGTCTGAGGGCGGACATCTGCTCTCCGAGCCGGAAGAAAACCACATTCACTTCACTGAAGCCGAACTGCAAAAATTTGTATCCCCTAACAGAATAGCGGGTGGAAGCAATGTGTATGCAGTAGTTTCGGTTCTGCAGCCCTACTTCAGTCCGATCTGCCTGACATCCGCTAATTACACACCGCCGGAAACCGGATATTTTACGCTACAGGACAGCTATGTCCATTCCTCTTCCAATCTTTCTCCACCTGTTTCCTGACGCTTCCTAAAATAATCATTTTTTAATCATCATTCGGAGGAATCGTGAGATTCACTTTTCTGATGATTGCGCTTACGTTATTTTCTGTATCCGCAGTCATGGGTCAGAGTATCTTTACCTTGTCAGAAGCTGTTACTCTGGCTTTGAACAATAATATCAGTCTTAAAAAACAACAGGCGGCAATTAAAAAAGCCGAGAGCCAACTGCTGCAGTCCGGACAGTTTCCTAATCCCCTGATGTCCTATTCAGGTGAGATACTGCAGGGGCAGGGTCCTGGCTACGAAGAATGGAGCATTTCAGGATCATACCCCCTGAATTATTTCTGGGAACGCGGGACAGGCATCAAAGCTAGCGAAAAAACCATTGAAGCACAAAAACTGCTGCTCAATCATTTACTCTCTGAGCTCACCGCAAAGACCGTAACCGTTTACTCATCACACTATATATACCAGAAGCTGACTCAGCGGCTGGATACGATATATATAAAAGTAAAGGAACTCTCTGAAGCGGTGCGCAACCGCCTGAAAGAAGGGGATATTTCGGAATATGAAATGCAGCGGATCCTTATTGAGTTGCAAAAGATCATTGCAGCAAAATCAGATGCAGCATCCCGAAAACGTCAGGCCGGGAATGAACTAAAATTGCTGACCGGAAAAGCCAATCCTGATATTATTACAACCGAAAAACCTTTTATGCGGTTACCCGGGTATGAGGGCAGAGATGAAGCTATCCTGACAGGGATTGAAAAACGGAGTGATCTGGCTGCGGCAGTTATTGCAGCAGAGGGGGCAGAAGCAGACCTCAGCTATAATAAATTGCAATCCATCCCTGATATACTGCTTTCAGCCGGATATAAAAAACAAACGGGAGACCTGAGCGGGACGGTCTTTTCGCTCGATGTTGAAATTCCGCTATTCAACAGAAACCAGAGCGGCATACAGCAGTCAGAAACAGAGCTTTCCCTGTTGCAGAGCGAAATTCAGTATATGAAAGAAAAAATCCGGACTGAAATAGCCGATGCATTCGATGAGTATCTGGCTGCAAACTCCTTGTTTACTTTGCACAGTCAGCATGATTTCAGATCATTGCTCACCACCATCCTGTTTTCTTATGAATCAGGAGAGCTTTCACTGGTTGAACTGACAGACGGTCTGCGGACGTGTGTTGAAGGACTAACTGAGGAAGCCCGGCTTGAAGGCGCGCTCTACTCAAGTGTCTATAAACTTCAGCAGCTTTCGGCTGCTGCCATCATATTATCATCAGAAGAATAAGAGAAATTACAATGAAAACTGGTTATTATCTTTTTGCCCTTACAGTATTGCTTTTTTATGTACCCGGCTGTTCAGACCATAAACACGACACAGCCCCTGAACACGAACACCCGGCGGTTTCAGTAACCCTCTGGACGGATTCAACAGAACTTTTTATGGAATACCCCCGGCTTTCTGCAGGAGCAGATGCGGAGTTTCTTATTCATCTTTCTGTTATGAAAACTTTCAAAGCAGTTACTGAAGGAACGCTTACGGTTGAATTCACCGGCGATAACGGTAAAACACTTAAAATTACTGAATCAGCCCCAAAACGGGCTGGTATATATGTGCCTGTTGTGCGCTTAGATGCAGCCGGCACCTATCAGATGACAATACGGCTGAATGGTGCTCAGGTATCTGATGAAATCCGTGTTGAGAACATCATTGTGTATCCATCTGAGGGAGAGATTCCGCATGAAGAAGAAGATGGTTCATCTGAGATTGGTTTCCTGAAAGAACAGCAATGGAAAATTGATTTTGCAACCCAGCCCGCTGCAATACGGGAGATGCAGAGCTCATTCAAAACCTCAGGAGAAATTACCGTCAGACCGGATCACCAGGTAAAAGTAGTTTCACCGGTAGCAGGCACCATTACGCCAAAACATAACCGGACTTTTCCGCGGCAAGGTATCTACGTAAAATCAGGCGATGTTCTTATTACACTTTCCCCAACCGCTGATGCAAGTGCGGGGATAGAAAAAGTGAAAAACGATTTTCTGCTTTCAGAAAAAGAGTATGAACGGGTAAAAAAATTATATGCCGCAGGTGCCGTTTCCGGGAAACGTCTGGATGAAAGCAAATTTGATTTTGAAGCAAAACAAGCCGGCTACAATGCACTGCTTGATCAGGTGAGGTTTACTTCCAACGGTTACGCACTGATCGCCCCCGTGAGCGGATATATAGAGAATGTGATGACTTCACCCGGAAGCCAGACTGCAGCCGGACAGGAACTATTTACCATCATCAACCCGTCACGGCTTCTGTTAAAGGTTAACGTGCCTGCGAATAAGTTTTTGCTCGCGAACGAAACAACTGATGCCTCGTTTACCGTTGAAGGTTATAATACTGAACTGACCATAAGCAAGCTGAACGGAAAGAAAGTTTCAGTTTCATCAGTGCTTAATCCCGAAAACCGGACTCTTCCGGTATATTTTGAGTTCAGTAATCCTGACAACAAGCTCAAGGGGGGTATCTTCGCTGAAGTTAGCCTCAAAACCTCGGAGAAGGGAAATTATCTGTCAATTCCTGAAAGTGCAATTGTTGACGAAGACAGGACGAAGACTGTATATATTCAGGCAAGCGGAGAGTCGTTCCAGAAACGCACCATAAAAACCGGCGCATCCGGTGACGGATATATACAAATTGTTGAGGGAGTACATGAAGGAGAACGGGTTGTTACACGCGGAGCTTATCAGATCCGCCTTGCAGCGCTTTCTCCTGAATCAGCAATCGGCAGCGGCCACGTACATTAACCGGCAAGGAAATCATCATGTTAGATAAACTTATTAAACTGGCGCTGAACAAACGCCTTATTGTTCTTATCACAGCGGTCATTATGCTTGTGGCAGGCACATATATAACGGTCGGCCTGCCCGTTGATATTTTCCCCGATCTGACCGCGCCAACTGTTACGGTTATGACTGAAGCACACGGTATGGCTTCAGAAGAGGTTGAAGCTCTGGTAACCTTTCCGCTGGAAGCTGCGGTTAACGGTGCTACTGATGTAAGACGAGTCCGGTCTTCAAGTTCAGCCGGATTCTCAATCGTCTGGGTCGAGTTTGACTGGGGAACGGACATTTTTATTGCACGGCAGATTGTTAACGAAAAAATCCAAAATGCAAAACAATCACTCCCCGAAGGAGCTGACAATCCGGTTCTGGCACCTATTTCTTCCATTATGGGTGAAATAATGCTCATCAGTCTTCAGATTGATGAAAAAAACAATACGCAAAATCTGAATGAAATGGACTTGCGCAGCATTGCAGATTTTGATGTACGGCGGCGGCTGCTTTCCATCAGCGGTGTATCGCAGGTTATTCCGCTCGGCGGAGCAGTAAAACAATATCAGATTCTGGTTTCACCTGAAAAACTTGCTTCGTATGGAATCAGTCTTACGCAGGTTTTGCATGCAGCAGAAGAATCAAACAAGAATTCCTCCGGCGGGTCATATATGTCTGCCGGAAGTGAATATCTCATCAGAGGAATCGGACGCATTCAGACGATCGAAGATATATCACGCAGTGTTGTAGCCATGAAGGGCGGGGTTCCGGTATATATGAGCGATATCGCAGAAATACAAACAGGACCTGCACCTAAAATGGGCGATGGCTCCGCAAACGCTCTTCCGGCTGTGATACTGACTGTGCAAAAGCAGCCAGAAACAAATACCATAGAACTTACCGCTGAAATTGAAAAAACCCTCGGGCTTATTCAGCAATCACTTCCGCCGGGTATTACCATTAACTCTTCCATTTTCAGGCAGGCGGATTTCATCCAGACCTCCATTAATAATGTTATCTCAGCACTTCGGGACGGTGCTATCCTTGTGATTGTAGTGATAGCATTATTTCTCTGGAACTTCAGGACCACATTCATTTCAGTTCTGGCTATTCCTTTTTCCATAATCATCACTATTCTGGTTTTTCAGATTTTTGATATTATGATCAATACCATGACTCTGGGGGGCATCGCTATAGCAATAGGTGCTCTTGTAGATGATGCTATTATTGATGTGGAAAATGTTTTCAGACGGCTGAAAGAGAACAAACAAAAACCGGAAGCTGAACGGAAAAACCCCCTTACTATTATATACGAGGCATCAAGAGAAATACGCTCTCCTATGGTGAATGCTACCATAATTATTGTTATCGTCTTTCTTCCTCTTTTCTTTCTCAGCGGTGTTGAAGGGCGGTTACTGCGTCCCATGGGTATTGCTTATGTTACTTCAATACTTGCATCATTGTTCGTTGCGCTTACCTTAACACCGGTATTAGCTTATTATCTTTTGCCAAATGCCCGTTTTATGTCAAAAGAGGGGGACTCCTGGCTTGTCACAAAAATGAAGTATCTCTATGAAAAGATTTTGCATTTTACGTTACGCCGCCCCAAAGCACTCATTTCCATAATTGTCGCAGCTCTTGGTATTACTATTGCCGTAATACCATTTCTGGGCAGATCATTTCTCCCTGAGTTCAATGAGGGGGCACTGACTCTCAGTCTTGTTACGCTTCCGGGCTCATCTCTTGATGAATCAAATAAGATCGGCAATCAGGCAGAAGAAATCATTCTGAATTTCCCTGAGGTAAAATCTACTGCACGCAGAACCGGACGCGCTGAACTTGATGAACATGCACAAGGAGTAAATGGCGCAGAGTTGGATGTAAGTTTTGAGCTGAAAGATCGTGACAAAGAGGAATTCATTACTGAATTGCGCAAAGCTCTTTTAGTGCTTCCGGGGACTAATGTTACTATCGGTCAGCCGATCGGACACCGGATTGACCACATGCTCTCCGGCACCAGGGCTAATATTGCAGTCAAGATATTTGGTCCTGATCTTCAGCAGTTGCGCTCGCTTGCTAAACAGATACAAGATGAAATCTTTAAAATAGAAGGCGCTGTTGATGTTGCAACCGATCAGGAAGCCGAGGTGCCCCAGACCAAAATCAAATTCAACCGCGGTGCTATGGCTCTCTATGGCATAACCGTTGGTGAACTTGCTGAGGCAATTGATATTGCTTTTAACGGTGAAAAGGCAACCCTTATAAGAGAGGGACAAAACACCTATGATCTGATCGTCAGGTTTGATGACAATAACAGAGGCAGCATCGAAAAAATACAGTCTGTCTTGTTTGATACTCCGTCAGGTGTTAAAGTGCCTCTTTCTGCTCTTGCAGAAGTTGTTAACGAAACAGGTCCAAACAGAATAAGCCGCGAAAACATTCAGCGTAAAATTGTTGTGCAGTCAAATGTATCAGGCCGCGATCTGAAAAGTGTTATTGATGAAATGAAAACCCGGATTAACACTTCGATATCACTTCCGCACGGATACTATATTGAGTTCGGCGGACAGTTTGAAAGTGAACAAAAAGCAACACAGATAATCGCTTTGCTGAGCATTGTATCTGTCGGTGCAATTTTACTGATTCTGTTTTTGCAGTTTGGTAATTTCAGATCCGCGCTTTTTATTCTTGCAAATCTTCCATTTGCACTCATAGGCGGCGTGTGGTCTGTGTACTTTACCGGAGGAGTAATAACTGTTGCCTCGCTTGTTGGTTTTATCACTCTGTTCGGCATCGCAATTAGAAATGGCATTCTGCTGATTTCACATTTTAATCAGCTGTTAAGCGAAGGAAAAAGTTTACATCAGGCAATAGTTCAGGGCTCTCTTGAAAGGCTTAATCCGATTCTTATGACAGCAATTACCGCTGCTTTTGCCCTCATTCCGCTTGCGTTAGGCGGCGGTGAACCCGGCAAAGAAATTGAAGCCCCGATGGCTATTGTTATTTTGGGTGGTCTCTTAACATCAACAGCTCTCAATATGATAGTTTTGCCGGTATTATTTTTTAAGTTTGGTAATAATTTTATCAGCAGAGAGAATGTATCATAATAACCCCTTTCATCCGAATCGTGTTAACCAGAAAGGCGGAACTTAACACAAATTCACACGAATTTGAGGACACTAATTTCACGAATTAAATCCGTGCAATCTGTGTCATCCGTTTAATCCGCGATCAAAAAGGGCAGGTCGCGACCTGCCCTTGCGAATTACGATTATATATACTATTATTCCTTCCGGAAACTTAACCCTGAGTGCTCTCCGGTTTCAACCAGGATGGTATCTCCTTCATTAAAATTCCCTTCAAGCAGATATCTTGAAAGGGGGTTTGCCAGATATTTCTGAACCGAACGTTTTAACGGCCGCGCGCCAAATGAAACATCATACCCAACCTGCGCAAGCCAGTCCTTTGCTTCATCTGTGACTTTCAGATGCAGGTCTTTTAACGCAAGCATTACTACTACTTTTTCAATCTGTATATCCACAATGCTGCGCAGTTCTTTTCTGCTGAGAGGTTTAAACATCACCAATTCATCAATGCGGTTCAGAAACTCAGGCCTTATGGTTCTTCTCATCAAATCAATTATCTTTGAACGAAGACTTCCCATTGCATCTTCCAGATTTTCACCGGCACGTTCAAGTTCATCCTGTATAATCATCGAACCGATATTTGATGTCATAATAAGAATGGTATTCTTAAAGTTCACGGTTCTCCCCTGATTATCCGTCAGGCGGCCGTCATCAAGCACCTGCAGCAATATATTAAACACATCCGGGTGCGCTTTTTCGATTTCATCAAGCAGCACAACCGAGTAAGGTCTTCTTCTCACCGCTTCAGTTAACTGTCCCCCTTCTTCATAGCCAACATATCCCGGAGGTGCTCCAATCAGACGGGAGACAGAAAACTTCTCCATATATTCAGACATATCAATGCGTATCATTGCGTGCTCATCATCAAACAATGCTTCGGCAAGTGCGCGGGCAAGTTCTGTTTTACCCACGCCGGTTGTACCGAGAAAGATAAATGAGCCCACCGGACGGTTAACATCCTGCAGACCGGTACGTGAGCGGCGGATTGCATTTGATACCGCGATTACTGCATCTTCCTGACCTACAACTCGTTTATGCAGTTCTTCTTCAAGCCGCAGGAGTTTCTGCTTTTCACTTTCAAGCATTCGCTGAACCGGAATGCCGGTCCACTTTGCAACAATCTCGGCTATATCTTCTGCTTCAACCTCTTCTTTAAGAAGTTTTTTGTCTTTCTGAATTGAAGCAAGTTCAGTACGCTGGTTTATAAGTTTTTTTTCAAGATCAACTATTTTGCCGTAGCGGATCTCCGCAACTTTTTCATAATTGTTTTCGCGCTCAAGCCGTTCAGCATCTGCTTTGAGTGATTCAATCTGTTCTTTGATCGTGCGCATAACGCTGATCTTGTCTTTTTCACTCTGCCAGTGCAGCTTAAGATGTGTTTTTTCCTCATTAAGCGCGCTCAGTTCTTTTTCAAGTTCAGCAAGCCGCTTTACAGATGCTTCATCTTTTTCACGGCGGAGTGCTTCCCGCTCAATTTCAAGCTGACGGGTTTTCCGCTGCAATGAGTCAAGTTCCTCAGGCATTGAGTCTATTTCAATACGGAGTTTTGAGGCAGACTCATCAATCAGGTCAATGGCTTTGTCCGGCAGGAAGCGGTCTGATATATACCGCTGAGAAAGCTGCACTGCGGCAACAATCGCACCGTCCGTTATGCGCACGCCGTGATGCACTTCATATTTTTCTTTCAGTCCGCGCAGGATGGAGATTGCATCCTCCTCCGAGGGTTCGCTCACCAGCACCGGCTGAAATCTCCGCTCAAGTGCGGCATCTTTTTCTATATATTTTTTATATTCATTCAGTGTGGTAGCCCCAACGCAGTGGAGATCACCGCGGGCAAGAGCAGGTTTAAGGATATTCGCAGCATCCATTGCCCCTTCTGCCTGTCCGGCTCCGACCAGTGTATGAAGTTCATCTATAAAAAGAATCACTTCTCCCTCAGAGGCGGTAACTTCTTTCAGCACCGCTTTCATCCGCTCTTCAAACTGTCCGCGGAATTGTGTGCCGGCAATCATCGCTCCCATATCAAGCGCGACGATCCGTTTGCTTTTCAGATTTTCAGGAACATCTCCTGCGATGATGCGGTGCGCCAGCCCCTCGGCAATGGCGGTCTTACCCACACCGGGTTCACCGATCAGGACCGGATTATTTTTCGTCCGGCGTGAAAGCACCTGAAGTACCCGGCGGATCTCTTCATCACGCCCGACGACCGGATCAAGTTTACCTGCTTTAGCCAGTTCATTCAGATCGCGCCCATATTTATTGAGTGACTGATAGGTATCTTCTGCGTTTTGTGAAGTAACCCGCTGATTGCCGCGCACATCAACCAGCGCCTTCAGGATAATGTCATAAGAAACTCCGGAATCACGCAGGAGCTGGCCGACTTTCCCCTGATTTTTTGAAAGTGCAAGGAGCAGGTGTTCAGTCGAGATATACTCATCCTTCAGATTGCCGGCTTCCTTAAACGCGGTGTCAAAAAGTGAGGCGGTCTGATTGGACATCTGCTGCTCGGATATGGCCGCCCCGCTGATTTTGGGGAGACGGTCAATCACTTCACTTATCTGTATTTTAATTTTATTTGCATTTCCGCCGGTTTTGCGGATGATATTTTCGGTAAGCCCATTCCCCTCCTCAATCATTGCCGCAAGGATGTGTTCCGGTTCGAGAACCTGATTACTGTAGTTGCGGGCTATATCCAGTGAGTTTTGAACTACTTCCTGGGCTTTAACGGTTAACTTATTAAAATTGAATGCCATCTGTTTTCCTTTTCAATAAAACATAATTGCCAGATTTTATGGTATAAAAATACCTTTTTCTGCCGTATTAGATGCAGGAGGAAAGGGGAGAGTTTCAGGGGGGAGGTGGAGAAGAGTTTACACTAATTTACACGAATTTGAGAACACTAATTTACACGAATTAAGAACCGAGCTTTAGTGTAATTCGTGCGCTTACATTAGTGCAATTCGTGTTAACAAATGCACTGCAGCTTTACACTAATTTTCACGAACTTAAAAATTCACCGTCAATAATCAGAAGTTTTACTCCGTTCGCAGAAAAAGAACGATGTGAACTAAGCCCGTCGGATACAACATAGGTTTCCCCTTTGGTGAGTTTAATTTTTTCACCGGTACTCAGTTCACTGATAAATTCCCCCTCCAAACAATGGACAATGTGTCCTTTCTGGCACCAATGGTCTGCTAAATAACCATTTGAATATTCCACAAGCCGTATTCTCAGCCCTTCAAACTGAAGTGTCTGCCAATATGCAGTTCCGGTTTCTCCCTTGTATTCGACTCTTTCTATTGAAGTCCAGTCAATTGTCTGAAATGGTATAGTGCTCATAATGTGTCTGTTAATATGTATATATCTTTGGTTGATTGCGCTATCAGAAAATGGTTAGCTGCCAGGCATTGGGTGAGGCTGCTGAGGGTTGTCATTGTGCATTTAGTCTCTTATGAATTCTAGGCATGATCAGTTCTTTCATGGAAGTAATTAGTTGCCCCGTATTACCTTCAGGCGGGGGCAGTTGTAAAGTAATTCTTTGCAACTGAATTTTCTTCTAACTCCCTTTCTTTCAGTCTAATGACACTAATTCACACGAATTACGATCGCGGCTTTAGTGAAATTCGTGCTCTTATATTTGTGCAATTCGTGTTAATCATCGTCGCCGAAAATTTTACACTAATTTTCACGAATTTGAGGACACTAATTTACACGAATTACGATCGCGGCTTTAGTGAAATTCGTTCTCTTTAATTAGTGCCTTTCGTGTTAAAAAATCCGGCAGCGTATATTTTCACTGCCGGCCGGTTACAAACTATATATTACAGACTCAGCATTTCCTTAAAGCGAATGGACTGACGGCGCGAAACTTCAACCTTCTGACCGCCTTTCAGTTTGACCAGGAGTCCGCCGTTGAGCCAGGGTTCAATATTTTCAACCCATTTCAGATTGATGATATGCTTCCGGTTGGCACGGAAGAAGGTACGCTGATCAAGGCGCTCATCCAGATAGTTAAGAGTGCGCAGAATGAGGGGTTTATTCTCATGAAAGTATATACGGACATAGTTGCCCTCCGATTCAAAAAGGCGCACATCCTCCAGTTTCACGAACCAGCACTTTTCTCCGTCCTTCACAAAAACCTGGTCCTCGGCTTTCAGGGTACCTGCCGGCAGCGGGGTTTCCTCAGCAGCGCTTCTTCTAAGCACACGCTTTACCGCATCCTCAAGGCGCTTCGGGTCAATAGGTTTCAGCAGATAGTCAAGTGCATTATATTCAAATGCCTTGAGCGCGTATTCATCGTATGCTGTGGTAAAGATAACATGGGGAACGTTATCCATCTCTTCAAGCATTTCGAATCCGGTTTTGCCGGGCATCTGTATATCAAGGAATACGATTTCCGGCTGAAGCTGGTTTATTTTTTCAATCGCGTCATCGGCATTCACTGCCTCTCCCACGATTTCAATATCCTTGTGCTCTGCCAGAAGGCGGGCAAGTTCAGCGCGCGCGAGGCGTTCATCGTCAACGATCAGTGCTTTCATATCAGTTCTCCTGTTGGAATTTTAATTTCAGCTTTCACTTTATCCCCTTCCTGCGTCAGTTCAAATTCTGCCGTACCGGAATAGAGAAGATGCAGCCGCTGCTTGGTATTGGCAATACCAAATCCGCGCGAGGCCATCAGCTCCTCCGTACTCAGCGTTCCTGTGTTATATATATCAATGGCCAGAAACGACGGTATCTTCATCGTCCGGATCATAATCTCCCCCCCTTCAGGCCTGCGGGCAATACCGTGTTTAATGGCGTTTTCGACCAGAGTCTGCACCATCATCGGCGGTATTTCGATACTTCTGGTCAGGGGATCAATTTCAATCCTGTATTTCAGCCGTTCTTCGTAACGCACCAGTTCAAGCGCAAGATAATCCTCAACCGTTTTCATCTCATCCTCAAGGGGCACGGTCTCACTCCGCTCGATGCGCAGTGAGTAACGGAAGATATTGGAAAGCTGGGTGATCGCTTTCTTGGCCCGCTCAGGATTTTCCTCTATCAGGGAGCGGATGCTGTTCATTGCGTTAAACATAAAATGAGGATTCAGCTGCGACTTCAGCGTCTTCAGTTCAAAATCCTTAACTGCCGCTTCCCACACCAGCCGTTCAATTTCTGAATTTTTATAGCTGATAAAATAATGAAAAGCAAAGTACGCAACCGACCAGAGGAGAATAATAATGCTGATATTAAAAAAGTTGCCCATCACCACGGTAAGATTCACCCGTTCAAGATCATAGATGCCCCCGAATTCAATCACCAGAAAGATCAGTGCGGTAATGACAGCACCGGTCAGAAGAATTGACGGAAGCAGCCGGAGCAGCAGTGATTTCCAGGTGAGGTCTATCCAGCGGTATTTTTTTATATAAAATCTAAGGATGTGTGTTGCGGCAAGTCCGGTAATTGACATATAGAGGAGGAGAATGAAATTCCTTCCCTTAAAACCCTCGTAACTTGCCGTCAGAAGAAAATTGATCAGAAAATAAAGACCCCAGCCGCCCGCCTGGCAGGCCCAGTATGCTTTATCCCGGTTATTGAGAAGATCAAATTTCATTCGTATGCTGTTTCCGGTATGACTTTCGTCTGCTGTGAGTAGTGCTGTATTAATGCTTTTAACTTCTGAAATATACTAAAATAGAAAACCTGAACAAGTACCCCGAAAATTATGAGGAGCGGGGTTAAACCGGCTGCCGAAAGGTTTTTGTGGTTTTTTTCTATGATGGACGGTTATTTTTAGAGGAGGAGCATTTTTTAGGGAAGGGTTTGAGTTATGCATTCTTGAAGTCTGTGGGGACAATTATCTGAAGGAAAAGAAGTTCCAGGTTTTTGAAAATCCAATTTTAACTTCGTTATATTTTACACCCTTAAAGGTATAATTTACGACTAATTCATCTTTTTATACCTAATCAGGTATATTTTTATAAAACTTTGTTTTTTATACCCTATATGGTATATTTCACCATTAGTAATTTAGTTTTACACCCATTAAGGTATAAAATGGAACTTCGTGAATTTGTTAAAGCCAGACGAAAAGCTGTAAAATTAACCCAGCCCGAACTTGCCTGGAAGGCGGGGGTCGGACTGAGGTTTTTGAGGGAGCTTGAGCAGGGAAAAGAAACCCTGCGGATGGATAAGGTAAATAAGGTCTTAGCCCTGTTCGGACATAAACTCGGACCGGTTAAACATACCTTCACACTTAAGGACTGAGAATTATTATGCGCGGTGCAGTAGTTTATTACAATAACAGAAAAGCAGGAAGGATTTTTCAGGATGAAGAAGGATATCATTTTTATTACTTCCCGGAATATCTGACAGATAAAAATGCTGAACCAGTCAGTCTTACATTACATCTTCAGGAGGAAACTTTCCACAGCGACCGTCTCTTTCCGTTTTTTGACGGATTGATACCCGAGGGATGGCTTCTTGAAATCGCAGAAAAAAACTGGAAATTGAATCCAAGGGACAGAATGGGGCTGCTGCTCGCCTGCTGCAAAGACTGCATCGGGGCAGTAAGTATCATACCTGAAGAGGAGGGGGCTTTATCATGAACAGAATTTGTCTTGCCTGTTATCAGCCGGTACTTAACGGGGATAGCGAATTTCATGAGGAATGTTCAAAAAAACTCTTTCTGCAAAATGAAGCGCCCGTCCTTGCCTATACAGAAAAGGAACTTGCCGGACTGGGACTTCAGATAATTCGTTCCAGTATCTCAGTAACGGGAGTTCAGCCAAAGCTTTCGCTGGATATTGAAAAAGAAAGGGGAAATCAGGCATCAAAAAGATTCACCATTGCCGGGCTTTGGGGGCAGTATATACTTAAACCGCCCTCACTGCACTATCCGCAGCTCCCTGAGACAGAAGACCTGACAATGCATCTGGCTGAGATCGCGGGAATACCTGTTGTACCGCATAGTCTCATCCGTCTTGCCTCAGGTTCGTTTGCATATATAACACGAAGAATAGACCGGATTAAAGGGTCTAAGATTCACATGGAGGATATGTGCCAGATTACCGGAAAACTCACAGAAGAAAAATATCAGGGCAGTTATGAACAAGTGGCTAAAGCAATTCTGCAGTACTCATCATTCCCTGTTCTTGATGCTATCGGTCTCTGTGAGGTTTTGCTTTTTTCTTTTGTAACCGGGAATGCTGACATGCATTTAAAGAATTTTTCCATCATAAGAACCGGGCCGAAAGAGTACCGCCTTTCCCCTGCTTACGATCTGGTTTCAACAGCACTGGTAAATCCCGCAGACAAAGAAGAAATGGCGCTTACCCTAAACGGCAGGAAAAATAAAATAACGAGAGAAGATTTTATCCGGTTTTTTGAACGATTATCTATTGAACCTCAGCAGCAGGAACGGCTTTTCTCAAGAATTGAAAAATCAGCCGGTGATTGGTACCCCTTTATCCGGAAAAGTTTTCTCACCAGAGAATATCAGGAATCATTTATTACAATAATCAGAGAGCGGATGAGGCGGCTCAATGTATCATGATTTTCCTCAGCGGGATTGTGGCACTCTATTGATAATTACCCTTGCGTGAACCCTTCAACTGATCCGGTGACAGTGGGATCACCCGGGACTATGAATTGCAGTACAACCCCGCCTTTCATTTTCCATTATCCCTTGTCAATTCTCTATTCGCTGGATTAAACCCGGGTAAAACTGCCCGTACATTGTTAATTGTTCATTGTACATTGAATTCCCCTAACTCCTTAATTTACATTGATTTTCCCCCCCTTTTGCCGTAATTTGCTACACTATTTATATTATTTAGGAATATTGTAATTTGAGCGAAAACAACGACCCCGTCCAGGAAAAGAACCAGGGAAACACCCCGGAAGACGGGAATCAGCAGCGGACCGAAACGCCGTCCGCTCCCCCTGCCCCGGCTGAATCAGCACCGGCAGAAGTAAGAAGAACTCCCGCAGCACCTGCTCCGGAAGCACAGCGGGCAGCAGAACCCGCCAGAGATTCACGGTACAGCGAAGAGCCGACCACTCATGTGGAGTACATCCCGATTCCGGTTCAGAAAACCGAGGGAGAACAGAAAGAAATTGTCAATCCCTTTTCTGAAGATTCAGAAAAAGCTTCTACTGAAACCCCGAAAGATGATCCAAATCTCGGCAGAATTGACCGCCGGGTGCTTAATCAGCGCCGCAAGGGGAACCAGCAGAGAAATCAGCCTAGACCTGATAACAGGCAGCGTCAGCAGCAGCCACAGCAGAATCAGATTCAGAATCAGAACGCGGAGGTTAAAGAAAAAACTGAGCAGCCGCAGGTCCGGCAGGAACGGCCTGACCGCCAGCAGACCCCGCGTCCGGATCGTCAGCCCCGTGCAGAGCGGATCGAACGGGTTGACCGGAAAGACAGAAACGACAGAAATCAGAAATCTGATCCGGCAGGAAGGGTTGAACAACAGACCCAGCAGAGAATTCCGCAGAATGAAAAAATCTCAATTGTGGTACCTCTGTTTAACGAAGAGCAGTCACTGCGTCCCCTCTATACTGAAATCAGAAAAGTCTTTGAAAACACCCGCCGCACCTACGAAATCGTTTTTGTTGATGACGGCAGCACTGATAAATCGCTGATGCGCATCAAGGAGATTTCACGCGTTGACAAACGGGTGAAATATATATCATTCCAGAAAAACTACGGCAAATCCGCAGCCCTGCAGATGGGCTTCAAGATGGCAACCGGCAGCGTGATCATCACCATGGATGCAGATCTTCAGGATGACCCGAAAGAGATACCAAACCTGATAAAGAAACTTGAAGAAGGATGGGATCTGGTCTCCGGCTGGAAGAAGAAACGTTATGATCCTTTTATTAAAAGATTCTCTTCAAAGTTCTTCAACTTCACCACCCGCGTTTTCAGCGGAATTAAAATTCATGACTTCAACTGCGGACTGAAGGCATACCGCAAAGCGGCAGCACAGAGTCTTCAGGTCTATGGAGAACTGCACCGGTATATGCCCGTTCTGGCCCACTGGAACGGATTCAGCGTAACCGAGATTGATGTAAAGCATCATCCGCGCATGTACGGCAAAACCAAGTTCGGCATCTCCCGGTTCTTTAAGGGATTTGTTGATCTTCTCACGGTTGTCTTTCTGACGCGGTATATAAAGCGCCCGATGCATCTGTTCGGATTTCTTGGCGCCTTTACCATGCTGGCAGGTCTCGCAGTGAACGGTTATCTGACCTGGGAGTGGATCAACGGCCAGCCGCTGAGCAACCGCCCCATGCTTTTCCTTGGAATGCTGTTAATCATCGTCGGAACGCAGTTCTTTTCAACCGGACTGCTCGGCGAACTGATGGTTCACAACTTTCAGAATGATGCTGAATATAAAATTAAAGACCAGTCAAATTAACGGCTGAATGCATTACGATCCCGTTAAAGATGTATTCGCCGCGGTAATTAAGAAACTGCCCGTCCTGCGGGCAGTTTTTTATAAACTGCTTGACCTGATGTTCCTCCGCTCCTGGTTTGTCCGCAGGGAGCTCCGTCATCTCCGCTCCGCGTTTGGTTCAAAAAAAATCGATATATACGATGCCGGTTCCGGATACGGGCAGTACAGTTACTTCATGAGCAAAAAACTTTCTCCCTGCAGCATTTATGCTGTTGACGTGAAAGAGAACTGGATTAACGACTGCCGCGGGTTTTTTTCAGCCGCAAAGATCGGTGATGTCAGTTTCGCGGTTGAAGACCTGACCGCTGTTAATCATGAAAACCGTTTTGACCTGATCGTCTGTGTTGATGTGATGGAACACATTGCGGATGATGTTACCGTATTCAACAATTTCTCCCGCGCCCTTAAGCCGGGCGGATATGTACTCATCAACTCCCCATCGGTTTACGGCGGCAGTGATGTGCATGATGAAGAGGAGGAAAGTTTTATCGGAGAGCATGCACGGGTCGGCTACTCATGGGAAGAACTGCGGGACAAACTGAAACCCTTCGGCTTTGAAGTGTACCGTTACCGTTACACCTACGGCTTCTGGGGAGACAAAGCATGGCGCCTGGGAATTAAATATCCGATGCTCATGCTGAACGCGTCAAAAATTTTCTTTCTGGTACTGCCGTTTTATTTCCTGCTCACGCTCCCCTTTACCCTGCTGATGATGTATATTGACTACAGCACCGTGAGTGAAAAGGGTTCAGGCATCAATCTTATTGCAAAAAAAGTGTAACTGCATCCGGGCAAGGGCAGCAGTTTTTTCCTGCCGGAAGCAGCAACGGCATAAATTCTATTATTTCCGCTGAACAAGTTTTAAGAGGAACATAACCAAATGTCAAAACAGAAAAAAAGCAGCAATCTCACCAAGAATAAAACAACAAAGCAGTCTGGTTTTCTGGCTGAGTTTGATCTTGAGAAATATTTCCCCACAAAGTTTCATCTTCCGGTTGTCCTGGGCATTGTAACCATCCTGCTCATGATGTTCCTTAATCCCCTCTTTTTTGGCGGTATGTCATTTGAGTCGGGGGATATTATCGCGGCTGAAAGTTCACAGCCTTATCTTGCAAAAGAGCGGGAGACCTTCAGTCTGTGGAACCCTCATATATTCTGCGGCATGCCGGCATATTCACTCAGTATTGATTTTACCTGGTTTAATCTGATTTATGTTATCTTCACCGTAACAAGAGATTTTTATACCGGACTATTCAGCGTTGAATACGTAAGGTGGACATTCTATCTGATTCTGCTTGCGGTAACCATGTTTATGCTGGTGCGGCATCTGACCGGTAATTTTCTTATCGGGCTCTTCAGCAGCATTGCAACGGTATTCTCAACCGGCATCATTGTGTTCCTGTTTATCGGCCATGTTACCAAGCTCACTTCACTTGCGTGGTATCCGCTGGTCTTCCTCATACTGCTCAGGTTTAAAGAAAAGATAACCCTGCGCGATTTCTTTATACTCACGGTCGCGCTGCAACTGCTCATTCAGGGATTCCATCTGCAGATTATTTTTTATCTGCTGCTTTCCATTGGTATATACTTCCTCTATTATATTACTCTCGGTTCAAAGGGCAGTGAAGAGCGGGTGCGTCTGGTCAAGTCAGGAGGAGCGCTTGCCGGAGCCGTTGTTATTGCATTCCTGATTCAGGCGGATAACTTCACCCAGATATACGAATATACCCCCTACTCAACCAGAGGAGGGAAATCCGTTGTTGAGGAATCAACCGGAAAAGCCGCACAGTCTGAGTCGGAGTATTATGAATATCATACCAACTGGTCATTTTCACCGGGTGAGGTTGCAACATTTGTGGTTCCTTCATTTTACGGATTTGGCTATTCAACCTATCAGGGGCCGCTGAGCCAGAATCAGGAAGTTGCAGTTAATACCTATTTCGGTCAGATGCCCTTTGTTGATGTGGCGATGTATATGGGTGTGCTGGTATTCTTCCTCGCGCTTTTTGCGATTATAACCATGTGGAAGGATCCTCTGGTAAAATACCTTACGATTCTCAATATCTTTGCGCTGCTTCTTTCATTCGGCTCAACTTTTCCCGTGCTGTTTGATCTCTTCTTCTATTATTTCCCCTATTTTGATAAGTTCCGGGTGCCCTCGATGATCTTAGTAATCCTGCAGATGCATTTCCCGATACTTGCCGCACTGGGGCTGAAAAAAATCATTTCTCTGCGGAGTGAAAAAGATGCCTTCGCGGAAAACATTATTAAATATGCAGCTTACGGATTTGGCGCTCTGTTTCTGGTTTCGCTTCTGCTTAACTCGGTCATTGCATCATGGTTCATGGAGCGCTTCACCGCGACCAAGCAGGGGGCACAGATGCAGGTTCTTAAAGAATATGCCGCGGAGATGTTCACCGGAGATTTATATTTCTCCCTCTTCGCGCTTACGGCTCTCTTCTTCGGAGCATTTGCTTTTCTGCGAAACAATCTTTCCGGTTCGGTAGTACTGCTGATTGCCATCATCATTACGGCCGCTGATCTGCTGAGAGTTGATGCCAGAGGCGCAAGATATACCCCCGCACCTGATAAGAACAGCATGTTCGTGATGCCTGATTACGTCCGCTTTATCAAAGAGCAAAAGAATGAAACTCCGTTCCGCATAATCAATATCAAGCAGGACGGCTCACCCGGATCGCTGAATCAGAACTCAAACTACCACGCATATTTCCTGCTTGAGGATTTTTACGGTTATTCAGCAATCAAACCGCGCGCCTACCAGGATCTGATGGATGTTGTTGGCCCTATTAATCCGGTGCTCTGGATGACAGGCAATGTGAAATATGTTATTGCCGATCAGAATGTTCCCCTGCCCGGACTTACCCCGGTATATAACCAGAATAAAACGGTAATATACCAGAATGATTATTTCCTCGAGCGCGTATTCTTTGCTGATTCCGTCGCGGTAAAACCCGCGCTTGACGTACTGAACATGATGAAAGACGCACCCTTTGATCCGCGCACGATTTCTTTTACTGAGGTTCCCGTGGAGGGAATTGAGAAAGTTGATTCCACCGCCTCTGCCCGCATCACTTCTTATAAGGATGAGGAAATTGTGGTTGAAGTTACCGCCAGTGGAAAGAATTTCCTGGTGTTCTCCTCCACCTATATGCCCACGGGTTGGAATGCAACCATTGACGGCAATGAGCTTGAAATTCTGAGAGCCAACCATGCCTTCATGGGTGTGGTTGTGCCCGAAGGTAAACATACGCTGGTATTCACCTATCTGCCTGAATCATGGACCATCAGCATGTATATATCCCTGATTCTCAGTACATTGGTTGTACTCGGCCTGGTTATAACCATTGCGCTCCCCTTTGTAAAAAAGGAAAAGAAAGCAGCATAAGAAATTATGCTCGCCCAGCTTAAAGGATTTTTACGGCACTCCATCGTCTACAGCATCAGCAATGCTGCTGCCAAGGCGATGGGGGTTATCCTCCTGCCGCTCTATACAACATACCTTTCTCTGGGTGATTTTGGCCAGCTTGCCATTGTCGAAGTAACCCTGGTCATCGCAGTTGAACTCTTTGCTCTCGGGCAGGGGCCCTCAATTGTGATGTTTAATGATACCGCTGAGTATAAGGACGGTATCAAATCTATTTACTTCACTATATATAGCTTCTCTCTTGCGGTTGCGTTAGCAGCGGTACTCTTCGGATGGTCTGTTCTTGATATTATTGCCGGATTCGCCGTTCCGCTCGGCATGTTTGAAACCCACTACTGGGTGATCGCCGCGATTTTTGTCTCGCGCATCATACACGGACTCTGCCTGGATAAAATCAGAGCTGAGGAAAAATCGGTCCTCTATACGGGGCTCAATCTCGGCCGTCTTCTTATAACGCTCCTGGTCACCATTTACTTTGTTGCTTATGAGGGGTACGGAATTGCCGGAGTGCTTTATGGCTATCTTGCCGGCGACGGTTTCACAGCTATATATACCTCTCTGCATCAGTTCAGAAACATGACTCCGGTTTTCAGGAAGGATATCCTCCCCGCATCAGTCCGCTTTGGCATCCCCCTTATTTTTACGTCAGTTGCTTTCATGATTCTGAATGTGAGCGACCGCTATATCATTGGCTACTACCGCGGTTCTGAGGAGGTTGCACTCTACGACCTGGGGTACCGTGTGGCAGGGGTGCTTAATATGTTTATCATCATGCCATTTACTCTTACGCTTCTCCCGGCCGCGTATAAAATGTACGGCAAAGAGGGAGACAAACGGTATTACAGCAAACTGCTGACCTATTTTACTTTTATTCTGGTCTGGGGCGGGCTTGCCCTCTCCCTTTACGCGGAGGAACTGATTCAGCTTTTTGCTCTGAATAAAGATTACTGGCCGTCGTATAAAGTTGTTCCGCTTGTTATACTGGGATATATCTTCAGCGGAATGCGGCTGGTCGCGGTGCTGGGGCAATTTCTGACTCGCAACTTAAAGTCACTGATTCCTCTTTCCTTGTCCGCAGCTTTCATGAATGTGACTCTGAACTTTGTCTTTATTCCTCTTTACGGCATGATGGCAGCAGCATATACCACGCTGCTTTCTTTTCTTTTTCTTTATCTGCTTTCCCTGCAGATTTCAGACAGATATTACCACATACCTTTTGAACATAAAAAGACTTTTCTGCTGATACTGCTTGGCTCTCTGCTGTATCTTCCATTTGCTTTCTGGTCATCGGAATTTTTATTTTTTAATCTTGGCTTAAAGCTGCTCCTTGTTATAGGATTCCCGCTGCTTCTACTTCCGCTGAAGTTTTATGAAGAAGCTGAACTGCATGTTATTAAAAAAATTCTCCGTTCGCCCGCGGGAGGATTTAAAGAATTGGTAAAGAAGTAGCATGCAATACGCTCCGATAGCTCTCTTTGTGTATAACCGTCCGCGCCATACAAAGAATCTGATAGATTCCCTGCTGGCAAATAAAGAAGCTGAAAAAAGCGAACTTATCATCATCTCTGACGCACCAAAGCATGAGGGAGTAACGGGTGTGGATGAAGTACGCAAGTATATAAAAACCGTTAACGAATTTCAGTCGGTAAAGATTATAGAACGGCAGGAGAACTTCGGCCTCGCGAAAAACATCATAACAGGTGTATCAAAACTGCTGGAAGAATATGGCCGGCTGATTGTGCTCGAAGATGACCTTATTGTTTCTCCCTGGTTCCTTGCTTACATGAATGACGGACTGAATCTTTACGCCGAGGATGAGAAAGCCGGAAGCATACACGGCTATGTTTATCCTGTCAGGGAACAACTGCCTGAAACATTTTTCCTGCGCGGCGGTGACTGCTGGGGATGGGCTACCTGGAAACGGGCCTGGAGCTTTTTTGAACCTGATGGTAAAAAACTGCTCTCACAGATTAAACAGCGGGGCCTTGTCAGAGAATTTGATCTTAATAATTCGTACCCGTATTACCGAATGCTGCAAAAGCAGGTTGAAGGGAAAAACAGTTCCTGGGCTGTACGCTGGCACGCAAGCCTTTTCCTGAGGGATATGCTTACGCTGTATCCCGGCACTTCTTTTGTCAACAACCAGGGGGCGGATGATTCCGGAACGCATCTCAAAAGCACCAATGTGTTTGATGTACCTGTTGCACAAAACTATGCAGGCATCAGAAAAATTGAGCTGCAGGAATCGGAAGCCGGGAGAAAAAGTTTCAGTAATTTTTTCTTCTCCATTCACAAAAACCCGCTGAAGCGAATCTTCAGACTTTAACGAGATATATATCAATGGCCTATTCATTATCAGAAAAACTCAGAGCGCTTGTAAAACTTGCCGCAGAACCGCAGGTGCTCAGTGCTCTCCTCTCACAGAGAATCTTCGGATTGCTTCTGGAAGAAGGGTGGTTTGAGTCATACAAGACAAAAACACCGTTGGACAAAGAAGGAAAACCAATCCCCTGGACTACTTATTCTTTTATTGATTTCATCCGGACCCGCCTGAAAAGTTCACAGAATGTATTCGAATACGGATCCGGTTATTCCACACTCTTTTTTGCTCCAAGAGTCTCATCAGTTACATCTTGCGAGCATGATAAATACTGGTATCAGGATATGAAGCGGAGGATTCCAGCAAACTGTACCCTGATCTTTGCGGAAGATGAAGCGTATGAAAAGAGCATAGCAGGAACAGGCACTCAATACGATATCATCTTCGTTGACGGCATACGGAGAAATGAATGTATCAGCTCCGCGCTTCCGTTTCTTACGAAAGAAGGAGTGATTGTTCTTGATGATTCCGAACGGCCTGAGTATGCGGATGGAAGAAAAGTCCTTACTGATGCCGGATTTAAATATATCGATTTTTACGGCATCGCACCCGGAATCTTGTTCAAAAAATCAACCACGGTTTTTTACCGGCCGGATAATACACTGCAGATATGATTAAGAAGTTCAAACAACTGGTGTTCAGGGGTCTCATCCCCTTTCTCAAACTGTTTAAAATGGCTGAGTGGCATATATATAAAAACAGCCACGATACCATCAAAATTGTCGTCGGCGCGGGGGGAACCAGTTTTCCCGGCTGGCTGCAGACGGATATCTGGCATCTGAATCTGACAAAAGAAGAGGATTTCAGGAGAATTTTCGGCAGCCGTAAAATTGATAACATCCTTGCCGAACATGTGCTTGAGCATCTGACAGAACATGATATCCTTGCCATGCTTCGCAACATTAAGAAATATGCATCGGAGAATTTCAGAATGCGTGTTGCGGTTCCGGACGGATTTCACGGAGATGAGAATTATATCGAAGCAGTGCGCCCGGGAGGAAGCGGCGAAGGGTCAGACGATCATAAAAATCTGTTCACCTATCTGACTCTGCAGGAGTTATTCGCCAGAGAAGGATTTAAGGCGCATCCCGTAGAATACTGGGATGAACAACGGGTGTTTCACAAGGGATATAAGGAGGATGCGCACGGATATATCAGCAGGTCTTTCATTAACGATGAACGGAATGCTGACGGTAAGCCCCATTATACATCCCTGATTATGGATTTCACCCTGCGGTAAAATAACCGCAGGGCAACAATCATTTTACCTGCACCAGACGGGTGAAAAGTTCAAGATCATCAGCGGTGGTAATCTTGAAATTCAGCAGTGAGCCTTCCACAAGATGAACCGGATAACCGGCACGCTTTACCAGTGATGATTCATCCGTCCCCTTGTAATGATCCCGGTACGCAAGTTCCATGGCATAGAACAGATCGGTATAACGGAAGATCTGCGGCGTCTGGACATAATATACATCATCGCGGTGGACGTAACTCTCAATCATTTTATCCCCTTTTACCAGTGTATCCTTTGCTTTAATGGCAATCACACCGCTCCGTTTCTTTTTAGCGGTTTTAATGCCTTCAACAAGAATCTCCATCGGCAGCAGCGGGCGGGCGGCATCGTGCACGGCAACAAGATCGCTTTTCCCCAGATTAAGGGAGAGCAGCGCTTTATATACGGAATCCTGCCGCTCCTTGCCGCCTTCAACAATGTTGATCAGCTTTTTGATTTTATAGTCCTCAGCAATCTGCCTGATCTTTTTGAGATATGATTTTTCCGCAGCCACCACAATTTCATCAATCAGCGGGCACTTCTGAAATACCTCAAGAGTCCATGCAAGCACCGGCTTCCCTTTATATTTAATATATTGCTTCGGTACCTGCGATTTCAGCCGCTTTCCCTTCCCTGCGGCGGGGATTACTGCTACTGTCCTCATAAGAGAAGCATTGCATCACCGTAGCTGAGGAAACGGTAATCGTCCTTAACAGCTTTGCGGTATGCTTTCATAACGAATTCGGTACCGCCGAAGGCCGCAACCAGCATCAGCAGAGTTGATTCCGATACGTGGAAATTGGTGATGAGAGCTTTGGTTATCTTGAAATCATACGGCGGATGAATGAACTTGTCGGTCCAGCCTTTGTTCGGGCGGACAAGGTTTTCAGCAGTTACTGATGTTTCAAGTACGCGGACGGTTGAGGTACCGCAGACAAATACTTTTTTCTTTGCGTGAATCGCTTTATTGATAGTATCTGCTGACTCTTTGGTAATCTCAAAGTATTCTGAATCCATTTTATGCTTGGTCAGATCTTCAACTTCAACGGGACGGAAGGTGCCGAGTCCGATATGGAGAATGACCGGAGCAACCGCGACTCCTTTTTTCTTTACTTTTTCCAGGAGTTTATCAGTAAAGTGAAGTCCGGCAGTCGGAGCCGCAACGGAACCGTCAACACGTGCATATACAGTCTGATAATCGGTCTTGTCAGATTCTTCCGCCTCACGTTTCAGATAGGGAGGAAGGGGAGTAAGTCCGATATTTTCTACCGCACGGAAGATATTGCCGGTCTGATTAAAGCGGACCGTTCTGCCGCGTGATGTAGTGTTATCAATAACTTCGCACCAGAGTGTATCGGAAAAATAAATCTTATTGCCAATGCGCACTTTTCTTGCGGGATCAACAATCACATCCCAGATTGCATCCTGGGCATTCAGTTCCCTCAGCAGGAAAACCTCAATTTTTGCGTTGGTTTTTTCCTTCTTGCCGTAAAGACGTGCCTGAAACACGCGTGATTCATTAACCACCAGCACATCACCTTCTGACATATAATCAACAATGTCGGTGAATCCTTTATTTTCAACGGTCTGCTCTTCGCGGTGCAGCACCATCAGCTTTGCCTTATCGCGCGGAGATACCGGGTACTTGGCTATGCTGTTCTTCGGCAGATTATAACTGAAATCTGTTAACTTCATTTCTGTTCCTTATGTTTATATATAATTTCTTTTCACGATCATGAACCTCATCAGCAGAATCCGCATTCTTCTGATGAGCACCATGACCATAAACCCCCTTAACTAATTAGTAACTGGCAGTTAGTAATTAGTCATTATAAAGATCCAGCGGAGCTGCCTGGCAGCTCCGCCATGGATCAATTCACTTTACGTGATTATTTTTTCTTTGCCGCTTTTTTAACGGTTTTTTTCGCGCTCTTTACATTGCGCTGTTCTAAAACCGCAGCGCGGGCTGCAGCAAGACGTGCAATCGGCACTCTGAACGGTGAGCAGCTCACGTAGTCCAGACCGGTATCATGGCAGAACATGACTGATGAAGGTTCACCGCCGTGTTCACCGCAGATACCAACTTTCAGGTCACTGCGCACACCTCTTCCGAGTGTGGTAGCCATCTGAACCAGTTTGCCAACACCTTTTCTGTCAAGTGCTTCAAACGGATCTGTCGGGAGGAGTTCCTTTTCAACATAGAGAGGGAGGAACATTCCCGCGTCATCTCTGGATACGCCAAAGGTGGTCTGGGTCAAATCGTTTGTACCGAAACTGAAGAACTCTGCACCCTGTGCAATTTCATCAGCAAGGAGAGCAGCTCTCGGCAGTTCGATCATGGTTCCGACCAAATACTGGAATTTGATCTTCTTTTCAGCCATAACCTGGGCTGCAACAGTGCGGACGATATTTTCCTGCATTTTGAATTCTTTCAGGTCGCCAACCAGCGGAATCATTACTTCCGGCTTTACTTTGGTGCCTTCTTTAATTACTTCAGCAGCAGCTTCAAAGATCGCACGTGCCTGCATTTCGGTGATTTCCGGATAGCGGATACCAAGGCGGCATCCTCTGAATCCAAGCATCGGGTTAAATTCATGCAGACTGTTAATCTTTTCAACCAGTTTCTGAGCAGGAACATTCAGTTCAGCAGCAAGAGCATCAACTTTCTTTTTGTCTTCTGCATGCGGGAGGAATTCATGCAGCGGCGGATCCAGCGTTCTGATGGTAGCAGGATATCCTTTGAGCGCCTTAAAGATTCCTTTGAAGTCTTCCTTCTGGAACGGGAGAAGTTCAGCAAGAGCTGCCTTTCTTCCTTCAACGGTATCAGAAAGAATCATCTTGCGGACTGAGGTAATTCTGTCACCTTCAAAGAACATATGCTCGGTACGGGTAAGACCGATACCTTCAGCGCCGAATGCAATCGCGTTTTCGGTCTGATCGGGCTGATCGGCATTAGTTCTGATTCTGAGGCGGCGGAATTCATCTGCCCACTTCATTACCGCGCTGAAGGTCTTAAATACATCAGACTTTTCAGCCGGAAGGGTCTTTTCAATAAGAACCTGAATCACTTCTGATGGCTTGGTTGCAACTTTGCCCATGATCACTTCACCGGTTGAGCCGTCAATTGATATATAATCACCTTCTTTGATGAGAACATCATCACGGTTTTCAACGCGGATGGAGCGGCTTGCATAGTCAATCTTCAGGCTTCCGCAGCCGGCCACGCAGACTTTACCCATCTGACGAGCAACAAGTGCAGCATGAGAAGTCATACCGCCTCTTGCGGTGAGGATACCTTCTGATGCGTTCATACCCTGTATATCTTCAGGAGAGGTTTCAATACGGACAAGGATTACCTTATCGCCTTTGGCGGCCATTTCGGTTGCATCCTGAGCGGAGAGAGCTACTTTACCGGAAGCTGAACCAGGACCTGCATTGAGGCCTTTTGCTACAACTTTTCTTTCAGCAACCGCTTTTTTCTTTTCTTCAGCATCGAAGACCGGACGGAGCAGCTGATTAAGACTGTTCGGATCAATGCGCATCAGTGCATCTGATTTATCAATCAGTTTTTCCTTAACCATGTCATAAGCGATCTTCACTTCCGCAAAACCGGTTCTTTTACCTACGCGGCACTGCAGCATCCAGAGTTTGCCCTGCTGAATGGTGAACTCGATATCAAGCATATCTTTATAATGCTTTTCGAGAATTTTTCTGAACTTATCCAGCTGAGCATAGAGGCCGGGATTATCTTTTTTCAGCTCAGCGATCGGATGTGGCGTTCTGGTACCAGCCACAACATCTTCTCCCTGTGCGTTAAAGAGATATTCACCGTAGAATACATTCTCACCGGAAGCAGGATCGCGGGTGAATGCAACACCGGTGCCTGAATCTTCGCCCATGTTTCCGAAGACCATTGACTGAATATTAACAGCAGTTCCCCATGAAGCAGGAATGTTGTTCAGTTTTCTGTAAACAATAGCACGGTCATTCATCCATGAACCGAATACTGCGCCGACAGCGCCCCAGAGCTGATCCATCGGATTGTCGGGGAATTTGTGTCCGGTTTTCTTTTTGATTTCTGCTTTGAACTCTTCAACCAGTTCTTTCAGATCCTGAGCAGTCAGGTCGGTATCCTTTGTTACGCCGCGCTGCTTCTTCTTTTCATCCATGATCACTTCAAAGGGATCATGTTCATGTTTGTCAACCGGCTTCAGACCAAGAACCACGTCACCGTACATCTGCACAAAGCGGCGGTATGAGTCATACGCGAAACGGTCTTTACCGGTTCTTTCAATCAGTCCTTTAACGGTAACGTCATTAAGACCGAGGTTGAGGATAGTATCCATCATACCCGGCATTGATGCACGCGCGCCGCTTCTTACGGAAAGCAGGAGCGGATTTTTCGGATCGCCGAATTTTGCTCCCATTGCACTTTCAATTTTCTTCAGTGCAGCTTCAACCTGAGATTTTAATTCAACAGGATATTTTTTCTTATTGTCATAGTAATAGGTACATACTTCGGTTGTGATGGTAAAGCCCGCAGGAACCGGAAGACCGATATTAACCATCTCGGCAAGGTTTGCACCTTTTCCGCCGAGAAGGCCTTTCATATCTGCCTGGCCCTCTGCTTTTTTACCGCCGAAGAAGTAAACATACTTTTGCGTTTTTTTAGCCATAGATTGCTTCTCCTTATGTTTATTTACATTATTGTGATAATGTGTTGTTTGTTATATTTTCGATTTCACGAACACTTTAAATTCTTCCGCCTCTTCCATGACCAGTTCAATGTTCAGGGCGTATATATCAATATCATCCAGTTCACGCGCAAACTGCCGGAGTTTAACCGCGTCTTTTTGTGTGGTGATAACCGACTGCGCGTTTGTTGAGTAAAACTTTTTCCTGATGAGCTGCACTTCATCATTGGTATAAAACTTATGATCACGGAAGACCATCTGCTCCGCTGTGTTAATGCCCATTGAGGCCAGCGCCATAATAAAAGAATGGGGGTTCGCTATACCGCATACCACCAGGCTTTTCTGGCCGTTAAAATCATTCCGGTCATACTCGGTTCCTGATTTCACATCACGGAACGAAGCCGCGCTGTACCGCGCGTTAAACACTTTTTTCCCGGCAGTATATTTTTTTATCTCCTCAGGAAAAAACATTTTTTCAGAGAACTTATGATTCAGAACCACCGCGTCCGCACGTCTGATCGCCGAGGGAAGTTCCCTCAGGTTTCCAGCCGGAAGCAGCGTTCTCTGCGCCGGATGAGAGAGCCATGCGCTCACATCAAAAATCACCAGATCAATATCACGGCTTAGCCACCGGTGCTGAAATCCGTCATCAAGGACAATCACATCCGTTCCGGTATCAGCAGCCAGTTTTTTCGCTCCCTCAACACGGCTTTCTGAGACCGCAGCCGAAACTCCGCTTTCAAGAACCGTCTGATATATCTCATCACCGCATTTTTCCACGCTTGTTAAAAGCCTGCCTTCCTTTGCCGCAAGGAGGTATCCTTTGGTAGTTCTTCCGTATCCCCTGCTCAGAACTGAGGGCTTCTTCCCAAGTGACAGGAGCAGTTTACTCATATATATCACAAAAGGAGTTTTCCCCGAGCCGCCGGTATTAATATTACCGACTGAAATCACCGGTACGCTGCTTTTTACGGCACGATTAATCCCCGCCGAAAAAAACATATTCCTGAGAGCTGTTACCGCCAGATAAACCGGTACAAGCGGCCAGAGCAGGAAGCGGAACGCAGCTGCCAGGTTTTTCAAAATACACCGGCTGTTTCTTGCAGACGGGTCAGTTCGTCAGAGCATTTTTTAATTATCTGATCAACGTCCTCCTTGCTCATCTCTCTGGTTACAAAAACCGGATCAGAATAAACCAGATTCACTCTGCTGAAAAACGCGGGAACCGAGAATTTGTCCCAGCTCCGCAGATGTTTTTTCTTTTCGTAACCCACTCCCACAAGAAAAAGAGGCACGGAACTTCTGAGAGCCGCAACTACCGCTCCGGGCTTAAACTCCATCACCGGTCCGCGCGGACCGTCAGGTGTAATCAGCACTGAACCTTCATACTTTGCAAAATCAGTCATGATGCCGAGTGCAACTTTTCCTCCCTTTGAACTGCTGCCGCGCGTTACGGTATATCCCCACTTGCGAAGAATTCTCGCAAGGATTTCCCCGTCCTTGCTCTGACTGGTCAGGCCGAGAAATTTTCTTCCGCGGTGATAATACCAGGGATAAAGCATAGTACCGTGCCAGAAGGCAAGGATGAATCTTTTATTCTGACGCACATACTCATCAAAAATCTCATTGTTGGTTCTGTTTACCCGCAGCGACCGGCATAATGCTCCCGCTACACTGCCGAGTGCATGATACCCCAGAAACCTGAGTATGCTGTGTTTAGCTTCGCGTATCATAGACAAACTTTATAATCTCATCAGCGGCAGTTTCTGACGCGGTCTTTTCACCGAGTTTTGCTTTCAGCAGGGCAAATTTTTCCTTAATCGCCGCCCGTTTTTCAGGACTCCGGATGATTTCAGAAGACACCTGATATATCCTATCCGGATTGCAGTCATCCTGAATCAGTTCCGGTACAACTGTTTCGCCGGAGATGATATTTGCCATGGCAATATTTTTCACCTGAACAAGCATCCGCCCTATTGCGTAAGTCAGGGAACTTGTTTTATACACCACAACCATCGGCAGGAGCGAAAGTCCCGCTTCCATGGTTGATGTTCCCGATTTGATAATGCCGAATGAGGCATACCGCATCAGTTCAAGGGATTTCCCGCGGATCAGCGTTACACCGGTGCCCGCCAGATACTGCTGATATATATCATCACTGATGGTCGGGGAACCCGCTGCCACAATCTGAAAACCGGATTCTTCAGCAAGCCGTTTTGCCGCGGGGAGAATCACCGGCAGAATTTTGCTTATCTCATGGCTTCTGCTTCCCGGCAGCAGAAGCAGTATTTCCTTCTGAGCATCAAGTCCGTATTCCGCAAAAAACTCTTCACGGGGCTGATACGGATACGAATTAAACTTTTCTACCAGCGGGTGCCCCGTATATACAGACGGGATGCTCGCCTTCCTGTAAATGTCTCCCTCAAAGGGGAATACATACAGCATACGGTCAACCAGCCGTTTAATCTTCCTGATCCGCCAGGGGGCCCATGCCCAGATCTGCGGTGATATATAATAGATCACGCGGATACCCGCTTTTTTCAGACGGCGGGCAAAATTCAGATTAAAGCCGGGATAATCAACCAGCACGGCTGTATCAATACCTTCCCGTCTGACAACCTCCATCAGACGGTCCTGCACCTTTCTGATGAAAGGAATATGTTTTAATACCTCAAAGAATCCGAGAAACGCCATATTGTCAATATGTTCAATCAGCTGAGCGTTCTCATCCATCATTTTGTTTCCCCCGATGCCATAAAATTTTAAAGCGGGAGCCTTTTCCCGCAGTCTGTGCAGCACGGCAGAAGCATGATTATCACCGGAGACTTCACCGGCGACAATAAGAACACTGCGTTGGGGCTGCTCAGCCAAACTTCCTCACACTGTATATGATCACCAGGGTAAGAGTTACAAAGAAGATTGCCTGCAACGTGCGGCGCTCTGAGCGGAGACCTGCCTGCAGACTCTGCGGCGGCTGCACTACGGTTTCTTTTTTCCACGGAGTGAGTCTGGGAATAAAGCGGGGAACATTCTTGCAATAATCATCATAGTCAGCGCCGAAGGTTTTCCGGAGATATCCCTCTTCCCCTTCAACAATCAGGTGATACTGAACAGCGAAGAACACCAGAGCCGCTATCTGCAAATAGGGAAACAGGGCATTTGAAAAAACGCCGAACCCTATATATAACAGGATATTGCCCACATAGAGGGGATTCCGCACATAACCAAACGGCCCGCTGATAATCAGATAGGTGCCTCCTACAGTTCCGGTAGTGCGGGTCTCGCTTCCTGCCCAGGTAACACCCCAGAGCCGGATCAGTTCGCCTGCTATAACGATGAGTGCGCCGGCAATCATACTGTAGAGATTGCTCTCAGCGTAAAAAAACATTACCAGAAGGAATGGTATGGGAGTATAACTCCGGTATTTAAAGACCGTGCTTCTCAGATCGCTCATGATGCTACCGTTTTTCGATTGTTAACCAAGTTTATATAATTGCTTTCTCAGAGTCTCTGCTCTGTGGCGCTTTTTCATTTTTTTACCGTCGGCAAGTTCAGTGAACCGCTTTCTGATATCATTAAAATCCTTATACGGAAAGAACGTAATCCGTTCCTTCTCGCAGTATTTCAGAAGATAATCCTTCGCGAAGACGTAATCAGCATAACCGACCGGACAGGTGTCTGATGATCCGTTGCCGATATATACCGTCACATCATCATCCGCACTGTTGCTGATCAGGTGATTCCGTTTGCAGTTCGCGCAGACGGGGCACTCCTCATCAGTCCAGGGGAATACCGGTGAGAGCCCTCCGTTTCCGGCATCAGCAAGACGGTTAGCAAAAAGAGGAATACCCGTTATGCCATGCCTGCCGAGAATCGGTTCTATATATTCCTCGAACCCGTCGCTCAGGATATACACATCAAACTGCTGCTCTGAACAGTAGGTCAGGAATTCTTTCACGCCTTTTTCCAGGCTGATTGTCCCGGCAATTTCCGCGACTTTATTCCGGGTCAGCCCCTCAGCCGCCTGAAACAGCCGGTTCCATCCCTCCCGTGCGGTGATGGATTTTGTTTTGATATCTTCCAGAATCGGAAAAACTTTTCCCTCCGGTATCGTCTCGATAAAGAGTTTCTCCCCGACATCCTCAGTTGAAATCGTACCGTCAAAATCTACGAATATTTTTATCTGACGGTCTTTCATTCCCTGGACACTACCATTTTTTTCACTTCCTTATACTCCCCTGCCGTAAAGCGGTAGAAATATACTCCGGGGGAAAGATCATCCGCGGAGATTTCCAGCTTGTTCAGCCCTTCATCCGCGTCAGGTATTTCATAGAGCCGGACGCGTTCAATGCGTGAGTTATATATCTCAATTTTTACTTCCATCGCCTCAGCCAGGAAAAATGGTATCACCGTGACAGAGGAAAACGGATTCGGCGTATTCTGAAATAATTTTATATCGGATGTAAGTACCGGCGTCACTTTTGTAGTTACAGCGCCGGAGGTTATCACATCACCGCTCTTTGCCGTGAGCACAACCCGGTAATCCACATTTCCGTATACATAAGGCATGTGGGAATAGCTGTAATTCTGTTCCGGGCTGAAGGACTGCGGAGTAAATTCCGCGAGAACCACCCATCCTTCATCTCCTTCGGCTTCATACCTTTCAAGCTGCATCAGGCTGATCTGCGATTCATTTACCACGCTCCAGCGGAGAGTAACAGAGTCGCCGCTAGCCTGTACTGCTATATCAGTCACCGCCGGTGAAGCATCGGAGGCACCGCGCAGATATTTAGCCGTGATGGCATTTTCCTTTTCCGATTTTTCCTTATATACCGCGAGCACACCGCTCACCGCATCAGGAAAAAACCAGATATAACTGACACTTGCCGCGGAAGGGGCCGCAAGCGCGGGACCGCCTGCCAGCAGAGGCACCAGTGATTTTGAAAAACGCTGAACATAGAGTGCCGTTGCTGATGCTCCTTTTCTTCCTTCAAACCAGGAGAGGATCACCTCACCGCCGTTTCCAGGGTAGAGCACCTGTCCGTAGCGCCAGGTATTTTCCTTCACGCCAAAAACATTTATATATTCATTCTTAATCAGGTCACCGCTCAGGCGTATTTTGCTCAGCAGCAGACTGACATTCCCCTTGTTATCATTCAGCCAGGAGATAACCACTTCACCGGAGGAAGCGAACACCTGCGGATTGCTGTTGGTGCCAGGGGTCTTAACCGCTTCTTCAAGCGGTTTATTCATCAGTTTTTTTCCTGATCCGTTAAGAACTTCATGATAGATATTTCTTCCTTTTCCCATCGTCTGCCAGCAGAGATAAAAAAGATCATCAGCCGCGGCCATGGTATAACTGAGCACACGCTGTGTTGCGTGAGATATCGTCTGCGGTTTGGTGACCTGTTCTCCTGTTTCAGGATCAAACATCAGCGCCTTTAAAACTTCACCTTTGCCGGTGTTTTCAAGCCAGGAAACCAGAATGCTGCCTTTGCTGTTCGGCGAAATGCTCAACTGACGAATTGCCGAACCGGTGCGGTAGATCATCTCTCCGTTAACGGGAGTCTCCGCGTATCCGGAAGAGGTAATCCTGAAGAAACGGATTCCGCTGAGAATGCCTCCGCTCATGCCCGCAGATTCCGTAAAGAATATATATATCGTGCCGTTTTCCGCGGATGTGCCCCGGTATTCATCAACATTCAGTTCGCCGTTGCTCAGATGCACTCCCCCTTCTTCCCACATCGGTTTTCCCTTCAGTGAAAATCTCTGCGCGGCAAGTTCGGTTTTTCCCTCCGCGTCGGTATTTTCCCACAGCAGAACCGAGGAACCGGGGAGATGGGCAAACGCAACAGGGTTCACCTGCTCCTCTGCCGGGGGTGATATATATACGCCTCCCGCGCCAAGCAGGTAGCGGTTATTCCGGTCAAAAGTCTGGAAACTTACCCTGCTCTTTCCTGATACCGAATCCTGCCAGAAGATAAACCCTCCCTCACTCCGGTCCCTCACATAGACAATATTAAAGGGATCGGCAGTTTCAGGGACAAGTTTCTCCGCGCTGATGCCGGCATCAGCAGAGAAGTATCCCCACAGAACCAGCAGCAGTAGTACGAATCGGCTTATAGTGTTGCTCCGGGTAATCAGGCGCTTATGCCCAATTCCTCATTAAACTTAACGCTCACCAGTTTTGAAACCCCGATCTCCTGCATAGTGATTCCGTAGAGTGCGTCGGTGGCTTCCATGGTGCGCTTGTTATGGGTGATAATAATAAACTGTGTATCCTTGCTGAAGTCCCGGATGATGCGGGTAAAGCGGTCAATATTCGCGTCATCAAGCGGCGCGTCAATTTCATCCAGAATACAGAAGGGGCTCGGCTTAACCATATATATAGCAAAAAGCAGCGCGATAGCGGTCAGGGTTTTTTCCCCTCCCGAAAGCTGCTCAATGGTCAGAGGCCGTTTGCCTTTCGGCTTAGCGATAATTTCAATTTTTGCTTCAAGCGGATCTGCATCTTCCTCAAGACGGAGGTCAGCTTCATCCCCCTCATTAAACAGCTTTCTGAAGATGCTTATATAGTGGGCACGGATTTTATTGAATGTGTCCATAAAGAGGGTCTGTGCTGTTTCGTTGATTTCCTCAATCGTCTTCAGCAAATCAGTTTCCGCTACCGTCAGGTCATCCCGCTGCCCCTGCAGGAATTCCATTCTGGTTTTTTCCTCTTCATACTCGGTATATGCATCAAAGTTGATTGCGCCGAGATTTTTTCTTGACTGCTTCAGTTCGTTAATCTGATTCTGAATGCCGTCAAAGTCATAGGTACCAAGGTCGTCATATTCCTTAACCTCAGGTTCAACGCCGTAACTTTCTTTTGTGTGGTCAATCAGGTTACCGATATTCAGCGCGAGCTGATTCAGGGAAAGCTCAATCTGGAATATTTCATCTCCCAGGGCTTCTTTCTCTTTTCTTTTCTTATGGACATCAGATTCAATCTGAACCACGACCACTTTCTTTTCTTTGGAAAGATCGTCAATCTGTTTTTCCTCACCGCGCAGCAGCTCACGTCCGTTCTGCAGTTCGGTCAGTTCTATTCTGCGTTCTGTATTCAGTTCTTCAAGATAATCATACTCATCCTGAGCGGTTTCAATATCTTTGCGGCGTTTTTCGATGCGCTGCTGTATATTAATGATATTCTGTTCGCTGTTCTTTATGCTGCTTTCAAGATTCCGGATCTCCCCTCCTTTACGCTCTATGGAAACGATAGCGTCATTCAGAGTTGTGATTAGTTCTGCATTTTCCTGCTCGCTCTTTTTATATTCAAGCTGCAGGGTATTTGCCTGCTCTTCATCCGCCTTAACAGCATCCTTGAATGAGGTGTATTCCGACTCATTCTGCGCAATCTGACTGCGGTTTGTTTCGAGTGAAACTGAGATAGTTTTTATTTCACCGGCAAGACGTTCAGATTCTTCCTCAGCTTTTTTCTTTTCATACTCAAACTGATTGATCTGCCGCTCGATGGAGTTGATTTCATTATTCAGCACCTTTATCCGGTCACTGATGGTTTTCAGATCAATGAAAGAGAGTTCCTCCTCAGCCTTATGAATTTCCCCCTGCAGAAGCGCAAGGTTTTCCTCATGCCCGGGGACAGCGCCGTTAAGTTCCTCCAGCAGTTTTTTTCTGCCGAAGATGGTTTCATCAGGACCGGGGATGGAACCGGCTTCAATTACTCCGGAAGGATAAACAATATCCCCCTCAAGCGTGGTGAAGGTATATTCCCGGTATTTCGCTGAAAGTTTTAAAGCGGATTCAAGAGTGTCGGTAATAACAAAATCATGCACAATTTTGCTGAAGAACGGCTTCCACCGTGTTTCAGTTTCAATGGCATCATACACCCAGCTGATGAATCCTTCCGACTGTTCCAGCTTCTTCCGGTCTTTTTTGCGTATATATGATCTGAAAAATCCGGCTAGTCCTTTCGGTTTTTCCTCTTCAGCAGACGCAAAGTAAAATGATGCTTTCCCCGCGTTTCCGCTTTTCAGGAGGGATATACCTTTCAGAACGTCGTCAATACTGCTGACGATGATATTATTGATATTATTCCGCAGGGCGGATTCAACCGCGAGGCGGAATTTAACCGGAGTATTGCCAAGATTGCCGAGAAGATTTTTCTGGCCCGAAGTCCACTCATCTTTTTCCATGAGGAGCTTTGAACCTTTTGAAAATCCCTCAAGATTATCAATCAGGTTTTTAATAAAAGTGATCTTATCCTTTATGGAGAAGAGGAGATTCTTTTCATCAGCCTCCTGTTTGCGCAGGGAAGAAAGCAGCTGTTCAAGCTGTTCTTTCCGCTTCTGTGCCTCGGCAAGTTCCGTTTCAGCCGAAGCGATCTGGCTCTCGGTTTCAGCACGGTCTTTCTGCAGATTATCAAGGAACTGTGCAGACTTCACAGCTTTTTCATCCTGTCTGAGTTTCTGCTCTTCCCGCTGTCTGAGCTGTGCTGCCTCACCATCAATGGTTTTACGGAGCGCAGCTATCTGATTTTCGAGATAAGAAAGGTCGCGGTGTTTCTTCAGAAGCGCCTGAGAAAAATTATCAAGCCCGGCGCGCTTTTTTTCCAGCTCTTCAGCCCGTATATCTTTAGTAGATTCAATTTCTTCTTTGCGTACGCGGAGCGTAGCCAGTTCGGAGGAGAGTTCTTCAATCCGCTCTTTATATTCTTCAATCAGGGAGGAGGTATATTCCTCATCCTGCTTCAGGTCTTCGATTTCCTTTTCGTAGGTCAGAAGATTTTTCTGAAGGGATTTTCTTCTTTCATCGGTAACGGAAACCGCTTGGCTTGCATGGTGAATTTTTTCGGTCTCCGCGGTAATAGCGTTGCGTTTTTCCCGGAGCTGTTCCTCAATGGCATCAAGTTCATGCTTCAGGCCGTTCAGGTTTTCTTCAAGCGAATCAATCTCAGCATCAATCAGGGAACGCCTCTGAGCTGTTTCATCCTTCCGTATATACAGCGCCTGTTTTTCCAGTTCAAGCAGCGCGAGTTTGCGGGAAACGAACTCGAGTTCAATCTCCTTCAGCTGCGAGGAAAGTACATTAAACTTATCGGCACGTTTTGCCTGGCGCTCAAGCGTGGCAACGCGCTTTTCCACTTCGGAGATGATATCATTCACGCGGTTGAGGTCGAGGCGCACCTCATCAAGTTTCTTAAGAGAGAGGCGGCGGCGCAGTTTATATTTATTCACGCCTGCTGCTTCCTCAAACATCACCCGGCGTTCATCCGCTTTATTGCTCAGAATGGACTCAACCATTTTCAGCTCGATCACGGAATACGCATTCGCGCCCATGCCGGTATCCATAAAAAGACTGGTTATATCTTTCAGACGGCAGAGATTCCGGTTCAGGAGATATTCACTTTCGCCGGAACGGAAGATACGGCGGGTTATAACCACTTCATTATATTCGCTGGGGAGCAGTCCCTTATGATTTTCTATAACGAGAGAAACCTCAGCCATACCCATCGGCTTTTTAGTGGCTGTTCCGTTAAAGATAACGTTCTCCATTTTATCGGAACGGAGCGTACTGCTTTTCTGTTCGCCCAGAGCCCAGCGGATCGCGTCAACGATATTGGTCTTTCCGCAGCCGTTCGGGCCCACAATACCGGTGAGACCCGGATTAAATTTCACATCCGTCTTCTGCTGAAAAGACTTAAAACCTAATATTTCTAATCGGGATAAATACAATTTTTAAACAACCCTGCTTTCGGCAAATGCCCGCATGATGAAAAAGAATGCTGCATCATTAATCTGATAATAAAAAATCACTGCTGCCACGGCAGAAAGAAGAAGGAGGAATCCGTATCCGTAAACTTTGACCGGATTGGTATCGTAGATAACATACACCCCCTTCAGAATCCGCAAAAGAATCCAGAGGAAAAAGAGTCCGAGCGCGATGTATATATAAAGCGCGAACTCATTCTCATGGATAAACTGATACAGCACAATGGTCACCGGTATCAGGAGCAGAACAGGAATAAAAGACCAGATGGTTATATAATACGCGTGAGAGAGATACACCTTGTTCATCACAAAGGAAGAAAAGAGGCGGATACTGATGGTAATGACCAGAAATTTCACCAGCAGGAGCAGCGTCATAACAAGCATTCCCTGCAGCGGGTGGCGGGTAAGATAGCTCATCATATTGATAATATTCTCACTGCTGAAGGAGAGAAGGAATTTCTCAAACAGAATGCTGTCCTTCAGATTATAGAGGAGACTCATCAGCACGATTGAAAGAATACCGGCGGAAATCAGCGCGAGTATAAAGGTCTGCATGCCGGAGATCATCCGGTGATCTCGCACATCAGAGAAGAAATTATAGGGGCGCATCAGAGCACGAAGCGCTTCCTCTCTGAATTTTCTTCCTGAGTTCACCATGAGCCCGGTTAGCAGCGCCATCAGCAGTCCGGCGATAATGAATTCCATTGGGGAATCGGTGTGGCTGATGCCGATCGGTATGGTTACCCGCTCCAGATTGAGCATCTTTGCAAGTATCACCTTATAGGCAAGCCGTGTTTCCTTTTTCCGTGATTCTCCTAGAATTCCGTAATTGATCAGCTTTTCACTGTTATATCCGGAGACGATGGAACTGTAGGAAGCGCGGTAATCAAACATGGTATGAAGAAACCATCCGCTGTGGCTGCCGGTTTCAAAAAAGGTGAGCACATCCTGGAAATATTTTGCCTGGGCTTCAAATGAATTGGGATTGATATATCCGCTTGCGCCTCTGAGATTGGCGAGATAACCCGCTTCGCTGACAAACATCTTCCCTTTTCCCAGCTTTTCCTGAAGCATGGTGTAGGATTCCTTCATCTTCTCCAGAGGCATGCCGGTGAATTCAACACCGTAAAAATCAAGTCCTTCCGGATAAACAATATCAGCCGGGATGAAGGATGCATAGGTAAGCCAGTTTGTCCCCTTTTCCGTTACAGAAGAAAGCTCAGCGAAAAATTCCGATACACCCGCCTGGTCGCCGATATATCCGGTTCCGAATCCGACCGCAGCAATGGCGCCGTAGCCCGAATAGCCGCGTATATACTGATTGAGATAGTTGCGCGCCCGGTTACGGTAATTCTGTTCTCCGAGGAGGTCTGAAGGAACGGCATTCAGGGGAAGTTCCGCGAAGACCAGGAGACCGAGCCGTTCACAGGCATCCAGTATATAAGGATGGGGCAGCATCATGGGAATGCGCACCGCGTTGAATCCGGTTTCCTTAATAATGCGGAGATCGCTTTCGAAATCCGCGTAACCGGGAAGCCCTGAGGCTCCGGATGAAGATGGTATATAAGTTACTCCCTGCAGCACGAATGGCTGGCCGTTCAGCTGCATACCGTCATCGGTACCCGCAAGGTGAAAGAACGAATAAGGGCGGCTGTATTCATCTACCAGCACCGGACCATTGAACAACTGGTAACGGATCTGATAGCGGTCGGGCTGCGCGGGAGTCCAGAGACGCGGATTTACGATATCAGCCGGTATTGTGATATTTGCTTCCTTGCCGCGTCCGACGGTAACCGCGCCTGAGGTGACTTCGGTCATCTCACCGGTTACAAGATTCTGAAATCCGACTTTAACGGTGAACTGGTCACCGCTGATCAGCGAATCTTTCTGGAAGGTAAAGTTTGAAATTTTAACGCCGCTGACCGTTGAAACTTTTTTGCCGTCGGAGGATACCTTGTAACGGAAATAATTGCGGTTGATATATACCTGCGGGCTTTGCAGGAGGTAGACATCACGAAAAATCCCGAACGCAGGGAGCGGATTCAGAAAACGCTGCCTGAAAGGAAGGGTGTTTCTGGAATCCAGACGGGTAGAAACCTTAATACTGATGATATTTGGTTTTTCGTAATGAAGCAGATCACGGGCAAGGGAAAGGGAGAAAGGATATTCCCCGCCGCCATGTTTGTAGATGACAAATGAATTTACCGAAATTTCAGCGGAGTAATTAAGTCCGAGAAAATGGAGCTGAAAGGTGGATGAATTGATGTCGGATTTGGAAAGCTGAAATTCCTTCTCAAAAATATATTCTCCGGGGCGGTTAAACGCCGACGGAACCTGAACGGTGGTAAAATCATCACCGCTGCTGGAAAATTTCCAACCGCCGTTGAGAATGATTTTGGTCCGGAGTTCTGATTTTTCGAGATAATCCAGAGCAGAAGGCTGTGTTACTAAGGATTCCGGTTCCCGGAAAACTATCTGAGGCTGAATTTCCGTCAGACCCGGAAGAAGAAGTGCAACAACTAATAAAAAGAATCTTACTGTTCCGGTCATCCTCACCTAATATAAAAAAAGTTATCTTTAAATATACTATGTTCAGGGAGGGGAAATCAATGACTTTTTATACGGAGAGGAACGGAATCAGGTGATTAAACCCTTAATTTATAAGGAGTTGAGTGGCTTTATCCCATAAAGTTTCGAGCCGGAAGACTTTATCCCCTTGTTTTTCAATGAGATAGCATTTCATGAGATGATATTCCGGAAAATTTATTTGACAATTAACCGTCTTAGTCCTATTTTTGTAGGCTCTAATTTAATGGAATAATAATGGCTAATCACAAATCAGCTAAAAAGAGAATCAGAACCAACTCCAGGAGAAACGAAGTTAACAAAGCTTCCGTTTCCCAGATGAAGACTTTGATCAAAAAAGTCTATGCCCTTACCGAAAAGGAAGAAGGGGATAAGACCTATAAAGAAGCAGTTGCAGTTCTGGACAGAATGGCTACCAAAGGCAGAATTCCCAAGAATAATGCTTCACGGAAAAAGTCTGCCCTGACCAAGTACGTTAACGGCTTAGCAGCAAAGACCGCCTAATTTTCTAAAGTTTGCAGATGATGATGAGATTCCTCACGGAACCTCATCATCTTTTATTTTAAACCATTCCTCATATTCCCCTGTTTCCGCTGCCTCACTCGTCAGAGTGACTCAACCGCGTCAACCCCTGAAGGCATTGGCAGATAGAAACGTACTTTCTGCAGTTCCCCGTTCCGCTTGATCAGACGGTTCACTCTTTTCCTGATAATAACACTGTGCTCAATATGAACGTCATTTTCTATGACAGATCCGAAAATATAACTGGTTCCCTTAATGAGCACCCCTTTGCCGATGACTATCGGGAACTCATCACTTCCGGTCATGTTTACGCTTGACTCTATGCGGGAGCCATCCCCGATGGTAATCTGCCCCTTGATGATGTCCCCCCATAGGATTTCAACATTATTTCCGATCTGAAACTTCTGATGCGGGAAGGTTGAAAGGAGGGCATTCTCCCACACGGTTACATTCTTCCCGAAAATTACGTTGCCGTTAACGGTAACATTTTTCTTCAGATGGACATTGTAATTGAGTTTCACTCCTTTGCCGATGTGCACGCCGCGCCCGATCCGGATATCAAGGGGAATCCCCTCCTTATCCATTTCGAGGATATCATTCATTACGCTTTCTTCAATATAAAAATCATCCGGGTCATCTATCTCGATGATGTTCTTGATTTTTGCGTATATATTGCGGCGGTAGATTTCTTCCATCTCCTTCAGGACGGACTTGTCATTAAAGCCCATTACCACATACTCATGCTTCGGGCTGACCGCCCCGACCGAATAGCCCTTGCCGTTGAAGGCGGAAATCAGATCGGTTATATATATTTCGTTCTGGGCATTATCCGACGAGAGGGAAAACACCAGTTCACGCAGTTTTTCATAATCAAATGCATAGACGCCGGAGTTGTATTCCTGCGTGGCAAGCAGTTCTGCCTTTGAGTAGCAGTATGTTCTGCCGTTGTAGGATGCATAATAGGGTTCATCCTCTTTCAGGCTGAGAATATCCTTATACTCCTTAATTTCCAGCACCCTTCCCGCGGCGGATCCGGAGCTTTTCCCTTCACAGTCTTTTTCCTTAATGCGGACAATCCTGCCGTACTGGTTTTCTTCAGGATTCCCTTCATACAACCCGGTAAGTACCATCATGTCGTTGCCGGAATCAGAAAAACTTTTTCTGAACATGGACAGGGTTTCAGCATCTATAAGACCCATGTCTCCCGGGAGGACGTAGACGGTTCCCTTAAAGCCCTTCTGCGTAATCCGTTCAAGACCGATTTGCACGGCGTGACCGGTTCCCTTCTGCACTTCCTGATAGGCAAAAAGTGTTTTCTCCCGTTTTCCTATCACATCCATAACGTCGCTGGCTTTAATTCCCACGACGAGGATACTGTTTACATCGGGAAAGGCAGCGTGACTGGCATTGTATACCCGTTCAACCGTAGGGACTCCCCATATCTCATGGAGCATCTTTGAGCGATGGGATTTAATGCGTTTGCCGTGGCCGGCCGCCAGAATAATGGATACTTCACCTGAACTATAGTCAAAGGGTGATGAAAGTTTTTCTACTTTTTCGTAAATATGACTGTTATCCGCCATGAACCGGGACTCTTCTTTTCTTAAAAAATGTAAATTTAAAGTTAAAGAGATTCTGCTCCCGAAACAATTCCGCTTTGTGACAGAGAAAGCAAAACTGGTCTTTTCCTCCTGGCGATTCTGCAATGTTTTCTCTCAAAATGCACTGCCTGAACAGGCCGGATTACTTATATTTAAAAAAGAAACTAAATTTTTAACGCAATGAAGCGAATGCATCTACATACCGCAAAATTATTTCTCACCCTAATCCTGTTTATCCCCCTTCTCCTTATCTGGAGCGGCTGTTCCCCCGGAAAAACAGTCTCCCTGGATGAAACGGTAAAAGCACCGTCACCTGAGCAGGAGCTAAGGAATTTCCTGAGAACGCTTGGTATGCACAGCAGGGCAAAAGCTGATTCCGTGATCATTAAAGATGAGTCAAGAGAAATTGAAATCCGCTTCAGTTACGAAACAAGTTTTTTTCCTTTTCGTGAATCAACAATAGATACGCTCCGAGCTGAACTTGCACGCCTGTATCACCGGCAGTACCCCGGCTACAGCTTTCTTCTAATCTGCGGCAGATCCCGCCTGGAGGACCTGATTCCGAATTACTTCCGCTCTTCAAAAAGTGATTATAACCGGGACAGAATTCCTCCGCAGATACCCTCGCTTGAGCAGCCGCTGATTACCAATGTTTCCAAACCGGAGACCGCCGGCAAGGGTCTTTTTAACAGAAACATTCTTCTCTGGCAGAGCCACGGATGGTACTACAGCAATGATCAGCAGCGATGGGAGTGGCAGAGGCCGCGGCTGTTTGAATCGGTGGAGGACCTGGGGCCCGCTTCAATAGTGATACCGTATATCATCCCCATGCTGCAGAATGCCGGGGCAAATGTGTGGCTGCCAAGAGAGCGGAGCACGCAGCTTAATGAGGTTTTGGTTGATAATGATGCGGGACACCATTACGCGAAGGGTAATTCACTTTTTCTCATAGAAGGGAAAGAAAAAGGGCGTCTCTCAGCAGCGGCACCCGGATTTATGATGGCTGAGGCGGAACTTGACACGTTTGATAATCCTTTCCGCGCGGGGACTCATCTGCGGATGCCTGCTGACCCAAACGGCGGAATAACAATTTCTTACATACCCGATATTCCCGAAACCGGATTCTACCCCGTTTATATATCGTACGGCAACGACACTCTTGCTTCGTCTGACGCGGGATATACCGTGCACCACACCGGCGGTGAGACCAAATTCCTGATTAATCAGTCAGCGGGGGGAGGAACCTGGGTTTATCTTGGTGATTTTCATTTTGCCAAAGGGGTGAATCCTGTTAACGGAAATGTAACCCTGAACAATGCTTCAGCGCATAAGGGGAAATATATAACAGCAGATGCTGTGCGGTTTGGTGCAGGCATGGGTGTGGTTAAACGGAACGGCCAGACCAGCGGTATGCCCAAATATATTGAAGGTTCACGATACTGGCTTCAGTATGCCGGAATGCCTGATACGTTAGTCTGGAGTTTGAACCGCAACAGACGGGACTATAACGATGATTATCAGAGCCGCGCGGAATACGGCAATTATCTGTACGGTGCTCCGTTCGGTCCCAACCGTGACCGGAGCGCAAGAGGACTCTCCGTCCCGATGGATCTTTCGCTTGCGTTTCATACCGATGCAGGAGTAACCAAAGATGACAGCATCATCGGCACGCTGCTGATATATACCAGTCTGGGGCTTGATTCATCATATTATTTCCCGGATGGCGTTTCCCGGCTGGCAAACCGCGATTTTTCCGATATTCTTCAAACACAGATTGTGCAAGATATACGGGCGGGCTATGATACGCTCTGGACAAGAAGAGAACTGCGTGACGCCAATTACAGCGAGTCGGCCCGGCCAAATTTCCCCTCCGCGCTGCTTGAACTGCTTTCGCATCAGAATTTCGCCGATATGATTCTGTTTAAGGACCCGGGATTCCGTTTTACGGTTTCGCGTTCAATATATAAGGCGATGCTGCGGTTTCTGTCAGCACAGTATGATGTTCCCTATACGGTTCAGCCGCTGCCGGTCTCTCATTTTTCCGCACGGCTGAAAGGAACAACATCAGCAGTGCTCAACTGGAGGCCGGTTTTGGATCCGCTTGAGGAAACCGCTGCTCCTTCAGGATATATACTCTACACCGCAAAGGATGAAAGCGGCTATGACAACGGCCTGTTTGTAACCGCTGCTTCAGCCGAAGTTCCGGTGCAGCCGGGAGTGGTATACCGGTTCAGAGTCGCCGCTTTTAACGAAGGGGGAGAAAGTTTTCCATCCGAAGAACTGTGTGTATATGCAGCTCCCTCAGCAAAAGGAACAGCCGCGCTGGTTAACAGCTTTGACAGAGTTTCAGGTCCCGCGACCGTGCGCACCCCCTCTTTCGCGGGATTTCTTTCAACACTGGATGCCGGAATACCTGACCGCTATGATCTGGCTTTTACCGGCTATCAGTATGATTTTAATCCCGAATCCGCATTTATCACCAACGACCGGCCCGGACATGGTTCATCCGCAGCGGATTATGAAAAGCGTGTGAAACAGGGAAATACCTTTGATTACACCTATCGCCACGGACTGATATATAAAGCACTCGGATGGTCGTTTGTCTCAGCTTCAGATGAGGCTGTGGAAACCGGAGACTTTCCTCTGAGTGAATACCGGTATGCTGATTTCATCTTTGAGCGGGAAAAGACGACAACTCTGCCTGGCAGAAACCGTCTGGAACCAAAGTATCAGGTGATGACCTCATTGCTTAAAGACCGTCTTGCTGCTTATCTTGATGGCGGCGGCTCACTGTTCATGAGCGGCGCATATATCGGCACGGATATCCATGCAGCGGGGAAAAGCGATACCACTCTGCCGCAGTTCGCCTCAGCATATCTGAAGTGGCGGTGGAGCGCGGGCTTTTCACAAAGCAGGCTTCTGAAACCGGTACAGCGTGGTATATATCAGGAAAGTCCGCCGGTGCCTCTGGATTATAATGAACATGAACCTTACATGAGGCTGCACTCTGCTGATTCTTTCACCGCTCTTCAGGGAGGAAGAACTTTGCTCCGCTATGCGGATAATGATTTTGCCGCCGGAATCGGCTTTAAAGGGAATTATAAAGTCCTGACTCTCGGATTCCCCCTTCTTTCACTTGAGAGGGAATCAGACAGGATAATGATTATTCAGAAATTTATGGAATGGTAAGATGAGGAGACTCACGCTCTTTGCAGTGCTGCTGCTGCTTGCACCGCTTCAGGCACAACAGATTAACTTTTTTGAAATCACGAACCAGTACAGCCTGCCGGGCAATGTAAAGATATATAAAGGCGTCCGTTCCTCCCCCGCGCTGCAGTGCTGGTATATAGAGGTTGACCTGAAAAAACCGGGAGCCGTTGTAAAACCCTATTTTAATCCTGCGGGGAGAGAGGGCATTACTGCCTTTTCGAACCGGTTCAGCACCACGGCAGCCATCAACGGAGGATATTTTGACGTCACTACCGGAGCATCATACTCGGCGCTGGTAAATCCTGATATGCTTCTGGCCAGGAACATCGCCTCGGTTGTACGTGACAGCCGCACCTACTACCTTACCCGCGGATTCTGGAGCATTGAGGAAACCCGCGATATGGCGGTGGACTGGATTTACCATTTTGGAACCCGTGTTATAGATATATACCGCTTTGCGAATCCACTCAATAATGCCCAGGGCACTCCCGTTCCGGCCCCGTCGCCTTTAAATGGTTCAGCTATGTATGAGATCAAGGCTGGCATAGGAGGAGGTCCTGTACTAATAAAGAACGGACAGATTCGCGTTACTTATACTGAAGAAGTATTCTGGGGTTCAGGAGTCGGGCTCACCAACCGCGATCCGAGAAGCGCAATAGGATATACCGAGGATAAGAGGGTAATTCTTTTCGTAGCTGACGGAAGACAGACAATCTCCGAAGGTCTTTCTCTGAATGAACTTGCGGCAGTTATGCAGTCCCTCGGATGCAGAGAGGCACTTAATCTGGACGGCGGCGGCTCAAGCCAGATGGCTGTGGGCACTTCACTCGTTAACAGACCCGAGGGGGGCACAGCGCAGAGGGCAATACCGACAATGGTTGCAGTGGTTCTTCCCGATTCATTGCCTCTGCTCCCGGCTGCCTATTTAAACAACAAGTATGATACTGAAGATACCGCGGTGTGCACGATGACCGGAACCTGGACGCAGTCCGCCATAAGCGGCTGGTGGGGCGGTACTCCGGCGCGGGTTGCACAGGTTGGAACAGGAGATAGAACAGCTGAATTCAGACTGAACCTCCCCGCTCCGGGAATATATACACTCTCAGCGTGGTGGGTGGCTGCTTCTGACCGGGCAAAAAATACGCCGTATATTATTCATCACGCCAATGGGGTTGATACAATCAGGGTGAATCAGTCAGTCAGTGGTGTAAGATGGAATACCCTGGGTGAATTTACTTTTACCGGTACCGCTGCTGACCGGGTTGTTATCAGCAATAATGCTACCGGAGGAAATGTCGTCTGCGCTGACGGATTGCGCATCCTCTCATTTGATTCCCTGCTGACCGATATCCAGGAGCCGGGTGATGATTTACCACAGGACTTTTCTCTTTTAACAAATTACCCGAATCCATTTAATCCGGAAACAGTAATCAGTTATCAGGTCCATGAAGCAGGAATAGTCACCCTGAAAATCTATGACCTGCTCGGCAGAGAGGTAAGCACACTCATTAACGAAAGCAAAGCCGCGGGTTATTATCAGGAACAATTTAACGGTAGTGGGCTGCCATCAGGGATATATATAGCTGTACTGGTGACCGGATCGTTCAGCCGTTCGTTAAAAATGATGCTTATGAAATAATTAGGAGTGACTAGTTAGTAATTAGTAGCTCGACATTGTCAATTTCCCAAAACATAAAACCCTTTTTGTAAAGACGATGCAAATGCTAACCGGAACTTATACCCCTCAGGAATTAATGCATTTGCGTCGTCTCATGGCCTTACCTTAATACAATAATAATCCCATACAATACGGGCAGATTGCAGATTGGCAGAAATTGTATAATACTATGAACCTCATGATTTCTTGTCATTAGAACAGGTCGCGACCTGTCCCTTCGGTATATTATCAACCTGCAAATTATCCTGATTTATAATAATCCCGGAGGGACTCCATATTTGCAGAAATTATATAATAATATGAACCTCATGATCTCTTGTCATTAGGACAGGTCGCGACCTGTCCCTAGGGTATATTATCAACCTGCAGATCATCCTGATTCATTACAATCCCGGAAGGATTGCATATTGGCAGAAATTGTAATAATAATATAAACCTCATGATTTCTTGTCATTAGGACAGGTCGCGACCTGTCCCTACGGTGTTAAATCAACCTGCAGATCATCCTGATTCATTACATTCCTGGAAGGATTGCATATAGGTAGATAATGTTGAAAACGACACCCCGGCCCCGTCAGCGGAGACATACCTTTAAACCCCGAATTCAATCCCGGAGGGATTGCATATTGGCAGATAATGTTGAACACGACACCCCGGCCCCGTAGGGGTCGCATATATTATTCTGCTTTCTGGTCTTATTTCCCCAGCCCCGTCAGCAGAGACATACCTTTAAACTCCGAATTCAATCCCGGAGGGATTGCACATTGGTAGAAATTGTAATAAACAAACCTACCCGGCCCGGCGGGGTCGCATATATAATGCGGCTTTCTGCTTTTTTTCTCTTGCTCCCCGGAGACGCTGCAATCGCCGTGAAATTCTATAGTATATATGAACTTGTGGCGGCGATTGCAACGTCTCTACAAAAATCATTCTTCATTTTTCATTTTTATAAAACCGTATCCCCGTTTTTTAAGATCGCCGATCAGACTATCAAGCCGGAGATAAAATTTATCGGTGCGGCGCGGGTCCGTGCCAATGTGCAAAAGCAGATGAAACCCGTTCAGGTTTTTAGATTCTTCATATTCCATAATTGTGGTGTATATCGAATCACTGCTGAAATAATAGCTGCCGCCGCTTTCTACCGGAACTGTCCAGTCCTGATTTGATCTTGTGCCAGGTGTGTGATTCATCAGTTTTAAGCCAAGGTATTCTGTCCACACAGAAATTGAATCATTGTACCACTCATACGGGGGAAGATAAAAGGGTGCATCGTTTTTTGTGATTCCAAACCGTTCCATCTCACGGTAATTGTCAGCAACATCCTTATTGAACTGATCACGGGTTACCAGGAGAGAATCACGGTTTTCCCAGGAACAGTACAAAAGATGCTTATCACTGTGCGCCCCCAGATAATGACCATTCTCTTTCAGATTTTTAATCAGAGCGGCAAAATCCGGATTGCGATAAAAATCACCGGTAAAGAAGAACGATGCTTTCACCTGATGTTTTTGCAGAGCTTTCAGAATCGTTTCATATCCATCGGCAAATTCATGTCCGGTGAAAATTAGGGAAATTTCCTTTTTTGTTGTATCTCCCCTGATGAGGGCACCTTTGTGATATATAACATTCCTGTTCCGCTGCTGTTCAAGCTGACTGAAGTAATACGTGAGCCCTGCGGTACCGTCGTGGGTCGGCTCGTTGGTAACATAGTCGCCATAGTCATCATGATAGACAATCCATCCGGGCTGTGCGTCTGCAAACTCATCGCCGTTAACAACCTTCACCCACTGCTGTTTGTCATAAATTGTTTTATAAACAGGGCCGTCAACCAGTCCGCCGGTGAGTTTGTATTTGTATAGATGCGCAAGAGATGAGTGAGGGTCAAGCGGATATCGGGCACCCTCAGGAAAACCGATAATCATGCTCACACCCCATGGATTACATCCCAGCAGCCAGTCCCGCAAAGCTGTTTCAGTTTCCCGGTAGCGGTTATCACCTGTCAGATCACGGTAGAGCATCATCTGTGTCATAGCTGCTGAGACAAGATTGTTAGAGCACCAGATAAAGGGGATGCCGATGCGGAAAGGATTTTTAAGTCCTCTCTGATAAAGCCGTTTTATCCCTTCCTTTATTCTGCTGTTTGCTTTCTCTTTTTTCTCACCGCGTACCATGCCGGAGTGATAATAGTGCGCAAGATTAATAAACGGATACCACTGATAATGATTTGCGGTATCAGCCCCCATCCATGGGGTTACCGGCTCCATTTCCGCATAAACTTCAATATCGTTGAGATAACTCCCCGCTCCTAAATGATTGAGAGCTGAGGTTGCCTTAACCATTTCGACTGAAGCAAGCTGCATATCATCGGCCCAGCTGTCTTCCTCATAGAAATAGGGAGCACGGCCGGGCGCAGTCTGGCTCTGGCCCGGATTTGCTTTCGCAAATTCAAATGCTTCTTTAGCCCTCCGGTAAAGTTCTTCCGATAGCTCCGGATAGTATTCTTTAAGTATATATGATGCTTTTCCGAACGCGGAAGCAAATTTTGCAACGGTAGATGCTTTTCCCTTTGTGCGGTTTTTGTAAGCAAACAGCCCCTGTACTTCACCATTGATGAAATAAACCGGTCTCCCCTTCTCACGGTCATAAGTTACGGTATCAAGATTAGGAAGACGGAATCCCCGATGGTCACGGTCATCAGCAATCTGATTGTAATATTCACCCGGTGCTGGATTCATCTTCATCAGCCAGTCTATTCCCCACTTAGCCTGATCAATAATGTCAGGAATGCCGTTTTTACCAGGCCTTCCGGATGAATCATATATATCAGAAAAGCCGCTCCGGTTCTGCTCATAGGCGAACATCATCTGATAAACCACTGATGCGCTGGTGGTTACATAGCGGAGATAATCTGATGCATCATGCCAGCCGCCGACTACGTCAATTTCCTGAAACTGCTTTTCCGGATGGTAAATAATATAGCCATCATTGGTATGGCAGGAGTCATTCAAAAAAGGATTATAGCCGCACTGCTGCTGCCGCATGTAGGAGAGCAGAATATCCGTTGAGCCGTTATAAACATCCTCACCAATTCTGAAGACCTCAGAGCGGAATTCGCCGGCTCTGATATACCATGCGCCGCTTTTTGTGAAGGATGAAAAATCAAATCGCGCAGTGAAACGGTACTTATGAAACGGGGAATCATTGTTAACCGTGGTAAATCGCTTTTCTTCCCTGCCGGTCAGCGCATCATTCAGGGTAAAATATCCGGGCGTGGGAGTATCTTGGCTGATATATACAGCGTTTTTTACGTCACCGGGGAGATATCCGGCGAGATTAACCCGGATGAAGGTCTGTCCGGAAGAAGCATATGCTGTCAGAAGAATTAAGAAAATTATCCGCATAATCCTCTCGATTAGTATTTAATAAAAAAGCCGTCCGGAAATATAACTCCGGACGGCTGAATTAAAACAGTGAAGTGCTCTGTACCTGTTACATCATAAAGCTGAGGAGAATACCTGCGGCAACCGCGCTGCCGATTACTCCTGCAACATTCGGTGCCATGGCGTGCATCAGCAGGTGGTTTGAAGGATCATACTGCTGACCGATAACCTGCGAAACGCGCGCACTGTCAGGCACTGCTGAAACCCCCGCATTGCCAATCAGAGGATTGATTTTGTTTTCTTCCTTCAGGAAAAGGTTCATGATCTTTACGAAGACCACGCCTCCAAAGGTCGCGATAATGAAAGATATCGCTCCGAGACCAAAGATTCCAAGTGACTGAGGAGTCAGAAATACACTCGCCTGAGTTGATGCACCAACCGTCAGACCAATCAGAATGGTGACAATATCAATCAGCTGCTTCGATGCAGTATCAGCAAGCCGCTTTGTAACACCGCTTTCCTTCAGGATGTTTCCGAAGAATAACATTCCCAGAAGCGGAAGAGCGCTCGGAGTGATGAATGTGGTGAGTATCAGTCCGAATATCGGAAAGAGCAGTTTTTCAAATTTAGAAACTGCCCGCGCCGGTTTCATTCTTATGACCCGCTCTTTACTTGTTGTTAAGAGTTTCATTATCGGGGGCTGTATCACCGGAACCAGAGCCATATAGGAGTATGCTGAGATAGCAATAGGGCCGACCAGTTCGGGCGCCAGTTTGGATGAGAGGAAAATTGCCGTCGGGCCGTCAGCACCGCCGATGATTGCAATAGCGCCTGCCTGATTGATGGGGAAACCAATAAAAAGGGCAAGTATATACGCACCAAAAATGCCGAGCTGTGCCGCGGCTCCGATAAGAATAAGCCGGGGATTTGAAAGCAGTGTTGAAAAATCCGTCATCGCCCCGATGCCCATAAAGATGAGGGGGGGATAGATGCCTTTAAGTACACCGAAATAAAGATAATTCAGCACGCTCCCTTCTTCATAGATGCCTATCTGGAGCTTTGCGGTTTCAAGAAACGGTACATTACCGATCAGAATGCCGAAACCAATGGGAACCAGCAGCAGTGGTTCATATTCTTTTGTGATTGCAAGGTAGAGAAAGATCAGTCCCACACAGATCATTATGATGTGGCCGATGGTCACATTCGCGAATGAAGAGTAGGAGAAGAACTGTTCGAATCCGTGTTTCAGGAAATCTGCATATCCGGACATGGTATTACTACTCTCCAATCTGGATGAGCATATCGCCTTCCATCACCGCGTCCCCCGGGCGCACTTTAATGGAAATCACTTTCCCCTCTTTGTCGGAGTTGATATTGTTTTCCATTTTCATTGCCTCGAGCACAAGAAGCTTCGTTCCGATTTTAACCATATCTCCTTCCCGTACCAGCACTTCAAGAATAGTGCCCGGGAGCGGTGATTTGATATATCCGGTTCCCTTTGGAGCATCCGGTTTGGCGGTTTTAACAGTTGCGGCATGTGAGTCAGTCGAGGGAGAGACCACACTCCGGACCAGTTTAGGCGTTTTGGGCTGCTGTACGGTTTTTTCAATTTCAACGGTATATACGGTGCCGTTTACTTCAACCTCGGCAATGCCGTCATCAACATCTTTAACTTCAACTTCGTATTTATTGCCGTGTATGGTGAACTTATATTTTTTCACTATGGTAATTCCTTTTTATCTTGGCCATTGACGCAGTCCGTAGATTTTTGAGCTCCACGGAGAGTACATTTTAGACATTCTGTTAATTGTCAGTACGGTTTGTTCATTATCGTGCAGTTCATTCATATAAAGATGCAGCGCCATTGCAATGGCAGCATTCACTTCCGCATCAATCTGCTGTTTTGATTTTTTCACTTCCGCACCCACCGCATCCTTTTCTTTCCTCTGGCGGTAAATCACTTTTGCAACATTCACCAGAAAAAGATACAGGATAATGAGCGCGATAAACACAACGCTCATGCCGATAACCGTCATGCCGATACCGACCGGGTCATTCTGCTGCATAACCTCATAGATTTTTTTTGAGGAGGTTTGCTGGGCTATCAATAGATAATTCATTAGGTCCTCAGAGCGGTATATTGGAATGTTTCTTCGGAGGATTTACATCCTTCTTGGTCGCAAGCGACTGCAGCGCCCTGATGACACGGAACCGGGTATTTCTCGGCTCAATCACATCATCGATATATCCGTATTTCGCGGCAACATACGGTGTCGCGAATTTGTTCCGGTACTCTTCTTCCTTTTCATTCAGGAATTTTACCCGTTCCTTATCATCAGTAATTTCTTTCAGTTCTTTCTGATGCAGGACTTCGATGGCACCGCGCGGACCCATGACCGCAATCTCAGCATTCGGCCAGGCATAGTTTATATCACCGCGCAGATGTTTTGAACCCATCACATCATACGCACCGCCATAGGCCTTGCGGAGGATAATCGTCACTTTTGGCACTGTTGCTTCGCCATACGCAAAAAGCAGCTTGGCTCCGTGAATGATGATTCCGCCGTACTCCTGATTTGTACCCGGCAAAAAGCCCGGCACATCAACAAAGGTAACCACCGGTATATTAAACGAGTCACAGAAGCGCACAAAACGTGCTGCCTTGCGCGAGGAATTAATATCAAGCACACCGGCAAGATAGTTCGGCTGATTTGCCACAATACCTACAGACATTCCGTTAAAGCGGGCAAATCCGGTTATGATATTGGGTGCATAGTTGCGGCTGATTTCCATGAACTCATGATAATCAACCACTGCATGAATCACATCCCTCACATCATATGGCTTATTCGGATTCTCCGGAATAATTTCATTCAGTGCATCCTCAAGCCGGTTAATAGGATCGTCGCACATAGCCAGTGGGGGATCTTCAAGATTATTTTGCGGCAAATAGCTCAGCAGTTTCCTGATCAGAAGAATTCCTTCTTCCTCATCTTCGGTTACCAGGTGAGCAACACCTGATTTTGAGCCATGCACCATTGCACCGCCCAGTTCTTCATCAGTAACCGTTTCACCGGTGACCGTTTTAACTACTTTCGGTCCGGTCACAAACATATAGCTTGAACCTTTACTCATAATGGTAAAGTCAGTAAGAGCCGGTGAATAAACCGCACCTCCGGCGCATGGACCGAATATCGCGGAGATCTGCGGCACCAGTCCTGATGCTAATATATTCCTCTGAAAAATTTCAGCATAACCGCCCAGACTTTTAACACCTTCCTGTATACGCGCGCCGCCGCTGTCGTTAATGCCGATTACCGGGGCTCCGACTTTCATCGCCTTATCCATAATCTTGCAGATCTTCATGGCATACATTTCAGAGAGTGATCCGCCAAACACGGTGAAATCCTGAGAGAAGACGTACACAAGACGTCCGTCAATAGTGCCGTATCCTGTAACCACGCCGTCTGAAAGATAATCCTGCCCCTGCAGGCCGAAATCTATACAGCGGTGGGATACAAACATATCAAACTCTTCAAAGCTGCCCGGATCAAGCAGCATATCAATGCGCTCACGGGCTGTATATTTCCCCTTTTTATGCTGGGCTTCAATCCGTTTTTCTCCGCCTCCCTGCCTTGCCTGTTTGCGGAGATCCATCAATTCTTTGATTTTTTCCTGATTAACCGTCATGATATATATTCAGCTTTCCTGTAAATAATTCTGTTATTCCGCTTTTTCGCAGAGTTCCGTAAGAACGCCATGCGTTGAAGCCGGATGGATAAATGCGATATTCAGACCGTCTGCCCCTTTTCTCGGCTCACGGTCAATAAGCCTCATTCCCTGCTGTTCAATAGTATGCAGTGTTGAAGGAAGATCATTTACCGCGAAGGCAATATGATGTATCCCTTCCCCTTTTTTTTCAATGAATTTTGCCACAGGTCCGTCATCAGCGGTGGACTCAAGCAGTTCGATTTTTGTCTGCCCTACCTGGAAAAACGCCGTGCGCACCTTCTGGTCAGCCACTTCTTCAATTTTATAGCATTTCATGCCGAAGATATTTTCGTAATAAGCGATTGACTCCTGCAGGTTTTTTACTGCAATGCCGATATGTTCTATATGCGTTGGTACCATATTCTTTTCCGGTATATATTAGATAAAAACTGATTCCTTATACTCGCCAAAGACCCCGCGCATCGTGTTGCAGATTTCACCCACACTGGCATACACCCTGACAGCGTCAAGGATAAGCGGCATCAGGTTGGCATCCCCTTCCGCTCCGGCTTTAAGCGCGGCAAGCGCCTTCTGCACATCTTCGTTATTTCTCTGAGCGCGTATGGTCTGCAGGAATTTTGTCTGCTCATCCTGCACTTTCATGTCAATTTTCAGCAGATTCTTTGGCGGTTCTTCCTTTACTTTGAATTTATTCTGCCCGACGATTATCTGCCTGCCTGATTCAATTTCCATCTCAGTTTTATAAGCTGCTTTCTGAATTTCCCCCTGTATATATCCTGCTTCGATCGCGGGCACAACGCCTCCCATGGAATCAATCGTTTCAAGATAACGGACCGCCTCGGCTTCTATCTGGTCGGTCATTGCTTCCACATAGTAGGAACCGGCGAGAGGATCTGCCGTATTTGCGACACCGCTCTCATAAGCAACAATCTGCTGCGTGCGGAGCGCGATCTGCACAGACTGCTCTGTCGGCAGCGCGAGTGCTTCATCCTTTGAATTGGTATGCAGACTCTGGGTTCCCCCCATTACGGCTGCGAGTGTTTGAATTGTAACACGTACGATGTTATTGTCAACCTGCTGAGCGGTGAGCGTTGAGCCGGCAGTCTGCGAGTGAAAACGGAGCATCATGGATTTCTCATCCTTCGCGCCAAACCGTTCCTTCATAATACGCGCCCATAATCTTCTTGCCGCACGGTATTTGGCTACCTCTTCAAGCAGATCGTTATGCGCGTTAAAGAAGAAGGAAAGGCGCCCGGCAAACTCATCTATATCCATTCCGGCAGCAAGAGCAGCTTTAACGTATTCTATGCCGTTTGCAATGGTAAAGCCCACTTCCTGCGCTGCTGTGGAACCGGCTTCACGGATGTGGTAACCGGAGATTGAGATCGTGTTCCATTTAGGAACTTCTTTCGAGCAGTATTCAAAAATATTGGTGATCAGCCGCATGGAGGGCTTAGGGGGATATATATACGTTCCGCGCGCTATGTATTCCTTTAGAATATCATTCTGAATGGTTCCGCTTATTTTGGTCTTTGGCACTCCCTGCTTTTCGGCAACGGCAATATACATCGCAAGCAATACCGAAGCGGAAGCGTTAATGGTCATGGAGGTGGAGATTTTATCAAGCGGGATTTCATTAAAGAGGATTTCCATATCGGCAAGGGTGTCAATCGCAACTCCGACTTTGCCCACTTCTCCGTGACAGATGGGGTCATCACTGTCGTAGCCAATCTGGGTCGGGAGGTCAAAAGCTACGGAGAGCCCGGCCTGCCCCTGACCGAGGAGGAATTTATATCGCTCATTGGACTCTTTTGCCGTTCCAAATCCGGCATACTGGCGCATGGTCCAGAACCGGGAGCGGTACATGGAGGGATAGACGCCGCGGGTAAAAGGATAATGCCCCGGAAAGCCGAGTTTTTCTTCATAATCCGGATTTGCGTCAGCCGGAGTATAAAGGGGCTTTACGGGAGTGAAAGAAACGGTAGTAATGGGGGTCTGACGTTCAGGACTTTTTGCCGTTATCTTCTGATAGGAGTTCTGCTCCCACTCCTGATACGCTTTCTGAACTTTTAATACCGTTTCATCTGCCTGAGCCATATATATTCCTTTTGTTAGTCAAACATAATCAGCAAAAAGTATGCCCAAGATGGGGGCACTTAAACCCTCTTTTAGCGGGTTTTCATTTTTGAGAATTTCATAATCGGGAAAAAATGTTGAATTTTTCATCAATTGTAAAATACTATTATTTATTTAGAGAAAATCCGTCCGATGCCGGGCAGGGCAGGTATTTCGGAACTGATTCTCCCTTTTACCCTTCATTTTTCCTCATTTTAGGGATATATTTTAAAGTTTGAATCAAATTTCTCCGAAAACGATCAGCCGGAAAAAACGAGATGGACCCGATTAATATTATCATAGGAATTAACATACTTGCCCTGTTTGGCGCAAACTTAGACGGAGCAAGAAGAGGGCTGAAAAGCTCGGTAGCCGAGGTGAAAGAAAAACCGAAATCCTGGCTGCAAAAGAATCCCCCTGCCCTTGCCGCCCTGATTTTGTTTGCCCAGATTCTGGGTGTCTTCAGCATCGGTAACCTTGTGGCTCCCGAGGGCTCCGAAGCGCTCCGCTATTCCGGGCTGGCCGTCTATCTCATCTTTTCATGGTTTCAGATTTATGCCCTCCGCTCCCTGGGAAAGTTCTACTCTCAGGATATTGTCATCCTGAAAAAACATGAACTGGTTACCACAGGCGCCTACCGGTTTATCCGTCATCCCCACTATCTCGGTCAGCTAATTGCTGATATCGGATGCGGACTCGCGCTGTTTAATATTCCCGTTCTTCTGCTTGTTCTGCCGGAAACAGTTATGCTCATCATGCGGGCGCAGAAGGAGGAGTCGATGATAAAAAAACATTTTCCTGATCAGTTTGCCGCTTACCGCAAAAAATCCGGTTTCATGATTCCCTTTATCGGATAATGCACGCAACCAATCCCATGAAGCAGTTTCTGATTCTTTTCCTGTTTCTTCTTGCGGCGGATTATGCACTGCCGCAGAATTATCAGACCGTGGAAATAAAATTCGGGCTGGAGAAAAAAAGCGTCCGGGCAGCCGAACGGAGAGGAGCGCTGTATATATCGGTGCGCGATTTTGCCTCAAAGTTCAAAGTCGGGCATTATTACTCAACCACGAATAAGAAATCGGAACTGAAGTTTAAGGAAGCGGTTATCAAATTTACCGCCAAGAATCCGTTTGTGGTTATCACGCAGACCGGTACTAAGGTCCCCGCGGTTTATCAGATGCCATTGTCAGCGCTGTTTTATGATGAAGATATATTCGTGGAGTCGGAATCATTCCGCAAATATATCGGCAAGGCGCAGTTAAAGATGCTGAGCTATACCGGCAAACCAGTCCCCGTGCAGGAACCGGAAGTTAAAACTACTACGACAGGAACACCCCCCTCCGCCGGTTCACCCGTACGGTTTAATTACTCGCAGCGCGCTAACGGCTCTGTGCTGAGAATCGGGACGGAGAGTGAATTCGGTTCATTCCGCCACTCCCTTAAGGGAAAAGTCCTGACCATCACACTTGATAAAACCACTGGCATCAGCCAGGGTATAAGACAGAGTTACAATGACGGCATTCTGGACAGTATATCCGTTTCGAATATATCCGGCGGCATACAGATGCGGCTGCAGACGGGAAAATCATTTGATGCCTATGATATTATCAAAAACAGCAATAAATCACTCACAGTCTCCTTCCGCAAAAAAGAAGACGCAGTTTCGCCTTCAGACCTGAGCGGTAAAAAGGAAAAATGGAAATTTGATGTGGTGGTGATAGACCCAGGTCACGGAGGCAAGGATATAGGGGCAACCGGAGTGGGAAGAACCATCGAGAAGGAAATCAATCTCGCCATCGGGCTGAAGCTCGGCAGCATGATAAACAAATACCTGCCGGACGTTAAAGTAGTATATACCCGCAAGACAGATACCTTTGTTGAGCTTCACAAACGGGGGAAGATCGCCAACGATGCCGGAGGAAAACTGTTCATCTCCATCCATTGCAACTCCGTCGCGGGAAAGAAACGGGCTCCTAACGGAACCGAAGTATATCTGCTCCGCCCCGGCAAAACGCAGGATGCAATAGAAATAGCCGAGATTGAAAACAGTGTAATTTCCTATGAAGAAGACCCTAAAAAGTATAAAGAGCTTAACGATGAGAATTTCATTCTCGTAAGCATGGCGCATGCCTCATATATGAAATACTCGGAAAAATTTGCTGAATTAGTTGATATCAATTTCCGCAACAAACTGGAAATCAACAGCCGCGGAGTAAAGCAGGCGGGGTTTTATGTACTTGTCGGAGCTGCCATGCCGGGAGTGCTGGTTGAAACCGGTTTCGTAAGCAACGAACGGGACGCTGCCTACATCCGCAGCGAACGGGGCCAGAACGCCATCGCCTCCTCCATCCTCGATGCAGTAAAAGCCTTCAAAGTCTATTACGAAAAACAGATGAAAGAAGAGTAAAAAATAATTGATAATTGATAAGGGATAATGGAGAATTGTGAATTGAAATTTAATCATTAATTGAATTTATGCTCTGAACCCGCGGAGCGGGTGACCTGTTAATAACACGCAATATATCTTTTCCCAAAATCAACCCGCAGCGCGGGTGACCCGTTAATAAAAATCAAAGACGAACAACTCGTTTGAACCCGCAGCGCGGGTGAACCGTTAATAAAAATCAAAGACGAACCACTCGTTTGAACCCGCAGCGTGGGTGACCCGTTAATAACACGCAATGTATCTTTTCCCACTATCAACCCGCAGAGCGGGTGACCTGTTAATAAAAATCAAAGACAAACCACTCATCTGAACCCGCAGCGCGGGTGACCCGTTAATAAAAATCAAAGGCGAACCACTTATTTGAACCCGCAGCGTGGGTGACCCGTTAATAAAATCATGGATAAACCTCAGTCAGAGTCAGTTTTTTAGAACGCAGTCTGTGAAAAATTAATCGTGAATTTACTTTTCCGTAAGAACTTTTTGGTACCCTTTTAAGTACTCAGGTAAGTTACCTGTGATTCGTACATTTCCCAGGGGCCTCCGGAACTGGTTCGCAAATTCAGGATAATCAGGGCTATCACTCCCGGCAGGCGCTCAATGCCTCCGGTAAAAAATTCTCTATAATCCATTGTCCCCTGTTTTCTCCCTCCTTTTTCTGATGAAAACTTCATCATTTCGTGCTATTTTGCATAGATTATTAAAACAATTTTACGATTACATGACAAAAACACAGATCTGGTCAACCATATTTTTAGTTTTATTTATAGCACTTTTTTTCCTTCACAAGGCAACCAAGGAAGAACCGGAAGTAAAGCCTGCCATGGGTGAAAATTATGAAGAAACCCAGTCCGGTTCCGGTCCGGGTCCGGAGTTTTCCGCTCAGGAAGCAGTGGTTAACTGGGGCTGCAATACCTGCCACGGTCAGGACCTCCGCGGTACTCAGATGGCCCCGACTCTTTACGGTCTCAGTGAGTTTTATGACCGCGACCGCCTAACCAACTATCTTAGAAATCCCAATTCTTTCATGGACTCCGAGCGTTTTAAGGAGTTCAAGGCGAAGTATAAGAATATTGTTATGCCGGCTTATAATAATAAAGATATCAAAGAGCTCGGCAAGGTAGCCGACTACCTCCTCGGTCTGCAATAAATGTAAAATCACCCATGGCACACAAAGCACAAAAGCCCGGTACCATTAAAGTTTTCATACCGGATGCATTGTGTGCCGCGGGTAAGCTTTCCGGCTACATCCGCATACCCGCTCTGTTTCATTCCGAAGTATATCCCCAAGGAGCATGACCTGATGGAAAAGTTCAGTATTATCAGAGAACTGGTCATTATCCTGCTTTTTTCCATCCCCATCATCGCACTTTTCCGGCGGATAAATCTTTCTCCCATTATCGGATTTCTCTTTACCGGCATACTGATCGGCCCCCATCTTCTCGGATTCATTAAAACCACTTCTACTATCGAGGTTATCTCCGAAATCGGCATCATTTTGCTGATGTTCAGCATAGGAGTGGAGTTTTCCGTAAGGCAGCTGATGCAGATGTGGCGCACACTGATTATCACCGGAGGAGCGCAGGTAGTCCTTACCATTCTGGCCGGATGGGGAGTAAGTCTGCTGACCGGCCTGCCGTTCAGAGAGTCACTTTTCATCGGTGTTCTGATTTCCCTATCAAGCACCGCGGTAGTACTTAAACTGCTTTCCGATAAAAATGAACTAGGAACCCCTCACGGCAAAGCAGCAGTGGGCATTCTTATCTTTCAGGATCTGGCAATTGTTCCGCTGATGATTCTGGTGCAGCTTCTCAGTTCGGATGCTGCCCTGAGCGGCACTGCTATATCAGCAAAGATTCTTCTCTCCTTCGGAGGCATTGCGGGAATTCTCTATATATCAGGCAAAGTAATGCCCGCGGTTCTGAAATGGCTAGCATCAGTAAGAATACGGGAAGCTTTCACTGCCGGAACCATTCTTATGATACTCGGCACGGCGTATATATCGGAAGAAATCGGCCTTACGTTTTCCATCGGCGCGTTTCTGGCCGGCATTATCATCTCGGAGTCTGATTACAGCCATCAGATTGTCTCTGAAATTCTGCCGCTTAAAGACCTTTTTAATTCAATCTTTTTTGTTTCCATCGGTCTGCTGCTTAATGTTGCTTTCCTGATAGATAATATCATCCTTGTCACTTCTGCGTTTGCTGCTCTGGTAGTTATTAAAACCGGCATCATTTTTCTTATTCTTCTCACACAGCACTACCGTCCAACCACAGCAATTATAACCGGACTATCACTGGCGCAAATTGGTGAATTTTCCTTCATCATAGCGCAGACAGGTATTAAAGGAGGACTACTCTCAGCGGAGATGAACGATACGTTTCTGGCTGTTTCCATCTTTTCTCTCTTCTTCACTCCGATAATCATGAGCACTTCCACACGGGTTGCCGGCAGGTTTGAAACATTCAGCGGTGAGCTTTCAGAAACCGCTGAGCCTGGGATGAAGGATCACGTCATCATTGCGGGATTCGGACTTAACGGAAGAACGGTTGCACGTGTGCTCAAAGATACCGGAATCAGGTATCAGGTGGTGGAATATAATCCGGATATCGTGCAGTATCACCGCAATCTCGGTGAAAATATTATGTACGGAGATATTACAAGAAAGGAAATTCTGCTTCACGCGGGAGCCGCGCAGGCACGGGTGATGGTCTTTGCCATATCAGATGAAAAAGCCACTATCGCCGCGTTGCAGCTCGCAAGGGAGATCAATCATGATATATATACGATAGTTCGGACCCGGTATGTCAGGCAGGTTGAGATTTTCCGCAGTCTGGGAGCATCCGAAGTGATACCCGATGAACTGGAAACCTCGCTGATGATCTTCAGCCGGGTGCTCAGAAAATACCGGTTCCCGACCAATCTGATTATGCGTCAGCTCAGCATACTCCGCAGCCACTCATACCAGTATCTGCTCACCAAACCGGATGACATTGCCATTCTTGATCATGTGCAGCGCGTTCTGGCTGAGGGACTCACCGAAACGATATATATTGAGTCAGGCAATCCGAATATCGGCAAAACCCTTAAAGACCTGAATATCCGCGCTCTGACCGGAGCAACCGTAATTTCCGTTATCCGCACAGGCAAAATCATTTCTGCCCCGCAGGGAACTGAAGTGGTCACTGAAGATGACCAGTGGCTGATTACCGGAAACCACAATCAGGTGGATGAAGCGGTAAAACTGCTCACCGGAAACGGGGATAATGAATAATTTACAATGTACAATTAACAATGGAGTATTGAGGATTAGAATTAACGCAAATGTATATATATTCCCTCACAGTCCGGTTACATACAGCATATCAGCAATACATCCAACAAAAGCGCTCCAACCAGTCCCAGAGGGACGACATATTAATAACCCACACATCTCCCGAATCTACCCAAAGTCCCGTAGGGACGACATATTAATAATACACACACCACCCGATTCCACCCAAAGTCCCGTAGGGACGACATATTAATAACACACACAACCCGATTCCATACAAAGTCCCGTAGGGACGACATATTTCCGTAATGCCTGCGAGTTATATATACTATACTGCCAGCTTCCACGAAACGGAAGCAACCTAATTATCATACTTTAAAAAGGAACAATGAATAGCAGCGGAACAGTACTATACATATTCTTTTATCAAATCCCCCGCTTTAGCCAGTGGCACCACAAAAACATTTTCCTTAATTTGAACCGTATCTTTACCCGGATATATCACCATTCCGGTCTTACACCCAAGATCATCCATCCCCTGGAAAAATCCTTTTGATACCGCCGGAGAGGAGGAAAATTTTATTTCGATTCCGATAACCGGTTTTTCCGCCCTTGTAATTACCAGATCAATCTCAGCCCCGCCTGTTGTCCGGTAAAAATACCCGCTGCATCCTGCAGGCAGCGTGGAAAGAATCTGCTCGATCACATAACCCTCCCAGATATGCCCAAGCAGGGAGTTCCCCAGCAGCTGCTCAAGCGTTCCGGTCTGCAGAAGCGCAAGCAGCAGTCCGGAGTCCCGTATATATACCTTAGGTGATTTTACCAGCCGCTTGCCGATATTCTCATAATACGGCATCAGAATTCTTACCAGATACGCATCCTGCAGTATATCCGCATATTTTCTCACCGTAGGCGCAGATATACCAAGCGCGGAGGCGAATGATGCTGAATTCCACAGCCCCCCCTGTGATCGGGCAAGCATAGTCCAGAACCTCCTAACCAGTGATACCGGAAGTCCGATACCGAACTCCTGCAAATCTTTCTCAAGCAGTGTCAGAATAAATGCTGTCCTCCACTGCAGACTGCTCTCATCATCCTTTGCAAGAAAACTCTCCGGATATCCCCCTCTGAGAAAATGTCTCATGAGATTATCCCCTTTGTCTGAAACCTCATCATAAGTAAGCGGAGTCAGTTCATAATTTATAATCCGTCCTGCAAGAGACTCCGAGGACTGTTTAATCAGATGAGGAGAAGATGAACCCAGGATGAGAAACCTGCCGGGCCGCCGGTTCCTGTCAATTACAGCTCTCAGAAGGGGAAATAACTCAGGACGCCTCTGTATCTCATCAATAATAACAAGACGATCAGACACAGACTGCAGATAAAACTCCGCGTTATCAACTTTCAGATTATCGGAAGGAAGTTCAAGGTCAAGATGCACTGACTCAGGATACTCTTTCATCATATGAAGCGCAAGAGTCGTTTTCCCTGCCTGACGGGTGCCAAGAATTCCCACGGCCGGAAAAATCTCCAGTCCCTTTCTGATGTCTGATGCTAATTTTCTTGTAATCATAGCCCCAAAATATGATTCATCTTTTCGATTTACAAGGTTAATTTTCCATTTTTATCCTTGCAAATCAAAAAGCTGCTTTTCGATTTGCAAGGTTAGTTTAAGCTTTTTAACCATGTAAATCGAAATTCTATTTGTTTTTAGCCTGTTTTGGAGGTTTTTTATCCCTGTAGTTTTCCAGGGTTTCTTCGGCAAGGTGGATAACCAGTTCCCTCAGCTGAAGCGGGTTGAGTACTTCGCATCCCCTGCCCCAGCCCAAGATCCAGGTGGCAATTTCGTTCAGGTCGTTTACCGTGGCAGAGAAGATTACTGAGCCGTCCGGCTGTTCTTCAATCTTCTGGTTTTCGATAAACAACCTCGTTTTAATATACTGAGCACGCTCTTTGTCAAAACGGATTCTCACGGTGAACCTGAGACTGCTCACCCAGCTGCCCCATGCTTCTTTTAGCAGATTTTCAGGAGACTGCCTCTGAGAAATTGCCGGCAGCGTGGTGCACTCCACATTTCTGATTTTGTCCAGAAGAAACTGCTTGGTTCTTCCGTTTTCCTTTGCTGAAAGCCGCCACTGGCCATCATTAACATAAAGCGCGGTTGGTTCAACCGTTCGTTCGGTTTCATCCCCCGCTTTCTTTTCATAGAGAAACTTTACACAGTAACGCTCCTCAAGGCAGTGTGCCAGAAAAACAAAATGGCGCAGTCCCTCAACGCCGTGGCGCTTAACCAGAAGATTTGTTGCCTTTACCACCGAGGGAGCAGGAAGGTTAAATGAGGCATATTCGATGATAAGTTTTTTTGCTTTTTCTTCATCAAGTCCCGAATAGTATTTCACGCCAAGCTTTTTCCTGGCGCTTATTTGTATCCCCTCATCCCTAAGCTCTCTCAGGGACCGGTTAATGGTGACCGGTTCAACCCCGTAATAATCACAAAGCGCCGGAACTGATTTCAGGTTCTTCTTATCAGGGTCCATGGCAAAACTGAGTATTTCAGCACGACGGCTTATTTTCTTCGCAAGATCAGACAAGTTCTCCTCCTTTAAAAATTATCATTGCATGATAGTGTTGCGGGAAAAGTAACAGGTAATTTTCCCTAAACAATAATGAAATTTACTTTGCCCCGGCGAGATTTCCGAACGGGGAAAACTTCAGATAAAAAGAGGATACGATGCAACACGGGAAACGATCAGAAAACCGGACAGCACAATGCTGCAGAATGAAAAAGAAAATAAAAATTCACCCCCTTGCGGCTGTGAACGGGGGAATCACAGCCGGCATGAAAAACTAAGAGTCGGGCTGAAGATGAAAGTAAAACAGGGAAAACACCAGCAGGGAGCAAACGAGACAGCGGAAGTTAGTCCGTCAGATATCATGTTTATGGCTGACGGACGCTTCCTCTTTTTGCGGTTTATTGGAAGGAAAGTAGAACCGGTTCCGGTCACGCAGGAAGGAGTCAGATCAGTTATGGACTACTTTACTATTCCGGAAAAACTCTATAAGCGGCTCAGCACAGAAACCCGCTCTGAAATTCTGAATGATCTGCTCGAGTCTGAAACTGCTCCGTTTATAATTACCAGCCGTAAGGAAGGAATCATCCGGTTTTCCAACAGCGGGTAAATGCCGGCGGGGAACAGGCCAGCCCTGCTCTGCATCCGGAGTACTGCCGGAATTACATCGCCAAGGAACCACCGGGGGAGAATCTGTTGTTTCTATTATATGCGACAGTTATTACTACTCTTATTGATACTTTCAGCGGGAGTTCTTTACAGCCAGGATGCAGCTTCCGCAAAGGAACAAATCCTCCGCTTTGGTGAGGCACACCGCGACCTGAACCGTCAGGGGATGTATGTCCTCGGCAGCTGGGCTTTGCTTAACATTGCAGCAGGTTCAGCTCTAAGTTTCACAGCCAAAGGAGCGGCAAGAGAATTCCACATTTTTAATGCAGCATGGAATACGGTGAATCTTGGCATTGCCGGATTCAGTCTCTATGGGTCAGGAACGGTTCCCGGCAACCCGACTGAAATTCTTGCAGACTATTATAATCTGCAAAGTTTTTTTCTTCTTAATGCCGGACTTGATGCTGCGTACATCATGACCGGATACTATCTGAAGGAGCGGTCAAACAGAAGCACGGAACATAAAGACCGCCTGACCGGATACGGAAATTCGCTCCTGCTGCAGGGGGGATTTCTTCTCCTCTTTGACGCGGCGATGTATATACTCCACCGCAGCAACGCTGAGATCATGCTGGTACCGGTTCTGCAAAAAACTCTCGACGGAGCTTCCCTTACCCTCATCATCCCATTCTGATGAAAAAACAGCATCTTCCGAAGAAGCCGTGCGCACATTGCGGCCGTGAGTTTGCATGGAGAAAGAAATGGGCAAAAGTGTGGGAAGAGGTAAAATATTGCAGCGATGCCTGCCGCTCCGCCAGGAACAAATCCCCTCTGCAGGGTGTTAAAGGGCTATAAGACGATTTTATGAAAACGGAAATGATTAAACATAACGGAAAAATGCATCCCCTCTGGATGGAGCAGTGGCTTAAAGCTGCAGCTCTCTATAATCTTTTATGGGGCGCATGGGTGGTATTTTTTCCTTCCCATTTTTTTCTTCTGGCAGGTCTTCCCCTCCCGCAATATATACATATCTGGCAGGGAGTGGGGATGATTGTGGGTGTCTATGGCATCGGTTACGGCATTGCAGCGTATGACCCTTACCGCCACTGGCCCATTGTGCTGGTTGGTTTTCTCGGAAAACTTTTCGGACCCATCGGCATTATCTGGTTTGTCCTCCGCGGAGAAATGGATCCCGCATTCTTATATATAAACATCACCAATGATATCATCTGGCTTGTGCCGTTCGGCATCATGCTGTATCGTGCAGCCAGTTACCATCAGAACAGTGAACTGGAGCATGAAGTAAGTTTTAACGATTCAATCCGGAAAGTCCGTACCAATACCAGGCTTAGTCTCTATGAAGCATCAAAGCGCTTTCCCCTGCTGGTGGTTTTTCTGCGCCACTCCGGGTGCACCTTCTGCCGTGAAACAGCGGCTGAGTTAGCCGGACTTCAGACTCCCCTCCGTAAAAGCGGCAAACGGCTGGTGATTGTTTCCCTCATGCCTCATCAGAAAGCGGATGAGTTTTTAGGCAGTTACGGTATATACGACTACCATCATGTAAGCGATCCGGCCGGAGACCTTTACCGCGCGTTTAATCTGCGGCGCGGAAGCTTTCTGCAGTTATTCGGACCAAAAAACTGGCTGCGCGGTTTTGAAGCAGGCCTTCTTAAGAAACATGGCATTGGTATGCTTGACGGTGACGGCTTCAGAATGCCGGGCGCCTTCCTGCTTCACAACGGAAAAATCGTCAAGCAGTTCCGCCACTCCTACGCGGGTGAGAAGGTTGACTATGCCTCATTTGCGGAGTTCACTCCGGAAGCCGCACGGAAACGGCCCAGTTCGGCCAGAAGGTAGTATATATAACTGTGACTGACCGGGCTAAAAAACGGATTCTTCTCTGGTTCAGGAATGACCTCCGCGTTCATGATAACGCTCTGCTCGCCTCGTTGCCGGCCGGAGCAGAAGCAATACCTGTATATATATTTAATCCGGTGCAGTACCGGAAGACAACGTACGGCTTCCCTAAAACCGGCGCATTCAGAAAGCCGTTCATTGAACAGGGAGTAACGGCACTGAAGGAAAATCTGAAAAAGATGGGAAGCTCGCTGATCATTCAATCAGGGAATCCGGCGGAGATTCTCAGCAATATTGCCGGCCGCACCAATGCAGACACCCTGTTTTTTACCAAAGAACATACCGCTGAAGAACTGCTTGAAGAAGATCAGGTGCGTAAAGCGCTTCCCGGACTTCATATACAGTCTTTTGAACAGCGTTCGCTTATTCACCCATCAGATCTTCCTTTTATGCTTTCGCAGCTTCCGGATGTCTTTACACCCTTCCGCAAAGAAGCTGAAAAGAATCTGAAAATCCGTCAGCCGCTTCCGGTACCGTATATATTACCTCCGCTGCCCGCGGAGCTGCAGAACTATCCTGATGATTATTCCGCTCTTGGAGAGGTTGAATACAGCATGACAGATGACCGCGGCGTAATGACCTTTCACGGCTCAGAAGAAGCAGGGCTCAAACGGCTTAACCGCTATTTCTTTGAAACGAAAGCAATAGCTACATACAAGAAAACCAGAAACGGACTTCTCGGAGCAGATTACTCTTCCAAGTTTTCACCATGGCTTGCAACCGGCGCTCTTTCTCCGCGCCTGATCTATTCCGAACTGAAGCGGTTTGAGCAGGAGCATGGCGCAAATGAGTCAACCTACTGGCTTCTCTTCGAACTGCTCTGGCGGGACTACTTCCGCTTTGTTGCAATGAAATACGGCAGTCTCATATTTCAGAGGCAAGGCATCAGGGGCTCAGGCGCAAATCTGAACATTAACCGTAAAGCATTTGATCTTTGGGCAGGGGCAAAAACAGGCGAGCCATTTATTGACGCAAACATGACCGAACTGAATACCACCGGCTTTATGTCCAACCGGGGAAGGCAGAATGCGGCATCCTATCTGATCAACAATCTTAAAGGAGACTGGCTTGCCGGTGCCGCGTATTTTGAATCCATGCTGATTGACTATGATCCCTGCAGCAACTGGGGCAACTGGATGTACCTTGCCGGGGTGGGCAACGATCCCCGCGAAAACCGTGTGTTCAACACCGCGCGGCAGGTGAGCATGTATGATCCGCAGGGGAAGTATATATCGCACTGGCTCGGTGACTGAGCAACTCTGCTGAGTAATTCACCCGCTGAGTAAAATTCTCTCCTGCTTCCGGCGGGATCAGCCTCTTTCCCTTCTCCTGAACCGTCACAAGCCGGGTCATGATTTTTTATTGTGTGCAATTCATATTTCGGTTATTTTCCGTGAGTAAATTTATTCATTCCTTAAGGTTTTTCCCGGACACACTGAGCTGAAAAGATTTCTCTACATCCTTCTGGTTTTTACCGCACTCCTCAGCTTTGCTGAACTGAGAGGGCAGGAAAAACTTCTCTGGGGAGCCGACCCGAGCGGCGGCGCTCCCTATGTGTTTGCTGATCCCTCCAATCCCCAGGTTTATATCGGTTTTGATGTTGAGGTGGCTGATGCCATAGCAAAACAGCTCGGCATGGAAGCAGAACTGGTTCCCACCGACTGGACCTCCATCGTCGAATCACTCAAGAGGAAAGAATTCAGAGTGATCATCAACGGATTTGAACCGACCTCCGACCGCGCGAAACAGATCAACTTCAGCAAACCTTACTATATTTTTCAGCTTCAGCTCACGGTCAGAAAAGAACAGCAGGGCATAGACTCACTTGCTGACTGCATAGTTCAGAAAAAAACCGTCGGCACCCTTGCCAACTGCGCTGCTTCCCGCCTGCTTGCCAGCAGCGGAGCTGTATATATAGAATACCCCGATCCGGTCGCGGCCTATGTTGATCTTGAATACGGACGCATTGACGCGGTACTGATGGATGTCCCCATGGAAATGTTTTACGCCCGCAAAAATCCAGCTTTCAAAAATGTCGGGCCTCTTTTTCATCCGGGCACTTATGTTGTCGGACTCCGGAAAGATGACACAGAACTTCAGCAGCGTATAGACAACGCCATTGATACACTTGTTGCCAACGGTACCATTGAACGGATTATGAGAAAGTGGGAACTGTGGGATAATCAGCAGTATAACCTGCTCAGCGGAACCGGAGATTTTCAGATAACAGGCCGGACCTTTAACTGGAGTGAAGCACTCATCAAACTGCTGAAGGCAGCGCTGGTAACCATACTTATTGCATTCGGCTCAATGATTATCGCCATGGTGCTTGGCGTTCCTCTTGCATTCGGGCAGACCTACGGCTCTGCACCGGTCCGCTGGCTCTGCACTGCATATATAGAATTTTTCAGAGGCACACCGGTTCTGGTTCAGCTTCTGTTTCTTTATTTCGGTCTTCCCGTTATCGGCATTGTCTTTCCGGGATGGCTGACTGCACTCATCGGGCTTGGGCTGAACTATGCCGCGTATGAGTCACAGATATACAGAACCGCGTTTCAGGCAGTGCCGCAGCGGCAGTGGGATGTTTCCTACTCTCTTGGCATGAAGCCCTTCCTCACCTTCAGACGGATTATCTTTCCGCAGGCATTCCGCATTGCGCTGCCCCCCATGACCAATGATTTTGTTGCACTCTTTAAAGATACCTCAACCGCTTTTGCAATATCCGTATGGGAACTTGCAACTGCTTATCGTGAGATGGCAAACGCTACCGGACAGTTCCTGCTTCTGGGTGTTGTTGTGTCAGTCTTTTATCTGATGATGAGTCTGCCTCTTGCCCACTATGCAAGAAAGCTGGAAAAGAAATTCAGCCCCTCAAAAGGGAACGGAAAGGAGGCGCTGCGCCTTGATTAAGATCGAAGGTCTGCGCAAGCGCGCCAACGGCGAATATATATTAAAGGATATCAACTTCCGGCTTCCATCGGGTTCGGTGCTGGGCATTATCGGCGAGTCCGGCAGCGGAAAAACCTCTCTGCTGATGTGCCTGACTGCACTGCAGAATTTTGACGCGGGCTCCGTTACCGTGAAGGATATGACCGTTGCCAGCGGATCGGTCAGCAACAAGGATGAATATATATGGAACTACCGCCGGCAGATCGGGGTGGTGTTTCAGCACTTGTATTTATTCCCGCATCTGTCGGTTCTGCAGAATATCATCGAAGCGCCGGTGCATGTTCTTCACCAGCCGCGCGCTGATGCCGAAGCCAAAGCCATGGAACTGCTCGGCAAAGTAGGCCTTAGCCATAAGGCGGATGACTACCCGGAAGACCTTTCCGGCGGCGAGCAGCAGCGGGTTGCTATCTGCCGCGCGCTTGCCATGAATCCTGAAGTGCTGCTGCTTGACGAACCAACCAGCGCGCTTGACCCCCGCTACAGTTCTGATGTTCGCTCCCTGCTGCAGGAGTTCGTCAGCAAGGGGCATACGGTTATTATTGTCTCCCATTCGCTGAATTTCCTCCGCGGATTTGCAACGCATCTGATATATATGGAGAAGGGGGAGCTTATTGAGTTTGACACAGCAGAGAAATTCCTTGACTCGCCAGGCGATGAACGAACACGGAATTTTCTCAGCCATTTTCTGCAGGTAATCTGATTCCGGCCATGAAGTCTCTTGCCGGATTTCTCCTCCTCTTCACCCTTACCCTCTGCGCACAGCCGTTCAGGGTAACCTCATCAGGAAACATCACCTTCCGGGCAACTCAGACTGACAGTTCCTTCACCGTCAGGTATAATGCTCTCTCAGAGAATACGAACCTGCTTATTGCATTTCCTTTCCGGCAGATACTTCCTCAGGATTATGCTATTCACTGGAGTATCTCCGTCACAGGGCAGCTCACCGGTTACCGTATATACCTTTCAGATCAGGAGGGAGTCAGGTGGAAAGGTGTAAAAAAACTCACTGCACAGCGCAGGGGTAAAGAGTCCGTCAGCAAAGCGCACTTCAGCCGGCCGTCTGATTCAGGCATAGTGTCTCCGGTGAGCATAGATTCTCTTTATATATCACTCTTTATTAAGAAAAAGGGGAAGGGTACGGTTACCTTCGGCGGATTCAGAACTGAAGAACTGTATCTCACCGCAAAACGGGAGATGATGCCGGTTATGCTCACTCCCTCAGGCCAGGATATCGCATCTCTGCTGCTGGACGGTGACATAAACACCCATTATACATTTTTGCCGGGCAAACATCTGCTGCGGCTCGATTACCACAATCCCCGCTCACCGGGGGCACTGGCAGTCAAGAGAAAAGAGACATCCCCTCTTACCGTTACTATCTACCGCTCTGAAGGTAAAAAGAGAGTTTTACTGGCCTCAGCGGAAAAGAGCAGCAGAGAGAAGATATATATTCCATTGTCTGAACATGAATCCGCGGAGTACCAGATTGAATTCTCCTTGCCGGATACACTCCGGCTTGCTGAAATTTCTCTCCTTCCGGCAGAGACGAACGATCACCCTGTTCATCTTTACCGCTTCATGGCAGAAGAAACAACTACCGGATATTATCCGCGGGGATATAGCGGCAAAGCAGCAGAACGGACACTCCTCTGGAAGAACAGCGGCAAAGAGGTATATATAAGCAGTGACGGACAAATAGAGCTTCCCCATGCCGGATTCATGGTTGATCCTTTTATCAGAATCCTTGATGAAACCGGGACATACCGTACGGCGAAAAATTATCTCCGTTATGCTCCTGACTCCTCCAGAGTATATCATGTTAACAGAGCATATCAGTATGGGGAACTTTGGGTGCGCGCGTTTTGTGATTCCGTGAACGGAACTCCCTATCTTAATCTGATTTATGAAGCAGCAAATCTTCATCACTTTAAGATTAAAGGAAAAGTGTTCATCTCAGTCAGACCTCTTGGAAGTGCCCCTTACTCCGCGGAGAATATGACTGCATCTGATGATTTCCGGATATATTCAGCGGAACAGAAAGGTTCTTCTCTGCTCATCAATAAAACGCAGCAGGTGCATCTTTTGACCGGACCGCAGTCAGCGGGGGGATACGCTTTCCTGAAATGCGATTATATACCGGCCCTGCCGGGGAGCAGTCATTTCCCCTCTCTTCCCCTTGCCGATCCTTCCGGACTTGGCACTCTGCTTCTTTCGTATGATTTTACTCTTATCCCCGCTTCACGGCGTCTGATTTTTCTTTCGCTTCCCCTTGAAAAAGAGAAAACTCCGCTCCCGGAATCCTACAGGAATCCTGATCAGCGGATGAGGCCGTATCTTCCCGTTAAGTAAACCGTGCATCACAGAAGCCCCCTGCCCCTGAATAGGCGCTACCTGCTTATATTACCATTGTAAATTTTAACCGTTATAAGGATTACCATGTTTGATTTTCAGTCCGGCGCTCCCTTTTTTGCACAGGCACCCGGCATGATGGAAGAGATGTGCGAGCAGGAACTGAAAGAGCTTGGCGCGGAGGCAACCAGGGTAAGCTACCGCGGAGTCTATTTTAAGGCAGACCTCAAAACGCTTTACCGCATCAACTACTCAGCCCGGATGATCTCCCGCGTGCTTGCACCGCTGACCGGATTCTTCTGCCGCTCAACTGATGTGCTCATCGAAAAAGCGCGTAAAATTGCATGGGAAGAAATCTTTTCGCTGAACCAGACCTTCTCCATCACCGCATCAGTGGCAAAAAGCCAGATAACCAATTCCCTCTATGCTTCCCAGTGCCTGAAGGACGGCATTGTTGACCACTTCCGTGATATATACGGCAGGCGTCCTGATGTTGACACGGTGAACCCCGATGTGCGCTTTAATCTGCATATCGAAAAAGATAAAGCGGTCATCAGTCTTGATACCTCAGGCGACTCACTTCATAAACGGGGCTACCGCCTGCTTGCCGGAGAAGCGCCGATGCAGGAGACCCTTGCCGCGGCTATCATCCGGGTTACTGAATGGAACGGTGAGCAGCCGCTGTGGGATCCGATGTGCGGCTCCGGCACGCTGCTCTGCGAAGGACTGATGCACTATTGCCGCATTCCCGCTCAGTATCTCAGAAAAAAATTCGGTTTCTTTGCTCTCCCCGGTTTTACTAAAGATGCATGGGAGCAGCTAAAAGCAGAACTTGACTCACAAATACGCCCTCTGCCCGAGGGACTGATCAGCGGCAGTGATAAATATCAGCGCATCCTTAACACCGCGCAGGATAATCTTTCACGCCTTCCTTTTGGTGATAAGGTAAAACTTTCCTGCCATCCTTTCAGCCATGTTAATGAATATAAAAACGGGGTGCTGGTGGTTAATCCCCCTTACGGCATCCGGCTGGGTGAAATTGAAGAAGTGCGGGTATTATATAAAGAGCTCGGAGATTTCCTCAAACAGCGCTGCCCCGGCACCACTGCGTATATATACATGGGTGATCCTTCGCTGCGAAAAGAAATAGGACTGCGAACCTCCCGCCGCGTTCCTTTAGTTAACGGCAAACTCGAAGGAGTCCTGGTTAAAATCGAAAGCTACGAAGGAAGCAAAAAAGCCAAGTGGCGTGATGCAGAAAACACTCCGTGAGATACGCGGCAAGTTATGTTCCGGAATGTAACACTAATTGCCACGAATTTGAAAACACTAATTTTCACGAACTGACTGCCCGGCTTTAGTGAAATTCGTGCTCTTAATTTGTGCAATTCGTGTTAACCTCAGTGCAATCTGCGTAATTCGTTTAATCCATGATCATAGTTTTACACTAATTGCCACGAATTTGAAAACACTAATTTTCACGAACTTACTGCCCGGCTTTAGTGAAATTCGTGCTCTTAATTTGTGTAATTCGTGTTAACCTCCGTGCAATCCGTTTCATTCGTGAGATTCGTGGCAAAATACTCCGTGTAATCTGCGAAACCTGACGCTTGCGCTCTGACTCATCACGTTCAGCAGCCCGCTGCACTGCTGCCGGATAAACTGCATAGGCAATAACTATAAAAAATCCCCCAAAAACAATTATGACCAGAAGAACCGGATAGACAATAGGATTTAAAGTACTAAAAAACTCCGTCATCATTCCTCAATTATGTACGCGCAGGTATCTTTATCCGGTGGCCGTTCTGACCATAGATAAAAAAACAAAAGTAGATAGTAACCGCAACATTAAGCCATGCAGACATAGTAAAATACTGGTCAACCACGCCGGCACCCTGCACAATAGTAATTATTCTTACCACTGAATTAATTTCCGACAGGGCAAAAACCGGAAAAAACATCTTAAGTTCACCGGATTCTAACATATCCAAAAACGCATCCTTTAATATAATAATGGTAATAATGGTATGCAGCACGCCTATAATACTTAGCTGGGCCAGCAAATCTGCCGGAGTCAGCAGAAATACAACAGCCATGGTAAGCACTAACAGATAGAAATGCAAATCGTTTTTCTTTTTTACCGTCAGGAAATAAAGAACCGGCACACCCAGCATAATATACCAATGATTTCCTTTTAAGCCCGCCACGCCATTAAATAAGGCGGCTGAAATTTCACCCAGCGCATACAGGGCGAATATCATTCCGTATCTCGCCTTCCGTTGCCGGAAGGCAGCAATGATACTCACTGCAAGAATTGTAACCGGAAGAATCATCTTTTGCCTCTTCCTTTGATCATTCTATACAATAAGGAGGACAGGGCAGGCCGACCTCCAGAATATATTCACCGCACCTGAGGGTAAACGCCCTCTCTCTTTGCTCAGCCGAAAGCAGTGCTGCCCCGCCCCGGGCAATCAATTCGGCGATCCGGGAAGTACTGTATATAGTCATAACCTTGTCACTGCTCAGCATAAAATTTCCGGGGTAAACAGCGCTCCTGTTTCTGTCTGCCACCACTATTTTCCCTTCGTTAATTCCAAACATCAGGTAGTCATCGGCGGTTTTTAGTATGTTTTCAAGCGACGCAGTGCTCATCTCAGCCCGCTCGGTTATTTTACCAAATCTTTCTTCCCTTTCACTCCGGCTGAAAATCTCTCCAACCTGAGCCCTTGTTTCTGTGTTACAGAGAAACAAAAGGAACAAAATAACTGTAATTAACAAATATTTTCTTTCACTGACAAAAGGAACCAAATTATAACAGACCATTTTTCTGCCTTTCTTTAAAGTTATGTATTCTATCCGTTTTTAATTTTTTTTCTTACATTTTTTGACCCCCTCCAGGAGACTTAACTATCATGTATTCTCAATTTACTTCACCTGCCGTGAGTTTCATTTTCGGGATCGACAGGGAAGCAAATTGCTTTTGTCATTCACCCCCAGTGCACATTCGCTGTAAACTGCCCCTGCTGCACCTCATAAAGCACGGCAGGGACAAACTTAAGTTCATAATTCATGCTTAATTCCGCCTGATCATACTTCATAATTCATTTATTGTCATTTCATCAACAACATCTTGCCTGTCTCGCGGATGATTTTGCCGGTTTCCCTGCCTTTGGTCTCAAGCATATAAAAATAGACTCCGCTGGCAAGGTCGTCTATGGTGCCGGTTATCTCCGGGGAAAACAGATAGTTATACTCTCCTGCTGACTGCTCCTCATTCACTCTTATTTCTAATAGTTCACCACGCAGTGTGTAGATATATAACTTAACATAACTCCGCTCATTAATCGTATAGCGGATGGTTGTGCTTGGGTTAAATGGATTTGGGTAGTTACCAACAATCTGGGTTTTTTCCGGAGTGGTTACCTCATTTCCGTTTTCCTTCGTTGAGGTCAGAAGGAGCTTAATGGGCTGGCTCGGCTTGGATTCATTAACAATACTATCAATCGCTGTAACAAAATAGTAGTAATTCCTGCCAGAGTCAGGCATAGGAATGGTAAAGTTGGTATCCTGTCCCGAATAGATAAGTTTATCAGGAAATGGCACAAACTGCTCTACGGTATCCTGATACAGCCGGTAGCCGGTCAGGTCGGTTTCATAGTTTTTTTGCCAGCGAAGGGTTAAACTGTTGGCAGTTATAATGGGAAGAACAGTAACCGGAGCACGAGGTGCAAGGTCAAGGTACTCATAACTCCTGCCGTAAGGCCCGCCAAGAGGACCAATGTCACTCCTTGTTCCGTCAACATCAAGTATATCAGGGTCACCAGCATCAATCAGAGGTGAATACTTCTGAAGCCGGAAATCCCCTGCATCTTCATCAACAAACATGGGAAAAAGAATTTTGTTAGTCGAGTCACCTTGAACACCGTCAAATAATTTGTTTACTTTCCATGCGGCATTGTATTTTATAACGGAAGGCTGTTGGGGGTCCGGTTTTATCGCAGCATCAGCATAGAGGATAAGATTATTGTACAGGTGATTTTCCAAACTGAGCGCTATACCAGCTCTGGTAAATTTCCCAGATATAAAATTATTATAAAATGTAATTTTCCAACCCATTATTCCATAAAACATATTATGAATATTAATAGGATTATTAGGATTAATGATTATATTATTTGCGACCAGATGCGGACCACCCGATAGCGGTCCACCGCCACCAGCTTGTTCTTTTAAATTGAATACATTGTTTATCATTGTCATGCTCAAATAAAATGTCGCCCAACTTTCCCAAAGATTAAAGATATTACCAACCAACTTTAAGGATGCACAATCTAGTCCAAGGGTTGACAAGTTTGGTGAACTGCCAAACGACTTAGTCAATTGTACTCTGCCATTTGGCGTGGCAATGAAACTTCCAGCCGAAGAAAGATAACAATCACGTATATAGACAGTGTCACCACATGGGGCTTTTACATAAATAGCTTTCGCATACGATTGATTAAAATTATTGACAACTCTCATTGCTTCTATAACAACCCCCTCATTAAATATATTTATAATGCCCGGAGTTGTTTCATTAACTTCCGGATAGCGTACTATACAGCTATCCTGCCCGGAACCAATGAGGGCAATTCGTTTTTGTATGATAATTTGTTCTCTGTATTCTCCTTTATCAACAAAAATTGTATCACCTGCATTTGCAAAGTTTATACATTTCTGAATACTGTCACATGCTGTTGCCGGAGTGGTGTATGGTGGGGTTGAACTTCCATTCTTACTGACATACCGGATTTCCGCAGAATTACTAACGGTCAACAGAATTAATATTATTATCGTTTTCATAGTCTGCCTCATTTCAACAAAATGGATTTTTTTACTGACCTAAAGCTGCCCGAAATTAGTTCGTAAAAATAAATTCCGCTGGGGAGCTCGGCTGCAGGTTTGTACGAGCGAAGCATAGTATAATCTACCACTAAGTCCTTAATCTGTGAGAAATTATTGGTTTTGGCCCAACCAAAGGGCTGATTGGCCGTAACCACCCCGTAAGGGAACTTCTGCTGAGCGTGAAGATTAATTGCGGCTGCTATTGTTAAAAAAAGCACACTCAGAGCCATGGGAAACCGTGTGCATATGCAAGAAATTGTTATCTTACTCATAATGAGTTCTTTCATTGTGTTCATTCTGGCAGAATGAATTTTAATAAGAAATCGTCTAAAGATCGACATAGCAATCTTCCTTCACTTTCATTCTGACCTTGTCTGCCAGCAAGGTCATTTCTTAGTAAATTTTTGCTTTTAAGATTCTATGCTTTCTCCAGATTTCATTAAAAGTCCTTAACCAGTAGAAAAATTAGTCCTCTGTTCTCATTTCACTCAGATAATATAAACAGTTTTTTTTCAACGCAACTAAGTAGAAATACGTAGTCTCGTCACTTTTTTTTACTTTTTTCACCTTTTTATTGATATCGGGCGGGGCTTTCTTCCCGCCGGATGATCTTTGTAGCGTTAATGCTCTGTTAACTTCACCTGCCATGACTTTCATTTTCAGGATTGACAGAAAACAGTTTGCTTTTGTCATCCACACCCAGTGCACATTCGGTGTTAACTGCCCCTGCTGCACCTCATTAAGCACAGCAGGGCCAAATTCGAATTCACAATTTACCACTCACTATTATTTGAGCAAGGTCATCTTTTTAGAGATTGTCTGCCCCTTGCCATAGCTGAGTTTATAGATATATACTCCGCTTGCGTGGCTGCTACCGTCAAATGGAACGGTGTATCTGCCTGCTGAGTAGCTGCCAGTGGCAAGTGTTGCGATCTCTTTGCCGAGTATGTCATATATTTTTAGTGTAACATCACTCTGCTCAGGGAGGGCAAACTCTATCTCAGTCACCGGGTTGAAGGGGTTGGGGTAGTTGCGCCCAATTAAATATTCATTGACAATTCATTATTACCGACATTTACAGACAGATGAAATGATCTTTCGCCAAGGAATTCTCTTTTTTTTACTAAAATTATTAAGAATGAATTCCATTTCCAACTAAAACTTTACAACCACGAGATAAAGTATTTTTTTCATTTTTGATTTCCTTATTATTGTTTGTTACCCTGCACTACTGCATAAACCTGAGATGATCTGTCAACGGCAAGGAATATTTTTTTTGATTTCGTCTTTACCATTTTCCTGAATGTGCTGTAATAGCTGTACGGTACCAATTCAGTAATATTTACCAATTCAAAATTCTTGCCGTTATAATGTGCATACAGATAATATGATCCGAATATCCAATAATCATTCGGACTGAATAATTTTATTGATAGTCCCATTCTTTCCAAAGACCTCAGTGGATACCCCAATTCTTCAAGATTAGTTGCCTTATATTTTAATTCTGAACCCTTGGATTGGAACATATAACTTTCCCATCCGCTCAGATAAATTGTTAAAGAATCAGTGAAAGCACACCTGCTCACAGCAATATCTGAATATACTGAATATCCACTATTAACCGGAATATCCAGATGGTTCCCGATGGAATCCTGAGAATCAAACAGTTTGGTCCATATATTATCGTAATGCCTCCACAATTGATAATAATTTAATCCGCCAACAGCAACTGATTTATATGCATATACATATATTTCATTTTTAGAAATACCCCTTACCTTAGTAAAATTGAACTCAGTCGGAGCTTTGGAATATACCCAGGAAGCAGTATACCCATCTTTGGTATAGACCATACCGTTATCACCAACCGCAACAAAATACCCTTTCTCATCTGTCCAAACACTGCGCAGCTCACCTGCGGTTGAGAACTGATAGCCCTTCCATTTCTTTGTACGGTTATCGAATTCACCAATTCCCGGTTTTGAGGGATTAATGGCCCAGTTACCTACTGATACCATATAAAAATCATCACCGGTTACATCATTTGCAACGTGTCTAATTTCTTCAACCGTTCCGTTTATATCCTTACTCCAGTGATTGCCATCCCAATGCAATCCAATATATCCTTTTCTGATACCATTTGAATCTAATTGAAAGATATCACCCATAACATAAGCGTCACTGTCAGAAAATGCCCAAATACCCCCAAGCCAGGATGGGAAAATTGCAATAGTATCCATCCGCCAGGTGTAATTTCTATCACCTTCCTGATAGGTGCAAATCTGTGGCTCCTGCGGAGTCACGGGATTATCTTTGCTGCAAGAGTTGAAGAGAATGATAATTCCTACCAAAATTATTATCCGTTCCATTATTCACCTGAAATAGTAACTATTGTTGTCATACTTGAGATATAATTTTGCGTTGGATATTGAGAATTAAAATGCAGCGAATATATACTTTCAGCATTTTGTCTTTTGATTCGAACACGAGAAACCACTCCCAAGTAATTTGCCAAACCATCTTGTGCAGAAAAAATCACTTGGGCAGTGTACTTTCCCAATTCGCTATCAAAAGTTGCTGTTATTGGGAATGAGGGATTTATTTGCCAGGGAAACTCTTGAGAAGGTGTTGTCGAAAAACATTTCATAGACTCAATCGAAAACAGATTGTTAGAGATAATCTTTATATAAGTATCGCGATTAGAAGGCCTTTTCCATTGAAATGCATACTGTGGTGGTATTGATTCAATTGTTGGTGTTACAGTTAAATTCAACTCTCCATTTGTAACCTGATATGATAGCGAAGGCAGTCCCTTCCATTTCACATCAGCAGTTTCAGACAATCTTACTGTTGATTGGTTTAGTACATTTCCCTGATAAATCACCCAACTGACAGGTGCGAGTAAATTTTCAATTTCATCCCTCAGCCAGGGAGCAAGAATTGTCAGCTCATTAATTTTTTCCTGAAGATTTTGATACTCCGTGATAATATTTGCGGCACTCAACGTTGACGCCGGCACATTAAGTGTGGGATTCAGGTTGACTGAGCCGCTATAGACAGGCGAGGCAGAAATATTTAAAGTAAGTACTATTTTTATAGCATTATCTGTGAGTGAAACTTGTGGTTTGTTCAACGAAATCATCCAGTTCACTCCTTGAGTTGTACCAGACCAACTCGTATTCATCGAAGCCCATTGACCGGCGATAAACCTGTTAATACCAGTAGAAGAAATACTGAACGATACAGGAATTGATCGTTCTTGCTCCGATTGGGCGTTCATAAAAACTGTTGGTAATAATATAATCACAAAGAATAATCTGGTAATTTTAGCAACTATTGATCGCATATTTTTTCCTGTTTTTTATTTGATGAATAATCCGTATCGGATAATATATTTTTTCGTTAAGCAGTATTTGATAATTACTGCATTGCAAAATCTCAATGGTATATTTTATTTGCTTTTTCGTATTCGTTGTTAAATGTTTTTTGGTGAATAATAATTTCATCTTCTTCCCATGGTTAATACAGCTTTTGTGCCCTGACCCCCTGTTGCAATTACTATATTGTTTTTACAGCAACTCTGCCATAAGCACCATTATTTAGATAAGTTTCTGGCAAATAGCTATGCCAGGTAGAACCGTTATAATGTAATATCAGACCAAATGCACCCACCACAAATATGTCATTAAGACCATTTGCCCTTACTGCGGTTTTATAGTAAGGTGGCTGGCTGATATCTCTTTTCCAAACTTCACTTGTGCTGGCTGAAATATAAAGACCATCACCTCCAATGATGTATTTACGTCTTGTCTTAAACCAAATTGAATTGAGTGCCCATGAAAGACCACTGTCATTTATCGGGGTTGCCTTATTCTCTTCAATGCTTAATAATGTCCTCCCTTCATCTATAAACTGATTTGATCCAACACAATGAATTTCCCATTTTTTACTCATTGTATTATAGTCACCCCAAACATCATTGATGTGCAGAGTAGTCCCGCTTTCAATTTTCTTCCAACTTGTACCGTTGTAATGGGCTATATTACCACTGTTGCCAACAATATATATATTACCACTACTACTGCCCCAAATTTTATTTACATAGGAGGGAAAGCTTATATTCATTGGTACATGCTTAAATGTGACTCCGTCCCACCTAACACCACCACCAAACCAAATGTCATTAGCATTAAATGCAAAAATTGCTCTTATCACAACAAATATTGGGTGGCCATTGTAATAGAATGGTATCCTTCTCAATTCCCATCTGCTCCCATCCCAATGAACAGCATTGTATGCATTCGGGTCAGGATTCCCCAGCGAATCTTTCATGTAAATTTCACCAACTGCACAAATATTATTTTCATCTATTATAGCAACATCGTAAAGGGAACTGCTCCCGACTTCACCGAAAGTAAAGGTCTCCCACGTAAAATTATGGCTGGTAGTATCCATAGTTCTTACTTCTGCGGTGTTGCTTATTTTATCATCATTGCCGTCATAGCGGATGATTGCACGGAATGAGTTATTGGTGGAGGGTTCAAGGTCTTCAAAAACTAAGAGGGTGTCACGGTTGAGTGAGAGTATCCGGTGGTAATCTTTGCCATCTTTCTGGATTGCCACATTTGCCAGTTGAGTAAGATTGTTAAACTTAAGCTCAAGCCACACCTCGGTGCAGGAGGCATCTAATGCTTCAAGGGTGATTTCTGTCAGCCCATACTGGCTGGCGGGTTCAGAGCATGAGTAAGAACTTAGGGTAATAAGCCCCATAGCCGCCCAGAAGAGCAGTTTAATATGTATAACACGAACGGGCATTGTTGCCTCATTTCTGTTTGTGAATAGAAACTTTTTTGTGCCAAAACAGGTAGTTTCAGCTGCATAAATACATCAAAAACCGCTAAAAAATGCAGTTTTGCAGTATTCTTAAAAACTCTTGGCTTAGAAATAAAAAAAAGGGGTTAACCTGTTCCCATAATCCTCATCCATCACTTCCCAAAAGGTATTTCATTTACCCAGAAAAATGAAACTTGCAAAGATTTTTCTTACTGCCTGTTAAAACATACGAAGATATTCTTTGATTGTCAACAGATTTGCTCAAATGTATTTAATCATAGAAAAATTTTTATGAGAATTTGCAGATACCGGAAAACATTCGACCCCGCCGGGGTTGGGAAGGTAAGGTGTTCTATATATATCTACCAGCCTGCAATCCCTCCGGGATTGTAATTGTAATTTTCCAGGACGTTGCAATCTCCGCCATTCATACATATATCAAGGCGATAGCAGCGTCTCAAATCCGGATGTCGTAAAAATCTTCATGTTCCTCCCTGAGACGCCGCAAATGCGATTAAGAATTATGCGTTATGAAGTTTGGATTATGAATTGATTTATTATTTTGGCAGAGACGTTGCATTCGCTGTGACAGATTTTTATATACCTATTATTTTTACGATTGCGTCGTCTCATTGTGTGTCTGCGTCTCACCGGTGTTTACAATCTATCTCCCCTGAGACGCCGCAAATGCAAAACATTGCCGTTAGCAAAATGTCCGGTTAGCATTTGCGACGTCTCTACAAAATTGATATTCATTTTTTCGTAGAGACGTTGCAATCGCCGCCACAGATATGTATAATCACATGAACCATCACGGCGATTGCAGCGTCTCAGATCCATCAAAGGACGACAACGACAATGAGGCAGGTCAAGACCATGCAATTGCTGTGGCAAAACATGGTATAGGACAGGTCGCAACTTGTCCCTAACGATTTTTTCCGTGTAATCCGTTTAATCCGTGATCCTCATTCATGAGATTCGTGGCAAAATACTCCGTGAAATCTGCGGAATCCGTTTAATCGGTGATCGTAGTTTTACACTAATGACACGAATTTGAAAACACGAATTTTCACGAATTGTCTGCCCGGCTTTAGTGTAATTCGTGCTCTTAATTTGTGTAATTCGTGTTAACCTCCATACAATCCGCGCATTCCGCTTCATTCGTATTCATTCGTGAGATTCGTGGCAAAAAATAATCCGTGCAATCAGCGTAATCCGTTTAATCCGTGATCAGAACCTTTTTCCCCTGCCATCTGTTCTTCTGAATAAAAGCGAAGAATCATGAAAACATATTACATAGCCGGCGGATCATCCGGCATCGGACTCGAACTGGTAAAACTCCTCAGCGAAAAAGGAAATTCAGTAAAAGTCTTCAGCCGCCAGGCAGGAGGCACAACCGGACTCCCAGGGGTTACCCACATCCCGGCAGATTTCTCAGAAGGCACTCCACATCTCCCTGATGCTGATGAACCGGTTCACGGACTGGTCTATGCCCCCGGTTCCATTAATCTTAAACCGCTTAAACTCCTTAAGCATGAAGATTTTCTCGCGGATTTTAAGCTCAACCTGCTCGGAGCTGTTTCATTCATCAATACCTATCACCCGAACCTCAAGCTTGCGGGGAACTCCTCCATAGTGCTTTTCAGTACCGTGGCAGTGCAGACTGGTATGCCGTTTCATGCATCCGTTGCATCCGCCAAAGGAGCGGTTGAAGGACTCACCCGCTCTCTTGCCGCGGAGTTTGCTCCTTCGGTACGGGTCAACTGCATTGCCCCCTCAATAACCGATACGCCTCTGGCTGCAAAACTGCTTAATAATGAAGCAAAGCTGAAAGCATCGGAAGAGCGTCATCCGCTTAAACGGGTGGGGAGTGCAAAAGAGATGGCATCACTGGCGTATATACTCCTTTCCCCGGAATCATCATTCATGACCGGGCAGGTGATTAAGGCGGACGGCGGTATGTCATCCGTAAAGCTGTTATAGGAGCCGCAGATGATACTCACCCCTGAAGCTCTTGGCAGCATGGAAAAACACTACCGCGCAAATTTTGTGAACTCACTTTCCGGATTCAAAAGCGCAAACCTGATAGGAACTATCTCGGACAAGGGAGTTACCAACCTTGCTCTGTTCAGTTCGGTGATTCATGTGGGGGCTAATCCTCCGCTGATGGGAATGCTTTTCCGGCCGGTTTCTGTTGCAAGGCATACTTATGAAAATATCAAAGCAGCCGGACAGTTTACCATTAACCATGTTCACAGCAGTATATATAAGCGCGCGCATCAGACCTCGGCACGCTATCCGGACGGAGTTTCGGAATTCACTGAGTGCGGACTGACACCGGAATATACCCATGCGGTAAAAGCCCCTTATGTGAAGGAAGCACAGGTAAAAATCGGTCTTAGTTTTGAGGAAGAGAAACATATCCTGGCAAATGATACCATATTCCTGATCGGAAGGATTGAAGAGATACTGCTGCCTGACAATTCCATTCTTGAAGACGGAGTGCTTGATATTGAAAGCGCCGGAACGATAGCCATCAGTTCACTGAACAGTTATCATACAACCGGACTGCTCGGCCGCCTCCCCTACGCCAAGCCGGATAAACCGCTTAAAGATTAATATAAAAAAAAAGCCGCCGGTTCAGTCCGGCGGCATAATTCGTGTTCATTCGTGCAATTCTTGGCAAAATAGGGTATAGGACAAGTCGCGACTTATCCCTGCGAAATATTCATTCGTGTAATTCGTGGCAAAACAGGGTATACCTGGCTGCGTTCCCGGTAAACTGCCCCTGCTGCAACTCAATGAGCACAACAGAAGCAAACAAGAGTTCATAATTCATTCCGCCGCGGCGGATAATACTTCATAATTATTTAATGAGCATCATCTTTTTCACCTGTGTGATTTTGCCCGCTGATATCTTATAGTAATAGACCCCGCTGCTCAGCCCTGAACCGTCAAACACAATTTCTTTTTGACCTGCCGGCTCAATCTGATTAACCGGTGTGGCAATCAGTTCTCCTGATGCTGAGTAGATATCAACACGGACCTCCGTCATCTCAGGCAGATGATACCTGATAACGGTTGAAGGATTAAAAGGATTGGGATAATTCTGCTCAAGTACAAATCCTTCAGGAACTGCTGCTTCCTGATCAACACCCGTCAGCACGCCGTTAAGCGCTCTTCTATATACGCCGCCAAATGATGTGGAAGCGTAGAGCAGACTGTCATCCGCGGCGATGCCAAAGACATATCCGTCACTCAGCCCCTCGCTGATATTCACCCAGGTTGCCCCGAAATCAGTTGACCGGTAAACACCGCTTCCGAAGGTGCCTGCAAAAAGATTCTGCTCAACCACGGTAAGCTCTTCGATATATTCATTGTCAATTCCCGCATCAGCGCTCACCCAGGTTTGACCGTCATTGGTTGATTTATAAATACCGCTTCCGAATGGGGCGGCATACAGAGCACCATTCAGCACAGCCATGTTCATAATAAAGCTGCCCTGAATTCCGCTGTTGCGGAAAAGCCAGGTTTCCCCGTTATTGCTGCTCATATATACACCTGCTTCTGTACCGGCGAAAATCAGATCTCCCTTCACCGCGAATGAGCGCACATTAAACCAGGAGAGCCCGGCTGATGAGGATGACCAGTTAAGCCCGCGGTTTGTTGACTTATATATCCCTCCGCTGAAGGTACCCGCGAAAAGGATTCCGTCTTTTTCGGTTACGGTGCGCACATCCGGATCAGTAAGACCGCTGCCTCTCTCTGTCCAGTTCTGCCCGTTGTCTGATGAGTAATAGAGTCCGTAACCTGTTGCCAGATATAACCCGTCATGTGCAGCCAAAAGATCATTAAGCTCCTGCGAAACAAGCCCGCTGCTCATAAACTGCCATTCGTTTCCTTTATCAGATGAGCGGTAAAGGCCCGCCCCACCGTCAACCGCGGCATATACATACTCTCCTGCGGTTTTCACGAATCGGGTACTGTAATAATTGAGCCCTTTGCTGCTGAGACCCCATGCTATGCCTGCATTGACTGATTTATACAGACCCCCTCCTGCAGTTCCGGCAAAGAGCAGAGCACCGTCAGCGAATATACTTCTTATCTCTTTGTAATATATCTGCTGTGAAACAGCTGTCCAGTTCTGCCCGCCGTTCACTGACCTGTAGATACCGGCTGAAGTGGTTCCCGCGTAGAGGGTATCTCCGCTTCCGCTGAGGGTATTTACAAAAGTTGACGGGAGCCCGCTGCTTACCCGGGACCAGCTGCTTCCCTGATTGGTTGAGCGGTAAATGCCCGAAGCTGTTCCGGCAAAAATACCGGCCGGGCTGATATATACTGATCCGGTGAATATGCTGGCAAGACCGTTATTCGAGAGAACCCAGGTTTCACCCCGGTCGGAAGTAATATATACTCCGGCTGTCGTTCCGGCTATCATCAGTTCATCGCGGATTGCCAGGCTCAGCGGAGTTGCATTCTCAGGAATCTGGGTTACCTTGTTCCATGTCAGAGCCCCGTCCCGTGAGAGGTAGAGTGCATTACCCAGACCCGCGAGTATATACTGATCGCTGGCAGCCAGTGATACAACATAGTTTTGAGCAAGTTCGGGCGCGGTAAGATACCACGACTCCCCGCCGTCATGGGAAACATAGAGTCCGCTTCCGGCAGTACCGGCTATCAGCATAGTGCTGTTGCCGGCGAGAACATCCACAAACAGATTCGGCAGCCCGGCATCTGCCTTATACCAGTTTTCCCCTGCATCGTAAGAGCGGTAAATACCGCCACCGGTTGTGGAAGCATAAAAGGTTCCGTTCTGGCGGACAATAGAGGTAACGGTCGAAGATACAGGCCCGCTTGTAGGAGTCCACTCTGCTCTGAGCCCGGTTACGGTTACTATGGTCATAAGCATCACTGTCAAAAACATCGAATTTCTTGTCATGGTTATCCTGGAAAATTGTTATCTGGTTTTTTTGTGAATTTCTGTTTCTGCCTGTCTGGTCATCCTTCCGGCGCAGCGCAGAATAGTAAGAATACAAAGGGGTACATGCATGGTGACAAACAGATGTATTTGTCATGCGAAAATTACAGAGCGGAGATAGGTATTTTCAGCAGATTGGAAAAAACGGCATTATGCCTACATGAGCGGTTTTTATAGTGGATGAGGATTGGGGTGAAAATAGAGCATACAGCACCGGCGGAGTATTATAATTTTACCAATTGCTCTCAACTAACAGGTCACCCGCTCTGCGGGTTCAGGGGGATTATATTGTACAAATGATTCTATTAACCGGTCACCGCGCTGCGGTTCAGTTCGAGTTATTACAGAAATTTCATAAACCGCGTTAGCGGTGATCCATTCATAGCTATTCCTAACAGGTCACCCGCGCTGCGGGTTCACGGGGATTATATTGTACAATTGATTCTATTAACCGGTCACCGCGCTGCGGTTCAAGACCGGTTATTAACGAAATTGCATGAACCGCGTTAGCGGTGATGCATTCATAGCTATTCCTAACAGGTCACCCGCTCTGCGGGTTCAGAGGGATGATATTGCACAATTGATTCTATTAACAGGTCACCGCTCTGCGGTTCAAGACCAGTTATTAACGAAACTACATAAACCGCGTTAGCTGTGATGCATTCATAGCTATTCCTAACAGGTCACCCGCGCTGCGGGTTCAGGGGGATTATATTGTACAATTGGTTATATTAACCGGTCACCGCGCTGCGGTTCAACATCAGTTATTAATGAAATTACATATACCGCGGTTGCGGTGATGCATTTATAGCTATTCCTAACAGGTCACCCGCGCTGCGGGTTCAGGGGGGATTATAATGTATAATTGATTCTATTAACCGGTCACCGCTCTGCGGTTCAGTTCGAGTTATTACAGAAGTTGTATGAACTGCGTTAGCGGTGATGCATTCATAGCTATTCCTAACAGGTCACCCGCGCTGCGGGTTCAGGGGGATTTTATTGTACAACTGATTCTATTAACCGGTCACCGTGCTGCGGTTCAAGACCAGTTATTACAGAAATTGCATGTACCGCGTTAGCGGTGACCCATTAATAGCAATTTCGAAAAACGATTTGTCCGAGCTCCGTTGGAGCGGCATCACCCGGGATTATAATTCGTGTTCTTAATTTGTGCAATTCGTGGCAAAAAAAACCCCGCCATAGATATCACAATTTATTTATCATGCTTCACAAAAATCAGCTTTTCAGTCGCAAAACCCTTATCCTTTGCAAAACTGAGCAGCTCATTTTTAATATCCTCAGGAATAGTTTTGGTGCGGGCGAGAATCCAGAGATAGTCTTTCGTATCACCGCAGATCAGAACGTAGTGATAATTTTCTTTATCCAGTTTTATGATATTATATCCGCCGTAAAACGGACCAAAGAATGACACCTTCAGCCGGCCGAGAGTCGGCTCTGCTACAAAAAATGCTTTTCCCTCTGCCTCACTCCACTCACCTTTTGCATCTTTAAATCCCCGGTTCAGGACTTTTATACCTCCGTCATCACGGCGGGCGTACGTTGCCGTCACATTGCTCAGCCCCCGCTCGAATGAATGGTCAAGCCGTGCGATTTCGTACCAGGTGCCAAGATAGCGTTCTAACTCAATACCTTCAACTGCCTGAATTCCTTCAGGTATATCAACCGAACAGCCGGCAAAGAACAGACTAAAAAATAACAACGCTTTTTTCACGGCACACCTAAAAAATTATAATCATACAATAAAGTTACGACTGAATGGCATTATGGTATCCTCCCTGCTTCCATTTGGGAGTTAAAAGTTATAAGATAAAAGTGAAAAGTTTTTTTCCGATCCGTTAAAATCCGCGCTGCGCCAGCATCCGTTTAATCTGCGTCCCAATTGCGCGGCTTTACCTCTGCGATACTTTGCGGAACACTTTGCTCCCTTTGCGTTAAAAAACACTGTTGCATTCTTCATTCTTTCATTCTTCATTATTCATTCCTCTTGTTCATTGTTTTTCCGTAAGTTTACTAACAACATTGTCCGGAGTTTGTCATGGAAAAACCATTCTTACAAATATTACTTCTTCAGTATGATCCGGTGTGGGAAGACAAAGAAGCAAATCAGACCAAAATCCTCAACCTGATTCACCATGCCCAGGTTCCTACTGACCTGATCATCCTTCCTGAAATGACCCTGACCGGATTCAGCATGAACGTTGAAGCGCTAGCCGAAGATGAAAAAGGCCCGACCTGCCTCTTCTTCAGCAAACTGGCGTATAAGTATAACACGCATCTGATTATCGGACTAATCCGAAAGTTTGAAGGAAAGATTTATAACTCACTGCTCCACTTTGACCGGGAAGGGAAAATCGTTGCCGAATACCGCAAGATTCACCTCTTCGGGCTGGCGGATGAAAACAAAAATTACTCAGCCGGCAGCGATCCGGTTATGACTGATATCTGCGGCTGGAAGACAGGACTTTCCATCTGCTATGATCTCCGCTTCCCTGAACTCTACCGTTACTACGGCAAGCAGAAAGCCGATCTGATGGTTAACATTGCCAACTGGCCGGTACCGCGCGTTCATCATTGGAAGCATCTGGCCCCGGCCCGCTCAATTGAGAATCTCTGTTACACCGTCGCCTGCAACAGAATGGGAAATGACCCCTATGTTGCTTACGACGGCTCTTCCATGGTCTGCGCTCCGACCGGTGAAGTGATTGACTGCCAGACCATCACTGATGAAACACTTTACTATACTATTAATAAGCAGCAGATTGAGATGGCCAGGGAGAAGTTCCCCTTCCTGGAAGATATGGTATTGGTTAAAGAGTAAGCGAAGTCTGTAGAAGTCCGGCAAAAATGGTCCTGCCGGTTCTGTGAAAGAAAGAGCATAAAAAAACCGCCCCCGTGTCAGGCGAGGGCGGTTTACTGAGCGTCGTAATGAAATAAAACTTCGATCAAAAGATAAAGCTTATTCCAAATTTAAATGTGTCGTGGGCAACAGGCTCAACTCCGTTGAAGGGGAAGTTGCTCTCGTCACGACGAAGTTCATAAGCGCCGTAGATCAGCGCGCTGCGGAGGATAAAATTCATCACCGGAGCCACTGCCGGGGAGTTATGCAGTATTCTGTCAACAAATTCTTCTACTGCCCATCCTGCCACGCTTTCAGTAAGCAGAGATCCTGCGGTCTTCCAGAAAAGCACTCTCGGATATACAATTGCACGCTCATATCCGGCATTAAAGCTGAGGTTTGGAATCGGTGAAAGACTGATGCCTGCTTCTCCTCTGATGCCGAATCTGTAAGCATCGCGGTAGTCGCTCAGATAGTTATAATCAACCGGATTAGCAACGGAATCAACAAGCTCCAGTTTAGACCATCCAATGCCAAAAGTGTTGTATAAATTCAGTGATGCATTGCCGCCGAGATTATATCCGTAACCTTCATCCCAGCCCATACCGAAGCGGGTAAGTTTGCTTTCAACAAGGGCAGCATCTTTTTTCTCGCCGAACGTTGCAGACTGGATGCTGTATGTCAGATAGCTCGCATCGTAATTGGTAAGGAAATCTTTGCGCTTATATACCGTTGTACCGCCGTAACCGAGGCGAAGTTCCCCGAATGGCATATCGGAAAGATAACTCTGTTTAAAGCCTCCCTGGCCATACATAACACTGATGGTTGGATTATCATCGCTGTTCCATACGTTAAAATCAACATCCCAGTCTTCATCCCAGTCCCATTCAACCCACTCATCTTCAGTCTGGTTGTTGTCTTTTTTATTCTTCTTTTTTATGACAACCTTTTTATCTTTTTTCTTTTTGTCCATCTTCCACCAGTCATCATCATCGGATGAAATGGTAGTATCAATAACGGTTTCCTCTTCAACTGAATCCGTTAATGCGGGCAGGTTTTTCAGCAGCTCAGACGGTGCAGCAGATGTGAAGCCCGCGGTTAAAAAAAGGGCTAAAAAAAATGTAACAGCTTTTAGCATTGTGTTTCCTCTCAACAAATAAGAATTAATCAACTTATTATGCAATTAATATGCCTGAATTTCTGTGCGAAACTTACCCTGTTTTGAAGCACTGGGAAGTATTTTAGTGATGAGGGGTCTCCACGGTGTACAAAAGGCGGAAAGAAGTGTATGAAAGAATAGACAGAAAAATAGTTGATAATTGATAATGGAGAATGGATAATTGTGAATTGTTTTCCTCAGAACAGAAAAGATGGTTTTTCCGCCTTGTCTGACCTTTGACTCTGCGGAGCTTTGCGGATAACTCTGCTTACTTTGCGTTTCGTCCGGAACCATCCCTCGACTCCGCTCGGGAACCATCCCTCGACTCCGCTCGGGAACCATCCCTCGACTCCGCTCGGGAACCGTCCCCCGAACCCGCTCGGAAACCGTCCCCCGAACCCGCTCGGGAACCGACCTTCTTCTCGGTGTCCGAGCGGAGTCGAGGACACCACCTCCGGCATTTTCCTTTTAAATAGTATCTTTAAGTATGAAAATAAGAAGAAATTAGAGGAGCAAAGCATCAGAGCGAGGTTAGTTAACCCGAATCACTCTCTTATAAAAACTTTTGATCTGCTTTATATTGTGTTTTCGGTATTCTCACTGGCGGGTTCGATGGCTATAGGATTCCAGTGGTATATTTATATGCCGGGCATTTTTGGCTCCGGACTGTTTCTCGCCCGGTGGATTCTCTGGTTTTCCGGCAGACGGGTGATGGGAGATGCTGAAGCACTGATGAACGGCAGAGGGCTCATCGGCTCCTGGGTTCTGGATCAGGATGCGCTCAGGGAGTTTGCTGCCAATGAGTCAAAACGCCAGTCAGGTGAGGCACATGTTGCTTTCTGGGGATTTTTATTTGCCGGAACTCTGGCAGCTTTTATTGATCTGATCCCCCTCCCTACCTGGGCAGGAGCGTTGCTCGGGGCAGGACTCGGAGTATTTGGTCTTTTAATTTCCTATTTTCACCGGCGCATTTCCTCACGGCTGATAACCGAATCTGACGGCTCTATATATATCGGCACTGACGGAGTTGTTCTTGGCAGTGTATATCACGAGTGGCATACCATGGGGCGGAATCTGGATAAAGTTGAATACGATGAAAAAACCCGCTCTATCCTTTGCCGCATTATCGTAAGAAGCAGGAACGGAGCCCAGCAAAGAACCATCGCCATCCCCGTACCCCATGACCGGCAGCATGAGGTAGAGGGTATTTTACGGAAATTTGCCGAAGCATATCAAAACACATAAGAGCATATATATGAAACCTGAAATCAGGAAAATAGGACTCGCGATCAGCTTTTCGCCTAACTCTCTGGCGCATCTTGAACTCGCCCGCAAGTTATGCCGGCGGTGGAGTTCCGCGCTCACCCTCATCTATGCAGGCATTCCTGATGCAGCCATGAAGAAACGTCTCGAAGAAACAGAGGCTTCTCTCAGAAGCGAATCTATACCCGCCTCAGTCGTAACCGGATCAGGCAATCCGGCGCGTGTAATCCTGAATACAGCAAAAGAACAGAAATTTGATCTGCTGATAGCAGGCGCTCTTGAGAAAGAAAATCTGCAGGGCTATTATATAGGCTCAGTTGCCCGCAAACTCATGCGCAACACCCCCTGCTCGCTGCTCATTCTCACCCCCGATTTCAGCAAACGGGGCGTGCTCAGAAATATCTATATGATTACTGCGTTTACTGAAGAAAATGAACCGGCGCTCAGCTATGCAGCAGATCTTGCAAGAATGTCCGGCGGCTCTCTCGGGCTTATCAGGGAGTTTCAGGTACCGGGGCTTGCCATGACCGTGAACGCGACCGGCTCACTCACCGAGGCTGAAGATGCTCTTGAGCAGTGGAAAAAGGAAGAAGAAGCCAAGATGGATATCTATATCCGCGAACATGACTTCAGCGGCATACCTGTTACCCGCACCTGCATCTACGGCAAGGAGGGTTTTGAAAGCAGCGCGTATACAAAAGAACAGAACGGCGACCTGCTGGTGATGACCGCTCCCGCGAAAAAACTCAGTCTGCTTGACCGCATTTTCCAGCATGATGTTGAATATATACTAAAGGAGCTCCCCTGCTCCATACTGATGGTGCGCTGAAATGAACACCTCCGAAACTGCGCTCTTTCTGCTGATTCTCGGCATAATGCTCCTCCTGGCGCGCGGGCTTGGAGAGATGTTCCGCGCCATAAAACAGCCGATGATTATCGGTGAAATACTGGCCGGCATCATCCTCGGGCCGACAGTTCTTGGTATGCTGGCACCTGACATATATAATCAGTTTTTCACCGCCAGTGCCGCGATAACCTCAGCACTTAATGGCCTTGCAATGCTTGGCGTTGTACTTCTGCTGATCGTTTCAGGTCTTGAAGTTGACCTGGGCGTGCTCATCCGTCAGTCAAAGGTAGCCGGATTGACAAGCATAACAGGAATAGCGTTCACCTTTGCTGCCGGTTTCGGGCTTTCTTACCTTTTCCCTGCCTTTTTAGGAATGGCACCGGAGAAAAACCATCTGATTTTTTCTGTCTTTATCGGAACAGCGCTTTCAATCACCGCCCTGCCGGTTGTGGCTAAGATTCTGATGGATCTGAAACTCTTTAAATCTGAAATTGGATTCACGGTTATTGCGGCAGCAATGCTTAATGATATAACCGGGTGGATTATCTTTTCCATCCTGATTGCACAGATATCTGATTCAAGCCACGGTTTCTCACCGCAAACTACTGTTCTGCTGATGTTCACGTTTTTGCTGGTAACTCTGGTTTTTGGGAGGAAGTTATTCAACAGAATTCTTCCTGTTATTCAGAAAAAATTCTCCTTACCGGGCAGCGTTTTGAATTTCATCTTTATCGCTGGACTTGCCGGTGCCGCATTTACTGAATATATAGGAATTCATGCCATCTTCGGCGCATTCATCGTCGGTATTGCTATCGGTGATTCTGCTCATCTGAAAGAGGAGACCAGAGAAATCATTCAGCAGTTTGTAACAAATATCTTTGCGCCGCTGTTTTTTGTGTCAATCGGACTCCGTGTTAATTTTATTCTCAACTTTGATTTCTTCCTGACACTCACCCTGATAGTTGTTGCAACCGCGTCAAAGGTAACCGGTTCAGCGCTCGGGGCTAGGGCAGCAGGCATGGGACAAACAGAATCCATGGCAGTGGGGTTTGGAATGAATGCTCATGGCGCCATGGAAATTATCCTTGGTCTTCTTGCCCTAGAGTACGGCCTGATAGGTGAACGCACCTTTGTTGCACTTGTTATCATGGCCATCGTCACTTCGGTCATCAGCGGGCCTCTTATGTCTGTATATGCAGAGCGGCTCCGCAAACTGCGCACGCTCAAAGGTCTTCTCTCCCCCGCATCAGTATATATTACGGAAGCCCGTACAAAGGATGAAGTAATACGTGAACTGTGCAAAAAGGCGGCTGCCCGGTACCGCACGGATGAAACATCACTCCGCATAGCGGTGCTGGCACGGGAGGAATCTTCTTCAACGGGTCTGGTTAACGGACTGGCGCTTCCCCATGCGCGCATAACGGTTAAGGAACCTCTCATACTCTGCGCTCTTTCACAAAAAGGGATAGAATTTGATTCCATGGACAGAGAGCCCTCACACATAATATTTCTGCTCATTACTCCCCTTGCCATGCCGGAACTTCAGCTTCAGCTGTTGTCTGACATTGCCAAACCGTTTGATAGTGATGAGCTGGCACTTGCTGTCAGCAAAGACCCCGGTTCGTTTTATGCTCTTCTTTCAGAGAAAATTACCTGAATATATACTGCCGGAACATTAAACTGATTTTCACTGCAGTTCTAACTGTTCCGGTTCAGAGTAATATACCCTTCCCAGATAGCGGTCAACGGTATATTCCCTGATCGCCATGATAAAAAATGGCAGCGGCAGGATAAAATAAGAGACATCAAACCGGTCCCTGAAAATTGCCTGCTCAAAACCGGTAACCGCGGCGGTGCTGAAAAATGAAACAAGCACCAGTCCAAAAAGAATTATCCCGGCTGAAAAATAAACCTCCTGATGATTCCCCGCCAGCCATCCGGCGGCAAGTATCACCACCGGAGTGAGTAGATATACCCACTGAGGAAGATACATCATCTGAATGGCAAAGGGGCCTTTCTGCATAAACAGCTCCGGATTCCACAGCCAGAAAGGTATTACAAGTGCAGTGAAAACACCAATGGCAACCGCCCCCGAGGTCATCATCCTCTTTAGATCCTGACGGTAAAAGAAGAGCAGAAAAAGCGCCCAGGGGATGGCAACTGCCAGCCGCGTAGCCAGAATGGCTCCCCAGGCCGCCGCCATCACATAATGAAATGCCTCGCGCTGCTCCGATGCTCTCCGGTCAGCGGTGAGTGAAATAAGAATTACCGCCAGTGACATATTAAAAATCAGTTCGCTCCGGGTCAGATATTCATAAGACACCAGGGGACTCAGGAAAAGAATAGTAAGAGAGACCACAACATCGCGGTAGGTTTTTTTCTCATAAATCACAAAACCTGCTAAAAGGGCTATACCCAGCGGTACCATCATTCCGGTATTGCCCAGGTAGTAAAACGGCAGTGCCAGTAAAAAAAGTACCGGAAACCCGGAAGGATTGGTCACCCCCCCATAAGGGAACCTGCCGTCATTAAAACTTTCAAGCCATTCGTTAATTGCGTAATATCTGCCGACCCGGGAATCCAGATCAAGCAGGAGCATACCAAAGGTGAATATCACACCAAGGTAAACCAGCAGCGGATAAATTTTTCCCCTGGACCTGATAATCTTCATCGGCTGGAAACGGTTTCCCGCCCATCCGGCGATAAACCAGATGGATGCGGCAAAAAGCAGAGCCGGAATGATGCTCCATCCCCCCATCACCCGCCAGCCATACTTTATGAGAAAAAGAACTCCTGTCCCTGTAATCAGGGTAAAGGAGATGCTATTGATAAATTTGTTAAATTGGAACAATATACAGTACAGATTTTGTTTATTGGTAAAAATAAGGACAAACCATGAAAATGAATACTATAATATTAATCGTTACCGGACTTTTGCTCGCCGGCGGTGCAGGTATGTACGGCTATTACAGCTATATGGCCTCCCCAGTTATTGCAAAACCGGGAGAAGGAGAAGGAATGAACAATAATATTTCAGATGTTACCATGAAGGATATTGACGGGAACCCGGTCAATTTTGCCGATTACAAAGGAAAGGTTCTGCTGATCGTTAATGTTGCCAGCAAATGCGGCTACACCAAACAGTATTCCGACCTTGAAGCAATTTACCAGAAATATAAAGATCAGGGATTCCTCGTCCTTGGATTCCCCTGCAATGATTTCGGCAACCAGGAACCCGGAACCGCGGATGAAATTAAAGAATTCTGCTCAACAACTTTTAATGTAAGCTTCCCTCTGTTTGAGAAGGTTACCGTACTGGCAAATAAGTCACCGCTATTCGAAAAGCTGACGAACAATTCAGTAACCGGAGACTCCGCCATCAGATGGAACTTCGAGAAATTCCTGATTGACAAAGAAGGAAACATTGTCGCCCGTTACAGAAGCGGAGTTAAACCAACCGATACCGAAATTACCTCGGTCATTGAAAGAGAACTTTCCAAAAACTGACAACCAGCACTTACAGTTGTCCCAGAACACACACAAAAGCCGCTGCAAATAATACAGCGGCTTTTTTATTTCAGGCAGCAAACCCTTTCGCAATCAAACCATTGATGGATTTCCAGTTGATTTATTAGTCCGGCAGTTCCGTATACTATGCCTGCAAGGATTTTCTTTGTACTTCCGAATTTAAGATATTGTCACACCTTGTAACCTTCAAAAAGTGACTTGCATGATACAGTACTTTTTCTGAATTTTCGTTTACTGAGGAAATCTTTACGTCAAGCAGGTAAGGATTCTCCCTTACTCAGAGATTTTTGTATTTTACCTGAAAGGTGTTGTCCAATGTCTCTTAAACGCTTTCACCATTTCGTTTTTACCGTACTTATTATTTTATCCGCTTCCTCATGTTCTGACCCCGTTGTCAATCCTCCGGGTGATCCCCCTTATGTAAGTCTTCAGACAGGTGATGAACGTCAGTTTGTTTTAACCACTGATAGTTCAACACTTCTCTACAGGATAACCGGCACCACCAAAAGAAGTGACAGCACGCTTGTTTTCCGTTCAGAATGGGTTTATGGAACTGATACAGCAATAAACGTTTCATACTATTTTATCAGAGATGGCTATTTCATTGCAACTGATTTAGACACCACGGAACAGGGTCATTCAGCAGTCCCCGGAAATCCTTTCAGAGAACAGAAACTGGCAAAACTTTATCCTGCTAATGGTGACAGATGGAAAAGCATTGACGGCGATACATCTTCCATCTATTTTACCGCCTCTTTCACTGACAGCACGCAGACATTTGCGGGGAGATTTTCAAACTGCGTTTGTTATTCGGCTGGTGATATACTTAAAATCTTCTATGCAAAGGGAGTCGGACACATTGCCTCTCATTTCAATCAAGGTGAAGGTAAATATCTTGCGAGTTATATAAAAACAGGCGGCAAGGTATTTGGAAGTAAATTTCCGGCAAAATCACCTGCGGGATCTGAGCCTTTGTTTACACCTTCCAAGCGTAAGTTAGCCGAATCTTTGTTACTGGGGGCCATGTAATTCTTTCATAAAAAGAATCATTTATGCTAAATATTTTTCCGATATCAGCGTTAAAGGAGTGTGCGTCCAAATAACAATCCGGCGTTTACCGGGAAATAATTTTAGTTAAAAATTTAGCTGGTATCTATCTTATAAATATCTTCACAGCGCCGGATTATCATCCGGCGGTACAAATATATACTCCCCTTCTCGCTTTTTCAAAGCATGCCGGCAGGTAACATTGCAAATAATTGCACCGAAACCACTGAGTAAGATTGCAAGGTCACAAAAAGGTATCAGCCGGTATCGGTGATCTGCATCACTTTCTGACTGCACTAACCTCTCTGACAGAGAAGATATACATTTGTCACAAATCACACATCCCCTGAGGCAATGTCACGATCTTTGTTCAGTGAAAACTGTTGTTTTAAACTAAGTTATCACTAACATAAATACAGGAGTAAACCCATGAATAAACGGATTATTTTATTCACCCTACTGATTCCGGCAATGCTCTTTCTTACAGCATGCAAGGATGATCCGGTTGCACCCGCCGGGAATTCAGTTGCGGTAAGCTTTTATACCGATTACAGCGCTTTCAGCAAGTCGCTTGCTGATACGCTTATTATTGACTCGGTTAAAATTCTTATCAAATCAGTTAAACTGAAACCGGCGAACGGTAATGACAGCACGGATATAAAAGCTGGTCCTTTTGTAGTACGGCTTAATGCAAATAACACGCTGCATTCGCTTGGCTCAAACAGTATTCCGGCAGGCACCTATGACCGTGTCCGCTTCAGGGTACACAAACCCGAAGCCAACGAAGCATTTGTTGATACTGCTTTCTTTAACGGAACAGCGGAAGACCAGAGATTTTCTGTTATCGTGATGGGAAAATTTAACGGTATCCCGTTTGTATACCGTTCAAAGAAATCAGCCGACCAGTCAATAGTGTTTAACCCGGCGGTAACGATCGGTGCAACAGGCAGTGAAAATCTGACGCTGCTGGTGAATCCGTATGCCTGGTTCAAAACCTCCGCCGGATGGCTGAACCCTGACAATGCTGCAAATGAAAATGATATTGATAACAAGATCAAAACATCATTTTTCAGGGCATACAAAGACAGTAACCGCGACGGCAGACCGGATAATTAAGCTGCCGATGTGTCTGTGTTTTACCGATTTTTTGCCCTCGATCTTTCCTGAGACGCTGTAAACACGGTAAAGAATTATATTTTTCGTAGAGACGATGCAATCGCTGCGACCGACTTTTATATACCTCAGGTTATTGCGATTGCGTCGTCTCTGCGCGTATCCGTGCTTTGTACATTCTTGGCTTGCTCATTCCTCCCTGAGACGACGCAAATGCAGAAGATCGTAATGATTAAAACCTCCGGTTAGCATTTGCATCGCTCTATATCAAATCGAACAAAATAAAAAGCCCCGGATATTTCCAGGGCCTTTATTCACAAAATTGAAGATTTAACGTTATATAAGCATTTCAGACTTCATTTTTCATTCTTCATTTTTCATTCTTCATTTTTCATTACTTCAGGATAACCATTTTCCTGCTCAGAGTAATGCTCCTGCCGCTTTCTTCTTCAACTGCCGTCAGCCGGTAAAGATATATGCCTGAGGAAAGTCCGTGTGAACCGGCTGATACATCTAGCGAGTAATATCCTGCTGACTGTTCAGCATTAAGCAGTGTTGCGATTTTCTGCCCGGTCATTTCATAGATTTCTATTACTACCTTTGAATCAGACGGAATCTGATAATCAATCCTGGTTGCGGGATTAAACGGATTGGGGTAATTCTGCCCGAGCGATATAACGGAAGGCATGCCAACCAATACTTCTCCTTCGGCAGTGATTCTTACGGTACCGTCAAAATCACGCTGCTTCAGGCGGTAGTAATAGGTCCCTGCTGTTTCAGGATAATCGGTAAACCGGTATTCCGCGGGTTGTGTTGTTGTGCCGCGTCCCTGAACCGTTCCGGCAGCAGTCCACTCCCCTTCCTTTTTCTTTCTTTCTATGATAAAGGATTCATTGTTCGTTTCTGTCGCGGTTGACCAGTATATATGCACCGCTCCTTTTTCGGCTTCGGTTCGGAATGAAGAAAGCTCAACCGGTATAACCCCGCTTGCCCACATCACCACGGGAACCGTCTTCACCGGAACTGCCGGATCAGTGGAACTTATTTTCATATCCATGGAGTACAGTCCCTGCGGAAAGTCACTTGCGTTAAAGGTAAGCACCACTGAAGCAGAGTTTCCGTTATAAAGCATCCCTGAGAAGTTCTGGGCCTGCAGCCAGTCAGGTTCGGCCTGAATGGCAACTGCATGATTGTTTTTTACATATACTGCGTTAAAGGCAACCGGAAGTCCGACTGTGCCGGTCAGATTCTCAATGCCAACTGTTGCCGAGTTCAGTGTGGAAGAAGTCATGGTTTTATAATAAAACACGATCTTTCCGCTCTGATGCAGCACCACCTGAAAGGTTAAAGCCGAACCGGTTGTGCTGTAACGGGGCCAGTTGTTATACTGGATAACAAATGTATTACCCTCCTGCTTCGTATATACCTTTCCTCCGTTTGTGCCGTCAAGGTCATCCCAGAAAGGAGCAATAATGCCGTTTGGAGCAGTACTTGCGGGAAGATTTGCATTAGTAAAATTATTAGCCGTAGGAACTGCAAAGAGTATCATGCCGTTGCTTGAAACATACACCGCGTTCTGAGTTTCACCGTAGAACTTAAAATTAAACGGAAGTGCAACCGGACCCGAATACCCTTCATCCCTGGCGCCGAAAGTGCCGGTTGATATCCAGTTTGTCAGCTCAGCTCCTGTGGCGGATATATCATTCCAGACAAAAGCCGGACCGGAGGGCTCATCGCTGTCAATCCAGGTATAGCCGAATGCATCCGGACCACCGCTTCCTCTTCCTGCCGCGCCGAAGGTCTGCGGCGGATTCTGCTTCACCTGCAGGCGGCTATCCTCACTGCGCGCAACCGATGATATGACTGCTGCTTTTAAAGAACCTGCCGGAAAAGTGTTATTCTCAAAAGTTACTGACCACTCCATGGTGGACTGATGCAGTGATATATTGGAAATCACGACTGAATCGGTGCGGGTTCCGTTCAGATTAAGATAATGGAACATACTGTCTGGTGCTGCGCTGAACACAGGCACCTGCCATGTAGTTACTGAAACAACATTAGAAATGTCAGACCAGTTAGCCCAGATGTCGTATGCTCTGAGTGCAAAATAGTATGTAGTATTAGGGGTAAGTCCGCTGACCGGGGCACTTACCGGAGCTCCCGTGGTATCAGGCGTGTGAGAATAACTGACCGGAAGAGCAGCATTAAATGAAGCACTATCCGTGATCGGAGTAACTGCATAGCGGATATCATATCCCGCGACACCGTTTCTGGTGGTGTCCAATGGTGTTGTCCACTGCAGGCGCACTGATGATGATGTAACTTCCGAAGCAGCAAGATCCTGAACTCTTGTTGGTGCTATGGTATCAGGAGGCACCGCGATGGCAAGGAGAGCTTTATATATATTAAGACGACCGCCGGTTACCGTAATACCGTTTAAGGCGGGTATCGGGTCTGTTGACGAAAGAAGATACTCTTTAAATTGCAAGGCCCCAAGTGCCGGATTCAGTTTATAAAATGACATGAGCTGCGGATTAGCCGCGGCAAACATCAGTCCTATTGCGCCGGAGACCATGGGGGTAGCCATGGAAGTTCCGGTTAAACTTGAATAGCCATTATTTGGCACTGTGGAAAGTACTGCAGATCCCGGGGCTCCGAGATCAATAGTGGTAAGACCGTATGCCGCGCCTGAGTTTTTTGCATCGGTACGGGTTGTATTAGTAACGGAAACAAGAAAATCGCTTGCGCATGCGGTTGGTATATCTCCCTGAAGATCAACGTTCACGTTCGCATTCGCCGTAGCGCCGCAGCTTAACACACCCTGCACTCCAAGTGAGTCATATACCGCGCACCAGAGCGGATAGTTTGAAGGCTGGCCGTAGTCAACACCGAAAGAGGCGTTGGTTGCAACCACAAAAGCCCCCTGCTGGCCGTTTGTCTGGTTATAGAGCTTTCTCATTTTAAGTATATAATTATATGCACGGAGGACAATGGCTTCCTGCCCCGAAGAACCGGCAACAGCCATCACCTTTACATTCCAGTTGACGCCTGAGACCCCGAGTGCATTATTCCCTTTTGCTCCGACAATACCGGCCACATGAGTGCCATGCTGGTCTGAGGGAATATTGCCGTTCTGGTCATACGCGTTCCATCCGTTATAGTCATCTATATATCCGTTCTGGTCATCATCGAGTCCGTTGCCGGGAATATCACGCCAGTTTTTATAATAATTAAGGTCCTGGTGGTTTAAATCAAATCCGCCGTCAACCACGGCAACCACCACGGTATCACCAAACGCGGTGAGTCCGCCGGTGTGGAAATCCCACGCTTCAGGAGCATCTATATCCGCATCAGGAGTGCCGCCGCTTTGTCCGGTATTATTCAGGCCCCACTGCTCGGCAAAACGGGGATCGTTCGGGGTAGTTGTAAAGGGTGAATTCCACGGTGAAGCAGTTTCGTTGTCAGGCACACCCGGACGGTGTGATATATAATGATTAAACTGTGCCGCATGTACATCATCATAATTCTTTACGAGCGAAAGAGCGGCAGCATCGCTGATCACCGACTCGTCATATCCGATAAGCCAGATATTCATTTCATCGGCTATCAGTTCTTTAATAGTGAGTCCGGCTGACTGATTCTGCATTGTCATAAGTCCGGGGGTCTTGCCTGCTTTCATCTGCACTAAAAGTTCACCGGGAACGTAATTGCGCGGCTGTGCATGAAGCAGAATACCCATCATGAGAAAAAGGGAAAAAGTTACGAAGGAACGCATCCGGGAAATCCTGTTTTCATTAAAACCTGAAAGTTACGGTATTTTTTTATTCTGACCACACCCTTTTCCGGTTTTGACCCCCTCAGGAGGAAGCCCAATTCTCACTCAATTTATTCTCATTGACGGCCGTAAGCAGCAAGTAACTATCTTCGCATAATGAATTATGAAATTTACTTTTTAATATGAAGCCGTTCTCCTTCTCTCCGATTACCTCCGGTCACATCCCCCGTCTGCTGCAAATGATGGAAGATTTTTATAAAATTGACGGCTATCCTTTTGATTCCGCGCTCACCGGAAAAAACTGCCGTGATTTCCTCGAAAAGGAACACCTCGGCAGGGGCTGGCTTATTATGGAGGGGACAACGGTTATTGGTTATCTGCTCCTTTGCTTTGGGTTTTCCTTTGAGTTCGGAGGCCGGAATGCCTTTCTTGATGAACTCTATATTATTGAAGAGTTCAGAGGACGGGGTGCCGGTTCCCTGGCAGTGGATTTCATTTTGAAAGAAGCCCCGAATCACGGAGTAAAGGCACTGCATCTTGAGGTGGAATTAACCAACCACAGGGCGTTTTCGCTTTATAAAAGAAAAGGATTTACGGAGCACAAAAGGCGGCTGATGACGGTCCGGTTCTGATAGTTGATAATGCCGAAAATCTCAACAACTTTATTTTGCACAGTTTAATTTTTCCCCTTATACTTCACATCATTGATTTAATTTGTAGGGTTCTCTCAAAATGAACAAACTTTTACTTTCTTTCCTGCTGACAGGATTAGTGATTTCAGCTTCCGCCTTTCCGAAGCTCTCCCTTCTGGAAAGATTCACTAATTCCGGCTGCGCTCCGTGTGCCTCTATCAATAACTCCTGGTATAATAGTCTGACAGGTCAGATGGTGGCTAACGGCACCATATCCCATGTTATTTATAATGTTGACTGGCCGCAAAGCAATGATCCAATGTTTTTACTGAACTCTGCGGATAATAATACCCGCCGCGGTCTTTACGGAGTTAATTCCGTTCCCTGGATTCAGATCAACGGTGCTAATACCAGTACCTCACAGGCGGCTGTTGAAGCGGCCGTTAATTCCGGAAACGCTGCATTCTCGCCGTTCAAAATTGAAATTGTGGCTGAAAAGTTTTCCAATAATGTTATCAGCGTAAACATCAAAATAACCCGTGACAGTTCGGATGTTACCACCTTTACTGCCACACGGCTTTTTATTGCGCTTACTGAGCGGATTGTGCAATATGCATCACCTCCGGGCTCAAACGGAGAGAGAATTTTCTTTAACGTAACACGCAAAATGCTTCCCGATGCCAAAGGAACTTCCTTTGAGATCCCTGCTCCGGGTGAATCAGTTACTGCAGATCTGATGTATATACCTACGGAAAATTTTCTCTCAAAGGTCAGTATGGACAGTATCCGCGTTGTCGCATTCATTCAGAATACCTCAACCAAACTTGTCTATCAGTCCGCCTATGAAGATCTCAGACCGGCAAGCCGCCTGAATTCAGCATTTGCAGTGAATAAGAGTCTTGGCGCAGCGCCATTCGAAGTTTCTTTTACCGATTACTCAACCCAGGGAGCCTCAGCCATTACCTCATGGGAATGGGATTTTAACAATGACGGAACCGTTGATGCAACAGTTCCCGCTCCGTCTTATATATATACGGATGAAGGAAACTACACGGTTTCCCTTAAAGTATCAGACGGGACGGCATCACATACCAGAATTATCAACAGTGCCGTTACCGCAATCCAGACCCGTGCCGATATATTAGTGGTCAACGGCATTGAAAGAGCAACTTACCCGACGGAGTTTGCCAACTTTTACCTTAACTCAGGTCCGTTCGGAGAGTTCGAAGTGGACGTATGGGATTTATTCGGCAATCAGGATTTTGACTATAAACTTAATGAACAGGTTCAGGGGGCACATTACTTTAACCGCGCTATTCCGGATGATATACTCAAAAAATATCCGAGAGTAATCTGGCTGGGCAATAACTATGGCGGCGATATCGCCTTTTACAGTGCTGCTCAGGTGCTTGACTATGTGCAGTCAGGAGGAAACTTCCTGCTTGCAACCAGGCAGGGGCAGGATTTCTTCTCATCACAGCTTATGCAATATACCGGCGTGCAGTCAATTTCCGGACTTACTGATTTCACCTCAACAATTTTCTCTGTTGCCGAGGGGCTGCAGGATATGCCCGTGCTGCCAAACAACACGCGCAATCAGCTTGTTCTGGTTGATACAACCGCGGGTGCGGTACCCATCTTTAAGAATGATATGGCTTCAGCATGGTCCGCGGGTTTCAGAATCAAAAAGGACAGCGCGGGGGCGTTTATATATATCGCGGGAAGACCATACCGCTATAACAACGATATTTCAGCAATGAATTATGATTATATTATCCGCAACTGGATGACTTATACACCCGCAGGAACCGGAGATCAGACAACGGATGCGCTTCCTTCAGAATTCCGTCTGGAGCAGAACTATCCTAATCCGTTTAACCCCTCAACGGTTATCAGGTTCTCGCTGCCGTCAGCATCCTCAGTCCGCCTTGTCGTCTTCAATGCGCTTGGAGAGCAGGTAGCCGTACTGGTGAACAGTGAACTCAGCGCGGGAAATCATGAATCCGTGTTCGCCCCTCTGGGTGCATCGGGAATCTTTATTTATACCCTGGAAGCGGTTCCGGCTGATAAATCTTTCAGCCCGTTCCGCGGCTCTGGTAAAATGATACTCATGAAATAACGGCAAAAGTCGTAATTGTAAATAACGAAACTATTCACAGTGCCGGAGGCGGCACCCAAAAGGCCGCCTCCTTTATTTTTGAAGCCATAAATCCCTTCATTTCTCCCGGCCTGTATTGAATTTCCCCCAATTTTTTATAGTTTAACAGCAGTTAAATTAATTTAATTTCTGGCAGATTACATGCCACCGTACAGAAAGCATGACAGCAACAGGCAATACAGGCATATTTAAAAGATACCCGCTGATTATACCGGTGAGTATTTTCGCCGTATTCGCGCTGACCATAACCATTGCAGCATTTTACTACTATTTCTCTATACGGCGGGAAGTTGAGAACAGTTACGGAAATACCCTCTCTTCAATCACGAAACTGAAAATCAGGCAGATTCAGAACTATAATTCCGAGCGTCTTTCCGATGCGCGGTATTTGTTTAAAAATGCCGGATTTTCAGCAGCGATGCACCGCTTTCTGCAGAATCCCGGCGGCGAGGCTGAGATCAATGATATTCATGCCTGGCTTGACCAGCTGCAAAAGAATCATAACTACAAGATCATCCAGGTAATCAATAACCGGAAAGACGTAATATTTGCAACCGGGCTCCGGGGAGGACTTTCCACGGAAGCTCCCGTACCCCGCAATCACTCTTTTGACGGAATGTACACTCCCTCATTTATTGATCTGCACCTCAATAAAAGCAGGGAATATATACACATGCAGACCTATGTGCCTGTCTACTACGGGGGGGATAAGCCGTCAGATATAATCGGCGGGGTACTTTTCACGATTGACCCGTTTACCACATTCTATCCTCTGATTGCTGAGTCCCCGCTTCCCACGGAAACAGGAGAATCAATCCTCGTGCGGCTTGAACAGGATTCTGTGGTATATATAAGTCCGCTCCGCTTCTTTTCCGGAAATCCGTTTGAAGTAAGCGTCTCCCGGAGCGACACCTCCCGTGCGGTTGTTAAAGTTGCGAAAGGACTCGGAACCTACGGCAGCGGTTTGGATTACCGGGGCACTGAAATTTTGTTTTACGGGGAGATGGTTCCTGACCGCAACTGGATGATCATCACCAAAATGGATATTGATGAAGTATATAGCGGCATACGCGCAACATCCATTTTAATCTTTTTACTTCTCTCAGCACTGATCGCCATCAGCGGAGGTGCTCTTTATATTTTTACAAAACAGCAGAATCTGAGATCCCTGCAATACCAGGCCGAATCAGCCATTGCGGTAGCCCAGCTAAATCGGCTCTATGAACTTATCAGTCTGGTTAACACCGCCATTGCCCGCGACACAAGCAAAAAAGAATTGCTCAAAACCATCACCAGCATCTCGGTAGATAAAGGGGGATACAGTTATTCTGTGATTACCTTATCAGAATCAGAGGGAGGCCAGCCGGTTATCACCAGTTACTCAGGACGCAATCCTGTACTGCCGAGCAAAGAACAGATTATATATGATCTTATTGCAGCAGCCAATCTGCTTACCGGACAGGACCAGAAAACCGTAATAGTTAATAATGTAAGGCAGACTTCTCTTCCTGAATCATCCCTGCGGTTATTTGAAGCAAACAACATCTGCGCGCTGGCATTTTTTCCGCTTCATCCCGGCGGAAAAAACAGCGGAGGATTCTATCTCTTCTCGGAAAACTGCGATCAGTTCAGTATGCAGGAAACCGCTCTGCTTGAAGAACTTGCTTCTGATGTATCCTTCGGGCTGCACAGTATATCCGAGCATGAAAAAATTCAGCTCTCTGAGCAGATTATCAAAGATTCAGAGCTGCGTTATCGTAACCTGATAGAGAACTCGCCGGATGCAATTCTGATTAATCACCGGAATAAAATCATACTCGTAAACAAAGCGGCCGTTAAACTGTTCAAGGCTGCGCATGAAAATGATCTGGTTGGCAGGTCACCTTTAAGTCTTTTCGCCGGCAATTATAAAGAGAGCATTGCAGACAGAATACGATTCATGAGAGATACCGGGTTAACAGTACAGCCTGCGGAAGAACAAATCCGCTGTCTTGATGGTTCGTCAGCATACGTGGAAGTAGTTGCTGCACCTTACAAAATCGGTGAGGAACTTGCCATCCATGTTATTCTGCGAGATATTACCGGACGGAAAAAGCAGGAAGAAAAGCTCCGTGAAAGTGAAGAGCGGCTCCGGCTTTCTCTTGAAGCGGCAAATCAGGGTATATATGATCTGGATATGATTACGGGTGAAGCAATTGTAAATGACCAGTATGCAACTATGCTCGGTTATGATCCCAGCGAGTTCCGGGAAACCAATGATGCATGGATTGAACGCATGCATCCTGATGACAGGGAACATACGTCAAAAGCATATCTTGATTATATCGGTGGGAAAATACCTGAGTATCGAATGGAGTTCAGGCAAAAAACCGCAGATGGCAGTTATAAATGGATACTCTCTCTCGGCAAAGTGATTGAACGTGACGAAAACGGCAAACCGCTCAGAATGCTCGGTACCCATACCGATATACACAAACAAAAAGAGGCGGAATACCAGCTTCTCCTGCAGTCAAGGATGCTTAATCAGGCGGGACAGATAATCACTGCAGTATCTACACGCGGACGCATTGTCTTCTGGAACAATAAAGCGGAATCCGAACTTGGCTGGTCATCAGAGGAGGTAAAAGGCAAAAATCTGCTTGATATCCTCGTGCCGGAATACGAACAGCCGGATCTCAGGCAAATTATACGTAATGCAGCATCCGGCAAATCATGGGACGGACAGCTTCTCCTGATGAGGAAGGACGGGACTGTGTTTACTGCCGAAATCCTTATCTCCCCGTATTACAGTGGCACTGGTGAACTGCTAGGTCTTATTGCCCTTGGGCAGGATGTTACACAAAAGCTTGAAGACCAGCAGAAAATCAGGAACCTTTCCCGTGCTGTTGAGCAGAGCCCGGCCTCTATTGTAATCACTAAAACTAACGGAACTATTGTTTACGTCAACAATAAAGTTACTGAAGTAACCGGATATACCGGGGCAGAGCTGATCGGCAATAATCCCAGAATTCTCAGCTCGAATGAGATGAAACCTGAAGCATATAAACAGATGTATGATACCATTCTTGCCGGTAATGAGTGGCACGGTGAGTTTCATAACAGAAAAAAGAACGGCGAGCTCTACTGGGAGGCTGCTTCAATAAGCCCGCTCCGCAATGAAAAGGGAGAGATTGTTTATTTCCTCGCGGTAAAAGAAGATATCACTGAGCAGAAAAAACTGATTGAAGAGCTTATTGAGGCACGCGACCGCACGGAAGAATCAAACAGAACTAAAACCAACTTCCTGGCTAATATGAGCCATGAGCTTCGCACACCTCTTATTGCCATACTCGGTTTCTCCGACATACTTCTTGAGAATGAAAATGATGAAGAGAAAATTGAATTCCTGCGGAGCATTTATTCAGGCGGCGAACGTTTGCTGCAGACAGTAAATGCCTTGCTGCATTTTTCCAATCTTCATGAAGCCGGTCTGATGCTCACGCCGGTTGAATTTGATATTGAAGAAATCTGCAGCGAAATTGTTGAAAATTACCGCATAAAAGCAGTGAAAAAAGGCCTTCAGTTCATTCACCGGTGCGAAGGTTCAAAAAAGATTGTTACCGACAAGCTTCTCCTTGCTGACGCGCTCGGATATATCCTTGATAACGCGGTCAGATTTACACGGGAAGGCAGCATTGAACTAACGATGACAAGCACGCCGGAACTGTTTACTTTTGCGGTGCGTGATACCGGTATCGGCATACCGCAGGATAAAATAAGGCTCATATTTGAAGAATTCCGGCAGGTCAGCGAAGGGCTCAGCCGGCAGTATGAGGGCTCAGGTCTGGGTCTCACTCTGGCAAGTAAATATATACAAATTCTCGGAGGTCACATAGAAGTTGACAGCCGGGTGGGAGAGGGTTCTGAGTTCAGAATCATACTCCCGGTTAAACCAGAACAAAATTAACATCTCAAAAAGGTGAGGATCAATGGAAGAAAAACCGCTTAACCATACGGAGAGAATTCTCCTGGTGGAAAACGACAGTCTGAATATTGATGTTATATCAAAATATCTGCAGGGTGAATATGGATTTGATGTGGCGCGCAATGCAAAAGAAGCAGAGCAGCTTCTCATCAATAACAATTATCATCTTGTGCTTCTTGATATACATCTCGGAGACGGCATAGGAGGGCTCGGGCTTCTGAAATTTATCAGAGCATCAGAGAGTGTAAAACATGTTATCGTTATAGCCATTACCGCTTTCGCGGCAATGGAACAGCGCGATCATTTCATCCAGGCGGGATGCGATGATTATATGGCAAAACCGTTTTACAGAAAAGACCTGCTTACTGCGGTCCGGAGAAATCTGGACAGCCGTCTTTCCTGACAGGAATACTAAAAACTTCCCCGTACTGAATCAGCACGGGGAAGTTTTTAATCCTACGCGGAAATCTTTTTCCCCTGCCGTATCCGTTCTGCTTTAAACTCTTCGAGAAATGACTCGAAGAGATCTTTTTCTATTTTGTTAGCCTCAGCAGTTTTTCTCAGCCAGTCAAGTTCTTTGGTATCAAAATCATCATCTGCAAATGCCAGTTTAAGTCCGTCCTGAAGAAACATTCTGGCAATTGCCGAGTCAGAAAAAACCACCGGGTCATCCCCGATATATTTATTGGCCATCAGACCTCTCATGGTTTCCTCATAAAAGTCCCTGCTAAACCCAAAGCGTGAAGCAATATCCCTGATGATATTCTTTTCAGTTTCCACCAGTTTGTTGTCTTTTTTAGCGAGCACCAGAAGTCCCTTGAGGTATGTGCTCCGGTCAACAACTGAAAACATCAATCCTCCTTTTTTGCGAAAAGTTATTTTCTTTATTAAAAAATGGTATTTTGACCAGTCATCTGTTTTTGATTATTCAGGAGCAGACGACTGATTTTGAGTAATTATATTAATCAAACATAATAAAAAGACTTCATGAAAAAGAGGACATTCGGCACACTTTTTCTCAGCTTCATCATTTTTTTGATTTTCACCTTTTCAGCGATTCCGCAGGAAAAAGTACCCGAAAAATGGATTACCTATTTCGAAAAATCCGGGTTTGCCGGCACACCGTCATACCAGGAAAGCATTGAGTATTTCACCGAATTTACCCGTCATTCTGATTATGCAAAAATATCAGAATTCGGCACTTCTCCGCAGGGACGAACTTTATGGTATCTTACCATTTCCTCCTCAGGAGATTTCACTCCGGCGAAGCTCAAAAATTCATCAAAACCGCTCCTTTTTGTGGTAAATGGCATTCATTCCGGAGAAATTGAGGGGAAGGATGCCTCGATGCTGCTTCTCAGAGAAATTCTAATAACCGGAGAAAAAAAGTACTGGCTTGACGGCGTAAATATTATCCTCATCCCCATCTTTAGTGTTGACGGCCATGAGAGGAAATCAAAATATAACAGAATTAACCAGAACGGCCCGGAAGAGATGGGGTGGCGCACCACTGCTCAGAATCTTAATCTGAACCGTGACTGGATGAAAGCCGATGCCCCGGAAATGCAGGCAATGCTCCGGCTTATTTCCTCACATAACCCTGATTTTCTGATTGACAATCACACAACCAATGGCGCTGATTATCAGTACACCGTAACCTACGGACTTGAGAAATTCAAAAATCTGCACGATTCACTGGCATCCAGGGTTAACAAATCATTTATCCCCTATATGGAGAAGTATGTAGAGAATCAGGGATTCCTTATCGCTCCCTATGTCGGTTTCCGAGGAGATACTCCCGAGAGCGGTCTGGTTGACTGGGCTGCATCCCCCCGCTTCTCAACCGGTTATATGGCAATACAGAACAGAATCGGGCTCCTGGTTGAAACTCACATGATGAAGCCTTATAAAGACAGGGTTTACTCAACAAAATCTATTATGGAAGCAGCAATTACCTGGCTGCTAAAGGAGGGAAAAAATCTTAAAGAACTTAACAGACTCGCTGATGAAGGTTCCGTTAAAGATTTTGTCGTAAACAAAAAACCCTTTCCGGTTGCTTTCAGGAATACAAACGATTCGGTTCTGTTCAGTTACAAAGGAATTGTTGTGCAGGAAGAAGAAAGTATAATTTCCGGATCAGTGAAAAATGTTTACACCGGTGAACCTTACACCATAACCATTCCGTTTTTTAATACCTCACTGCCTGCCGATTCGGTATCCGCTCCTTCAGCCTATATCATCCCGAAAGAATGGGGTATAATCACCGAACGGCTCAAGCTGCATGGCGTTGAAGTTCAGTCAATGCTTAAAGATACCGTCATGCAAGTAACCCGTTACAAATTCCGGGATTTCCGGTTCAGTTCCGCTCCCTATGAAGGAAGGCAGACGGTTGCCACACAATATGATGTTTTTACGGAAAAAGCATTTATTCCCCGGGGAAGTTATATTGTATATACAAATCAGCGCGCCCTACGGGTCATTCTAACGGCACTTGAGCCAAAATCAGGCGATTCCTATCTCCGGTGGGGATTCATGAATTCCATATTTGAAAGAAAAGAATACTTTGAAGATTATGTAATGGAGCGTGTTGCACTTGAAATGTATTATCAGGATAGAAACTTAGCTGAAGCATTTAATAAACGGCTCAGAGAAGATGCAAAATTCCGAGAAGATAAAAATGCCCGTCTCAACTGGTTCTACGAACGCTCCCCTTACTTTGACAAGCAATACCTTGTATATCCGGTGATGAGACTGGAATAACCAATAAACAATTATGAATTATGAAGGATGAATTATAAATTGATTCTATTAGATTGGAATATTGACCTTCTCGTCCTGCGATATCTTACCATCGATCCTCTAAAAGATGGTCTATGAAACTATATCGAAAGTCAGCATTAAAAAATTATTTCATTAATGCAGACGAAAATACAATCAGTCCTTTCGCCCATTCATAATTCATAATTGATAATTATTTTATGATTTCTTTCAGTTCAGAAAGGCGGGTAACAAGAAAGTCCGGCTGTTCTTTCCGGAGAAGTTCTTCAGTACGATAACCATAGGTAACCGCGGCTGTGTGAGTCCCGGCATTTTTTCCGCAGCGTATATCCAGTTCAGAGTCCCCCACCATGAGGGTATCCTGCGGAGCAACCAGCAGTTCTCTCATGATATACTGAAGCGGTTCCGGGGAAGGTTTCACTGCCATACCCGGCCGTCTCCCCATAATAAGATCAAAATAGCCGTCCAGTTTAAACGAATGCAGAATCTTTTCCGCCTGATCCTGAGCTTTAGTGGTAAGCAGTGCGGTTTTACAATTGCGTTTTTTCAGATGATGTAAAATCTCTTCAGCACCCTCGTAAAGGGAAGTTTCCGGGAGGTAATCGAAGTAGAATCCTTTGTAAATATGTATGAAATCTTCAACATTCCCGACATCAATATGCAGATCATCAAAGATTTCCTGGAAGTGAGCACCGATTCTTGCGTCAAGCTGCGTTTTCTCAATAGTATGATTCATCCCCAGTTCACGAAAAGTTCTGTGGGTTGATTTATATATCGTTGTTGAAGAATCGGTAAGTGTTCCGTCTAGATCAAAGACCACGAGTTTTGGGGAAATCCGGAGCATCAGTTACTGCTGTAAAAAAACTCTTCCGGAATCATCCTGCGGTCTGCATAACCGGTATTTACGCCGTGATAATAGCGGATACTTTCTTCATCGCTTCGCCAGCAAAGATAGACTTCTTCTCCGTTTATCATGGCAGGGAAATCAACCAGACCGTACGTAAAATTCCAGTCCTTGTAATAGCAGCCAATTTCTTCAAGCTCTTTCAGATATTTATCAATCTGCTCAAGCCGTGCCAGCAGGCGCGGATCCTGATTGAGTTCCTCCTCAGCGAGTTCCTCAGCCAGCAGTTTAATTTCCTTCCCCTCGGTAAGAATATCGGCCACTATGCTGCGGACAAGCGGGAGAGTCCTGATTGCCTCAGCAGGGGTAAAATACTTTACATCTGTTGTCATGGTGATTTTGCCATTAAATTCTAATTCAATAGCAAGATGAGGGATAAAGGAATGAAAGTCAAGTTAAAAAATTAATGGCGGCATCTTTAAGAAAAACACCGCCATTTCGGCTCAAAAACCTGATCCCGGGGAGAAAACTGCACTCCTGCCAGTCCGCGGCAGGAGTGTCAGATTACTTTTTAAGTCTGAGAATAAGACCGGTCACCGGCTCCAGTTCTGCTTTACCGCTTACGGAGCGAAGCGGTGTAATTCCGGCTTTCAGGTGGTCAGCCAGAACCTCCCAGTTTCCTTTGGGTAATTTGAATTCCTGTTTCTTGTTATGATTTGCATTAAAAAGAACGGCGAACTGTTCTCCCTCATGACTAACGGTATATCCCAATGCGAAATGGTTTTCTGCAGGTACCGGCATAAATACCACATCTTCATATTCCGCTCTGCGGAAAGATGCATGGGTATTCCGGATTGCAATCAATCCCTTGTAATAATCCAGCAGGCTTTTATTCAGATCGGCATGATCATAATTAAGATAATTCGTTTCGTTATCCTTGTCATAGGTGTTATGATCAATCATCCCCTTATGTTTATCCTGTTCGGTTATAGTCATGGGAATAATTTTGGAGCGGGCATATTCCTGTCCCGAATGAATCATCACCATGCCTTGGGATGTCATCAGAAACATCGCCGCAAGTTTATTCAAACGGCTTTGAGGTAAAGAAAGCTTCCGTATATCATCGGGCTTTTCTATGGGTTTGTCATGAGGTGCTTCACCAGCTGCAATGCGGATAAAATCACTCAGTGTATATCCGTCATGTGATTCAAGATAATTGACCGAGTGTTCCTTCTTTATAAACAAACCATGTTTATCACGGGTGAGGGTGCCGTTAACATAGCTTTTAATTCTATCGGGATTGTTGTTTCCGTACCACTTCCCGAAAATCCAGCCGTGGCCGTTAAGCGGGTTTTCACCTTTAATACCGTTCCGAATCTGATCATTCCACGCACCCCATCCGCGCAGAGAGAAGCCCTGCGGATCATAACCGCCTCCCCATGGTTCGCAGACGATAATAACATTCGGATTAATCTTTTTTGCTTCGCGGATAACAAGCTCAATGGTTTCCCAGTCGAGCAATTTGCCCAGATCAAATCTGAAGCCGTCAACATGGTACTCCTTCATCCAGTAAAGAATACTTTCTACAATCAGCCGGCGTGCCATCGGACGTTCGGTTTTGAAATCGTTACCGCAATAGCTTTCCGCTATAAAGTTTCCCTTTTCATCCAGACGGAAATAGTATTCCTTATCAATTTCCTTGAAGTTGCCGAACTCATACTCGGAAATATGATTATATACAACATCCATGATGACCGCGATTCCCTCTTTGTGAAACGCCTTCACCATCTTTTTAAATTCATTAACCTGTCTTCCGGATTTGCCTTCCCACACATTCCAGGTAAGCTGTTTCCAGTCCTCGGCATAATATGCTTCTGGTGCGAAAAAAGCTGCTGTCATATATCCCCAGTGATTCCGTTCGTAGGGATTCCAGGTGTTTTTTCTTCCCATAAACTCTTCGTTATAGGGAATTTCAATATTCGCGAATTCCATTGCCGGCAGAATCTCAACGGTGTTGACTCCCAGAGATTTTATATAATCAATACCGCCCCTTTTTCCTTTTTCAACCAGTCCGGCATAGGTTCCTTTTTTCCCGGCTCCTGATGTTGGATGAGCCGTCATATCGCGGATATGCATTTCGTAGATGATCAGGTCTCGCCAGTCCCGCTGAATCCAGGTATCACCTTCCCAATCAAAATCCCCTTCTTTCATTACGATGCCCCTGCGGGTTCCTTTGTAGGTGTTAAAGGTAGTCACCGCTTTTGCGTAGGGATCAAGCACAATGGTTGTGTCCCCCTGCTCCCAAAGCCCCGGATTGTAAACCTTAAATCCGTAATAAAGCCCGTACTGCTCTCCTTCAACCGACACTTCCCAGACACCGTCATTGTCGCGGCTCATGGGGTACTCACGCGGATTTTTCTGTTCCGGTTTTTCATACGTGCAGAGCGTTACTTTATCCGCCTGCGGGGCAAACAACCGGAAAACCGTATTGCCGGATTCGGTAAAAGCGCCGAGTTTTTTATCGGAGTAGTACCGGTCTAATTCTTTATCTTTCTGGGATTTCTTGAAAGAATGCGAGGTGTGGCGTTGGGTATGGCTTTCAACAAAGGTCAAAGTTGCACCTGTGAATAATACAATAAAAATAGCTGCGAACAGAACGGCTTTTTTCATAATGGTCGTTTCTTTTTTCTGAGCTCATGAATTTCTTAAAAAAGCCTTAGAATTTACGTAAATCAGGGGGTTTTTTGAAGGGAAAAGTCTGACTCAACAGGATTTATAGTTTAGCCAATAATCTTGCAACTGAATGATGATCACCTCTACACTCAATTGCCGGGAACTACATACTTCCCGGTTTTGACTTTTTTTTGTCCTTATACACTTGACCCTTGGCTGTTAGACGGTATTTTTGCTTTCTGCTATTTGGCTTATCAGGGATTGTTAATTCAATTAACTTTTGTTCCAATGCAGGTTGGAGATATTTTTTCCTAAAGTTTTCCCTATGAGCTAAGCTTAGTTTTTCCTGCAATTCCAGTCGCGAATGTTCTCCGGTAAAAACACTCAGGAGCTCTTTTACTTGCGCGGTACTTGCGCGGTACTTGCGCGGTACTTGCGCGGTGACTTGAGAGATAGTCATAATAGATGATGGGAAAACCATTCTGGTAAAATTCTCGGTAAAATGAAAACACTCTTTATCGTAGTGTTCTAAAATTCTGGGAACTCCGGAACCAAGTTGTTCAACAAGTTCCAGATCCTTAAAGACCCTCATCAATTCCTTATTTCTAGGAATTGAAAAACCTTCGAAAAATTCGGTTTGGTTTAGCCCATCAGGCAAGGAACCTGCTGAGGTGATTTCGATTCTGTCAGAAAAAATCTCAAACTTTGGTGCTACTTCACGAGTATAGTCATTATGAACAATCGCATTGATAATTGCTTCACGAATCGCAATAGGATTCCAAAGTCTTTGTTCTTTTCGTTCTTTGGGAGTAATGGAGGCAAAAGTTTTATTTTCTATCGTAATCTTATCTAATATACTTTGCGTTGCTTTAATGAGGGAACAATATCCATATTCATTATTTTCAATAAGTTCGTTCCGGTTGAACGATTTATACTTTGCAAGTTTTATTGAAATATTATTTTCATCTGCCAGCAAATAAGCCGCATAGTTTAACGAACCATCTTCGGTTACTAATTCCAGGTTTTTCTTAAACTGCTTATTAAGTGGCTTTTTCTTTTCCTCATAATAGATACGAAGCTGCTGAAAACTTAAATCCTGCCGGTGCGATTTAATTAAGCCGATTGAATTGCGAGTACGGGTCGAGAATAATTTCTCAATCATTGTTTTTGGCATTGGTTCAGCAGCTGACCCAACCCTTATAAAACAGCCCTTTTCAGTCATTCCATATTTTCTTTTAAAATAGGGTTTTTCGCTGCCGCTGGCAACAATAATTTTAATCAGTTCTTTGCCACTTTTGTGTTCGGAAACCACATCAAATAGACCCATTGCTGAAGGAGAAATGTTGTTTTTAATTCGGTCTTTGATTTTGAGCATATCGCTGTCAATATCCGAAGCGCCAACCACATTGCCATGCTTATCAATACCAATATATATTAAACCTCCTTCAGAATAATTCAGGAAGGCAATTACTTCTTTCTCAATATCAAGATCATTATTAAGCTCGCGCTTATATTCTATACGATTAGTTTCTGCCATTTTTCTGATTTAAGTATAAGGATCACTACAAAAATATACAATTTCCCTATCCTTTCATAACGGGATTTTTCGTTTAATCATCTGTGTTATATCACTTTTGGTTAATCCTGACAATCTAAATCTTTAATTAGCGGCTGCTTTAGCGTTATTATAACTTTAGGATATTTTGCATCAGGAGTTAATTCGTTTCCTTCTTAAATTTAGCATGATAAACCCTTTATTCCATGACCATAACAATTAGTGCACAGATGACTTTTTCAGCAGCATACAAACTTTCAGGTACAAACTCAATTTTACAGCCCCCTCTACATACTAAACAAAGCTATTGCCTAATATAATCTTCCCCATTCAAAAACTTTACGGTGCGCTGCACTTCTGGGGTGACTTGCGCGGTGCTTGTACGTTACTTTTGGGGTGACTCCTTTAGTTCCTGTTTAGCTTGGCTGAGATATACGCTTGCCGGTTCGTTCAGTATAAACTCTTCCTCGCAGCTGTAAAAAACCTTCCCCACGCGCCTGATGTGATCAATCAAATCAGCATTTGTTATCATGGTAATTTGCGTCAGATCAATTTTATAGGGCAGCAGCAAATCGTCAAGCTGAGCATCAATACTCCCTAATACATTTCGGAGACTTCCATGATTTACAATGACCAAATCAATGTCAGAGGCAGGCCTGAAATTCCCGTTTGCCCTTGAACCATATATAATCACAAGTCTGACCTCACTGAATTTTGAGAATACTCCGTTTATAGCTGAAATATCTTTTTCGGAAAGTCCAAACATCATGTTCTGCTCCCTAATTCCGTCATCGTTTCTTTTAAGGTAGCAAATAAAGGGAAATACAGTTCAACAATCTGAGCCTGAAGTTCAGAAACTATTTCTTCATTATAGGTATGAGAGGATAAATTTCTGCTCCGGATCATTTCCATCCAGGTAACACCATCTGTAATAAGACCGCTTGAATATGCCTCTCTTACTGCATCTCGCGAGCCGGTTATCGAAGTAATACCCTGAAATTCCAGATAGTCTTTCATTAGATTCCAGGCAAGTTCATGGGTCAGTTCAAACCTTTTAATCAGACCCTCTTCTTCAAGATTACTTAGCTCTCTCTTACCGCTGAGAACCACCGCCTCCTCTAAAAGATTCAGCGCCTTTATATAATTATTTAATCGTTGTTTCCAACGAATATCGGGATTATCCAAAAACGTTTACCTTTCCATAAACAGTTCTTATTTCCTTGCATTGAAAAATACTTAATTAACTCCATCCGAAAAAACTTTGGCAGCCCAGAAATCATCGGTACTGTAAAACCTGACTTCCGGTCAGCCGTACTTCGGAGAGCGCTCCCTCCCTTCCCGAAAAACCGGAATTTATTCCCCTTTTCATGTTATTTTTGATAAATTAATCCTGATTTTTATGGAAAAACACACCATCTCGACTGACCCAGTTACCGGTGAAATTACCGGTTACACTAAAGAAAATACCATTGAAGAACTTAACGAAACTGTTGCCAGGGCAATAATAGCTGCCCGTGAGTGGGCCTCACTCAACATTGATGACAGAAAAGAATATCTCCTTAAAGCCCGGAATTTTATAGTTGCCAATGCAGACCGCATTTCGCTTACCGTTTCCAGAGAAACAGGTAAAACCCGCTTCGATGCCATGAGTACTGAAGTCTCTAACGCTGCATTTGCCATTGACTATTATGCAAAAAACGCGAAAAGAGTTCTGAAAAGAAAACGGGTTAAAGGGGGCAATATCCTTTTCATTAACAAATATGCCTACATTGACCGGGTCCCCTTTGGCGTGATAGGAATAATCAGCCCCTGGAATTATCCGTTCGCCATACCTTTTCATGAGGTGGCAATGGCACTCATGGCAGGAAACGCGGTAGTGCTCAAAACTGCGAGCCAGACACTGATGTCCGGTAAACTGATAAAGGAAGCGCTTGAAGCAGCCGGTTTACCTGAGAATGTTTTTAATCTGGTGAATATGAAAGGCAGTATTGCAGGTGAAGCTTTTATCAATTCCGGCATAGGCAAACTCTTTTTCACCGGCTCGGTTGCGGTTGGTCAGGAACTGATGAAAAAAGCCGCGGACCGGCTGCTCCCCATTTCTCTTGAACTCGGGGGCAACGACCCTATGATCGTCTGCCGCGATGCTGATATATATCAGGCAGTTTCAGGCGCGCTCTGGGCAGGTCTTTCAAACTGCGGTCAGTCCTGCGCCGGTATTGAGCGGATTTATGTTGCGGAAGATATATACGATGATTTTGTTTCCCTGCTTAAGGAAAAACTTTCTTCACTCCGCCAGGGTCCTGATACTGATTTTAATGTTGATATCGGTTCCCTTACAACCGCAGGCCAGCTTGAAACCGTAAAAAAACATGTTGAGGATGCAATTGAAAAAGGAGCCAGAATTACTCTTGGCAGCAAGCCCCTTTCAGACAATCCTCTATATTTCAGACCGGTGCTCATTGAGGATCCGACTGATGATATGCTGACCATACAGGATGAAACCTTTGGCCCGGTGCTGGCGATACAAAAAGTAAAAGATACGGAAGAGGCGGTCAGGAGAGCGAATGACAGTCAGCTTGGTCTGACTGCATCGGTCTGGACTCAGAACAGGCAGGAGGCTCACGCCATTGCGTCCCGCATCGAGGCAGGAGCGGTAACCATTAACGATCATCTAATGAGCCATTCCCTTGCCCATACACCCTGGGGAGGGTTTAAAACCTCAGGCCTCGGGCGCACTCATGCTGAATTTGGCCTTGAGGCGATGACTCAGCCAAGAGTGGTGATTGATGATCTGTTGCCAGGCAGAAAAAGAAATATGTGGTGGTATCCGCATGACCGCAGCGTATATGAAGGACTTAAAGGCGGACTAAATTTCCTATATACTCCTTCACTTGAACAAAAATTTGAAGGAGCCGCCGCTCTGATTAAAACATTCCTGAGAAGTTTCAGAGCTGATTAAAAATCCAGCGGAGCCCTTCTCTGCTGCTCCGCTAAACCGAACCATGAAAGAAAATGTATGAATACTATTGAACTTATCCGCAAAAAAAGAAACCGTGAGGAACTTACTTCAGGTGATATAGAACAGCTCATTAACGGTTACACCAGAGGAAACGTACCGGACTATCAGTTCTCCGCTTTCCTTATGGCTGGTTTCCTTAACGGATTCACTGAAGCTGAAACTGCCGCTCTTACCTCGGCCATGCTTCACAGCGGAAAGGTTCTTGATCTTTCAGCAATAAAAGGCATCAAGGTTGACAAACATTCAACCGGCGGAGTGGGAGATAAAACTTCCCTCATTATTGCTCCTGTTGCAGCAGCCGCAGGGGTTCCGGTACCAATGATTTCCGGCCGAGCGCTTGGGCATACCGGCGGTACTCTTGATAAACTGGAATCTATCCCCGGTTTCCGTACCGATCTGAATCTTGCTGAATATAAAAAGGTGTTAAAGAAATGCGGTGCTGTTCTAATTGGTCAGACAAAAGAGATTGCTCCGGCGGATAAGGGTATATATGCTCTCAGGGATGTTACCGCCACGGTTGAATCAATCCCCCTGATTACCGCCTCGATCATGAGCAAAAAACTCGCCGAAGGTATTGATGCATTAGTCCTTGATGTTAAAACAGGAAACGGGGCCTTCATGCGCTCATATTCTGATGCACAGAAGCTTGCGGAATCACTTGCTAAAACAGCTAAAAGATTCGGCAAAAAGGTGATCGCATATATAACAGACATGAATCAGCCCCTCGGCAGATTCACCGGCAACTGGCCAGAGGTTTATGAATCTCTGCTGGTGCTTCAGGGCTACCATTCCCCGAGGCTGACGGAACTCTCCATTGAGCTTGCCGGTGCAATGATCTGGCTTGGCGGAAAAGCAAAGAATCTTTCAGAAGGAAAATTCATCGCGGCGGAAATGATTACCTCCGGCAAGGCCTTTGAAAAATTCCTGCAGATTGCAAAATTGCAGGGTGCAAATATCCGGTATCTGGAGAACCCTGACTCCTTCCCGAAACCTCGTTACTCGGCAGAATATCTGGCCGCCCGCGAGGGATATGTTAATTATGACTGCTTCCACACAGGAATGGCAGCTGTTGAGGCGGGTGCCGGACGCCTTACCAAAGATGATAAACCGGATAAAAAAGCCGGCATTATTACCGGAAAGCTTAAAGGTGAAAAAGTTAAAAAGGGAGACCGCCTGGCAACTGTCTTTGGTGATAATAAGGAAAAAGTCCTGAAAGCAATGCAGAGAATGCCGCTGGCGGTAACAATTTCTTCAAAGCCGGTACCAAAAGATAAGCTGATCAGGAAGGTTATTACCGGATAACAACATGAAATTATTATATTCTTTGAATGATTGATAAGTAACTAAGAGAGAGTAAACTATGATTCTGTTTTTGATTTCGCTGCTCGCCGCAGTGGTTGCGTTTGTCGTTTACAAAAGTGCAAAGCAGAGATACAGTAAAAATGAAGCTTCCTTTGCCCTTACCGGATTTGTTGTTGCCATTATCATCAGTATAATGCAATGCTTTACCGTCATCCCTGCGGGTGCGGTTGGCGTTGTTGATTTTCTGGGTATGGTAAGTGAGAACACGCTCAAAAGCGGTGTTAATATGGTAAATCCGCTGGCCAACGTAATTAAGTTCAGTATTAAAACCCAGGAATTCAAGGAAGAGATGAACGTACCTTCAACCGAGGGACTGAGTGTGCAGCTTGAGATAAGCCTGCTCTACCACCTGAATCCTGAGAACGCAAATAATATATATCGTACCGTCGGTGAGGATTACGCGAACCGAATTCTTATTCCCCAGTTCCGTTCTGTGGTGCGCGGTGTTACGGCAAAATATGAGGCAAAGGCGCTTTATACATCAGGTAGAGAGGTTCTTTCAAAAGAAATTGAAAGTGAACTGAACAAACTGGTAAACGGACGCGGTATTGTGGTAGAAGCCGCGCCGCTGCGTCAGATTATACTTCCTCCAGGTTTAACCAGCTCAATTGAAGAAAAACTGAAAGCTGAACAGGAAAGCCAGAGAATGCAGTTTATCCTGCTTAAGGAAAAACAGGAAGCAGACCGCAAAAGAATTGAAGCTCAGGGTATATCCGACTTCCAGAATATTATCGCAAGAGGATTAAGCGAACAGCTTCTGAAGTGGAAGGGCATTGAAGCAACAGAGAAACTGGCAAATTCACAAAATGCTAAAATTGTAGTCATCGGTTCAGGAAAGGATGGCCTGCCGATAATCCTGAACACGGATAAATAAATCCCGTCATAATAATCTTTCCCAATTGTGCCTGCGTCAGCAGGCACTATTTTTATATACAACCTTATTGAGACACGAATCGGGGTGCCTGTGCGGGATTATTGCAAAAATTAGTTCATGTAAGGTGCATTATGGGGTTAGGACAAGTCACGACTTGTCCCTACGGAAAAATCAAATGAATCTAAGCTTTGTAGAGACACGCCGCGGCGTGTCTGTACGGGAGTACGGCAAACATCAAACATGTAAGGTTGCACAATGGGGTTAGGACAAGTCACAACTTGTCCCTACGGAAAAATCAAAGGAATCTAAGCTTTGTATAGACACGCCGTGGCGTGTCTGTACGGAATTCGCGCAAACATCAAATCATGTAAGGTTGCACAATGGGTTTAGGACAAGTCACGACTTGCCCCAAGGAGAGAATCAAATAAATCTAAACGTTGTACAGACACGCCGAGGCGTGTCTCTACAGAGAATCAGTGGACTTCTTTAATTGAATTATTCTTAAATGAAGGCACTACATCCGTAATGTCAATCTGCGAACAATAATCTATATCCCCTTCAAATCCGTTTTCGACAAGAATCTGTCCGTGCTCTGTGTTGCGCATCATTCCCGGTATATCTTTTTGCTTCATTTCAAATAAGCTTAGTGCAGCCGCAGCAGAATCCGTAAGATTATAATCCCCGTTTATCTTCAGAATTTCGCTTACCAGTTTTCCTGCACAAACCGTATCTTCCAGACTGAATTCATTATTCCTCCCCGAGCAGATTATTTCAAGTGATTCGCCGGTTTCCACCAGTCTTTTAGCTGATGCACTGATGTTCAAAAAAGAGGCGATTATCAGATTCGTTGAAAACTTGGCTCTTACTATTGCCTTGGTACCGTTTGTGGTATACAACACAACAGTTTTTCCTCCGATAACCTCCGAAGTGAATTCAGAAGGTGAATTTCCCAGATTAAAGCCATCTACCTTTTTTGTGTTTTTCTCACCACAAAGCAGCGTCTGCCCTCCGAACATTCCTCCGGAGACTTTTACTGCAAATTCAATACTTCCAACCGGTATAATTTCTTTTGCACCATTCATCACTGCCGTTACGATGGTTGATGAAGCGCGAAGCACATCAATTACCGCTGCAGTCTTTGAACTGAAATATAACTCATCAACACCAACTGGTGAAAACAACACATTGATCCTGGTCATTCATTCCCTCAAAAAATAATACAACTAAAAAAATTTACTAAGATCTGCCGGTTATTTTTGTATAAAAGGCAGTTTGACAACTGTAACAGGAACTTCTTTTCCTCTGACCAGGAAATTAAGTTCGTTACCTTCTTTTGCATATTCGCTGTCAATATATGCAAGCGCGATACCTTTTTCAAGCACAGGGCTGACCGTACCGCTGGTTATATATCCTATGTTTTTTCCATTCAGCACAACCTCGTAACCATGCCGGGGGAATGCTTTTTCCTCGCAAAGCAGTGGTGTAAGTTTTCTTCTGTTCGCAGAAGCCTTAATATCAAGAATGGCATCTCTTCCGATGAATGAGGGCTTTTTGAGCTTTGTAATCCATGCAAGCCCTGCATCAAGCGGATTGGTCGTGTTATCTATATCATTTCCATATAAACAATATCCCATCTCAAGACGCAGCGAATCACGCGCGCCAAGACCACACGGCATTATGCCAAACTCTTCACCGGCCCTGAAAATTGAATTCCAGAATTTTTCGGCCAGCGCCTGGTCTCCCCGGAAATAGAGTTCATAACCGAGTTCACCAGTGTATCCGGTGCGCGAAAGTATCACTTCAGTTCCTGAATAGGAGGTCATCTTAAAATGATAATATTCTAAATCAATATTCTCATTGAATACTTTCTCCAGCACCTTGCGTGAATGAGGTCCCTGCACTGCCAGAAGTGAATAAGAGTCACTCAAATCAGTAATGGTCACACCGTGACTGTTGTTTTGCCGCATCCATGCAACATCTTTTTCCAGATTAGATGCATTAACAACCAGCATATATTTGGTATCAGTAATCTTATAAACAAGAAGATCATCTACAATACCGCCGTCCTCATAACACATTGCGGAATACTGCACTCGGCCGGGATACAGCACCGCAGCATCATTCACGGTAATATACTGAATAAAATCAAGCGCCTTTTCGCCTTCAATGAATACCTCACCCATGTGGCTTACATCGAATACACCGACGGTGCTGCGCACGGCCTTATGTTCGGCTATTATGGAGCTGTACTGCACCGGCATCTTATATCCGGCAAAGTCAACGATCTTTCCGCCGATTTTCTGATGCAGGTCATAAAACATTGTTTTTTTCAAAGCCGGATTCCTTACTTTTTGTTTGCTTTGTTCCAGTCAGCAAGAAACTTCTCAAGACCGATATCGGTAAGAGGATGCGCGTAAAGTTTGTCAATTACGCTGAAGGGCATAGTGCAGACATCCGCGCCGATCAGGCAGGCCTCAACAAAGTGAAGCGGATGACGCACACTTGCAACCAGAACTTCTGTGTCATAATTATAATTACGGTATATACCAACGATCTGGTTGATAAGTTCCATGCCATTGGTGCTCACATCATCAAGACGGCCCACAAAGGGGGAAATGTAGGTTGCACCCACTTTTGCTGCCATTACCGCCTGAGACGGTGAAAAACACAGGGTAACATTTGTCCTGATTCCCTCTTCTGAAAATGTTTTTACTGCTTTAATTCCTTCTTTTATCAAAGGAACTTTCACCACAATATTGTCATGAATTTTTGAGAGCTCTCTTCCCTCTTTTACGATGCTTTCATAATCAGTGGAAATCACTTCAGCGCTTACCGGCCCGTCAACTATTGCCAGAATTTCATCGAGCAGTTTTCTGAAATCCCTTCCTTCTTTGGCAACCAGAGAGGGATTGGTTGTTACACCGTCCAGAATTCCGAGAGCAGCGGCTTCGCGGATTTCATCAATACTTGCGGTATCAATAAATATTTTCATATGGAGCTCCTTTTATTATGTTAATCTCTGCTGAACTGATCTTCAGTAATTTCTTTTTTGGTTGATTTCAGATAAAATCTGAACTGATCCATATTCATCACGGTATCTTCCTGAATTTTTATCAGGCAGAAATATTTCAGCTGAAGCCTGGTAAGGATACTGATATAACCTTCCTTCAGTTTCAGGGAAACATTCGGATGACACTTCAGAATATAGGAACGTTCCTTAAAGTTTTCTCTGATTTTTTTAAGCGTCTTCTCAATATCGTAAAGAATATGGGACTGTTTTGTGAGCAATCCGGTTCCGGAACAGTAAGGACACAAATCATTGGTCACCTGCCGGATATTCTGGCGGATTCTCTGTCTGGTTATCTGAATCAGGCCAAAATCTGACATTGGGAGGATGCTTACCTTAGCACGGTCTTTCCGGAATTCCTTCCTCAGTTCATCAAAAATTTTACGGCGGTTTTTTTCATCTTCCAGATCAATAAAATCCACCACTATCAGTCCGCCGATATCACGCAGGCGGAGCTGGCGGGCTATTTCACGGGCTGCCTCAAGGTCAGTTTTCAGGGAGTTTAGCTCCTGCTCTTTGCTGGCGGCATATTTTCCGCTGTTCACATCAATCACCACCATTGCTTCTGTATGTTCGATGATGATGTAACCGCCGTTTTTGAGCGCTACCTTTCTGCTGAAGAGTGAGTTAATCTGCTCATCAATTCTGAACGCATCAAAAACACTTTCTTTATCGCGGTAGAGTTCAACTTTTTCAGCAAGTTCCGGATGAACAGTCGAGATGTAATCCTTGATCAGTTTATACTGCTTTTTGTTGTCAATATAAACCCGGGTAATATCTTCGGTAAAAAGATCGCGGATAACGCTTGAAGTGGTATTCAAATCCTGGTGAATCAGTGAAGGCGGTTCTTCTGTTTTTGCCTTCATCTCAATAGTTTCCCAGGTTTTTTTCAGGTTCTTCAGATCTTCAAGAAGACTTTCTTCCGCCTGATTTCGGGCAACGGTTCTGATAATCAGTCCGTAGTTTTTGGGAAGTATGCTGCGGGCAATAGAGCGAAGACGGCGGCGTTCCTTAAAATCGGTAATCTTTTTCGATATGCCAATCTTGTTATCAAAAGGAAGCAGCACACAGAACCGGCCTGCAATAGAAATTGAGGATGAGACCCTCACTCCTTTATTGCTGACTGGCTCTTTGGTAATCTGAATGAGAATCGGCTCTCCTTTTTTAAGAACAGGCACGCCATTTATGGTCTGCACCTGTTTAATGAGGCGCTCCTTCTGTTCGGGGCGGTTTTGATTTTCTTCTTCTTCATCATCATCTTCGAGCATGGACTGGAATTCCTTCGTCCGCTCGCCGATGTCGGAAAAATGCAGGAAAGCATCATGCTTCATGCCTATATCAATGAAGGCGGCTTTAATACCCGGAAGTACCCGCGCAACCTTTCCGAGATATATATCCCCCACCATTCTCCTGTTTTCGGGATAATCTACGAAGAAATCAACAAGGGAGCCGTCCTCGGTGATGGCTACCCGGGTCTGTTCTCCGGAAGAGTTGATAATAATTTCTTTTAACATTTTGGGTAAAACTTCTTTTTACGTTAACGTAAATATCATCAGCAAGACACAGGTCTGATAAAACGGAACTGCATAATGCGGCTCCGGGCCGCATGGGCTCTGGAGCAAAGAACAATATATATAATGCCTGTAATAGTATCACTGATGAATGTGTTTAAATTTCAAGGAACAATGAACAAAAAAAGGGAAACGGACATCCCGGAAACGCGGCTCTCCGGTGCTGCCGGATGCTGTTCTGCTGTCCTGAAGATGTTCGCTTCCCTTCATACTAACGTGTTGCCTGATTATGTAACCGGCTTATTCCTGAACTGCGGGCCTGCTTATTCCTGTTCGGCCTTTTCTCCGATGCCTTCCGCAGGCTGTTCAGGTTTTCTGGGCTCTTTTTTAATGAGCTGTTTTCTGCTCAGACTGAATTTGCCCCCCTCCATCTTGGTAAGGATAACGCGCACTTTGTCGCCTTCCTTAAAGAAGTCTCCTACTTTTTCCACTCTCTTGTGGTCAATTTCGGATATATGGAGGAGTCCGGTTTTACCCGGCAGGAATTCAACAATAGCGCCGAAATCCATCAGTCGGGCTACAACGCCGTCATAGACTTCACCGACTTCAGCCGTCTGCATCATTCTCTTGATATGATCCTTGCACTCCTGAACCCACATGTTGTTCGGGGATGCAATGCTTACGGTTCCGTCATCTTCAACGCTGATTTCGCAGTTGAAATCTCTCTGCATTTTCTGAATGGTTTTTCCGCCAGGGCCAATAAGAGCGCCAATCTGATCAGTCGGAATTTTAATGCTAACGATTCTTGGTGCATAGTCAGAAAGATCAGCCCTCGGCTTATCAATCGCCTGATTCATAATACCAAGAATATGCATCCTTCCTTCTTTTGCCTGATGAAGCGCTTCTTCCATAATCTTGAAGGATATACCTTCAATCTTTATATCCATCTGGAAACCAGTGATACCTTTTGAAGTACCGGCAACTTTGAAATCCATATCACCAAGATGATCTTCATTGCCAAGGATATCAGAGAGAACAGCATAGCGTTCACCTTCTTTGATAAGACCCATTGCAATACCTGCAATTCCTTCGCGAACCGGAACACCGCCATCCATCATAGCCAGCGAGCCTGAGCAGACTGAAGCCATTGATGATGAGCCGTTTGATTCAAGGATATCACTGGTAAGACGCATGGTATACGTGAAAACATCTTCAGCCGGAAGCAGTGCCTTAAGTGAACGTTCTGCAAGATTACCGTGGCCGATTTCTCTTCTGCCAACACCTGTCATTCTGCCAACTTCACCAACGCTGAACGGAGGGAAGTTATAGTGAAGGATAAACTTCTTTGTATATTCTTCACCAAGACCGTCAATCAGCTGTTCGTCATTCTTGGTACCAAGGGTAAGAGTGCAAAGACTTTGTGTTTCACCCCGGGTGAAGAGTGCTGAACCGTGCGCTCTCGGAAGAACACCAAGTTCAATAGTGATGGGACGTATCTGACGTGTATTTCTGCCGTCAAGACGGAGTCCGTCTTTCAGGATTCTTTCACGCATCTCTTCTTTTTCTATATCATGAAGCAGTGCAGCGATTGTTTTTTCCTGCTCCGGATATTTTTCAGCAAGAGCTTCTTTCACACTGGTATTCAGCGCTTTATTAGCCGCTGCACGCTCCTCTTTACTGAGAACCTGGGCAACTATTTCGCGGTATTTATCTCTTGCGAGTGCATTAACATCCGCAATCAGTTCGGCTGCAATCTCTTTTGGCTTTACTTCCATTTTAGGAACGCCTGCTTCAGCCATCAGTTCTTTCTGCATCAGAACTAACTTCTGAATAGCTTCATGAGCAACACGGAGAGCGGTGAGCATCTCTTCTTCAGATACTTCTTTTGCATCACCTTCAACCATCATGATTGAATCATGTGTGCCTGCAACAACCAGCTCCATATCGCTTGCTTCAACTTCAGCGAATGTCGGGTTAACAATATACTTGCCATCAACACGTGCAACCCTTACCTCACCGATCGGCCCGATAAAAGGAATATTTGAAATTGAAAGCGCAGCAGATGCACCTAAAGCTCCGAGAACATCAGGATCATTTTCACCATCATATGAAAAAACGGTTGCTACAATCTGTGTTTCGTTTCTGTACGCATCCGAAAAGAGCGGACGAATTGGTCTGTCAATTAATCTGGCGCTTAAGATTTCTTTTTCAGTAGGTTTACCTTCACGCTTAAAGAATCCGCCCGGGAATTTTCCGGCAGCGGAATGCTTTTCGCGATATTCAACCTGCAAAGGGAAAAAATCTATATCTTCCTTTGCTTCCTGAGCAGCAACTGCGGTTACCAGCACCATGGTATCGCCTGAGCGCACCATAACAGCTCCGTTTGCCTGACGGGCATAACGGCCTGTTTCAATGCTTATTTTCTTGCCGTCAATTTCTACTTCTTTGACTACTATCATTTAAAAACCTTTTTTACTTTCTTATGTTCAACGCTTTAATAATTGCTCTGTAACGCTCGATATCGCGTGAGGCCAGATAGTCCAGAAGTCTTCTTCTTTTTCCCACCAGCATCATCAGTCCGCGTCTTGAGTGATGATCTTTCTTGTGTTCCCCGAAATGTGAGGTCAGATCGTTAATCCGCTTGGTAATAAGCGCAATCTGAACTTCAGCTCTTCCTGAGTCCTGCTCGTTAGTTCCGTATTTCTTGATTATCTCAAGTTTTTCTTCTTTGGTCATTGGTATTTCTCCTTTATGATTCGATACTACCCCAGCCGGAGCCGGGATATATTAGTTAGTTATAATTTTTTCAGCAGTTCTGCTGCAGTCTGCCGGTCTGCTTCTATCTGTTTTTTCAGTTCTTCAACTGAAGTAAATTTCTTTTCATCGCGGATCTTGACCAGCGGAAAGACGCAAAGTTCTTCACCGTATATATCAGCATCAAAATCCAGCAGATGCACTTCGGGCACCACCACCGGCTCATCGTTAAATGTCGGCCTGATGCCTATATTCATCACCCCGCCGTGATTTATGTTTCTTCCCTGTACCCGTACAGCATAAACACCGTTTCCGGGAATCATTTTGTTTTTCTCTTTTCCTGCGATATTCGCGGTCGGGAATCCAAGAGTTCTGCCCCGTCTGTTTCCCTCTACCACCTCACCGCAGAACGAGAAGCGGTAACCAAGATACTCATTTGCAAGATCTGTTCTTCCCTGCGAAAGAAATCCGCGGATAAGAGATGAACTCACCGTCACATCATCTTTCTTATACTCAGGAACAGACGCAAATGAAAAACCTTCTGCTGCCGCAAATTCTTTAAGCATTACCGCATCACCCCGCCTGCCTCTGCCAAACCGGAAGTCATAACCGACTACCAATGCTCTGAGCCCTATTCCTTTAAGAATATAGTCCTTCAGGAACTCTTCTGAGCTGACATTTGCGAATTCATGGGTGAAATTAATAACCAGAACAGCATCAATACCAGCTTCATCCAGAAGCCGGAGTTTCTCCTCAGTAGTCGTTAAAGCCGGCAGCTGGTTGTGGGGCACCAAAACTGCTCGGGGGTGAGGGTCAAACGTTATAACAAATGTCCTCAGATTGTCTTTTTTCGCCTGCTGTTTCAGAAGACTGAAAAGCTGCCTGTGGCCGAGATGCACTCCGTCAAAGGTTCCGAGTGTCAGGGCAGTATTAATGTCGTATTCCGCTTCAGTAATATCTCTGTAAACCCGCATACTGCCAAAAGTCAAATTACAAAGATAGGTATTATTACTGTAATATAAAAGAAGAGAGTTGGGTCACTCATCCCCAATTACCTATCTCCTAAGTCTTTGATTTATAAGGGTTTATGGAGAATTTGGGAATTGTCTCACTCCGGAAAGATGGGACACCTGAAACAACAATAATACCCTGGCCTTTTAGGAAAGGATGGGTGAGAATGACCCTGCCAGAAACGAATTTTTCAAGCCGCTTAGCCGGCACTTCCTATCTCCTAAACAACTTCAAATATTCTTCAAACACATACATCCGGTTCCTTTTATTACCAGAGACTTCCTTTATGATGTTTAATCTTATAAAGTCCCTGATCACAGAGTTTGCCGTTGGTATGCTGATCTGCAATTCTTCTGCAAGATAGGCCGCCGTAAAAACCGGATACCGGTAGAGATAATTAAGTGCGGCTTTTGCATTGGTGAGTTTTCTGCCAAGAGATAATAATTTTTTCTCTTCAATTTCATTGCGTAATTGCAATATCTTTTGAAAAACCTCAACTCCATGAGAAGCTGTTTCAATTACTCCAGCCAGAAAAAACTTAATCCACTGCGAGAGATCATTATGCGTTCTCACCAGAGTAAGGTTATCATAATACAACTGTCTGTTCCTCTCAAAAAAATCCGAGAGATACAAAGTCGGTTTTGAAAGCAGTCCGTTAGCCACCAGATAAAGCGTAATAAGCAGCCGTCCAACTCTGCCGTTACCATCTAAAAAAGGATGTATGGTCTCAAACTGATAATGGGCAATTGCTATCTTTATCAAATGAGGAACATGGATTTCCGTGTTATTCAGAAAGTTTTCAAGATCACTCATTAAATCTGATATTTCCTGATGATGAGGCGGAATAAAAACAGCATCATGTAACGTAGCTCCCCCAATCCAGTTTTGACTGCTTCGAAACTCTCCAGGGAGTTTACCTGTGCCTCTTGCTCCTTCAAGCAGCAGCAAGTGCGCCTGCTTAATAAGCCGGGTTGATACCGGAAGAGTCAAGAGTGAAATCATGGCATTATTCATAGCAGAGATATAATTCTGTACTTCTTTCCAGTCATCTCTCTTTTCAGGGTTGATGTCATTTTCCCTTAAAATCGCTTCGTCAATATGGGTCTGAGTCCCTTCAATGCGGGAGGAAGTAGTTGCCTCCTTAACCACATGCATTCTGATGAAAAGATCCACATCCGGGACAATTAGCGAGAAGGCATTCAGCTCCCCAAGCCGTAGGTTTGCCTCCTCCAGCATCTTATTAACCGCCGGGTCGCTTACCTGCCATTCCCGGTTCACCTTTTCCGGGAGGAAGCTCTTATACTGAAACTGAGGCACATATTTGCCAGATCTGAAATTCCGTATGTCCATATCAATTATAATTTTACCCCAAATTTAACTAAAAACTTCCACTAATTAAAGAAAACACATTTTCTTTAACTAAGAATTTCTGTTAGTTAAAGAAAAGCCGTTTTCTTTTACTAAGAATACAAGTAACTAAAGGTTTTAGGGTTGGGTTTAAAAGCAGAGGGTTACGCTTAAAGGAAAGTAAGGACTAAAAAGACAGGAACGACAGCGGGGAATTAAATGAAAGTCAATTCTCATTTTTCAACTTTCAATTTTCCACTAACAACTCAATTCTCTCCATTTTCCGCAGTTCGTGGATGGTAAACGCATCTTCCACGTGGTAGTCTCCGATGGCAGTACGGCGGAGTTCAGAGAGGTAACCCCCGCAGCCGAGCCGCGCTCCCAGGTCATGAGCAAGTACCCGGATATAGGTCCCCTTAGAACACTCCACTTCAAATTTAACTTCGGGGAGGTTAATCTCAGTGATTTCAAATCTCGTGACGGTAACCTTACGCGGTTCGCGGTGGACGGTCTTTCCCTTTCGGGCGATTTCATAAAGCTTCTTTCCGGCATAGTTTACTGCACTATACATCGGCGGCACCTGTTCAATCTCTCCGGTGAACTCAGGCAGTACTGCGCGGATTTTCTCTGCGGTTATTCCATCAAGAGAAAACTCTGCATCCGGCTGAGACTCCGCATCCATGGTGGGGGTGCTTTTGCCTAAGGTTATGGTACCGGTATATACTTTGGGAAGATTCTGAAAGGTGTCAATCTGTTTGGTCATTTTGCCGGTGCATACAATAAGCAGACCAGTGGCCAGCGGGTCAAGGGTGCCAGCGTGCCCCATTTTGCGCAAGCCTGCAACCTTGCGGAACTCATGTATTACCTTAAAGGATGACCAGCGGTAGTCCTTATCAATCAGAATTGCTTCACCGCGCGCGAATGCGTTCTGGTCAAGCTTCTGAGTTGTCTTGCGGTTTATCATCCTTGTGAATCTGGCGGATCAGTGAATCAATCTTCTCAACATAGTCAAGCGTGTCGTCTATAAAAAACTTCAGTTCCGGCACGTACCGCAGACTCACCCGGTGGGCAAGCTCGGTTCTTATGAAGCCGGTTCTGTTTTTTATTTTTTCAAGAACATGTTCACGCTTCGCTTTGTCAAAAACGGATATATATATCTTTGCCTGTTTTATATCCGGTGAAACTTTTACGTTTGTTATGGTTATAAAGCCAAGCTCAGGATCATTCATCCTGGTCAGAAAGATCAGACTGATCTCTTCTTTGATCAGGTTTTCAACCTTTTCAATTCTGTGTGATGGCATAGCTTTCCTTTCGCGGCAAAGAAGTCAGGGCAATTAAGCCCCCAACAAAAACTTCTTAGTCCAGTTTCTTCTTTGTCTCTATCAGTTTATAGGCTTCAATGATATCGCCTATTTTGATATCATTATAATTAGCGATACCCATACCGCACTCAAAGCCGGCATCAACTTCCTTAACGTCATCCTTAAACCGCTTAAGCGAGGTAAGTTCTCCGTTAAAGATTACGATGCCATCGCGAATGAGGCGTACCTTGTTGCTGCGCTGTATCTTTCCTTCAAGAACGTAACAGCCGGCAACGGTTCCCACTTTAGGCACTTTAAAGGTTTCGCGTACCTCAACAGAGGCAGTGATTTCTTCACTGACAATCGGGGCAAGCATTCCTTCAAGTGCTGAACGGATTTCGTTAATCGCATCGTAAATTACGTTATATATCTTTATTTCAACCCCTTCTGCCTCCGCGCTCTTGCGTGCATTCAGATTCGGACGCACGTTAAAGCCGATGATAATCGCGTTAGATGCTGCCGCAAGAATTACGTCACCTTCAGAGATTGCTCCCACTCCGCGGTGGATAACACGTACCACCACTTCTTCGGTTGAGATCTTCATCAGTGAGTCAGCCACTGCTTCAACTGAGCCGTCCACGTCACCTTTAACGATGATCGGAAGCTCTTTAACGCCGCCAATGCTTATCTGACGTGAAATTTCATCAAGCGTTATGTGACGAACCTGACGGTTATCCTGCTCGCGCTTGAGCTGCTGGCGTTTTATAGCCACTTCACGTGCCGCGCGTTCTGATTCAACCACGATAAACTGATCACCTGCCTGAGGGGATGACTCAAGACCAAGCACCAGAACCGGAGTTGAAGGACCTGCTTTAAGCACTTTGTTTCCCCGTTCGTCAAACATGGCACGAACACGGCCGTTATATATACCGGCAACAAACGGATCTCCGATACTGAGCGTTCCCTTCTGAACCAGCACCGTTGCAGTCACGCCGCGGCCTTTGTCCAGTTTGGATTCCACTACAACGCCGCGTGCCATACGATCAGGGTTTGCCTTCAGATCAAGCACTTCGGCTTCAAGCAGAATTTTTTCGAGCAGAAGATCAACGTTCACGCCGGTCTTTGCTGAAAGTTCAACACTCTGATACTTGCCGCCCCATTCTTCAACAAGAACATTACGTTCAGCAAGCTGCTGCTTAATTCTTTCGAGATTCACGCCCGGTTTGTCAATCTTATTTATTGCAACTACAATGGGCACATTAGCCGCTTTTGCGTGGTTGATAGCTTCAACCGTCTGAGGCATAACTGCATCATCCGCCGCGACAACCAGCACCACAATATCCGTCACCTGAGCACCTCTTGCGCGCATTGCGGTAAAAGCTTCGTGACCAGGAGTATCAAGGAAGGTGATGGTTTTGCCGCCGCCTACTTCTACTTTGTATGCACCGATATGCTGCGTAATACCTCCTGCTTCACCGGCAACCACATTGGCGCGGCGTATATAATCAAGCAACGAGGTTTTGCCATGGTCAACGTGACCCATGATGGTGACAATAGGACTGCGGAACAGAAGTGTTTCCTCTTCATCAACCGTATCTTCCAGCTCGGTAGCTGAATACTCTTTTTCGAAATCAACCTGGAATCCGAATTCATCAGCTACCAGAGTAATGGTCTCCATTTCAAGGCGCTGATTAATGGATACCATAAGACCGAGCCCCATACATTTTGCTATTACATCACCAACCTGCACTCCCATCAGATTGGCAAGTTCGCTTACTGCAATAAACTCAGTAACGGTAATTCTGTTGCCCTCGGCCAGTTTAATCTCTTCACGGCGTTCCTCTTCTTCAATGCGCTCTTTTTTCTTTTTCTTGCGCATTTGTGCACGGTTTCCGAGTGCCGAGTCATCCATGTTAAGAAGGGTTTTACGGATATTATCCTTTACTTCCTTCTCATCAATTTCGGTTTTCTTTGCCTTGTGGCGTTTCTTTGAAGGATGTTCTTCTTTTTCTTTTTCCTTGGCTGCCGATACCGGAGCTTCCTCGTAAGGCTTGCTCTTTACTTTAATCTTCTTTTTCTTCGGTTTGCCGTCTGCATCAGTACCCTGGGCAGGAGCAATGCTTACAGTTGATTTAACACCAACACCTTTATCCTGCCTTGGTGCAGGTTTTGGAGGAGTCAGATCAATCGTGCCTTTTACAACCAGACCTCGCGCGGCTCCCTGTCTGCGGGTGCGTTCAAGCGGATCTTCAATGGTCTTTGTTTTAGGTTTCCCCTCTGCTTCCGGTTTTGCCGTTTCAGCAGGTTTAGCAGCTTCGGCAGGTTTAACCGGTTGAGGTTTAACTTCTTCTGCCTTAGGATGTTTAGAAGTTTCTTTGTCTTTGGGTTTTTTATCCGATTTTGCCTTGGCTTTTTCTTCTTCCCGCTGCTCCCGGGTTTTTGGTGCAGTGGTAATTTTCTTATCCGCTGAAGCATCAGCAAAGATTTCAGTCTGAACAACAGGCGCTTCATCAGCGGGCTGTGGTTCTTGCACTGCAGAGGTTTCCGCTGCTTTAGGAGTTTCTTCCGCCATTACCTCCGGCTGAGGTTCCGGTTCTTTTGCAACCTCCTGCTCAAGCCGGGCAGCTTCTTCTGCCTCTTTTGCTTCCTGAGCCAGCCGTGCTTCTTCAGCTTCTTTGGCTAATCTTGCCTCTTCAGCTAAACGTGCCTCCTCGGCTTTTCTTGCCTCTTCAGCTTTTTTGGCTTCTTCAACGGCCGGATCAATATTACCGCGCTGCTCATCAAGCTTCCGCATCTTTTCCCGGTGCTCTTCAAGCTTTTTACGGTCTTTCATATACTGAGCGTAAGCCGTTTCTATCATCTCATCCGTAACGGGCGAGTTGATAGTTTTCACTTCAAATCCCTTATCCTTCAGGAACTTGAGCATCGCATCAGAGGGCTGATTGCACTCTTTTGAGAGGTCGGAAACTCTTTTTTTCTTTTCTTTTACTTCAGACATAGATAGTCTTGCTTATCCTTCACTTTCGGTTAGTTGTTCGGTAAGGATTCTGAAAAGCTCATCAATAGAGTCAGGATCAATACCTTCAATCTGTGCAATTTTTTCCTTGCCGGCGCGGAGAACGTCAAGCGCTGTGTCATATCTGTTTTCGATAAGCAGATTGACCAGCTCCTCGCCGAGTTCTTCACGAAGTTCCGGAAGCTCGATATCCTCATCAAGTTCCAGGATGGATTTTTTCTCTCTGATCAGTTCTATATCATAACCGGTCAGGCGGGATGCAAGATTGATGTTTACAGCACGGAGACCCACAATGGTTCCCGCCTGTTTTTCTTCAGCATATATAATTGCTTTTTTGTTGGCTGTGTCAAGTTCGATATTCTTTATCTTGCCGGGGTTAAGAGCGCGGATAATAAGAGTCTTTATATCATCAGACCAGTTGAATACGTCTATATTTTCGCCGTTCAGTTCTTTAACGATTGAAGTGATGCGCACACCCTTCATGCCGATACAGGCCCCGACTGCATCAACACGTTTATCAGTGCTTTCAACAGCCACTTTGGCGCGCATACCCGGCTGGCGGGCAATTGCTTTAATTTCAATAACGCCGTCAAAGATTTCCGGAATTTCAATTTCAAACAGCCTTCTCAGGAATTCATTATCCGCACGGCTGATAATAACCTGCGGATTCCCTTTATCGCGTCTGATTTCTTTGATTACCGCGCGGAGTATTCTTCCCTTTATATATTTTTCACCCGGAATCTGTTCATTCTTCGGGAGTACCAGTTCATTTTTGTTATGGTTGACCAGTATATCATGCTTGCGGTTCTGATAGATTTCACCGATAACAATATCGCCGATTTTCTTTTTATAGTCGGCAAATATCACTTCCTTTTCAATGTCGCGGATCTTCTGGTTCAGTGTATTTTTTGCCAGAAGAACCAGGCGTCTTCCGAATGAACTGAGAGGAAGGATTTCTATATAATCATCACCCAGGTCAAGTTCATCTTCATTACCGCGTGAGTTTACTTCATCAAGACTGATTTCCAGGTCAGGATTTCCGACCGTTTCAACAATTACGCGTGAAAGCTGGCACTCAATATCACCGCGGTCCATATTAACGATTACTTCAAAGCGGGCTTCTTCTCCGAAACGTTTCTGAAGAATGGTCTTGAATACCTCTTCAACAACGCCGATAAGATAGTCACGGTCAATGCCCTTTTCTTTGGCAATCATTGAGAAGGACTCAATTATTTCAGAATTCATGCTTATAACTCCTTTATCACTTAAAACTTATTTTAACAACTGCTTTGCGGATCCGGCTGAACTCTAATACCAGTTCGCTCTTATCCTTCAGTTCAAAAACCAGGGTGTCTTCTCCGGCGGATTTGAGCTTAGCAGTTACGGAAACGGTTTCATCACCGCTGCCGGAGTAATCAATCTGAAATGTCCGGCCGGCATGTTTTTTAAATTGTCTTATATCTGTCAGCGGGTTATCAGCCCCGGGGGAAGAAACATCAAGCCGGTAAGAAAAACCGGGATCAAGTTTTTGTTCAAATTCCTCTGAGATAGCGGTACTGATGCGGGCGCAATCTTCAATCGTAAGTGAGGTTTCTGCATCAGCATAGACCTCAATAATCCTGGAGCTTTTGCTTCCGCGGAACTTAACATCAATGAAGATGAATCCGGCGGAGAGCACTGCCTGCCGGCAGATAGTATGTATGGTAGCTTCTAAATCTGTCATAAAACAAAAAACGCCCTTTTTAGGGCGAACTGAGAGTCCAAAATTACAATTATTCCGTGAAAATAGCAAATAATTTAAATTATTGCCTGATGGCGGGGATAATGTGCAATTTACAATCTACAACCCGCGGGGAGCCAAGTATTCTGCGTTAATCTGCGTAATCTGCGGGGGACTCTTTGTGGCTTAACGCAGGTTTCAGGGAACTTGGGGACTCTGACGACAATGAGGACACTGGGGTTTAATCCTCTATGAAACTTTGCGCCTCACTTTGCTTTCCGCCACGGTGGATTACGTTAAAATCTTCTTTGTATCTTAGCGCGGGACTTTGGAACAATGGGCTGATACCAGATAAATATTCACAATTCACAATTCACAATTCACAATTCACAATTCACAATTCACAATTCACAATTTTCAATTGATTTTCACCACTCTGAACCCGACATCATGAGAATAGTAGTCCGGATTCATGTTCTGACGGTTAAAGACCCGGCAGTTTGCGGCACTGCTGCGGTATGAGCCGCCCCGGAGGATTTTATATACACCGCTGACCGGCCCGCGCGGATTGGTAACCTCTGCCGAATCCAGACATTCCTGATAATATGATGCCGAGTAGGAATCCTGCACCCATTCCCAAACATTGCCGCTCATATCAGCTATGCCAAGCCGGTTTGAAAACTTCCCCTGCACCGGATAGGTTTTTCCGCCGCTGTTATCAAGATACCATGCATAATTCATTAGCTGTGCTGTTTCATTGGTTCCGCTGTAGCGGGTTGAATCTCCTCCGCTCCGGGCGGCATACTCCCACTCCGCTTCCGTTGGCAGCCGCACCACAATACCCTGATGAAAGGAAATCCATTTGCAGAACGCGTCAGCATCAAGCCAGGTTATGTTCACCACAGGTCTTGCGCCGCGGATGCCGTTATCACGAGGCAGAGGCCTTCCTGTCTGCTGGCAGAATTCATCATATTGTATATACGTGATTTCAAATGTACTTATGGAAAACGGGCTGAGCCGCACCGGATGGACGGGAAGTTCGTCTGCATCCCCCTCCTGATATATATCCCCCATGGCAAAGACACCGCCGGGGAGTTCGGACCAGCTGAAGGTGATTCCTGAGGTCACTTTATTCATGATAATATCATTTTGCGTTACCTTGCCTCTTCGTATATAAAAGGTGCGGGATTCCACATGATATCCAGGCAGTGAAGCAGTCACCGTATAGGTGCCCTGCCCCAGGTCGTAGAATGCATAAGATCCGCTTTTATCCGTGGTGACGGGATTGCGCCACGGATCTATGGTGATAGTAACCCCCTGAAGTGTTTCACCCGAAGTGTTCATAACCACCCCCTTAATGGTTGCGTAATCCGATACGGGAAGAAACATACCGGGATCACACGCCTGAAACAGGTAAGATGAAAAAAGAAGGACGATCAGCAAACCGGCAGAATATCGCACAAAACCTCCGCACCTTCTGAAAAGTATTGTTAATGTAACTTCAAAATTACCCTTCCCGCTTTTCAGAATCAATCACCTATTTAATGGATAAGGGACAATGGATAATGGATAATTGATAAGGGAGAATTTTTGTTGGATTGTGTTTTCACAATTCACAATTCACAATTCACATTTCACATTTCATACTTCATACTTCATAATTCATAATTCATAATTCTTAATTAATGCCGATCCGGCTTGACTTGGCTAAGTTAATTACTTAGGTTGTGCCCCAGAATACAAATATTTTACTTAGGAACATTGATATGAAAATTTCAGCAAAACTTTCCTCCGCCTCCTCCATTTTTCAGCTTGCTCTGAACAATAATGCCCGCTCACCGCTTCATCCTGAGACCGCATCCTGGAAAGGAAGGCTGGCATCTGAAGGATATTATATCAGCAAAACCCGCCTCAAAGCAGCTGACCGGCTTATCAAATCCCTCTACAAGGAAGATCTCCGGGATGCCTTCCTCCACTTTTCTCTGTTTGATGACAGTTCAATAACCGGGTGCAGCGTGCCTCTCTTTTTTAATCAGAACGGCAGTCAGGAACCGTTTGAAGGGCATCTGAACCTGATTATTGGCAGCTCTCCGGAGAACGAACCCGCGGAGATTTTTACTCTGCTTCCTCTCACCTCCCCCTTTCTGCTGATTAACACGGGAAAAGGGTTCTTTCTTCACTGTTCTGATACCGGAGCCGTTCCCGGACTTTATATAGCAACAGCGCTTGATGAGGATATCCCCGGCAGAATCCGGCTTTCAGGTATCTCTTTCGGGAGGAAACTTACCATGCATGAAGAGAAAACTTTCCGCACGGCACTCAGCCGTTTCTTCAGCAGCAAGGGAGGCCGGAAATGAATCTCCCCCTCTTAACAAAAGAAATCGCCCTAAGGCAGTCGGCGGATTATTATCAGCGCTTTATGGCGGCTCTGCCCGACCCTGATCCGGTTCTGCAGAAAACCGGGAAAGGAATTGAGGCATACCGCGAACTGACTACCGATGCGCATCTCTACTCGGTTATCCAGCAGAGAAAAGCCGGGGTGCTGTCGCTGCCGCGGGAGGTAACCGGAGAGTCATATATACAGCCCGTTATCGAATCGCTCCTTGAACGGCTTGATTCCGATACTCTTATATCCCAGATACTAAACGCGCCTCTGTTCGGCTATACCGTGCTTGAGATAACCTGGGAGCCGGTATATATAAACGGCAGAAAGTGGATACTGCCGGCGCGGGCTGAGGAAAAACCGCAGGAATGGTTCCGCTTTGATCAGATGAACCGGCTCCGGTACCGCTCACTCAGCAGTCCGGAAGGCATTCCCCTGCCTGATAAAAAATTCCTGCTGGTGCAGAATGACGCCACATATATAAACCCCTACGGCGAAAAAGTGCTTTCAAGATGTTACTGGCCGGTTCTCTTTAAGAAAAACGGGCTGGAGATCTGGGTCAGCTTCACCCAGCGCTACGGACTCCCGTTTGTCATCGGCAAGCAGCCGGCATCATCAACCCCCGAAGCTTCCGCGGAACTGATGCAGACTCTTGAGGAAATGATTACCACCTCCGCGGCGGTTATTCCTGATAACACTTCGGTAGAAATTATCAGTTTCCCGAGCGGGGCATCAATAGATGCATACCGCTACTTTCTGGAATTCATGAATAGTGAAATTTCCAAAGCAGTACTCACACAGACTCTCACAACCGAACTTCAGCAGCGCGGTTCCTACGCAGCCGCGCGTACCCACAGTGATCAGCTTGCAAAGCTTCATCTTGCTGACGCGCGTCTCGCTGAAAAAACCATAAACCGGATGCTCAGATGGATAGCGGAGATAAATTCCCCCGCTGCTGATGCCGCATCAATCCCCCGCTTCCGGTTTGATATATCCTCACTCATCCCTGAAACCAACAAGGAAAACCATGACTGAAATTCTTTCCCCCGAACTGATTAAGCTGGTGGTTAACGGCGGCGTGACGGCTGTTATCTTTATCATCTGGTATATATCCTTCACCCGGATCACCCGGCAGAATCAGGAAGCGATGGATCACCTCATCCGGCTCCTGCATGAGGATATTAAGTACAAGGAAATCCTGACCGGCCTGCTCAACAGGGTTGAACTGAAGCTGGATTTTCTTAATAAGCAGTATCCTCCCCACTGACAGGAGGCCTTATAGCTGAAACTGACAATCCTTCCAGGGACTATCTTATCGGACTTGCCGCTCCTCAGCTTCTCCCCTACCAGCTCCGCTGGCTTACTGATCAGGCCCGGATTAAAATCTGGGAAAAATCAAGACGCATCGGGGCTACGTATGTACAGTCACTTGAAGATGTGATAGACTGCCTCTCCGGACTTACCCCCGCGGTATGGTTCACCTCAACGGATGAATCAGCCGCGCGGGAGTATATATACTACTGTTCTGAATGGCTGCGTTCTCTGCATGAACTTCACCCGGGCGCCCTGCCTCCTCTCCCTTCCTCCCCGAAAGGAAAAACCAGATCCCGTGAGATTAACTTCAGCAATAACACGCGCATACATGCTCTCTCAAGCAATCCCTCCGCCTTCCGCTCCAAAGGAGGAAAGGTAACCATTGACGAATTTGCCCATCATAAAAACGATGCCCTGCTCTGGAAGGCAGCCGTTCCCTGCATCACTTGGGGTGCGCCCCTCAGGATTCTTTCCACCCACAACAGTAAAAACTCCCTCTTCTATAAGTTTGTCGAAGATACCGCTAAAGGAAAACTCCCCTGGCAGCTTCACCGGACTGATATATATACCGCGGTATCGGAGGGCATTGTGGATACCATCCTGGGGCGCGCTGCTTCGGCGGATGAACGGGAGAAATGGGTTGCTGAACTCAGGAGCTACTGCACCACGGATGAGGTATGGCAGGAGGAATATTGCTGCGTTCCGTCGGATGAGAAAACCGCTTTCATCCATTTTGCACTGATGGAGCCCTGTTATGGCCCGCCGGCAGAACTGAGTCCGCTTGACTCCCTTTATGCAGGCATTGATCTGGCACGATCGGGTGATCTAACCGTTATCTGGCGCCTGGTAAGCCGGAATAATATATTATATACAGTTGACCTGACCTGCATGAGGAATGAACTCTACAGCCGTCAGCTGGAAATCATTCTTCCGCTTCTGAGAGTTCCCGCGCTGAGGAGAGTCTGCGTTGATGCTGCCGGCCTTGGGGGAATGATGTCTGAACTGATCGAAAAAGAATTCGGCAGGGCCCGCGTTGAGAAAGTCACACCTTCTTCAAAAACAAATGAAGAACTTGCTTATGCAGTCCGCAGGCGTTTTGAGGACCGTACCATCATCATACCTTCCTCACCTGAAATCGCGGAGGATATTCACTCGGTAAAGAAGATTACCACCAGTGCAAAGAATATCCGCTACGATGCAAAAAGAAATGAAAGCGGACATGCAGACCGATTCTGGGCACTTGCGCTGGCAATCCATGCGGCAGAAAATGCTCCGCAGACAGGAGGTAAAATCCTGACCTCAGGCCGTACCATCAGGGGAAAACTGCTTGAAGGATTTAAATGAAATTCGTGGAATTCGTAAGATTCATTGCAACAGTTTCCAGCAAAGCGATGCACTTGATAAAAGGATATAAACGATGCGCCGGATAAAATCGAAAAGCTATTCAAAACTCTATGCCAGTTCGCTTTTACACTTTTTCCCCGGCGTAAGGGATTTTTATACCGGCAACATTACTCATTAATCTTCTATTGCTTCTATCCCCTGTTCTTTCAGCCGTTCAAGGTGATCTTTCATGGTTTTAAGCTGTTCAGGCGAGTGTCCCTGCCACTCTTTAACTTCACTAACCACTCTGAAAGGATGCATTGAGCGGTATGACTTTGTCGGGTTACCGGGGAATTTTTTATCCGTCAGGTTAGGATCGTCTTCAATGGGGCCCGTCGGCTCAACAATATATATTCTTCCCGGCCCTTCACCCTGTGCCAGTTCCGCACCCCAGATTGCCGCGTCAAGCGTGGCTGTCAGATAAATGTATTTTGCTTTTCGTCTGCTCCCGTAATTTGAATTGAAACCCGGTTCGATCATGTCTCCGGGTTGTAAGTCTGCCTTGGTGCCGTGATAAAAAATTTGCGCATAACGCTCATCTGACGAATCAATTGTTTTACTCATTTGCCTCTTATTCGTTTAGTTTGATGTGGTTAATATTTTTTCTGCCTGACGCTTTACATATTTCAGCGCTTCATTAGTGCAGTACGTCTGATACGGAACCGAAAACACCGGAGCAAGCAGCTGTGTTATCAGAATTCCGGGTTTTGAGAGGGTGTGAATTCTGAATACTGTTTTACCCTGAATCTCCTCAAGTGTAAACGTTGAAATACCTTTTTCAACATGTCCTTCCAGTGTTTCATAACTAAAACCTTTTTTATCCGGCTGATCAATGATTTCCTTAATTCTCACGCCAAATATGATTTTCTGTGAAAAGTTTCTCAGAGGAGGAAGGTATATCTGCTGTGCGATGGTATCACCGGCTCTCATTGTCCTTTTCTCGGCTTCCCACTCTGTTTTAAAAATCATTATAGCTGGCGGAAAGATTTGATAATTAAAAAGAAATTCGCCTTGCAGCGGGCCGGGGATAGCCTTTGAATTAATCTCAATTTCAGAAATTTTTTCCGTCAGACGGCTTACCTCATAGTTCATAACCTTCTTAGTCTTGAGATACTCAAGATGCTGATTAAGAGAGTGCTTCTGATCTTTAAGAAAAATCTTCATACCCTGGGTGCAGAATACACTAATGCTTTTGTATGATTGTATATCATGAGAGGAGTTTTTTAGCTTCCCGTGGATATCTGTTCATTATTCATTCCCTTTCATCTTTAGTAACTCTTCCTCAAGCCGGTCAAAAACTTCATCATTTTTACCGACCGTGTAACGCTTTATTTTTTCACACTCCTCTGCTGTTTCAAAAATCTGCCTGAAAACAACTCGTGTCTCATGTTCTGAAACTTTTTCAAACGCGGCTGACACATGAAAAAGAGGATTCGTGTGCCTTCTCCACTCAATCAAATATGGTTTTTGAATATGGATAAACTCACACTCGTTCACATAATTCCCTTTCTCCGGACCATGCATCACGAAACGCCACCTGCCTCCAACCCGGAAATCGAACTCATGAAACGTATTTGTAAATCCTCTTGGACCCCACCATATCCGCAGGTGTTCCGGTTCCGCCCAGGCCCTGAATACCAGCGCCTGCCCTGCTTTAATCACACGGATGGTTACAATTTCCTTTTCGGAAAATGATGTGATGTTTTGATTAGTCACTATAAGCCGCTTTTTCTTTACGCAAAGTTATCGAAACGACATATCATTTCAAAGATTGCGCGATTCCTGCAACCACAGTCCGTATGGTTTATACAAGATGGCGCGGAAGGAGGCACAATAATACTGCCTCAAAATCAAAACATCACCGCATATATCTATCTCTGTTTTTTTTCGAGCTGCCGTTTTACATATTTTAACGCTCTTTTAGTACAATAGGCCTGATAGGGTCCTGAAAAAACAGGATTAAGCAATTTGATAAAAAAATTGCCCGGTTTAGAGCAGGTCTGAATTTTAAATATCAGTTTCTCATCAACCTGCTCAAGTGTAAAAGTTGAGATGCCGTTTTCAACGTGTCCTTCAAGTGTTTCATAACTGAACCCTTTTTTGTCCGGCTGGTCAATGATTTTATTGATTCTCACTCCAAATACCACTTTTTGTGAGAAACCGGCAACAGGCGGAATATAAACCTGCTGTGCAATGGTGTCCCCAATCATCATCTCACGGTTTTCCTCAGCCCATTGGGCTTTATGTTTCATAATACTTCCGGGAAATATTTTAAAATTGAAGATAAAATTAAGATCGTCCTGACTGGGTTTTACCGGCGGGTTAATATCAATTGTGGAAATTTTTACTTTGAGCGGTACGTTATAATAGTTCATAGCCTCACTTGCCTTGAAAAATTCAAGGTGCTGTTTAAGGTGTTGTTTTTGATCTGACAGATATATTTTCATAGCCGTTCACATGTTTAATCTTTCTGCTGCAATCACTGCATCAATTTGACAATTTTTATTCTTTTGAATAGTGGATTTAGATTGAATTTAGTTTTGCGGCTCCCGCGGCAATTATTTCTCCTTATTGTTTAGCTACAAATTGTGTTTAGCTTTTATTCTGTGAAAAAGATTCCCCTCAACTCTCCCCCGCAACATCCCTTACTTCAACTGATAATGTTGCTTTCATCCTGTTCAGAAGTTCAGAACGGTCAAGCCAGCCGCCTGAGTACCGGTAATCCTTTTCAACCGGATAAAACGGATTCACGGTGACCATTCTCAGCTCCGGACGGTGCATATAAGAAACTCTTACCCCGCTCTGCTCCGCTGCACTCAGAAAAATCTCTGCTCCTTCAAGTCCGCAGGCAATCAGAATCTGCAGCGGGGAATCAAAAACCAGATCATCTGTCTCTTTCATCTGCATCAGGTGATACAGCGCCTTATCGGAGAAAAACGATGAGATATACAATGAGCGTTCATTCGGGGGAATTCCACAGGCATCTTCGGAACTGTAGAGTGATTTCACTTCGTAAAGCTTATCCGGGCGTAAGCTGTTCAGCGAAAAACGAAACAGCTGTTCTGCATATTTCATTTCGGAGGCAAGCTGAACTATATCCCTGCTCCGTGCACCGCCTGTTGCAAAGATAATTTCATCCATCAGGTACATAGGTGACATCCGGTTGAGAGAGCCGTCAACCAGAAGGGTTTCCGTTCCCGTATGTTCTATATAGTTCATCACAATTTTAAGATCGGCCGCACGGTTTGGGCCGGCTATCACCACCAGACCTGGTCTTGTAATTCTCGCGACAATAATTTCTCCTAAGGCAGTTATAATACCCGTCCCCGTAATTATTTCACAACCCGCCTCAGAGGCCGCAAGACATTTTTCGGACGTGGCTACTATTGCTCCCGGCTCAAACCGCAGCCGCGGCTTTGGAAGACCGGTTATATTATCCCGCTCTTCACCGTCATACCCGATACCTGTTACTGCAACTCTTTCACTCCCCTGCCGCTTCATCAGCCAGTTAAGGGTTGTGGTTTTGCCCGTATTTTTGGCAGTACCGATTATGCCGGTGGATTTCATTATATATATGCGCTTACTCTGATGCTGTCACGGTACCGCTGCCAAATGTACCCGGATATGCTCCGTCTTCCTGACTTCCGAGGTAACCTTTACTGATGGCATCAGCCAGATGATCGGCAGAAGCGGCAAGGCGAAGAGTTTCCCTTATCTTCTCCGTCATCATTTCAGAATATATATCCGCCTGTTTTGTGGGCTGGTAAGAGGCATTACCCATAAAACGGAGCGATTCAGCAGCCGCACGGATTGAATCTATGCGGGAGGTAACACAGATCGGACCTCTTGAGTATGCTTCATCAGTTGAGGCAATGGTCACCGCATCAGCGCCGAGACCGGAGGCAAGTGCTGCGTGGGTTCCTGTGGCAGTGGCTGACTGTACCCGCTCTTCAGACTGGGTCATGAATGCAACCGGCTCTCCCGGCCAGACCGGTGCGCTGACCAGTTTCCTGAGTGTATATATCTTTGCTGCGTTATAATCAACAAAGTTCTGCTTCATCAGTCCGTTAATCACAATATGAGGGCCATAGCAGAACAGGGGTTTCAGAATTCCTTTTGCTCCGAGTTTCTTTCCCATCATCACATTTATCAGCAGACCTGCTAACGTTTTCCATGAGGGAACTCCGCTCAGTTCATCATTGCCGGGTATATCAAACGGCAGTCCGTAACCCGCGGCTGTTTTCATTGCTTCTATGCCGTCAATCAGAAGACGCACGGGATCGGTACCCGCACCGAGTGAACCATAGACCAGATTAATCTTTACCAGATCAGCGCCTGCCAGTCCGGCAAGTTCAACCGTTTCCGGGGTATTCAGCCCGCGGTGCGCTCTCACGCTCAGGAGTGTTCCCTTATCAAGGGAGTTTCTCATCAGTTCAATGTTCTTCAGCGATGTAATGGTGCCGTCATTTTCGTGCGTGAGGCATCCTTCAATCAGTCCTTCATATCGTGCTTCCCATGATGGATTGATAATCAGAAATCCGTCCACACCGTAGCGCTCACAGATTTTAGCGTGCGCTAAATCCATCACCGGACATCCGCTTCCCAGGAACTTAAAAAACAGCGGATGTTTATCATGATGCTGTATCTTAGCCGGATATACCGGTTTCCGTTCATTAGTAAATTTACCAAGCCAGTGCAGTTCCTCCCGCGAAACCGGACGTACTCCCTTTATATATCTGCCCCGGTTAGATTCCGCGATCTCTGTGTCGCATAACAAAAGATACTCTTTCCGGAACTGTTCTCCTGCCGCCCCTTCATTCCGTGCAATTTCCCTCCGGAGCCTTGCCCGCTTTATCCCCGGCGAGGTTTTCCCTTTTGCCCATGCAATGGATTTCTCCGCTATTATTTCAAGCAGCGTTTGTATCTCGCTGTCATGAAAGGTATAATCATAACCCGCAGTAATATCCTTTTTCACACGGTTCAGTCCGCCGCCGCCAGATATATATTCCCGCCCCTCAATATAAGCGATAACCTCCTCAACCGATGAGTGTTCGCCAAATCCCTTATCAAACCCGAGTTCGGCTGCCAGTTCAGGAGTAATCGGCTTTCCGCCGATGATGATTTTGGCGTAATCGCGGACTCCGGCAGAGTCCAGCATGTCAATAAATCTTGCAAGCAGTTCAGCCACGCCATAACCAAGCGTCCGGCTGACCATAATAAAATCATACTTTACCGATGCGGCTTCTTTAACAATCAGTTCGGGAGCAAGATCAGGACTGAGCAGTTTTGTGTTATGCCCCCTGCTGTCTAGTTCTGCTTTGATGATTTTTATGCCGACATCATGTACCGGATCAAACGGAACGCAGAGAATCTGCTTTTTCATGATTTTTCCTCCTCCAGCCAGCGGTAGCGGCTGCCCGGGCGGTATATATATTTGCGGAGCCGTACCCGAACACCAAAACCATCAAATTCCTCAAACATGATATCCACTTCACCCAGATTCATCTCCGTTCCCAGCTGCAGCGCGAGCTGCCTCCCCTCCTTCTGATCTGAACAGACGATATAGGTTTCGATGTCTATGGCATCCATCACTGCTTCCATGGCGCGTTTCATTGTTTTGCCTTTCATATATAAAGCAAAGGCATGCCCTGCTGTTTATGCAAGGCATGCCTTAAAGAGTTCACGGTTTATTCCCACATGCCGGAGTGATTGCAGATAATTTCAATCAGCATCACCAGTCCGCGTACTGCCATTCTTGTGCGGTCTTCAATGATCTGCCCTTTGCTGTCGGTCGTGCCGAGTCCGGGAGAAACAAAGATATTCGCGTCATAAGAGATGGTCGGGATTATGCCCATCTGCGTGCAGCCATCCTGCAGCAGATTTGAACCGGAATACATATCTTCAATTGAGAAGATGGGAATTCCCATTTTTCCGCCTTCCCAGCTCTTTTCATAATTGATTTCAACCGTGCCGCAATTTCTGCTCTTGGTAATAAGGAAATAAGGACGGATTCTTTCATCTATACGGCTGAATTCATCCGTTACGATATCATAAAGATCATCAATCGGTTTGGTAAGAACTTCAGGATTGTTTTTGATAACTCTCAGTGCTGCCAGCTGACCGGTAAGACCTTCTTTGCCCGGATCAAGTGTTACATAAGCAGCTTTGCCGTAGGAGGAAGCCGTACCGTAACGCGCGCCGTGATAGCCCATCGAGCGGCGTATCGGAACCATAACTTCTTCCTTACCGATAACCAGCGCGCTTGTGGCAGAACCGGTCGCCTTATCCATACTGAAAATCATAACATCAGCGCCGACATCCTTTATGCTTGTCCCGATAAAAGGAATGCCCCATGCGTTATCAATCACATAAGGAACGTTGAATTTTTTTGCTATATCAGCAATTCCCTTTGATAGTACCGGCGCGCCGTTTTTCTCTTTTTCACCATAACCGTAACCGATGGTGTCATATCCTATCGAAGCAAAACCGGTGAGCATGGTGGCATGAAGGTTTGCTGCCTCTTCAAGTTTCTTTAATGATTCTTTTGATTTTACATTTTTCAGCAGCGGAACCGGATGATAGTTAATGCCGTGCACAGGATATTCAGCTCCTTCAAGAGGAACAAACACGGTATCAAAATTATTCTGGCGCTTTCCGCTAAAGCCAAGCTCTCCTGCTGTTGAACCGCGTTCAGCCAATATATCCTTATACTTTGCCGGGAACGGACGTCCGTAGCCCCCCTGATGATGAATGTGGCGCTCAAGCGGAGCTATATATCTTGCGCGGTAGTTATCGCCTCTGCCGGTAAAAGGAGGGGTCATCAGTGTGTCAAAGGTAAGCCAGAGCCCGCCTTCGCAGGTGTTAACCGGCGCTGCATCGTAATCATCACCGTAAACTGATTTAACTTCCTCCCGGATCTGATCAACATAGACGTTAAGGGGCACCACTTTTTTTGATTCCTGCGCCATGAAATGTTCAATATCATCACGAAGAGGTGAGGGGCAGCCGGAGATGGCTCCGGTCAGTCCAAATGCACCTTTAAGCTCAGCTGGTATGCCTATGGTCTCTGCTGCTTTTTTAGCCTCAGCATATATCTGGGGGATTCTCTGCTGAAGCCGTTTATACATCTGAAATTTGAATTCTGGTTTTGCCATGATTGTTTGTCCGTTTCTGTGTTAGTGTTTTGTAATTTTTTCTGTTTTCCGCCTCAGTGCAGACTGCATGAAGAAATCCGGTTACAGAGCAGGCCGCGATTAAAGCCGGGGCTTGCTAAAATAAATTTTACATATTTCCGGGTAACCGGTTTTTAATGATTATATCATCGTTAATCTTTAAGCCGAGGTTTTTTCCTGAAATCCGTTTTTCCATTTTTACAATAGTGTTCTGATGATTGGGCATGTGTGTGTCATCGTAGCCTGCTATATATCCTATGGTTTGGCCGTTCCAGATGACCGCGTCGCCGGTGAGGAGAACCCCGCTGTTTTTCAGGACGAGAAATCCCAGATAACAGATACGCTGCACGCTTCCTCCGGGGACAGCGCTTTCCTCATCAGTTCCGATCAGTTCAATGATGCTGTGTTTCGGAAACGCGCGGGAAATCGGCTTAATCAGGTCAAGACCCCGGTCGTCAAGCATGCCGTCCAGCACCACGGCAACGGAGGTGTATATATCAACTTTATCGTGATAAAAGAAATGCCCCGCTTTGCCCTGTGAATACGGATCAGCCATTATTCTGCTCCTACACGATTTTCTTAATAAAATCTTCAAGTTCACCGAAGAGGAAATCAATAACGGGAACTTCTATCATGGTATAACATCCGGGACGCTGCTTTACCGCAGCGCGGGCTGCTGATACCATCACCTGTGAGGTGAGTGCGGGGTTGTCAATCCGCATTTCAAATTTCAGCATCTGATTATGAGTGCCGCCTGATACCCCTTTCCGTTCCATCAGCACGCCATGCCCCATATCAATGAGCTGATCCACATCAGGGACTTCATATACATACGTTTTATCCTTTACGAAATAAGGATCCGTTTTAATGCGTTCCTCCACGGTCTTGAAGTCATGCCCCTCTTGAAGTTCTATATATACCATGCGCCGGTGAATTCCCATGCCGGCCGGTACGGTAACCGAGAGTGCGTTTTTCACTCCCTCGATTGCTTTTACCGCGACAGTGTGTCCCATGGACATTCCGGGGCCGTAATTAGTATAAGTAACTCCGCGCGGAGCCATTGCAAGGAACCAGCCGCGTATGACGGAATCAATTCCCGGATCCCATCCGGCAGCTGTTATAGATACTTTTCCATACTGCTTTGCGACAGCATCAAGATCTTTTTTGAGCTGGGGAATTTCTGTATGTATATCAAAGCTGTCCACGGTGCAGATGCCCTGCGCAAGATATTCACTTACAATCTCTTTTACCTTGCGTGACGGAGCGCAGATGATGGCCACATCAATTTCTCCGGCATCTTTTATATTATTAAACAGGGGCACTTTTGGACTCAGGCAGTTGCAGCGTCCGGGGTTTAATTTTGAAACAATATTCTGCACCGGTGCGGTATCAATAATGCCGGCAAATTCCATATCCGGCTCACGGAGTATTGCTTCAAGAGCCATTGCACCTACGTTTCCGAATCCTGCGATAGCTGTGCGTATTTTGTTCATGACGGGTTCTCAGTTCTTTGTAACGGGTTGTTGGTTTTTCTGGATAAAATCATAAAGCGCGAGCCGTGCTGTTTCTCCGTGCACCCTGATAAGCTGTTCAAGTTTTTCGCCATTTTTTTCTTTTATATAACGGATTATGAGCCAGTGTTCGTCAACCGACTGCTGCAGATGGGAAAGAAGGGAAACATATATATAGTTATAGCGCAGAGTCTGTTTCCTGAGAGTGGTAATGATTTTAATCAGTTTCTGATTTTTGGAGAGCTCGCAGAGATTATGGTGAAAACGGGAGTTCAGATCAAGAAACCTGCGGTAATTTTTGGATTCAGACCGGGCAATCTTTTCCATCTGGCGGTTAAGCGCTTCAAGATGTTCAATTTCTTCCTCCTCTGCGTAATCCATGGCAAGGCGTCCGGCAAGAGCTTCAAGGGCCCCTTTTATCAGATAAGTCTCCTGGGCATCCTGCAAAGAGAGTTCAGTCACCACGGCACCTTTGCGCGGGTGGACAGTCAGGAATCCCTCCTGCTCAAGCTGGAGAAATGCTTCCCTGATCGGGGTCCGGCTTACGCCAAGGGAGCCGGCAATTTCATCTTCGGTAACCCTGCCGCCGGGTTTAAGTTTCCCCTCAATCACGGAATCACGCACCAGGGAGGCAATCCTGTCTCTCAGGGGTTTCAGTTCGGGGCCGATTGGTTCAAATTTCATGCACTTTTCTGTATATTGTATACAATCTACAATCCAAACATACCGGTTTCGCCATTAACGGGCAAGGGAAATCAATGTACAATGAACAATGTACAGGGGTGTGGTTTTAAGAGAAACTCAATTCGGAGTAACTTGGGCTGGTACAAGGATGGCAGGGACGGCATGGACACGATGAACGGTAAGGAAGACCGCATTTTCACCCCCTGGCTGTACGGAAAGCAAACCATATTCAGATTACAAAGCGGCGGTAATGAGCGGGAACTTAATTGCACAGGAAAATAAATTTTACTTATAAGTAAAATTTCTTATCTTTGCTGCAGATTTTTATGCGATTTACGTTACAGAAAATTGAAGCTTTATCCGGAATGAAGGCCTCCTGCTATTCGGTGGTAGTTGAAAACGAGGAAAAATCTCTGTTTGAAAAGTTTCTTGAAGAAAATTCTGTTTTACACAAAGATGAAATTCTGGATATTCTTGCAAGATTGAACACTATCGCTCAAACTACCGGTATAAGAAGGGGCTTTTTTAAAGAATTCGAAGGCAACCCAGGCGACGGAGTTTGTGCCCTTTATGATGAACCCTCCAGAAAGCTAAGACTCTATTGCATTCTTTTTGGAGAAAAGATAATTGTTCTCGGGGGTGGCGGCAGGAAATCTGTACAAAAGCTTCAGCAGGATGCTAAACTAAAAGCAGAAAACTTTCTGCTGAGAGAAGTTTCTAAAACAATTACACGTGCTATCATCACAAAGGAGACCGCTTTCACCGATGATATGCTTGAGTTCACCGGTGATCTTATTTTTTGATTGAGACATACTATTATGAAAAACAAAACTGAAAACCTGCTTCCCTCACTTCTTGAGGAAATAACTCCCGGCCGTCAGAAGCAAACTGACGCAAAAATGGTAATCGCCGCAAAGATCGAAGATGCTATGCGGGCAAAAGGATGGAAGCACAAGGATCTTCTTCGTGCCATGAAAAAAGAAAATCCGGCGTTGGTTACCAGATGGCTTTCCGGAACTCATAATTTTACTGTGGAGACTCTGGTTGAGCTCGAAACAGCGCTGGATATTAAGCTATTAGTCCGGGAAATTGAAGGACCCGTTCATCAAGTTCATGATAAAAAACGGGATCATGAAAGGATATATACCGGCAGCATTCCGCCCCAGCCAGAGAAAAAAGCATTGCTGAAAAATGATACATTGCCGCCCCTTCCAACGAGAAGGAAAAAATCAAAAATACATGGTTGATACTTTTTTCGAGAGAATCTATCGCAGACGGCAATAAACGAAAAATATTTTGCCTGCCGCCATAATTGAGCAGCAGGCAGATTAATACTTATCCCCCTGCTTAAAAGAACCCGATAATTCCTGCCGCAATCATAGGGCCGCTGGTCAGGTTCAGCCCGGATTCATCAAGAACATTCCCGCCGGTGACATATGACATTCCAAACGATAGCATCGCCCTTACATTAAATTGAAATGACCGCGCGATAGGCGTAATAAATTCAAACCCTCCGTTCAGACTGCTGTATGATCCGCCGATATCACGGTCACCGCTGAAAAACCCGATTGTGAGCTCTCCCACCGGGCGGATTTCTGTATTGAAGTTCCGGCTGTCTGACGGAGTTTCTATACCCAGGGTAAACGTATAAAGCCCAACTTCATTTTTCCTGTTTCCGAGATACTGGTCACCCATTGAGGCGGATGCATAACCAAAAGAAAAAACCAGCATATCGCCAAAACCCACCCTGTATCCCGTGAAATTACCCTTTTTATCCAGCTTTTTCCCCGCGAATCCGTCATTATTAACATGAATATATTCGGCATTCAGTTTATAATATACTTCCTGCGAAAAAGCCATGCCGGAAAGAATTGTACAACAAATCACCAATAAAAGAGATCTTACCAACAAACACCTCCTGTTAAACAAAAAAATTGTATCCCGGAAGATAGAAAGCACCGGGAAACGGGGCAAGACCTCTGCCCCGCACCAGATATAGTTCCCTGCTCCCTGAAGTACCTGCGCTCCGGAAAACTCTCGCTGTTTCAGCCGGAAGCTACTTGAGGGTCCGGTCTAATGCACAATTACTGAAACGCGCGGAGTACCCCTGATACCCAATTCCTATGCAATATGATATATTTTCTGAAACTGCCTCCGGGTTACAAATTCAGGAATGCATTTGAGTGCAAAGTTTCTCAGAGGAATAAGCAGCTTGTTATCCGCCTGAGCGATTTGGCCGAGCCGCCTTGATGTGTCTATGATGTAAGCAGCTTTTTTTATTCTTCTCTTTTCAAAAGAACTGAACGCATCGTGAAGTTCTCTTCCGGATGCAATCTCCTGATGAAGCACCATCACATCCTCAATGGCCTGACATGCTCCCTGGCCAAGGTTAGGTGTGGTTGCATGTGCAGCATCACCAATGAGCAAAACCCTGCCGAATGCAAAACGGCTGAGGGGCAGTATATCACAGATTGAATTCATCAGCATTTCACTGTCAGAGGATACATCTAACACATGACCGATAAGAGGATGATAATCAGCGAAGTGATCTCTGAGACCTCTAACCGTAACATGTTTCATCCGTACATCATACTGGCTGCTGTTTATGACAGCGAACCAGTAGAGACGGTTTCCGTTTACAGGTACGATGCCAAACCTGCCTCTGCTGCCCCAGGTTTCAGTTGCTTCCTTAATCTTCAGATCCGCATTACTGATAACACTCCGCCAGCATAAATATCCTGCGTATCTCGGCTTTGATTCAGGGAGCAGCTGCATACGGATTGGGGAGTGTATCCCGTCAGCGCTGATAAGATAATCTCCCTCTTGCTCAGTGCCGTCATCAAAGCGGAGACTCACAGAGTTCTCCGTCTGGCTGAATGAAACTGCCTTCCTGCCGGTTCGATATATATCATTAGGAAGAAAACTCTGCAGCAGGCCGTGAAGAGTCTGGCGGTGGATGGCAAATCCCGTGAATTGCTCTCTAAATCGGGCAGATGGTCTTTGTTCCTTAATCACCCTTCCTCTCTGGTTAAGAATCGCGAGCTGATCTATTGGATTTGCCGATTCAATAAACTGATCAGCAATACCAAAATATTCAAGCGCTTTCAGAGCGTTCGGCTGGATGACAAGACCCGCTCCGGCAGCAGTTATCTGCGGCGCTGATTCAAAGATTGTTACTGAAAATCCTGATTTGATAAGAGCAATAGCTGCTGTCAGTCCGGCAATTCCGCCGCCGTTAATAAGTACTTTCAATTTGTAGTATCCTTCTTTTTTTACAAAGCAAAATTACCCTGTTCAGAAGAAGAGATTATTTACAAATGTTAAATTTTACCGGCTGAATGATTAACAAATGTTAAAAACTACTGAATGCCTGCACGAATCCTGCTCACGCTTACCTGAGTCATTCCAAGATATGATGCAATATGCCTGAGCGGTGCCCGGCTGATAATACCCGGAAACTTTTTTTCAAACTCATAGTAACGCTCTCTGGCGGAAAGAAACCTGATGCTTTCAATTTCCGTTTGACATTCAATAAAGGCCATGATGGCAAGTTTTCTCCCGCAGTGCTCTATCTGATGATACTCCCCGCAAAGTTTCTCAAATTCATGATTATATATTTCAATCAGCATGGTATCTTCAAGCAGTTCAATTCCCTTATGCGAGGGCTCCCCGGTGAAGTAGCTTGGAATTCCCCCGAGGAAATTCATATCCATGGCAAAATAGTCAGTAGTATCATTGCCATCACGGATATAATATACTCTTCCCAGTCCTTTCAGGATAAAGTAGAGCTTGCGTGAAATTTCACCCGGTATAAGAAGCTGAGTACCTTTTTTGAGGGATTTTTCAGAGCAGATTCCCGCAAGCGCCTCCTGCTCCTTCTGTCCGAGGGGGGCAAGTTTAGTTAACAGCTCAATCATTGCATTCATGTAACGCTCCTTCGGTTATAACCAATATATATCTGAAACCGGTCAGCTCCCCGGTTTTCTCAGGGCTCTTTCGACTTCTGGGTCCCTGCCAAGTGTTCTTTTAAGAACATCATTTTCGCGGCGGAGCTTATCAATCTCTGTTTGCAGTCTTTGTGCCTCCGCTTTTAATCTCCCGATTTCTGCTTTCCTGCGAAGGGCTTTACGCTCATCCTCTTTATCGGTAATAGCTGCAATTACAATCTCCTGCCACTCCTGCAGCAAGGATACCGGGATATCATACTTTGCCGAGATAACATTTTCATCCACCCCCTCCTGCAGATACTCCTTAAGTATTGCTGTCTTCTCATCCGGGGTAAAATCCGAATCTTTTTTCATGCCTGTTCCTGTTATGGTTAAAATGAAAATAATGATTGTAATATTTTATGATGTGCCGAAAAATAAGAATAATCACAAAAATCATACATTCGCTGAGGAGCCACACACAATCTAAAAGACAGACCAAGAACAGAATTCATATTATATTTCCAGTTCATGAAGCATCTGTCTTCAAATCACCTCTGCAGCCCTGAACTAGATAACTTGTGAGGCAGAAGATATTTGTGTCTCACTCCAATGATGCACAAAATCAGTATACTACTGGATAGTCAGAGCAAATTCCGCTTCATTATTCAGCATATTAATTTTTTGCACGAGGCGAACAACGTACCCTGCAAATTGGACATTAGCTTCGCCGCTCGAAAGTTTAAAGGAGCTTACAACATTCTTAATGGTAGATTTTTGTTCCGCGCTCAGTTCATCTATAACTAACAGCACTCTTAGATTTGATTTAAATGCATCTATCAGAAGTTTTTCAATTTCTCTTTCGATGGCGCGTTCTTTAATTTGAGGGTTTATCTCCTTAATCCATCCTATAAATTTGGACGACTGTGACTCATATTGATTTATATACTCAATAATTTTGTCCACCCAGCTATTAATTGTTTTTACTCTTGTCTGCTCATCAGTGATTATGCTGAATGATGACGCGAATCTCATTAACTGCGGGATAACCATACTGTTAAGATAGCTGGATTTGTCAATTTCCTTTTGTTTGCGCTCTCCGAAACACTCATATTCTATCAGATTTATCCTGAAAGGATCATTAATTTTTTTATTAAACTCAATTAAAATTCCGTCCGGGATAGTTCTGATTCCCTGCACATTATTGCCATCAACTTTGAATCCCTTAGTTTTAAATAGTCTGTTTTCCGGTATTAATAACGTCTTTGCCTCGGGAAACTGCGGAAACAGAGAGTAAAAATTTTCATTAACAAGAGTTTCCAATCCTTTAATTTTATCAGTTTCATTTGAAAACTGTACCGTCTGAAATGTTCCCATGATATTTACCTTAACATCTGGTATTTCCCGTGCAAGCTGATTTAGTTCATCTTCATCTTCAATGGTAGTCTTGTCTTCTTCCGGGTTTTCCGGCTGTGACGGCTGATCAAAAATATACATCTTGTCAGATTTATTTCTTAAAAATTCCTGATCAATCAGACTAATAGCGTATTCATCATTAAACGGCTTCGCCCCCTGAACATATTTCATCGCCCAATATTTGCCACCAGCAGCTGAAAGGAATGAAATTTCAAAGGGATTGCAATATTCAATATCTTTGATCGTTAACGCATTAACATATATTTCTGAATTCTCCCACGGTTTGGTATCCGTTGGCTCATCGAGGACAAACCTTGCACCGCAGAGGCTTTTTTTCCCAATTTTAACCACAAGATAAATCAAATCACCAGTTTTAGGCCCGCGGTTATTAAAGCCAGCCACTTTTTCATGCAAACATAGATAGTAATTCGTTACTGAGTTCGAACAATGCAGTATTCTTACATTCATTATTTTACTCGCTTTCCATTTGATTATTACCCGCCTTAATTCTGGTTTGAAAAACGCCAGGTCTTGGGATTTTGAAGTTCATTATAAATCTACGAGGTGCCTTTTGATTTTTTTCATTCCTTCCAAAATTAGTCAATTGATTAATATTCACAAGCCGGAATATTATCCTCCTTGCCTGAGTTGTTGAAAACCGGGTATGGGAGTTTTTACTATTCATGACCCTCGGTAACGAAAATCTTTGGCCAGAATCTGCTTCATTCGCGTTAAAAATGCGGAATACAAACCAAAGGCATCACATAACTGCAAACTCAATTTTTCATAAAAAGCCCCTCAAGTAGTCAGATACGGATTTAGCTGATACTCCGCAATTACCGCCGCGATTCACACCTCCCAATTCATACTTCATAATTCATACTTCATAATTCATACCCTTATCTTTCGTCTTCATAATTAGCCCATAATTTAATATCTTTCCGAAAAGCTCTTTTGCAGATTTTATAGCTCGTTCCCCCTCCCCTTACCGGCGGCGGGGCGGTCTATGGTTTCTGCCTGCGCCGGCATTGTTTTAGTGGTCTTGTCCGGTGTTCAATAAGTATTTTCCCATGGGCGCAAAAGAATATAAGCTGTTTTCCGTTATAAAGCCGAACAGACTCTTTGACAACATCCCGGAGTCCCAGCTCAGCTTCAAAATTTCTCAGAAGGACTTTGTCAACTTCGAGGAGGGGGATATTATTTTCCAGAGCGGCGACCAGGCAGATATTATTTACCTGATTGTTGAAGGGCGTGTTAAGATAAAATACAACGCCAATGTGGACGGACAGCGGTATTTTGAAAAAAGCGACCAGGAGTTTTTCGGGGAACGTGAGTTTATTCAGGGAATTAACCGCTCCTCTTCTGCCGTAGCCGAAACCCCGGTACGCGCTTTTGTAATGACCAAGGATGTGGTAAACCAGCTGATCCAGAAAAATCCGGAACTGCTCCACAATCTTCAGGCAATTGACCCGATGAAGGATGTTGCCCGCTTCGGTATGACCACCCAGTTCCACTCCGATGAGTTTGATGCACTGATGCGCTCGGTTAAGCAGTCTGCCGGAGGTGACCCTTACAGCACTACGGAAAGTATGCTGATTAACCCGGACATGGTGCCGGAGTCATCCTATCAGGTGCCGGATCTTCCCTATCAGATTCCCGAAGAACCTGAAACGCAGGATTATACGGGCAATTTCCAGCCCGCTCAACCGGATGATCAGGATCAGTTTAACCCCCATTTCACGATGGAAATTCTTGATCCCTCTGAGGGTGCTCCCTATACCATAACGGACAACACATTCGCAACGAATGATGATTTCCGTCTTCCGGAGCAAACCGCTGATGCCGGCGATCAATTTCAGATCAATCCGGACCTGTTTAAGACCGGACAGGTAAGCAGTTTTGTCTACCCGGGAAGCGGCACCCCAAAACAGGAAGAGCCGGAGGATACTCCATTCCGGTTCGGAGCAGAAGATATACCAGAAGACGCGCTCCCTCTGCCTGAGAACAACATTTACGATGATATATACGGGGATGACCGCCAAAAGACAGCAGAAAGTGATGACGCTTCTTTTTCATTTGATCTTCTCTCGCTCCCTGATGATGACGAAATTAAACGTGAGGGCTCTTTGGATGAGTACCTCGCCGAACATCCTGAAGAAGCAGCCAGCATTCCCGCACCTGAGGATATTTCACCAGAACTGAAAGAACTTCAGCAGATGTTTGATCAGGAGGGCTTTGGCAAACTCCCCGATGGCTTTGCGCAATCTCTGCTTGATTCGGACCTCCTTTCAAAAACGCCTGAAGAACTTGAAGCAATTATCCGGGCGGGAGGGCAGATTCCGCCGCAGGAGTCAGAAGCTCCGGCTAATAATGCTCAGGAATTCAGCTGGGATTTTCTCCCCCCTGATGCTCTCGCAGGAGAATCAGAAGGAAATGATGAAACTCCTTCACAGGCTGCACCATTCACTATTCCGGAAGGATTCACCTTTGATGAGGAGACGCCGCTTCCCGCCGGATCAGCGGATGAGCAGGATACGGCGCCGTTCCATTTAAATATTCCCGCTTCTTCTGATGAAGAAACCGGCACGTTTCCTGATTTCGGTGAATTAACCGATACCGAAGAAGTCTCCGGCACCCCCGGAGAAGGCGCTCCCTCATTTCATCTGCATCTGCCGGGAGATTCTGAGGAAGAACCAGCCGCGTTCCCTGATTTTTCAACTGAGAAAGATTCATCCTCCGAAGCCGGAGGCGAGGAGCCTGCTCCTGCAGCGGGCGATATATATACAGAAGAGCCGCCGTTTCATCTGAGTCTCCCCCCTGAAAGCAGGGAAGAGCAGGCAGCATTTCCTGATTTTATCACCCAGGAAGAACCAGCCGCCGCACCGGCAGATCAGGAATCTGTTCCGGCTGAGAACGATATATACACTGAAGAACCCCCTTTCCATCTGAGTCTCCCCGAAGATTTTAACGCAGCACCTTCAGCCGAAGAAGCTGTTCAGCCCGGCGAAGCTGATGCTAACGAGCTTTACCCCCAGGATCTCCTGCCTCTGAATGAACATGAGGATCCGTTTGCGCCGTTTCAGGTCAGGATTACCGGCGAAACTTCTTCAGCAGAAGTGTCAGCCCCCGCAGAATCTGAAGTAATTGGCGAACCCGAAGCTGCGGATACCGGAGATATTCCTGAACCGGAGGAAACAGCCGGCGAGTGGAGCGGATGGAATTTTACCGGTGACCCGGAAACCGGAAGCCGTGACCAGGAGACTCCGTTACCGGACGGCGATATATACTCCGCTGAGTCAGAGGGAAGCCCGGAAGAATTTGAAGTGCTCGAACCTCAGCGTGATGAAGCTGAACTTCCCGATCTTAGTGATGAGACTCCGCCCAAAGAACGCGGCTCTCTTCTGAACACACTCTTTGGCAAGAGCACCGCAAGCCGCGAAAAGCAGCCGGAGCAGCAGATGCCGCCTCCTGAAGATGAACAGTCGGGAGAATATATATGGGACTTCGAAAAAAATGAGTTTGTAAAACTTGAGCCCGGCAAAATTGAAGAAGCCATTCCGGAAAAAACCGGACCAGATAAGCAGGATTTTTCCAGGACCCTTGCTGATGAAGCCCCTCCTGAGCCGAGAAGTACCGCGATGACCGGTGAATTCACCACCGCTGATTTCGTCTGGGATCCGGAAAAAGAAGAGTTTGTAAGCGTTGCCGAAAGTGCTGCTGAAAAAACTGCTATTACCGCAGACGGTGATAGTGATGCAGACCTTACTGCAGGAACAGGAAGTGACTTAGATACCTTTTCTCCGCCTGCAATAACAGGCGAGGTGGTTACCGCTGACTTTATCTGGGATCCCGATAAACAGGAATTTGTTTCAGCATCGGAATTAGAGCCGGTATCCTCTCCGAATGAAGAAGAATTTCAGCCGGAGCAGGGAGCAGACTTTTCCTCCTTCGATGAAAGCCGGGAGCAGGAACACGAAGAAGAAGAGGAATTCCGGGGATTCAGCAGCCAGGATTCTGAAGATATATTTAAACTTCCGGTAGATTTTGCCTCCGGTGATTTCAGCCGGGATGAAGATATATATCCTCCTCATGAACAGAATATACAGGAAGATTTTCCGCCGGATGAAACGCCCGCTGAAGATGAAGCCATTGAGGAAACGGCAGAAGGGGGACTCTGGGATTTTTCTGATGAAGAAGAGACACCACAGAAAATTACCCCGCCGGTTCAGGAACAAAGTGAACCGTTGCCGCAGAGGGAACTGAAACTGCCGGCGCTGAATTTTCTTGATGATTCGTCTGCCGGAGGTAATATATCATCAGAAGAACTTCCCGCTGACGCGCTTGAACAGGTTAAATCATGGATTGATACCGCAAGTGACCATGACCTGATGAATCTGCTCAGCACCATGGGTAAAGCTTTTGAAACGAATGAACAACTGCAGGCAGATCAGGATTCCGCCTCCCATACAGACTCCGGACGGGAGACTGAAGATATATATAAGGACACAGAACGCACCTTAAGGGACACAATGGAAAACACCTCAAACCAGGATAATAAAAAATCACTGCGCTCACTCTTCAAGGTAGTCTCAGAAAAGACGCCTCCGCCTGAGTTATCAGAACCGCAAAATGTTTTTGATGCCGGAGATGCATTCTGGGGAACACCAGATGACACCGCGGAGAAAGAAAGCTTCCTGCAGGAAGACAGCACTTCAGCAGATCAGAGCATGGGAGCAGAACTAGGGAACGAATTTACTTCTCCTGATACACCCGCTGCTTTTATAAAACGCAATGAACCCGATTTTAAAACCCCACTGAAGAAAACATCCGCGCTGGACTCTGTGCAGATGTCCTCAGACCGCGAGCATAGTCTTTCCGAAGAACAGCTCCGCATGATTATTGAAGCGGCAAAAACCGTAAACTCAAACGTAAAACTGGATGAAGCGCTTACCACCATCGTGGTCACGGCATCCAACCTGACCAAGGCAGACCGCGGAACGTTATATATCGTTGACCGTGAGACTGATGAACTCTGGTCAAAGGTAATGAAAGGCGAGCAGATTGAAGAAATCCGGCTGAAGATAGGACAGGGTATATCCGGCTGGGTAGCCCGCAGCGGTGAAATTCTTAATCTGAAAAATGCCTATGAAGACGCGCGTTTTGAAGCATCGTTTGACAGCATTACCGGATATAAAACCAGTTCCATGCTCTGCTATCCGATAAAAGACAAACACAATAACGTGATCGCCGTTCTGCAGCTCCTTAACTCGCATCAGGGTACGTTCAGCCGGCTTGACGAAGAGATGATCAGCGCTCTTTCTTCCTTCATTGGAATCACAATTCAGAATGCCGAACTGATTGAAGGCATGGTGCAGGGTGACCGGCTTAACAGTCTGGGCAAGGTTGCCAATTTCATTATCTCTGATATTAAGAAACCAATCCTTACCATCAAGCATCTTGCTGAACACCTCCGCACCAAGAAAGACCTTCCGCGGGATGTCCGATCGGTTCTGAAGATGATACTTGACCAGTCCATTATTGTAGGCGATCTTATCCTCACTACGCTCAATTATTCACAGGGCAAAGTAATCCTGAATAAGAAGCTGGCTAAAATTAATTCCGTGCTGGATGAAATCCTCGGTATGCTTCAGGACGCCATTGAATATAAGAAGGTGCAGATATTTAAGAAGTATGACCGGGATGTTTTTGTGATGGTTGACCGGAAGGAGCTGTATCAGGCATTCTTCCAGATTACCAAAAACGCCTGTGATGCAATGCCCGGCGGCGGCAAGCTGCAGGTTACCACCAAAGTGATTGATGAGGATGGCACCATCGAGATTTCCTTTAAGGATTCAGGAATGGGAATTCCTGATGCCATAAAGGAGAAGCTTTTTGAACCATTCTTTTCACAGGGAAAGAAAAACGGCATCGGGCTCGGGCTTCCCATTACGGAAAAAATTATCCGCGAGCATGGGGGCACCATTTCCGTTGAAAGCGAACTGGGCAGCGGCGCTAATTTCGTCATAACGCTTCCGCAGGTTACCCGGGTAGGGTAGTATTTCATTTTAGGGGACTGCTCTGCCTGAGGAACAGTCCCCCGGTTTTTCCTACCTCCCCCCTCTCAAAACCCGGCAGTTCCTGTGGGAAACTCCGTTCTGAAAGTACTTTCCTGATATAAATCACTTTTTTGTATATAACCTGAGCGAATTTTCCGTTCTGTATCACAACGGGGTGAGGGATTTTTTTTAATTTTCATAAATGATTTTCCTTCAATACTGAAAGAATATACAGCATGTATTTAAAGAATAAGCCGGTATGCACTATAGTTGGAGCCGGACCGGGAGTCGGTTTATCGGTTGCAAAACGATTCGCAAAAGAAGGTTTCCGCATCGCCCTGATCGCAAGACGTCAGGATATGCTTGATGAATACAGAACTGAGCTTACCCGTCAGGGAGCGGATGTTCATATCTTCTCCGGAGACGCGGGTGATTTTGAGTCGCTGATTCAGGCATTCAAAAAGATCAACGGGTCACTGGGTGACACTCATGTTCTGGTCTATAATGCAGCCATAGTCCGATCATCTCTCCCCTCGGAGTGCTCCCCCGCACGTCTGCTTGAGGATTTTAAGGTTAATGTCGGAGGTGCGCTGCAGGCAGCACAGTTAGTAATACCGGCCATGAAGGAAGCCAAAAAGGGAACCATCCTTTTCACCGGCGGCGGACTGGCACTGGATCCAATTCCGCAATACACATCCCTCGCCATCGGAAAAGCAGGAATCCGCAGTCTGGCCTTTACTCTGTTTGGGGAAATGCTCACGCAGGGGGTTCACGTCGCCACAGTTACCATAGCCGGTATCGTTAAGCCCGGCACAAAGTTTGACCCCGATCTGATTGCCAATGAATACTGGAGACTCCACAGCCAGCCCCAGGGCAAATGGGAAAAGGAAATCATCATAAGATAATTATGAATTATGAAGTATGAATTTTCGTAGAGACGATCTAAAAGAATTATGAATTATAAATAGGTTTATAAATTCATGTAAAGACGATGCAAACGAATTATGAATTATGAAGTATGAAGTATTAGATAACGAGTAAAATTCTTCGCAAAAGTGAAAGAAAAATTATATGAGTTTAGGCAACTTTACTGAGAATAGCCGGTAACTCTAATTCGCGTATATAAAGACCACAAGGAATAGTGCTGAGTCCCAGTTTTGTTAAATGGTAACAATGGGTATTCGGCACTTTTTCTATAAGGTTGTGTTTTCTCAGTCGAGTTAGTATACGTGATACTTTTGCAGAACTGTAGTTATCACCGAGATTCTTACGCAAGGTTTTGTTTCTGATTCCATTGAGGGTATTACTCCCACAATGAACAGCAATAAGCACATCCTGTTCCTGCTTGTCAAAGAAGTTTATCCCTTTAACTGAGCGGCCATTATCTTTGAGGGGATTGCTGAGTTGTTCTAAATTCATTCTACCGGCTGAGGTATCATCGAAGGAGGCAAGAAAATCAAGGTATCTGCTGTTTACCGCTGTACACTCTTTCCTGAGCGGATGGATACTGTAAATACTCTTTTTCATCTCTGCTTTTTTCCAGGTGATTGTTCCCTGACGGGTTTTCACCATGCGATAGATTCTAAATGCTTTGATATTATTCACCGTCGTCTCAATGCGGAGAACTCCTGGAGCTTTATCATACATTTTAACACTATTTGCACCAATAGCGTGCTTAACGCGAGTTCCATGAATCATTTTATTATAATGAGTAGTGACTTCCTGTTCATAATGAGCAGCAAGCGACCGGTTAAAAAAGGTAGCTATGTTACCTGGTTTGACCAAATGAATACATCTGAGGATTAATTCGTCGTAAAGATGTTTCATTCGATGCTTGTCCTTGAAGACAATATCGGTGGCATATTCTGCCTGAGTAAAAGTCCACTCCGGCCACTGGCGATATTCGGCAAAAACCGGGAGATATCGCCGCATAAATGCTTTCAGCCCGGAGTGTAAATTACCTGCACTGATTTTATCACTGAGTTTTTGTGCTTTCTGAAAATCACTTAGGTAGGTAAAGACATTATCCTGAAGAATATACATGATCCGGTTCTTACGGAGTTTATAAGCCAGAAGATTATGACCGTTAAAATACAACTGAACTTTGCAAGGCAGCCAGGTAGGAATACGAATAAAGCAAAGTCCAAGATATTTATCTAAGAAATACAAATAATAATGCAGGCATTTTGAGGATCGCGCACGAACATCTCCGGTATGAGTGATCTTGTTCCAGGTGGTCTGATATCCGTCGCAAGATTCCATAATTGAGAAAATCGCAACAATGCCTTGCTTGAGGTTCTTTTCAGAAATGATTTTTTTGACTGTATTTTCTTTGTTGACCAGTCTCGGACTCCTGATATAGACAATAGGAACCCGGGTTTTTGCACTAAGAGTCTCCATTTGTGCATTAATTTTATCACGGACGGATTTAGCAAATTTCGTATAGTCCACAAACTTGATCTTGTGTTTGAGCAAAAAAAATTTCATTGCTCCCGGATATCTCCAGCCTGGCATTGTTCCACTGATAATAATCCGGTCAAAACAACTTACAACACCGAGAATATTGTCTTTATATTTTTCCAGAAAAGCCGAGAACATGAGAATCCTTTTGCAATTGAGTTCTCTATATTACGAAAATTCCCATGAATTTGTTCGCTTACCATTTTGGTTCTGGCTACGCCAGCGTATGAATTACAAATTGGTTTATAAATTTATGTAGAGACGATGCAATCGCCAGGAGAAACCATTATATACAGCATTTTTTTGCGATTGCGTCGTCTCATCGAGTATCTGCGCCTTACACCTCAATAAATTCCTTTTCCTTTCAATATACGATGCAATCGCATGGACAGAACATTATACACGATATTTTTTTGCGATTGCGTCGTCTCATCAAGTATCTGCGCCTAACACCTCAATAAATTCCTTTTCCTTCCCTGAGACAATGCAATAGCAAGGAGACACCATTATACACGATATTTTTTGCGATTGCGTCGTCTCATCGAGTATCTGCGCCTTACACCTCAATAGATTTCTATTCATTCCCTTAGACGATGCAATAGCAAGGGAACACCACTATATACTGCAATTTTTTGCGATTGCATCGTCTCATCGAGTATCTGCGCCTTACACCTCAATAGATTCCTTTTCCTTTACTGAGACAATGCAATAGCAAGGGAACACCATTATATACTGCAATTTTTTGCGATTGCGTTGTTTTATTGCGTATCTGCCCGATACAAATTGGCCCCTTCCCGCATACTTTACTGATGCGATTCAATTTTTGCTAAAAATAAAAATCCCCCGGACCAGCATAGTGCCAATCCGGGGGATACTTAAGGAAAACGTTTTTTAAGCCTCTGCGGACTTCTTTTTATAATATAGTTTCAGTATGATAAATCCCGCCAGTCCGCTGATGATGGATGCGGTAAAGATGCTGATCTTTGAATAATCCAGCAGTGTTTCATTTCCGGGGAAGGCAAGCGACGCGATGAATAAACTCATCGTGAAGCCGATTCCTCCCAGCCAGCTTACTCCGTATATACTCCTGATTGACATCCCGGCAGGAAGCTCAGCCATCTTTAGCTTAACGGTTATCCAGCTGAACAGAGTAATGCCAATCTGTTTCCCGAAAATAAGACCGAATGCAATTCCGAGGGAGACCGGTGTCATAAGAATTTCACCAAGAGAACCGGCAATGGTAACACCCGCGTTTGCCAAAGCAAAGACCGGCATGATCATAAACGCAACCCAGGGATGCAGCTTGTGTTCAAGATCCTTAAGCAGCGGCTTAACAGGAATAACAGTAGCAAGAAGCACTCCGCCGATGGTTGCATGCACGCCTGATTTCAGAATTGCCACCCAGAGAATTAAGCCAAAGAAAAGATAAAATCCCGTGCTCATGATCTTTTTGCTTCCGCCCCAGAAAAGAATCGCATAGGTCACCGCGCCGACCAGCAGTGAAGTCATGGAAATTGACTCGGTATAGAAAAAAGCAATCACCAGCACCGCACCGAGATCATCCACAATGGCGAGCGCCGTAAGAAACACTTTTAGCGCTATAGGTACAGATTTGCCAAGCAGACTAAGTATGCCCAGCGCGAATGCGATATCCGTTGCCATGGGAATTCCCCATCCGGCAGCGGCTTCTCCCCCTTTATTGAAGAATACAAAAAATAGCGCGGGCACCACCATACCGCCCAGTGCAGCAGCAGCCGGGAGCATCGCTTTTTTCACCGAAGAGAGTTCTCCCTCCACCAGTTCCCGTTTAATTTCCAGCCCTACCACAAAAAAGAAGATTGCCATCAGGCCGTCATTAATCCAGAGCAGCAGCGGTTTGGAAATATTAAAGAAATCAAAACCAACGGTAAACTTCAGATTCAGAATAGTAAAATACTGGGATGCATAAGATGAATTAGCCAGCGCAAGCGCAATCGCGGCACAAAACAGCAGAATGATACCACCGGCAGACTCCACCTTCACAAATGAGACCAGCGGATTGAGCACAGCCGAGCGGATATTTTTTTGTATTTTTGCAGACATCACGTTCTCCGTTTTTTGTTCAATTTTCAAATATACTAATATCTTAATCCTCTTCTATGAAAAATCGTTCTATCACAATCCTCTTTCTCGCTTTTTTACTTTCGTCAATACAAATCAGCATGCCCCAAAACTGGCTGAAAGTGGATTCCGTCTTTAATCCTTCGGGCGTATATGCCCTGAGTTTTTCCTGTCCGGCGTTTGCCGATATGGATGGTGACGGTAAAACAGATCTCTTTGTGGGAAACTCCACCAGGGCACAATACTTTAAAAATATTTCCGATTCAGGCATCACCTCATTCAGCTATGACGAGGCAATGCTGGCTTCGATATATACAACCAGCATCGGGGTTAACAATTATTATCCCCTCACCGCTGATCTTGACAATGACGGCGATAACGATCTGATCATCGGCGGTTACAATGGCTTTATATACTACCGTAATGACGGCAACCCCGCTTCCGCAGTGTGGACAAAGATTGACACATTTTTTCAGGCGGTGAATCCCCTTATCGGCACCGATGCGCGCCCCGTGCTTGTGGATATTGACAATGACGGTGATCTGGATTTATTCGCCGGCATTGGCGAGTCACTGTTCGGCGGTCCCACGGCGGGCATTACCATCGGATTCAGAAATACCGGCAATAACACATCCGCCGTGTTCACGCAGGATAACACCCTCACAACCGGACTTCCTGATGCAGGGCTTAACTCTTTTCCCGCATTCGCGGATGTTGACGCAGACGGTGATTATGATCTCCTGATCGGGCGCGATATTGCCTCATTCCTCTTTTACCGGAATACCGGAACCGCCGCTTCACCGGTCTGGACGCGTGATTTTAATATGTTCAACACCATGGAAACCACCACATACTGGAAAGTTCCCGTTCTGTTTGATTACGACAATGACGGCGATTATGACCTTATATACGGCAGCGATAACGGCCGCCTTACGGTCTATCAGAACACGGGCACGCCCACAGCTCCTGTATATACACGCAATAATGATCTTTTCCGCGTGATAAAAAGCCAGGGAAGCGGAGCCACTGCCGCGCTTGGTGATTTTGATAACGACGGCGATTATGATCTGATAAGCGGTGACTGGAGCGGCAAGTTTCAGTACTTCCGGAATAGCGGCGGACAGGTCTTCCCCTCGTTTGCTTCCGTTTCTTCCCCCCTGACCGTACTCGATCCCGGTTCCTATTCATCCCCCACCGTGGTTGATCTGGATGGCGATGGCGATCTTGATGTGGTTGCCGGCGAATTGAACGGCAAACTCTACGGATATATAAATAACGGAGGAAGTTTTGCATCAAACAATGCTCCCTTTTCAGCAATAAATGTCACCGGTTTTTCGCATCCGGCTTTTGCTGATCTGGATGCCGATGGCGACCCTGATCTCATCCTCGGCGCAGAGACATCATCCAACTGGCGCGCTTACCGGAATCAGGGTTCAATGACATTTGTTGAAGACAATACCCTTCTGACAGGCGTTACCACTTACAGCAGAGGTAAACCGGCTCTGGCCGATATTGACCTTGATGGTGACTATGATCTGGTAATCGGCCGCTCATTTGGTGAGGTGGCTTTATTTGAAAATAAAGGTACAGCCCTGTCCCCCTCCTGGGTTTTGAATGACACCCTGTTCGCGGGCATCAAGGTCAAGCAAAGCGCCTCCCCCGCATTTGGCGATATGGATGGTGACGGTAAACCGGACATGATTCTTGCAGAATATGACGGCAACTTTACATGGTTTAAAAATCTGATGAATATTACCGTTGGCACCGAAGAAGATGCAGCGGTACTTCCTTCCGGATTCTCGCTTGAGCAGAATTACCCGAATCCGTTTAATCCGTCAACCAGGATTAACTTTACACTTCCCCGTGAGATGAAAATCCGCCTTGAGGTGTATTCCGCTGAGGGGGTGCTGGTACGTGAAGTCCTGAACGGCAGTTTTGCCTCCGGAGCTCACTCAGTGCAGCTTGATTTTGCTTCATCTGGTTTGAGCAGCGGAGTTTATTTTTACTCCCTCAGAGGAGAAGGGCTTTTCCTCAGCCGGAAAATGATCCTGCTCAAGTAAGCGGCAATCCTGCTGTAACCGGAACATCGTGCGGAGTTTGTCTGTTTAACTGGTATGAACAGAATTATGATACAATAAATGGAATATACTGCGGAAACAGCAGCGCTGATTGTAACGGCGCTGCATGTTCCTTTTTTTCTGACATCACTGTATAATCTTCTTACCGCCCCGGAGGTAAAAACTGCAGAGGGGCATCAGGGAAAAGTATCGCTGCTGATTCCTGCCCGCAATGAAGAGAAGAATATCGGCAGGACGCTTGAAAGTATCCTTGCAATGAGTGATCCGCTGCATGAAATCCTTATCCTTGATGACAACTCAACCGACGGCACCAGGAGGATTGCCGAATCCTTCTCCGCAAAAGACCGGCGCATCATGATAATAAGCGGAAAAGAACTCCCCACCGGCTGGCTCGGAAAAAACTTCGCCTGCCATCAGCTCTCTGAAAAAGCAACCGGGGAATATCTCCTGTTCATGGACAGCGATGTTGCCATGAAGAGCGGCTCCGTTTCTTTTCTGATCAGTAAGATGAAAGAGCTTAACCTGAGCGCTGCATCGGTGTTCCCGACACAGTTAATGTCCGGTGTAGGAGAAAAGTTTATCGTCCCGATGATGAACTGGATCCTGCTGAACCTGCTCCCGCTCAATTTTGTATATAGAAGTAATAATCCGGCGTTTGTGGCAGCAAACGGCCAGCTCCTCTGCTTCCGCAGAGATGATTATCAGTCACTCGGAGGGCATGCATCCGTGAAAGATAAGGTGGTGGAGGATATGGAGCTAGCCCGTATGATTAAACGGAGCGGCAGAAAAATGATGACCTTTACCGGAGGCAGTCAGATTTTCTGTACAATGTACTCCTCGCTTGGCGAAAGCATAAAAGGATTCTCAAAGAATTTTTTCCCCGGTTTTGCGATGCCCGCGCCGGTATTTCTGCTGTTTGTCTTATTTTTAACCGCCCTCTTTCTTGCGCCTCTTGCCGGAGTATGGTTCTCTTCTCTTTTTATAATTCCCTCGGCAATGATATATATACAGCGGGCAGCCGTATCACGCATATCGCGCGGTGTCTTGCTTTTTAATCTGGTCTTTCACCCGGTTCAGATGCTGGCAGTGCTGTGGACCGGAATCAACTCAGTCCGCGTAACGCTCTCACGCGCCGCCGAATGGAAAGGAAGAAAAATCTGAAAAAGTATATCTATATAATACTTGGAGTCATGTATCTGGTAGGAATCGCCGGACACAGTACTGAGGTCCTTTTTCCGCTGATGATTACGCTTACTCCTTTCACGCTGTTCTTTACCGGATCACTCACGCTCTATGCATCCGGTCTGTATAAGGAAAAAAGTTTCATCATCTGGTTTTTGGTCACATATATCTTCACATTTTTTTCTGAATACGTGGGCGTTAAAACCGGACTGATATTCGGTGCGTATGAATACAGTTCAGTTCTGGGCTTTTCACTGGGAGATGTTCCGCTGATTATCGGGTTTAACTGGGTTCTGGTAGTGGCAGGGAGCATTTATCTGGCATCCCTGATAACAAAAAACAGCGGTATCCGTGTGCCTCTTGCCGGTGTTCTCGCCGTGCTCTTTGACTATTTCCTTGAGCCGGTTGCTATTGCGCTGGACTACTGGACCTGGGCTGATGTTGCCGTCCCGATGCAGAATTATATTGCCTGGTTTCTGATTGCTTCAGCCGCAGCATACTTTTACGGCCGGCTGGTGGAGAAAAAAACCGACATGGTTTTTGGTTATTATTTCGGGCTTCAGCTTATCTTTTTCATAGCATTACAGATTTTTGCTATTTAATTACCACAGAGTAAAAACTTTATGAATGAACAACTTTCTCTGGAACAAACTCAGGCACAAAAGCGTATAACGGGTGTCATCATTGCGTCCGCCATAATTATTCTGTGGCTGGGGCATCTGGCGTACATCCTGACTTCGGTTGAGCCTGACCCGGCTAATCCGGTTTTCTGGCTTCATTTTCTGCTGCAGACGTATCTTTATACCGGCCTTTTTATAACCGGCCATGATGCGATGCACGGAACCATCTACCGCGGAAAAGGATGGAATTCGTTCTTTGGCAGCGTTTCCTGCTTTCTTTACGCGGGACTTTCCTACAAAACCCTGATCAAGAATCATTTTCTTCATCACAAACATCCGGGCGAGGAGGGAGATCCCGATTTCAGCGTAAAGACGCAGAACTTCTGGCTCTGGTGGCTCAGTTTCATGTATCACTATACCACACTCTGGCAGCTTACCATTATGGCGGTTGCTTTTAATGTGATGAAGAGATATATACCTGAATCTTCGCTTATTGCATTCTGGGTCATTCCGGCTTTTCTGAGTTCTCTGCAGCTTTTCTATTTCGGAACCTATAAGCCCCATATGAAACCGCACACCGATGAGATGAAGCCGCATAAAGCAAGAAGCCAGAAGCTGAATCATCTCTGGGCAATGCTCAGTTGTTACTTTTTCGGATATCACCATGAACATCATGAATATCCGCGTACCCCCTGGTGGCAGCTTTATAAAGTAAAAGAAGCAGCAGAAGGAAAAGCCGCTTGAGCAAAACCAATGCGGTAAGGATTCTGGAATCAAAAGGTATTCCTTACACCCTGCACGAATATGAGGTTGATGAAAGCGACCTGAGCGGCGAAACAGTTGCAAGGAAAGTCGGCGCTGAAAGTGATGAAGTATTTAAAACTTTGGTCACCATCGGGGATAAAACCGGTGTGACGGTATTTGTGATTCCCGTGACCGCAGAGCTGAATCTGAAAAAAGCAGCCACAGCCTCAGGGAATAAAAAAATTGAAATGGCTAAGCTGAAAGACGTTTTTGATCTGACCGGATATATACGCGGCGGATGCTCCCCCGTTGGCATGAAAAAGCACTACCCGGTCTATCTGGATGAACTGAGCGGCTTGTTTGATGCCATTTACGTCAGCGCGGGTGTCCGCGGAACCCAGATGCGGCTTAAACCTGAAGATCTGGCACGCGCAACGGATGCAGTGACAGCAGATCTGATCTGATAAACCAAGAAAGGAACCATCATGAAACGGTTTTTATTTGCAATATTTTTTATACTTAGTACTGTTATAAGCCTCCGGGCGCAAAACTCTGACCCACAGGTTAACGTCACCATTTATAACGATAACCTTGGTGTTATACGTGAAATACGGAAAGTAAATCTCACCAAAGGAACCGGTTTTCTTGAACTGGGGAATGTATCACAACAGATAGATGCTACCAGTGTTCGTATAAAGTTTAATGGTAACGTTCTTGAACAAAATTACCAGTTTGACCTTGTTTCCATGACTAAAATCCTTGAAAAATATATAGACAAGGAAGTAATGCTCATTGGAGAAAAGGATGAGGTTATTGAAGGCACTCTGCTTTCCATCGCGAATAACCAGGCTGTCATAAGAAAAAAGAGCGGCGGACTTACTTTGCTGCCGAACCTTTCCAAATACCGCATCTCAGTTGACGCGCTTCCTGAGGGACTGATAACTTCCCCCACCCTTAAACTTCTGCTCAATGCCAACAGCGGCGGCAGTCAGGAGCTTGAACTTGCGTATATGACCGGCGGAATGACCTGGCACGCTGAGTATGTTGCCGTACTTGATAAGGATGATAAATATCTCGGCCTTAACGCCTGGGTAAGCATTCAGAATAACAGCGGTACCTCCTTTAAGAATGCCAATCTTAAACTGGTCGCCGGTGAAGTAAACCGGATTCAGGATGATTTTAACCGTAATCAGCACGCGCCGACCATGTATTATGATACGATGGAGAAAAGCTCCGGCGGTCAGTTTGAGGAAAAAGAGTTCTTTGAATATCATATATATAACCTGCAGCGTCCGGCGGATGTGGCAAACAACGAAATAAAACAAATACAGCTCTTTGATGGAAGCGGAATTCCGGTTGTTAAAAAATACCGTTTCCTGAGTGATTATTACAGTGCCGCAGGCAAAAAAGATGTAAATGTGATTGTTGAGTTTGAAAATAAAGAAGAATTCAGCCTTGGCGTTCCGATGCCAAAAGGCAAGGTTCGAATCTATAAATCAGACGGAAGTTCACTGGAGTTTGTCGGCGAAGATGCTATTGACCACACTCCGCGCAATGAGAAAATCTCCCTTAAACTGGGGAATGCATTTGACATCGTTGCTGAAGAAGTGATGGAAGACTACAAACAGATCAGTAAAAACACCTACGAAAGTACGTTTATTGTAAAGCTGAAGAACAGAAAAAAAGAAGCTGTAACCATCAATGTGGTTAAGAATGTCGGCTATAACTGGGAGGTTAAAAACAATAATCTTGCTTTCTCAAAGATTGATGCAGATACCATCGAGTTCAATGTAGCAGTTAAAGCAGATGGTGAAACCGAGCTGAAATACACTCTTCGGTATTCATATTAATTAATCAGTCCAAAACAGGATTTGCAGGGAGTTTGTTCTTCGTAAAGACAAGCAAAGGCGTGTCTTTACGGGGATAAAAATCAAAAAATAATATCCCGCCAATATTCAATAGGACAGGTCGCGATCTGTCCCAACGATGATATTTCTTTAATTCAGCTTTTGTAGAGACACGCCGCGGCGTGTCTGTACGGATGTACCACGACTTCAAAGCAGTCACATTATATATATGCTATTAATCAGGAGTACCGTTGCTTCCCCAGGACAGGTCACGACCTGTCCCTACCATCATTTTTCCAGAACTGATGCTTTGTACAGATATGCCGCAGCGTGTCTGTACGGATGTGCTACGATTTCAAAGGATTCAGATTATATATACTGTGAAGCAGGAGCGCCCATGCTTCCCCAGGACAGGTCGCAACCTGTCCCTACCATTGTTTTTCCAGAACTGATACTTTGTACAGACACGCCGCGGCGTGTCTTTACGGATGTACCACGACTTCAAAGGATTCACATTATATATACTGTGAAGCAGGACCGCCCATACTTCCCAAGGACAGGTCGCGACCTGTCCCTACCCTTATTTAACCAGACTGATACTTTGTACAGACACGCCGCGGCGTGTCTCCGAGCCTGCCAACAGAGAGATATATCCTTTTCTAATTAGCCGGCAGTTTACCGGTTATCTGCCCAACAATGTATTAAATACCTTATCCACAATTGCTCTTCTTGCCGTCAGGAAATTTTTTACCGTTCCCTGCGGACTTTGTACATTAAGCGCGTAGAAGTAGGTATTGTCCGCGGTTTCTACAAACCCTACCAGCCATCCGAGATCAATGCCGCCGCTGTCCATCCAGCCGGTTTTACCGTAAAGTTTATATACTCCCTCATCTTTCAGAAGCATGATATTCTTTGTGATCCGGACGCTTTTTTCGCTAAAGCTGAGTTTGCCAAAATACATTCTGCGCAAAAAATCAACCTGCTGCTCGGGGGATATCCTGATTTCACCATCCAGCCAGAAGCGGTCAAGACCGCCATTCATGTTCCGGTTTCCGTAACGGTTATCCGTGAGAGCCTTCTGCATATTCTCTGCCCCGATGCGCCTTGCGATTTCCTGATAAAACCAGACACTCGAAATTCTGAATGCCTCACGCATGTCAAGGTCTTTGTTCAGTTCCTCGCGGCTCCGTTTAACCCCGTCCCATTTGATGATTTCGTTTTCGTCTTTTACCGCACCGTAGGTTATCCCTGCCATTGAGTTGAATATCTTGAATGTGGAGGCGGGTATATAAGCGTTTCTTGCCCGTTCTGGATTATAAACGATATATCGCTTTTCTCTTTCATTGTAAACAAGGATAGTGCCTTCCAGATTCTGCTCATCAAAGAACTTTCCAAAATCTTCCCTGATATCCGCCTTGTGGAAAATCTTTTCCACCCGGCGGAGTGTTGTCTGAACCGGGTCGTAATCACGTGAAATCATCATCGTTTCATTTGTAAGAAGCGTGACTGACGGATTTCCCAGCGGAAGGTCAAACTGCATGATACCGCTTTTTCCGCTAAGTACAAATGTACCATTATACACCAGGCGTTCATGGAACAGCGTATCACGGAAATGCATACTGAATTTACCGCTGACATCTATTTTGAGCAGATCAGGCATATCACCCGCCTTCCGGAAGAAATCAATACCGTCACCGGAAACAGAATCAATACTGCCGTCCCGGTTATATACGTATTGCCTCGCAAGATACCATTCCCCGGAGAGCAGATTCTGTGCCGGTACCTGCGCAGCCAGCAGCAAGAACAAAATGAGCAGACTGTTTTTCATTTACTTAAAATTCCACTTTAATGGTTAAAATTTTCTTGCCGCCTGCCTGTAGGCGCACGGTATTCTTTTCTGCCAGAACCGGCTCCAGAATATTTTCCTGCATGTCGGTCATATGGCAGGATTTAACCGGTCTGCTGAATACCAGTTCATCATGAATCTCTTCACGCATCGGATTCCAGAGACGTACCGATATTCCATTTCCGTCTTCACTCTTTTTGAAGGAAGATATAATCAGTTTTTTATTTACCAGATTCATAAATCCTGCGCCCGGGTTTTCAGTTCCGGTCATTGGCGGGAATCCGCTCATATATCTGCCGGTCTGTCTTCTTACCGGCTGGCCGCTTAGCTCCTGCATCTTTTCAAACAGAGCAGGCACTCCTGCTTTATGATTTACAGGCATTACCGCATATTTGAACGTTATATCCCCTTTCTCGAGACCTTCAGAGACGGCACTATCCGCCGGCTGCCAGCGGTAAGAACGGAGCATAACTATGGTCATTGTCCGTTCAGCATCATCACGAACGCCTCCTTCATGCAGTCCGCCGCCAGAAATGAATGCCAGTCCTTTTTTGTTATCTTTCACAAAAAAGAGATGTGAAAACGGCTTCTCCGTAATTTCCGCTTCATTCCAATTTTCGGTTTTTCTGTCGAGGTGAATAGCTCTTTCCGTCAGATCAAATGGAGTATGCGCAAAATAGGACTGCGCTCTTACTGCTCCTGCGGGGAAGAGAAGATTCAGTGCATGATCTTCAGCAGGGTTGTTTATGGTGGTTGTTATATCAACCGATCTTGATCCTTTACAGAGGGATATATCAGAGATAACCGTCAGATAATTCACCTCCGAACTTCTGGTCATCCTTCTGTGATCATAGCGGGCAGGAATGTTCATTTTGTACTGCACCCGGAAAGTCACGGCAAGAGGTCCGTCAGCAGTAACAGAAATACGTTCTACAGAGCCGGCTGACAATACTTTCTCCTCATTTGCCGAACCCATGTGAAACCATCCATGGCCGGTTTCACTCAGGTCTTCAAACACGTGAAGTCCGTTATATATCTCACCGTTTTCTTTGTCGGTAAGATTGAAGGTTCCGTCCCCGTTTATCTGCATGTATATATGTTCGTTTTCCGCACCAAGTGCGCCTCTCCTGAGAGAGCCCATATATCTCTGCGGCTGCTTTGAGGGTTTAATCAGCAGTGAGCGGAATCCCATTCCTGGCATGGTCTGCTCAACTGCTATGGTATATCTGTCTCCCTCACCGTCGCCAAAATCGGTTGTGGTTCTCGCAAAACGGGTGCGTTCAGAATAGCGGGGGGTAACCCCCATAATCTGATAAGGTACTTTATTTCCTTCCTGATCTTCAATACTGAAGCTGTTAATTTCCTCCTGCGGATAAAATCCGTCGCTTGTTTTGGTAGGATAATTTACCGGGAAATCAAGATCAAGTTTCACTACCCGCCTGCTCTCAAAAGGAAGAGGATGATAGTAGGTCAGGGTAAATTCATCATCATTTGTCCTCAGGTCTTTAAAGTTCTCTGTCAGCTTTCCGAATGTCCGTGAAACTGACTGATGCCCGATGAGTTCCGCTTGCTCATAACGGTACATCATATCACGGTGCGCCTGGTCAATGGAACTGCCGCAGATTGAATCATGCGCATGATTCAGCAGCACCTGCTCCCATGCCAGATTCAGGAAGGGATAAACTGATATATCTCCCTGCAGCGCCGCAATTCCGGCAAGAGGGTCTGCGTATCTGAGAAGCAGATTTTCCAGACGGTCATTGGTGACTTTAATCTTCATGCGTGAGGAGGTACAGTTCGGAATCAGCCAGTTATAGGGATTACGGAACTCGGTCGGCTCACGGAGTTCACCATGCCGCTGATGCAGATCCTTAATTTCCTTTTTAGCATGCTCAAAGAAAAGAGGCAGAGTTGAATTCTCTGTTTTTACGTGCTTCATGGTCTCTTCAATGAGCGCCATATATTCATCCGCATTCCGGGCCGGAGGACGGTGATCAAGTGCATCCATCAGGCAGATTGCTTCGCAATTGCCCCTGTCAATTTCATGCTGTATATATTTGCTGAAACCTTCAGCGGCTTTGGCGCGAAGCCCGGGATCAGTCATGTCTTTTCCCTCAAGAATAAACCTTGCTGTCACGAACGCACCATACCCCATGTGATCCTGCAGCTTAAAGGTAAAAATTCCTGAGTCGTCAGGAGCAACCCAGTTAAAGAATGCGGGCGTTGTGCTTTCCACGGTACCTCTGCCAACCACGCAGTTCTCAAGACCGAAACCTTTATATATCTGCGGCGCCTGAGCAGGATGGCCGAACATATCGCAGGTATATGCCACCGGCATTGGTTCGGTATTCCATTCACGGCTGATTTTTGTACCGAGCAGAAGATTGCGCACCAGCGTTTCCTCGCCAACGCAGAAAAGATCGGGCATAGTAAACCAGGGACCTATCAGTATCCTTCCTTCCTGAATCATCTTTCCCAGCCGTTCCTTATTCTGCGGCATGATTTCAAGATAATCCTTCAGCAGACAAGTCTGCCCGTCCAGATGGAAATATTTGAACTGCGGATTTTTTTCCATGATATCCAGCAGGTCGTTAATTACCTCAACCAGAAGCCAGCGGAACTCCTGAAAAGCCCGATACCACTCACGGTCCCAGTGTGTTCCTGCTATATAATGAGCTTTATATGTTTTCATAATTGTTTCCTACACGTGAAGTCTGAATTTATATTTGTAAAGAAAAGCGCCGGCCGCGGTGAATACTCCGGCAAAAAGCATTGAGCGGATAATCCCGGCTGTTCCGTGCCCGGCCCCTGACCATATACTGCTTCCTGACAAACTCAGGAGAAAATAAAAGATATCTGGTAATATATACACAAGCAGGGCATTTGACCCCGCGAAAGAGAGCAACATAGCCGGTGTCTTGCCGTATTTTTCAAACGGAATATTCCGGAGGAGGGAAAAAATGATAATGCACCATCCGGCTGAATAAAGAGACCAGGAGGGCGTTGCCCCGTTTTTATTTATGCCATAAGCCGGCTCAAGCATCCACCCCGCGGGAAAGGCAAGAATGATCATTAGAATATATACATAGAGTATATGCGCTTCCGCATTTTTCCGCCTGAGCTCCCTGCCCGAAAGCATAACAGCCATTCCTGATGCCATGATAAAGGAGTGGCTCCCGAGCTGAACACCAATCCAGATAATGCTCCCAGCGGTTCCCCCTTCGCCAAAATATCCGGCATGGTCAGCCATATAGAGCAGAAGAAAAAAGAGGACGCCGGCAAATATCAGTTTAATGTTATCTTTCGCTAGGAGATAGAGTAAAGAGCTGCAGAGATATGCCCAGCCGATCAGTCCAATGATCCCCCACCATTTGGTCTGCATCCAGCCGGGATTCTCAGTTGTCCCGCTCCTTAAAATATATACCATATACAGTATGACGAGCGCTGAGATAATCTGCACTATGGTTCTTGCCCGCCCTGAAGGTACTGTTGCAAAAAACATTATTACAGCCAGAAGAACAATGGTTCCCCAGAGATATTTATGCATACCGGTAAGTTCTGCATTCACTCCGCTGATATTTACCATAAGCACTCCTATAACAAGCAGGCTTATGCCCCTGCGGAAAATACCTGCCAGAAGAGTCCCGTAACCTTCCCCCGCGGAGATGCGTTTATCCAGGGCCAGCGGGATGCTCATTCCCGATATAAACAGAAACGCAGGAAACACGATATCCACGAAGGTCATTCCGTTTTCCTCCGGCGGATAATGCTTCAGCCAGCCGGGGATACCGGTAACCGAGGCAAGATCATTCACGAATATCATCAGGAAGATGGTGAGTCCCCTGAAAATATCCACCGTAAGATCCCGGTTCTGTCTGTTTTTCTCTTCCACTAAATTTTTTGGCTTATGAGCAGGCGCTTTGTGCTCGTTTCAGGATTGTTTAACTTTCAGTTATCAAAATTATAAACTGTCACGCTCACTAAAAACAGATTATCGTACCCATGCAGGGAAAAGTTGTACTTGTAACCGGCTCGACCGACGGAATCGGGCTGGAAACAGCCCGCCAGTTAGCCCGACTCGGTGCCACCATTATTCTTCACGGCAGAAATTACCAGACCGGTCCGGACCTCAGGGACCAGATTAAACGCGAAACCGGCAATGAGCACATTGATTATGTAAACGCAGACCTTTCAAAACGGGACAAACTTCACGCCCTTACTGATCACATCAAATCCCAGTACGGTGTCCTTGATGTCCTTATCCATAATGCCGGTGTCTTTATGACCGAAAGGAAGCTGACACCTGAGGGTCTGGAAATGACATTTGCAGTGAATCACCTGGCACCATTTATCCTGACCGGTCTGCTGCTCCCCTGCCTGAAGAATGCGGAACAGGGCAGAATCATTACCGTCAGTTCCATCGCGCATCAGAACGCCCATCTGGATTTTAACAATCTGCAGGGAGAGGTTCATTTTGATCCATATAAAGCTTATGCACTTTCAAAACTCGGCAACATACTTTTCACTTACTATCTTGCGGAGCATCTGAAAGGAAGCAAAGTAACCGCAAACACGCTGCATCCCGGAGTGATTACCACCAAACTGCTTAAAACGGGCTTCAACCGTACCGGTGCATCTCTTGAAGAAGGGGCGGATACTTCCGTCTATCTGGCTTACTCACCTGAGGTTTCTGAAATATCAGGCGGATACTTTATCAAACGTAAGAGGACTGCCTCATCCCCCGCTTCGAATGATCAGCATACAATAAACGACTTCTGGAAGATAAGCGCTGAACTCAGCGGTGTCAGTTATGTTTTTTAAACCGCTCACACACTCATGAAAAAAGAACTGCTTTCATTTATCAGATATGACACCTGGGCAACGGGGATGCTGATTGATGCATACCGTAAAGCGGAGAATCCGCCTGCAAAAACATTGGAGACGCTCGCGCATATTATTTCATCACGGTATATCTGGTACTACCGGGTCATCGGTGAACCAAGTCCGGTAAAAATCTGGGAAGACTATAAACCTGAAGACCTGCGTAAAGAACTGAAACAGATTACCTCCCTCTGGCTTGATTTCCTCAGAACCCTTAAGGATGATGATGTATATACGGAGATCACATACAAGAACAACGCAGGAGTTGAATTCACCACGCCTCTCTTTCAAATCATTTTCCACCTTCATTCGCACTCATCGTATCACCGCGGGCAGGTAATGACCCTCATCCGGCCACATATCAAAGAAGTGCCGGTTCTGGATTATATCGTGTTCAACAGAATGTGAAGATAATTGTGAATTGTAAATTGTGAACTGAGAATTACCTCAACTTCGCAGGCATTTAGTATAATCTGTATATATGGGAATTATTCAACTTTCGAATATTGTATTAACCTCTGACCTCTTATAAAATCCCTGCGATATAGACTTTGCTAAAAGGGAGAGTTTTAAAAATATTCATTGCTAATTTCATTTTAAACCCCATTACTAATTACTAATTCCTCATTACTAATTAAAAAAAATCCCTCTCCCGCATTGACTGCAAGAGAGGGAAAATCCGGTTCCCCGCAGATTCTAAACTGTTAATTCACTCCCATTTCGGCAAGCAGATGATCAGCACCACCGAATTTCTGCGTTACCCAAAGGACATACCGTATATCAACCGCAATTGAACGGCTGTAACTTTCGCTCCAGGCATAATCGTTAATGGTCGCTTCAAACGCACGGTCAAAGTTAACTCCGATCAGTTCACCCTTTGCGTTCATAACCGGACTGCCTGAGTTTCCTCCGGTTGTATCCATGTTATAAAGAATAGCAACAGGCACGTCACCCAGTTTCGGATGAACAAACCGGCCGTAATCCTTGGCATCATACAGTTCTTTCAGACGGTAAGGAATGGTGTAATCACCGCCGCCATAACTCTTTTCGATCAGACCGCGAAGCGTGGTAATCGGGCTCAGATAGGTGGCATCACGCGGAGAATAACCGCGGATATATCCATAGGTCAGGCGCAGTGTTGAGTTTGCATCCGGGATAAAATTCTTCTTCTGCCACATCTTTTTCACGTCAAGCAGTTTCGCCATCAGCGGAAGCAGACGTCCGTTCAAAGCATCATACTCTTTTTCCACAGGCTCAAGTTCACCAGCCATTCTTGCAGCATAAGAAAGAAGAGGGTCTGCTGCAATTGCTTCTGATCTGTCTTCAAAATCCTCCTCAAAAAGCTCAATGAACTTCTCTTTTGAACTGATAACACTGTTCACAAGAATGCCTGACGCAAAATTTTTCACTTTAGTTTTGCTTCCGTCAGCATCCGTGAGTTCTTTAATGAAATTGAGGCCGGCCATTTCTTTAAATCCTGACGCATCACCGGCAATTTTAATAAAGGCAAGCTGGTCAGCCGCGGGAACGTATGATTTATAAATATTAGCTATGGTCTCCATTAACTGCTTGCGGTTTTTCTCGGCAAACATCGTTTTACGTGAAGCATCTTCTTTCTGCTCTTCTTTTGACCAGTCAATCAGCAAGGACGCCAGGCGCATCATTGAAACATTTGTGCGGAGCTGGGCTGTGGCAAGCTGAGTCCTGCCGAGTTCAAACATCCGGTTATATACTGCCGCTATATCAGTAAACACCGGGCCGTATTCGGCTTTCAGGGCTGCGTCTCCGTTAACATAAGCAAGCAGCTGTGCTTCTTCTTTCTTTTTCTTTTCAACCAGGGCAAGACGGCGCATGCCGGTCATTTTGCCAAGATAATTCTTCTGGACATTGGCAAGAGAGTTTCTTCTTGCTGCCAGTTTCAGTTCCGTTTCAGTATCATCTTTTGAAAGTGAAGCAAAGCCGTCAATCAGATGGCTGTACAAATTTTCTATATAAGGAAGCTGTACCGTCTCGTGAAACTTTACAAAGTCGGCCGGCTGATGACGGAATGTCCTGCCAGGATAACCGAGTATGAAAACAAAATCTTCTTCATTCACGCCGTTTGGATTAACTTTCAAAAAGCGTTTTGGTGTATAGGGAACGTTATCCTTTGAATAAGGAGCGGCTTTGCCATCTTTGCCGACATAAGCACGGAGAAATGAGAAATCGCCCGTATGTTTCGGCCACATCCAGTTATCTGAATCACCGCCAAACTCCCCGATACTGCGCGGCGGTATATACACCAGACGCACATCCTTAATAATCCTGTAAATAAATAAAATATAGGTCTGACCGATGAACATTTCGGAAACTTCAGCTTTTATTTCGCTGTTTTTCTTTTCTTCACGGTCAACAATTTCACGGATTTTCTTCTGGATTGCTTTGGTGCGTTCAGCCGGATCTTCAACGCCGCGGGCAGCGGAGAGAACTTCTGCTGATACGTCACGGTAGTCCTCAGTGATCATGCTGGTTAGTCCCTGGGCTGGGATCTCATCAGCAAAGGTTTTTGCGTGAAGTCCGTTTTCAAGATAATTATTCTCAACAGTGCTTGCCGCACGGACGTAGTCAAACGCGCAGTGATGATTTGTGAGAATCAGTCCTTTGTCCGAGACGAAAGAACCGGTGCATCCGCCAACCCTGACCAGTGCATCAACCAGACTTATTCCGCCGGGATTATAGATTTCTTTGGGGTCAATCTGCAGACCGGCTTTCACCAGATCCACATTGGCTATTTCGCTGAGAGGGTACATCCCCTCTTCAGGCGGTGTATGCCCCTGAAACAGTAAAATACTCCCCGTTAAAGCCATTATCAGTGCTGTAAAGCGGAAAATTTTCATTAAGAGTCCTCTGGAAAATAATGTTCGGTAGTTATGAAAAAATATTTTCTGGCTCAAAATATACCACCGGAACGGCAAACGGGAAAGATGAAAAAGGAGGAGGGATACAGGAGCCCCGGGCGGGAACTCACGATTACTCAATAACCATTCACCAGGAACTCATCACCTCAATTCCAGGGCTGTCCCGGTAAAACAACTCGTTACTTTCCCTGCATAATTAAATTACAATCATATCTCCCGAAAACAGAAAGGGACAGCTCTTGAGCTGTCCCTTAAAAAAGTGTCAAAAATTTTTAACTGATGAACCTGTCACCGATTTATATTTTTTCTGAAATTACTTATTCAGTATCATCTTTTTCGTGACCTTGGTATTGCCTGCAGCCAGTTCATAGAGATACACACCGCTTGTGAGCCCTGAAGCATCAAACTGCACGCTATATACACCCGCCTGCTGGTAACCATTCTGAAGAACGGCTACAATCTGGCCAAGCACATTATAAACGGTAAGTGTTACTATGCCGGCGTTCTTAACCTCATACTCAATGGTGGTTGAGGGATTAAACGGATTTGGATAGTTATTCTTCAGAGTGAATGAAGCCGGAGCAGTTTCTTCTTTTACCGAGGTCGCTGTGTATGAAGAAAGTATACGATAAGCATTACGGTATGCATTGTTCTCCCAGATTTCTGTCAGTTCAACAGTTTCTCTCTGCTGGGCATCATAGGTAAATGTGATCTTACTGAGATTCTCCCACGAGGAACCGATCCAGGTCTTATAATAAATAACATCATCATCACCTGCTGCATTATAGGTGGTTATTTCAACTGATGAAGGCTGCCAGGAAGAAGTCATATCCATCCAGACGTAGTAGTAATTGGAATCACGTCTCTCGCCGTCAGCAAGATAGGTAATAACCTCCCTGCTGGAATTTTGGAACGATCCGCTGAAATAATCCTGATAAATTATTTCAGTTGCATTCAGCTGCGCATTACGGGTATACAAAGTTTTATAATACGGCTCCCATGCGCCTTCGTTCCAGTCGTATTCAGTTTCGGATTCCTGATA